>NZ_JBNCNO010000014.1:0-186266 GCF_049847025.1 Micromonospora sp. DT231 | reverse complement strand
CATGACCCTGGGCTGGGCCACCCCAGGTGAGAAGATGACCCAGCTCCTCGGTGTTGCAACCACCGGTTGAGCCCGCCGGAGGGGCGATTTCCCTCCAAGATCTGTCGCAGGTCCGGTTGGCAACCCCGCGATCCAGTCATGCATGGTGCCGGGGGCGGGGCGGCACCTGACGATCTCCGGGGGAGGAGTCTGTCGTGATCGATAACCGCGCCTACCTGAGCATTCGCTCCCGCTCTGCTGCCACCTTCGATCTCTCGGTGAGGTTGCCCGACCAGGTCTTCCGTGAGGTTGGCGGGGAGTCACTGTTCTGCGAGTTCGATGCGGTCCTCGCCCCGGAGCTCTGGCCGGCGCTCTGTGCGATGGCCCGTTGGCATGGCGACGAACACGTCGAGCTGCTGGTCCTTGAGCCGGATTGCGATGCGTACTACCTGTCGGAGTATCAGTCGTATCCGGCCCTGTCGTTGTCCGTCGCGGCCGGCGAGGACGACTACTGGGCGCTGATTGGTCACGAGGCTGCCAGCGACATCTTCGGTTCGATCGCGATCTCGGCGAACGTCATCGCCGTGACCGGGCCTTCCCGCAGGTGGGGATGCTGGGGTGAGCGGGATCCCGAAGTCGCGGTCTTCCGGGGGTTCCCCACCTCGGCCGTACGCAGCGAATGGCAGGAGCAGTTCGCACCCATGCTGGACGCGGTCGGCGCGCTGCAGTCGTACGTCCCGCTGGCTTTTCCCGGCCGGATCGTCCCGGACGTGTGGGCCGCGACCCTGGCCGCCAACTACGGCGACGGGGTCGTGCCACCCCGGCCGACTGATCAGGACCAGTGCGGCTGACCTTCACCCCGTCGGCCTGGACCGCATTCGTCCAGGCGGCCAAGCGCAGCGCCGAGCAAGCCTCACGACCGGGTCAGCGAGGCCCGGTACGACCCGATGGGTCGGCTCGTCGAGGCCTGGGCGCCCGGCCGTACCCCGTCCGCCTCCCTCGTCCCGGACTTCAAGGCCGAGCACGCGACCCGGCCCGGCAAACCGCCCTACATCACCACCTTCAGCCGCGGCCACGAAGGCAAGGTCCAGACCGCGGTCACCCTCTACGACGGTCTCGGACGTGAGCGGCAGAGCCAGGAACAGGCGACCGGCGCGGGTCGCCTGATCACCGACACGTTGTACGGCAGCTCTGGTGAGGTGTGGCAGACAAACAACGCCTACTTCGCCGACGGCAGCCCGGTCGGCACGCTGTTCACGCCGTTGGCGGACACGACGCCAACCGCACCACGTTCACGTCGATGCGCTACACGTACGACGCGCGCGGCCAACTGGCGCAGGCCACCCACTCCGCCGACCCGACCCGCCCGTGGACCTGGACCTACGACCAGCGGGGTCGGCAGAAGACCGCCACCGACCCCGACGCCGGCACCACCCGGATCGCGTACGACCACCGACTCCTGCCGCAACAACAGCTTCGTTCCGGGCACGAAGGTCCTCATGGCGGACGGCTCCACCAAGCCGATCGAGGACGTCAAGCCTGGGGACAAGGTGAAGGTCACCGATCCAGAGACGGGTCGACTCGAGGTGGAGACAGTCACCGCCGCGATCAAGGGTGACGGTGTCAAGCACCTCGTGAAGATCGCCATCGATACCGACGGGGATCGCGGCAATCGAAGCGCCGAAGTCACGGCGACCGATGGGCATCCCTTCTGGGTGCCGGAGCTAGACGAGTGGGTCGAGGCCGCCGATCTGCGCTCAGGCGAGTGGTTGGCGACCGGCGCGGGCACCCGCGTCCAGGTCACCGCCGTCAAACGGTGGACCACTCCGCGAGCCGTCGTCCACAACCTCACCGTGTCCAATGTCCACACGTACTATGTAATCGCCGGCACTACGCCGGTTCTCGTACACAACTGCACCACCATGTCGGTGCGGGAACTGTCCCAACTTGAGCCGAGCAACCCGGTGAGGAAGGACAAGCTGGAAGGAATGAAGGACTGGTCCCCGGAGAAGCTCAAGGCGGCGGTCGAGACGCCCCTGGACAAGAGCATGATCCTGGTAACGAAGTCCCGCGACGCGGTATTGGGCGGCCACCACCGAATCTATGAGTTGATGCGCCGGGCTGACTCAGCGGAGCACCCGGAAATTGACTGGGATACCCAGATCCCCGTGGATGTGTTTGAGCGAGACCTGCGCCGGCTTCCCGGGGAGAGACGGCAGGAATGGACGGTCGAGTGACCATACCCCTTGACGATCCGGTGATCGGGGCGTACAGGGTGAGTACGCCCCGACTCAAGGCGATCAATGACGAGGCGTGGCTGAACAAATGGACTGGGCGGTGGAGTGACGAGACCACCCTTGCGACGGCGGTCGAAGCGCGTGGTGAGCACGTCATCGTTCCGGCGCTGCTCAACAGCGACTCTCCGCGCTCGTACCGGTGCCATCTGTGGTATCTCGTGGCGGGTCGTAACGAGCGCCGGTGCACCCTCGTCGACGTCTCGGCGACGACGCTGGAGACGCTGCCCAGAATGACTGGACATGACCTGGAAGGGTTGGTGGCACTGCTGGTCTCAGAATTACCGCTGACGTCAAAGGCCTAGTCAATGGCGATGAACTCCCCCGCGGATGCGGCCTTGCGGGAGTGGAAAGAGTCCTCGGCGCACTCCTGTTCAGCGATCGTTTGACGAATCCGGGGGAGTTGGCCTTAAGGCCGAGGCTTGCCCCTCGGTTGAGGGGCAGTTGAGAGACGAACCCATCAGCCTTCCGCCCACCGACGGACACTGTGTGCGGCCAGGGTTTCGCGGGGCTGCGGGACTAGGCTGAGCTGAGCAGGATGGTCCGCTGAGGGGGTGAGCCCGGATGGCCCAGGCAGCGTTCGTGCCGGAGCCGGCGCCGCAGCACACCGAGCCGTCGTTCGACGTGCTGCGGTGGCACGACGAGCCGTGGACCGCGCAGCTCGCCCTCGACCTGTTGCCGGAGACCAACGGCCCCAAGGTTGAGGTCCTGAGCGGAAGCGTGATCGTGACACCACACGCGGGAATCGATCATCAGTCGGTCGAGCGAGAGTTGCCGTACGTGCTGCACCGTGCTGCGCGGAAGGCCGGATTCTGGGTCTATCCGGAGATCAACGTGATCTCCGGAGCTGATCTCTTCATCCCGGACATCGCTGTGTTGCGTAACTCGGGCGGTGGCCGCACCACGGTTGCCATCGCCGAGGCGGTGCTGCTGGGGGAGATCGTTTCCCCGGGTAACCGGCGTAAGGACGTGATCGACAGGCCCCGGGAGTACGCGGCCGTCGGGGTGCCGTTCTTTCTCCGGGTGGACCTGCGCAACCGGGTGCCGACGATCGCCCTGTTCGAGTTGGTCGACGGTGAATACCGCCCGTTGGCCGCCGCCGCGGCGGGAAGCACCTTCGCCATGCGGGAGCCGTTCGAGTTCGCCATCGACCCGGCCGAACTGCTCGACGAGGAAGCGTCAGATCCGACGCCCACCGACTCGGCCGACGACCTGGCGTGATCGACACGGTTTCGTTGAAGTTGGGGTGTCCGGGTGCCGGGGATAGCCCGGTTTCCTGGAAGGCGAGTCGATCAAGGGTCGGCGGCGGGCGGCGCTCGGCGCGAGGTGCGGAACAGGTGGGCGGGGAGGGTTGAGGCTCCCAGCGGGTGTTCAGTGACCGTGGGGGAGAATGGGCGCGTGACTTCCCCCCGCGACCTCGTCCTGCTCGGGTCCACCGGTTCGATCGGCACGCAGGCCATCGACATCGTCCGGCGCAACCCGGACCGGTTCCGGGTGGTCGCGGTGGGTGCGGGCGGCGGCAACGTCGAGCTGCTCGCCGCGCAGGCCCTCGAACTGGGCGTCGAGGCGGTCGGGGTGGCCAAGGCGTCCGCCGCGCAGGATCTGCAACTCGCGTTCTACGCCGAGGCGAGCCGGCGTGGGTGGGCCACCGGAGACTTCAAGCTTCCCAAGATCGTGGCCGGGCCGGACGCCATGACCGAGCTGGCCCAGTGGCCGTGCGACATCGTGCTCAACGGGGTGGTCGGCTCGCTGGGCCTCGCTCCTACGCTGGCCGCGCTGCGAGGTGGTCGTACCCTCGCGTTGGCCAACAAGGAGTCGCTCGTGGCCGGCGGCCCGCTGGTCAGGGCCGCGGTGACGCGGCCGGGGCAGATCGTTCCGGTCGACTCGGAGCACTCGGCGTTGGCGCAGTGCCTGCGGTCCGGGTCGCGCGGCGAGGTGCGCCGGTTGATCGTCACGGCCAGCGGCGGCCCGTTCCGGGGTCGGGGGCGCGACGAGTTGACGCAGGTCACACCGGAGCAGGCGCTCGCCCACCCGACGTGGAACATGGGCCCGGTCGTCACGATCAACTCGGCGACCATGGTCAACAAGGCGCTTGAGGTGATCGAGGCGCACGAGTTGTTCGACGTGCCGTACGCCGACATCACCGTGATGGTGCACCCGCAATCGGTGATCCACTCGATGGTCGAGTTCGTCGACGGGTCGACGATCGCCCAGGCCAGCCCACCGGACATGCGGCTGCCCATCGCGCTCGGCATCGGCTGGCCGGACCGGGTGCCGGAGGCCGCCACCGCCGTCGACTGGACGGCCGCGCACACCTGGGAGTTCGCTCCGCTTGACGACGTCGCGTTCCCGGCCGTCGCCCTGGCCAAGGCCGCCGGGGAGGCCGGGCGCTGCCGCCCGGCGATCTACAACGCGGCGAACGAGGAGTGCGTGGCGGCGTTCGTCGCGGGCCGACTGCCGTTCCTCGGCATCGTCGACACCCTCGAGCGCGTGCTGGAGGACGCTCCGGACTTCGACGAACCAGGTACCGTCGACGACGTGCTCGCGGCCGAGTCGTGGGCACGCGCGCACGCGCAGGAGATCATCGCGGGTTCGGTGGAAGGAGCTTGATGTCGTACCTGCTCGGGGTGGTCCTCTTCGCCCTGGCCATCCTCGTCTCGGTAAGTCTGCACGAGGCGGGGCACCTGCTGACCGCCAAGATGTTCGGGATGAAGGTCACCAAGTACTTCGTCGGCTTCGGCCCCACCATCTGGTCGTTCCGGCGGGGTGAGACCGAGTACGGCCTCAAGGGCATCCCCCTCGGCGGCTTCTGCAAGATCGTCGGGATGACGCCGCAGGACGACGACGTCGAGCCGGGCGACGAGTCGCGCGTGATGTGGCGCTACCCGGTGTGGAAGCGCACGATCGTGATGGCCGCCGGGTCGATCACCCACTTCGCGCTCGCCCTGGTCACGATCTGGATCCTCGCCGTCTCCGCAGGCCTGCCCAACCCCGACTTCCCGACCACCGAGGGGCAGGCCCGCCAGGAGCCCGCCGTCATCCAGCTCAGCCAGTGCGTGGTGCCGGAGAACGCGGTGCGGGAGTGCACGTCCGCCGACGCGGCCAGCCCGGCGGCCCAGGCGCAACTGCGCAACGGTGACCGGATCACCTCGATCAACGGCACCCCGGTCGGCAACTACGGCGACCTGCTCACCACCCTGCGCACGCTCAAGCCGGGGGAGACCGCGCAGATCCAGTACGTCCGTGACGGGCAGCCGGGCAGCGCCAGCACGGTGCTCGCGCAGACCCAGCGTCCGCCGCTGGACAACCCGAGCGGCGCCGCCGCGCCGGTGGCCGCGCTCGGCGTCGGGCTCGTCCCCAGCACGCCCACCCGCGTGACGTACGGCCCGGTCGGCGCCTTCGGCGCCACCGCCGACTTCACGGGTGACCTGGCCGTCGGCACCGCCCAGGCGCTCAAACGCCTCCCGCAGAAGGTCCCCGCCCTGTGGACCGCCCTCACCGGCGGCGAACGGGACGCCGACACCCCGATCAGTGTGGTCGGCGCCAGCCGGCTCGGCGGCGAGGCGGTGGAGAACAACGCCTGGCTCGTCTTCTTCATGCTCTTCGTGTCGCTGAACTTCTTCATCGGCGTGTTCAACCTGCTGCCGCTGCTCCCGGTGGACGGCGGCCACATCGCCATCGCCTGGTTCGAACGGGCCCGCTCCTGGGTCTACGCGCGCATCGGCCGGACCGACCCCGGCCGGGTGGACTACCTCAAACTGATGCCCTTCACGTACGTGGTGATCCTGATCGGTGGCGCGTTCACGCTGCTGACCATCGCCGCGGACGTCGTCAACCCCATCACGCTCTTCTCAAGGTGAGTGCCTGAAGTGACAGCTATCAGTCTCGGTATGCCCGCTGTGCCGCCCCCGCCGCTCGCTCCCCGTCGGGCCAGCCGCCAGATCATGGTGGGTTCGGTGCCGGTCGGCGGCGGCGCGCCGGTGTCCGTGCAGTCGATGACCACGACCCTCACCTCCGACATCAACGCCACGCTCCAGCAGATCGCCGAGCTGACCGCGTCCGGCTGCCAGATCGTCCGGGTCGCCGTGCCCTCGCAGGACGACGTCGAGGCGCTGCCCGCGATCGCCAAGAAGTCCCAGATCCCGGTGATCGCCGACATCCACTTCCAGCCCAAGTACGTCTTCGCGGCGATCGACGCCGGCTGTGCGGCCGTCCGGGTCAACCCGGGCAACATCCGCCAGTTCGACGACAAGGTCAAGGAGATCGCTCGCGCCGCGGGCGCGGCGGGAGTGCCGATCCGGATCGGCGTCAACGCCGGCTCGCTGGACAAGCGCCTGCTGAGCAAGTACGGCAAGGCCACCGCAGAGGCGCTCGTCGAGTCGGCGCTGTGGGAGTGCTCGCTGTTCGAGGAGCACGGCTTCCGCGACATCAAGATCTCGGTCAAGCACAACGACCCGGTCGTGATGATCCGCGCGTACCGGCAGCTCGCCGAGCAGTGTGACTACCCGCTGCACCTGGGCGTCACCGAGGCCGGCCCGTCCTTCCAGGGCACCATCAAGTCGGCGGTCGCCTTCGGTGCCCTGCTCGCCGAGGGGATCGGCGACACCATCCGGGTGTCGCTGTCCGCCCCGCCGGTCGAGGAGATCAAGGTCGGCAACCAGATCCTGGAGTCGCTGGGTCTGCGCGAGCGTGGCCTGGAGATCGTCTCCTGCCCGTCCTGCGGACGCGCCCAGGTGGACGTCTACAAGCTCGCCGAGGAGGTCACCGCCGGTCTGGAAGGGCTGCCGGTGCCGCTGCGGGTCGCCGTGATGGGCTGCGTCGTCAACGGTCCGGGTGAGGCCCGCGAAGCCGACCTCGGCGTCGCCTCGGGCAACGGCAAGGGCCAGATCTTCGTCAAGGGCAAGGTCGTCAAGACGGTGCCCGAGGCGCAGATCGTGGAGACGCTCATCGAGGAGGCGCTGCGGATCGCCGACGAGATGGGCGCCGAGCTTCCCGAGGAACTGCGCGGGCTGATCAGCGGCCCGACCGTCACCGTGCACTGATCTCCACTGCCTGCGGAAAGCGGCCGCCTCCCCTCGGGGAGACGGCCGCTTTTCTCGCTTTTGGGTGGCGCTTGTCGTGCTTGTCGTGCGCTTCGGTTCACTCGGATTCGGCGAGGATCGCGTACAGCTTGCGCCGGGTCTCGTCGAGCACCTGGGCGGCCCGCTCGCGCTGGTCGTCGGTGCCGTTCATCATCACCTGACGCAGGGCGTTCATCGCCTGCGCACCGGAGTCGCGGATGTCGTGCCAACTGCTCACGGTGCCCTGGGCGACGTCCGCCCACGCCGGGGTCTGCGCGGCTTCGGTGGCCTCGGCCTGGCCGGCCTCGGTGACCGTGAACCGCTTCCGCCCGCCGCCGGACTCCTCCGTGCTGGCGACGATCACACCCTCGTCCTCCAGCAGTTGGAGAGTGGGGTAGATGGAGCCCGGACTCGGCCGCCACGCACCGCCGGTGCGGGAGTCGATCTCCTGGATCATCTCGTAGCCGTGCATCGGCCGCTCGGTGAGCAGGGCCAGCACGGCGGCTCGGACGTTGGGGCGTCGGCCCCGACCCCGGCCACGGCCTCGCCCGCCCCAGGGGCCGCCGTGTCCGTGCTCGTGCGGGCCGGGCGGGATCGGCGGGAAGCCGAATCCGCGCATCCGGGCCTCGTGCATCTGGTGGTGCTGTCGGTGGAACCGCATGGGGTTCTTCCTCTCTTCGTACTGTCGCTGATGCATCAACGATATATCGGCAACGCATCGGCGACAAGTCTTCAACGCGTCGGCGACAAGGCTTTAATTGCAAACCGTACGTACGTCTTGCTAGCGTCCCGGTCATGCGCCTGCTTCCCCCACCGGGCCCGGCCCGCGTCCTCACCATCGGCACCCTGGTCAAGACCGTCGGCCGAGGGCTCTGGCTCGTCGCGAGCGCGCTCTTCCTCACCCGCTCGGTCGGCCTGTCGGCGACCCAGGTGGGCATCGGT
Organism: Micromonospora sp. DT231; assembly: GCF_049847025.1. NCBI lineage: Bacteria > Bacillati > Actinomycetota > Actinomycetes > Micromonosporales > Micromonosporaceae > Micromonospora > Micromonospora sp. DT231. Next base: position 177,991 of record NZ_JBNCNO010000014.1, on the reverse strand, counting down.
CTGACCATCTCGGCCCTCGTCGGCGTACTGGCCAGCACACCGAGCGGCTACCTGGCCGACCGCGTCGGCCCCCGCGGCGTGCAGGTCGGCGCACTGTTCGCCGCCGGCACCCTGACCACAGGTCTGATCGCCGTACGCTCGTTCCCCACGTTCGTGCTCGTCGGAGCCGCCACGGCGCTCGCCGACGCCATCGAGCGCGGCGCCCGGGGCGCGCTGATCGCCGGAGCGATCCCCGCAGACCAACGGGTACGCACCCGCGCCTACCTGCGGGCCACCACGAACGTCGGGATCTCCGTCGGCGCGGTCCTCGGCGGCTTCGCCATCGCCGCCGACACCCGAACCGGCTACGTCGCGCTGATCCTCACCGCCGCGGCGGCATCCCTGGCCGCGGCGACGATCTTCCTCCGCCTGCCCAGCGTCGCCCCGATCGCCGCCCCGACGCACGGCCCCCGACTGATCGCCCTGCGGGACCGCCCGTTCCTCGCCTTCACCCTCGTCGACGGGCTGATGTCCATGCACTTCAGCCTGCTCACCATCGCCCTGCCGCTGTGGATCGCCGGGCACACCAACGCGCCGATCTGGATGATCTCCGCGCTGACGCTTGTCAACACGGTGCTCGTGGTGCTCCTCCAGGTCCGCGCCGCGCGGAGCGCCACCACACTGCCCGGAGCCGCCCGCGCCGCCCGTCGCGCGGGCGTGGCCATCGCCCTGGCCTGCGTACTCTTCGCCGCCAGCGGCGCACTGCCCACCGTCGGCGCGGTGAGCCTGCTCGGCGTCGGGGCGATCGCCCACGTGACCGGCGAGCTGTGGCACTCCGCCGCCGGCTGGGGCATCTCCTTCGGGCTGGCGCCGGCCGACGCCCAGGGGCAGTACCAGGGGACGTACGGCATGGGTTACGAACTGGGCAAGATGCTCGCGCCGGTGGTGGTGACCACCCTCGCGCTCGGCTGGGGCGTACCGGGCTGGTTGGTGCTCGGTGCCCTGTTTCTCCTGCTCGGGGCACTGGTGCCCCCGGTCGTCAGGTGGGCCGGGCGGACCCGGCCGACAAGCGCGCCGGCCGAGCCGGTGCCGGCCTTGCCACTCGACCGGCGAAGCGGGGGGTCGATCTGGCAGGCTGGTAGGCGTGCTGACGGTGCCGGTACGCCAACTGGGGGAATCGGAGCGCCGCGCGGTCGAGCGTCTACTCGACCATGACCCGTTCGCGGGCGCGCAGGTCGCCGAGCGGATCGCCGCGCGCGGGCTGTCCTGGTGGCGGGCCGAGGGCAGAATCCTGGGGTACGGCGCGCGCCGCAACCTCGAATCACTGTGCTGGCTCGGCGGCAACCTCACGCCGGTGCTGGCGACCGACGCCGCGGTAGCCGCCTTCGCCGACCTCCTCGCCGGCGAGGAACGGCTCTGCTCCTCGATCGTCGGCCGAGCCGATGCGGTGCTCGGGCTGTGGGACCGCCTCTCCGACACGTGGGGGCCAGCGCGGGACGTCCGCCCCAACCAGCCACTGCTGGCCACCGACACCCTGCCACCCGTACCGGCCGACCCGGAGGTACGCCAGGTCCGCTCCGGCGAGGTCGATCGGCTCTTCCCCGCCGCGGTGGCCATGTACACCGAGGAGGTCGGCGTCTCCCCGCTGGCCGAGGACGCCGGACGCAGTTACCGCCGACGGGTCAACGACCTGGTCCGGGCCGGTCGGGCGTACGCCCGCTTCGTCGACGGCAAGGTCGTGTTCAAGGCCGAGCTGGCCGTCGTCACCAAGCGGACGGCGCAGGTCCAGGGCGTCTGGGTGGCACCCGAGTGGCGGGGTCGAGGAATCGCGACGGCCGCCATGGCAGCCGTGGTCCGCGACGCGCTGCTGCGGGTCGCCCCCACCGTCAGCCTGTACGTCAACGACTTCAACCTCCCAGCCCGCCGGGTCTACGAGCGCTGCGGCTTCCAGCCGATCGGCACCCTCGCCACGGTCCTCTTCTGACCGCTCCGCGCTTCGCCGGAGCGCCGCGCGCCGTGCCCGTGCGCCGTGCGCCGTGCGCCGTGCCCGTGCCCGTGCGCCGTGCGCCGTGCCCGTGCCCGTGCGCCGTGCGCCGTGCCCGCGCGCCGCGCATTACCGGAGATCTTGAACAGTTTCCGTTACGCCGTAACGCCGTAACGGAAACTGTCCAAGATCTCCTCGCAGTCGCCAATCGGGCGGGGGTAGTGCCGGGCAGCGGGCGCGTCGCCGTTCGTCATGCCGGCCAGACCCGGAAACGCCGCTGGCCGGCACCCCGAGTTACGGGGCGCCGGCCAGCGGTCGGTGTCATGTGGTCGTGCTGCGGTGCGGTCGTGCGGTGGTGCCGTGCGCGATGGTGCGGTGCGGTGGTGCCGTGCGGGGGTCAGCTGTTCCAGTGCTGGTTGACCAGGTCGGTGGCCTGCTGCTCCCACTGGGCGTACGCGTCGGGGTAGGCGGAGACCTGGACGGTCTGCGCGGCGTCGGTCAGTGCCATGTCCTGCCAGCCGTCAACCTGACGCAGGCCCTTGAGGAACGCGGTGGTGGAGTACTCCGGGTTGGTGATCTGCTCCGGCGTACCCCAACCCGAGCTGGGGCGCTGCTGGAACAGGCCCAGCGAGTCGTGGTCGTTGGCGTCGCCGAGGTGGCCCAGGTTGTCCAGCTTCGACTCCTGCAGGCTCGTCGCGATCGAGATGACCGCGGCGCGCTCGGGCAGGCCGGCCTTCTTCGTCGCGGCGATGATCGCCTTGACGTTGGCGGTCTGCTCATCGTTCAGGGTGATGTGCGACTGGTCGCCCTGCGGCTTCGGCGCAGTGGTCTGCACCGCGGCGGCGGCCGGCTTGGTGTCGACCGTGGTGGCGGCGTGGGCGGCGATCGGGCCGGCGAAGACACCACCGGCGAACGCGAGACCAGCAACGGACAGCACGCTCTTACGCATGATCGTGTTCATGGGGGTAGCTCCTTCGGGGGTAGGAAACACCCAGCGCCAGGGGGAAAGCGGCAGGGTGTGAGCACCTCGTCCGGCGCTGCACAAACGGAGAAAAGTCTTTGCGGGGCAAGCCCAGAGGCTCACGGCGCCCGGGGGCGGCGACCTGCAAGCGGGGGGGCGACTTACAAGCGGGGGCTTGTGGCGCCGGTCCATCTGTAACGACCGGGGGGCCGGGGTCATTCCGGGGGCGGCCCATCCCGTGGCACCCGATGGAGCGGGGTGCTCGGCGGAGTCTTCAACGATCGGGCCGGGGCCGGCATTCCGAACCCCTACCGGCGGCCCAACCCCGGCGAGCGGGGTGGCGGAGCCGGTGGTGCTGCGATCGTCAGGGTGTGTAACGACCCCGCCCCGGCCATCATTCCGGCCTGTCGGTGCGCCCGGTCACAGGCCAGACGGCCCCGAACCGGACAAACGACGCAACGGCCCGGTTCGCCCACGCCGGCACGCCGGACATCGGCCCCAGACCACCCCACCGGGCATGATCCGCTCGACTTCATGAAGATCGCGGTATCCGGGACGGGTTGACACCGCGACGTCACGGAAACCGAGGTGATGGTGCTGGCCCGGATGGTTGATGCCCTGCTCAGGGCCGGAAATTCGGTTGAATCTGGGCGTCCGCGCCACCAGGCTGAAGTCTCCGCCACCCCACATCCGGAGGACTTCCATGCGCCTGCTCCGTGATCTGTGGGGCACCTCGGCACGTCGGATGACGGTCGTGGCCGTCCTGATCGTGCTCGGCGCCGCCGGCCAGGCGGGCGCTTCGGCGCTGGCCGGCGCGGTGCTGGTGCACCGGTCGGCGGGCTTCTTCGCCGTGTTGGCCGCGGCGCTGGTCGCGGTGGTGCTCAGCGACCTCGCGGTGAGCCTGCTGATGGCCGGTCTGACCGCGGACTGGTCCGCCGACGTACGCCGCCGGCTCTGCCAGGTCGCTCTCGGGCAGGACCTGCCGACCCTGGAGACCACCCCGGTGGGTGAGCTGCTCGACCGGATCGACGGGGACGTCTACCAGGTGGCGTCGGGGATCCGTAACCAGGGCACCCGGCTCGCCCAGGGCCTCTGCGTCGGCCTGCTGTCGATGATCGTGGCGTTGGCCGTGTGGTGGCCGGCCGGGGTCGCGATGCTGCTGCTCACCGTGCTGCTCGCGGCCGGCCTGCGCGGGCCCACGGCGCGGATCGCCCCGGCCCGGATGCGCGAGGAGGAGGCGTGGTCCGACCTGGCCGCCGTGATGGAGGAGGCGGTGCACGGCCAGGACGACGTACGCACCAGCCTGGCCCGACCGTACGTGCTGCGGCTCTATGCCCGGCGGGCCGCCGCCGTGCTGTCCCGGGGCGGCCTGGTCTGGGTGTTGTCCGCCCGGGTTGCCTCGGCCGCCACCGCGACGATCCGGGCCGGCATCGGTGCGGTGGTGCTCGGCGGGGCGTGGGCGTTGACCACCGACCGGATCGACGCCGCCCGGCTCACCGCGATCTGGCTGCTCGCCCTGGCCTTCGGGGCCACCGCGGAACACGTCAGCCGGATGGTGCCGGAGATCCAGGAGGCGCTGGGCGCGTGGGCTCGGGTGCAGTTGCTGCACAAGGCCCGGCAGGAGCCCGTCGGCGGCGCCAGCCCGACCGAGGGTGACCTGCGCCTCCGCGACCTGACCTTCGAATACGAGGTGAGCGGCCCCGAGGGTGGCCGGGGGGCCGCGCTGCGCGGGCTCAGCCTCACCTTCGCGCGCGGACGCTCGTACGCGCTCATCGGGCGGACCGGTTCGGGCAAGTCGACGTTGGCGAAGGTGCTCACCAGGGCTGTCGACGTGCCGTCGGGCGCGGTCTTCCTCGGCGGCACCGACCTGTGCGACCTCGACGTCGAGCAGTTGCGCCGCTGGGTGGCACTGGTGCCGCAGCGTACCGAGATCCTGGCCGGCACTCTCGCGGAGAACGTCGCGCTCTACGACCCGGAGCTGCTCGACGCCGCGGCGAGGGCACTCGACGAGCTGGGCCTGGCGGGCTGGATCGCCGAGTTGCCGGACGGGTTGGACACCCGGCTGGGGGAGGGCGGGCACGTGCTCTCCGCAGGTCAGGAGCAGTTGGTGGCGTTCGCCCGGATCCTGGTCCGTGACCCGCATGTGGTGATCCTCGACGAGGCAACCGCGCGTCTGGACCCGGTCACCGAGGCGCGGGTGCAGCGGGCCACCGAACGACTGCTGCGCGACCGGATCGGCATCGTCATCGCCCACCGGCTCTCCTCCGTGCGCCGCTGCGACGAGGTGGTGGTGCTGGCCGACGGCGCGGTGGTCGAGGCCGGTCCACTGGAGACGTCGACGCGTTTCGCCGAACTGCTGGCGACCAGCCACGCCGCCGCGTACGCCGCGGTGGCGCCGACCGTCCGTGCCGGCGGCACCGACCTGCTGGTCGGTCCCGGCCCCGCCGACGACTGGCCGACCGCGCCGCCGCCCGCGCGGGCGGAACCGGTCGCGCCGAACGAGCAGGTCACCGCCTGGCCGAGTGCGCCGCCGCCCGCGCGGGCCGAACCGGTCGCGCCGAACGAGCAGGTCACCGCCTGGCCGAGTGCGCGGGTGCCCACGCGGGCCGAGCCGAATGGGCGGGCCACCGGGGAGACATCGCCCGACAGTACGCAGGGCACGGGGACGCCGACGCGGGCCGACCCGCCGCCGCTGCCACCCGTGCCGCCGGCCCGGACGCTGCGGGAGATCGTCCGGCTCTGCATCAACGATCCCCGGTACGGGCTTGCCGCGATCGGGTTGTTCCTCGGGCTCAGCCTGCTCGGCCTGGACGGCCCGGTGCTGCCCTGGCTCTGGGCCGACCTGGTCGACGGGACGGGCAACGCGTACCTGCCGGCGATCGGAATCGTGGCCGGACTGCTGATCACGCTGCCGCTGCCGTATTACACGCACGTCTGGTTCCCGCACTGGTGGGTACGGCAGATGCTGCGGATCGGCCTGCGCCTGGTGCACGGCCAGACCGGGCCGCGCCGGGTCAGCTCGCACACCCCGGCGGAGGTCGTGGCGCAGGGCGGTGACACCGAGCGGGTGGTCCAGCTCGCCGACAACGTGCTGGACCAGGCCGTCGCGCTGGTCCTGGTGGTCGCCATGACGGCGGTCACCGGCAGCGTCGTACCGGGGCTGTTCTTCCTCGGCACGATGGTCGTCTCCGGGCTGGCCGCGACGCTGTTCGGGCCGAAACTCGAACGTGCGGCACGGGCGACGGTGGCGGCGCGGGCCGCCTTCGCCACGGCGCTGGTCTCCGCGCTCTCCGGGGCGCGGACGGTGAAGCTCGCCGGCGCGACCACCGCGGTGCTGCGCCACCTGGCAAGCCTGGACGTGCTGCGCAGTGACCGGCAGCGGCGGGAGATCTCCGTGCAGGTGTGGGCGCGCTCCACGCCGTCGATGGCCAGCGGCCTGTTGCCGATCGGCGCGTGGGCGCTCTACCTGAGCGGCTCGCTCTCCGCCGGGGCGGTGCTGGTGGCCGTCTCCACGTTGGGCGCGGCGCGCTGGTTCGCCTGGACCACCGCCTCGTTGATCTCCCAGCTACCGTCGGCGCGGGTCTGGACGCGGCGCACCGTGGCGATGACCGGCGTGAGCGCGTACTCCGCGGGGGTTGCCGCGGTCGACCTGGCCGCCGGGACGGCGCCCGCGCCGACGCCCGCGCCGCGGCATCCGTTGCGACGGCTGGAGCTGCGCGGTTTCGGGGTGGTGCACTCCGACGGCACGGTGGCCGTCCGCAACGTGGACCTGACCGTGCGGCGGGGGCAGTTGGTGCTTGTCGTCGGGCCGGTGGGTTCGGGCAAGTCCTCGCTGCTGCGGGCGCTGGCCGGGATCGTGCACCACACCGGTGAGCTGGCCTGGAACGGCGACCCGGTCACCGAGCCGGAGCTGTTCCTGCGACCCAACCAGGTCGGCTACGTCGGTCAGCTGCCCCGGGTGCTGTCCGGCACTGTCGCCGACAACATCGCGCTCGGGCACCAGGTGGACGCCGCCGACGCGGTCAGCACCGCCCAGCTCGACCACGACCTGGCCGCCGCCGGCGGTGGGCTGGGTCTGCTCATCGGGCACAAGGGCACGAGGCTCTCCGGTGGGCAGTTGCAGCGGTTGGCGTTGGCTCGGGCGCTGGCGCCGCGTACCGAACTGTTGGTCGCCGACGACGTGTCGTCGGCGCTCGACGTCACCACCGAGCTGGCGTTGTGGCAGGCGTTGCGCGGACACGGGGTGACGGTGGTCGGCTCGACCGCGAAGCGCGCCGCGCTGGTCCGCGCCGACCACGTGGTGGTGCTGCTCGGTGGCACGGTGGCCGCCCAGGGCAGGTGGCAGGACCTGGAGGGCGACTGGTCGCACCTGGCGGGCTGACCCCCTCGGACGGCTGCCGGTCCCGGCAGCCGTCCGAGCGGCGGGGATCAGGCGCGGGCGTACTGCGGCGGCCCGGAGTAGACGACGCCGAGCTTGGCGGCGGCCCGGCGCGGCCAGTACGGGTCGCGCAGCAGCTCCCGGCCCAGCAGCACCAGGTCGGCCTCGCCGCCCGCGATGATCTGCTCGGCGTGCTCGGGCTCGACGATCAGGCCCACCGCGCCGGTGGGCACGCCCGCCTCGCGGCGGATCTGGGCGGCCAGCGGCACCTGGTAGCCGGGGCCGAGCGGGATGCGCTGGTCCGTGCTGACGCCACCGGAGGAGGTGTCGACCAGGTCGACGCCGACGCCGGCCAGCTCACCGGCGAGCACCACGCTGTCCTCGATCGTCCAGCCGCCCTCGACCCAGTCGGTGGCCGAGATGCGGGTCAGCACCGGCACGTCCTCGCCCACCGCGGCGCGTACCGCGCGGGCCACCTCCAGGGTGAGTCGCATCCGGGCGGTCCGGTCGCCGCCGTAGCCGTCGGTGCGCGTGTTGGTCAGCGGTGAGAGGAACTCGTTGAGCAGGTAACCGTGCGCGGCGTGGATCTCCACGGCGGCGAAGCCGGCGGCCAGCGCGCGTTCGGCTCCGGCCGCGAACGCCTCGACCACACCGGCGATGCCGGCCTCGTCGAGGGCGGTCGGCGTCCGGTAGCCGGCGGTGAACGGCTCCGCGCCGGGGGCGGTGGGCGTCCAGCCGCCCTCGGCGTCCGGCACGCCACCGCGCTCCGGCGCCCACGGCCGGTAGGTGGAGGCCTTGAACCCGGCGTGCGCGAGCTGCACGGCCGGCACCGCGCCGTGGGCGGCCACGAACGCGGTCACCGGCCGCCACGCGTCGACGTGCGCGCCGGACCACAGCCCGGTGTCCTGCGGGCTGATCCGCCCCTCGGGGAGCACCGCGGTCGCCTCGGTCAGCACCAGCCCGGCGCCACCCACCGCGCGGCTGCCGAGGTGGATCAGGTGCCAGTCGGTCGGCAGACCGTCCGGGCCGGCGGAGTACTGGCACATCGGCGCCATGGCGACCCGGTTGGGCAGGGTGACGGCACGCAGGGCCAGGGGAGTGAACAGGGAACTCATGGGGGTCATCCTCTCGAAGACGGCGACCGGCCCCTCCGGGGAGGGGCCGGTCGCCGTCGGTGTGCTCCGGTCAGGCGGGAACAGGAGTCAGCTCGTCGTGCCGATCCGGCCGGGGCTCGGTGGCCGGCTCCGGGTCGATCAGGTCGCGACGACCGGCGGACTCGTACGCGACCCGGTCGAGGGTGCCCTCGCGGGCGGCGACGACTGTCGGCACCAGGGCCTGCCCGGCCACGTTGGTGGCGGTGCGGATCATGTCCAGGATCGGGTCGATGGCCAGCAGCAGACCGGCGCCCGCCAGCGGTAGGCCCAGCGTGCTGAGGGTCAGGGTGAGCATCACGATCGCGCCGGTCAGGCCGGCGGTGGCCGCCGAGCCGACCACCGAGACGAACGCGATGAGCAGGTAGTCGGTGACGCCGAGGTGCACGCCGAACACCTGGGCCACGAAGATCGCGGCGAGGGCCGGGTAGATGGCGGCGCAACCGTCCATCTTCGTGGTGGCGCCGAAGGGCACCGCGAACGAGGCGTACTCGCGGGGGACGCCGAGCCGCTCGACGGAGCGCTGCGTCACCGGCATGGTGCCGACCGAGGAGCGCGACACGAAGGCCAGCTCGATCGCCGGCCAGGCGCCGGCGAAGAAGCGCAGCGGGTTGAGGCGGCCGGCGAGGATCAGCACCAGCGGGTAGACCACGAACAGCACGATGGCGCAGCCGACGTAGACGGCGGTGGTGAACTTCGCGAGGGGGGCCAGCAGGTCCCAGCCGTACGAGGCGACGGCGTTGCCGATCAGACCGAGGGTGCCGATCGGGGCGAGGCGGATGACCCACCAGAGCGCCTTCTGGACGATCTCCAGCAGGGAGCGGTTCAACGCGACGAACGGTTCGGCGGCGTCGCCGACCAGCAGGGCCGCGGCACCGACGACGAGGGCGAGGAAGACGATCTGCAGGACGTTGCCCTCGACGAACGCGCCGACCGGGTTGGTGGGCACGATGCCGGTGAGGAAGTCGGTCCACGAGCCGGTGTTCTTCGGCGGTGTCGCGCCACCCACGTCGAGGGACACGCCCTTGCCCGGGTTGGTGAGCAGGCCGATGCCGATGCCGATGCTCACCGCGATCAGCGCGGTGATGCCGAACCACATCAGGGTCTTGAGGGCGAGCCGGGCGGCGTTGGCCACGCCGCGCAGGCTGACGACGCTGACCACGATGGCGGTGAAGACCAGCGGCGGTACGGCCAGCTTGAGGAGCTGGATGAAGAGGCCACCGACGGTGTGCAGGGTGCTGGTCAGCCAGCTCAGGTCGTTGGCGCGGGCCAGGAAGCCCAGCGCGACGCCGAGCACGAGGCCGAGCAGGATCTGCACGGAGAAGGGAATCTTGCGCAGGCTGAAGGGCATGAGGAATCTATCCAATTGTCCGGGTCTGATCGGGGCAGGCGTGGAAGCGCAGCTAGCCCGGACAGATGCCGCTGGCCTGCAGTCGGAGATCGACATACAGGCGGACGGTGAGGCCCCAGACATTTGTCATCGCTAGGCGAGAATACGCCGCTGGCCGGGTATCGCAAGGAGCGGTCGGCGTGAGGATCCTTACTGGGAGCGTGCCTGCCCGCGGTCCAGGGCCAGGGTGGTGGCGGTGGCGAGACCCCAGGCCACGAGCAGCACGAGGACCACCCGTTCCAGCACGCCCACCACCGCGCCCCGGCCGACGACGAGCATGCACAGCCCGACCGTCGCGCAGAGTGGCAGGGCCAGCGCGGCGCTCCCACCGGCCAGGCGACGCACCGCCGTGCCGACCGACCCGGACACGGCGAGCGCGAGCATGGCGAAGACCACCGACGCGGTGGCCGCGATGCTCGCGCCGCCGTGCACCAGATCCGCGGTCGTGGCGCGCTCGAACGGCGGCAGTGGGCAGCCGGTGGAGCAGGTCACCGCGCCGGAGACCGCCGCGAACACGGCGCCGGTGGCGAGCAGCGCCGGCGCCGCCGACCACACCCCGGGAGGCAGCGCGGCGCCGATCAACAGCAATGCGGCGGCCAGGGCGAGGACTCCGATCCGGTACGTCGCGGCGTGTCCACTGCCGGCGATGCCGGCCTCGCTGACGTACCCGGTGAGACCGGGACCGGGACCGGCGACCACGGCGACCGTCACCGCCACCGCGCCCGCGAGCGCGCAACCCGCCGCGGCGGAACCGGCGGCCCGGCGGGCGACGTCCGCACCGGACCTCGGCGCGGTCGTGGTGCCGGGACGACCCGGCTCAGCCACGCCCGTGTGGCGTGTGCCAACCGGACTCGTCCGGCCCGAGTGGCACGATGCCGCTCGGGTTGATCTGCCGGTGGGTGCCGTAGTAGTGCCGCTTGATGTGGTCGAAGTCCACCGTCTCGCCGAAGCCCGGGGTCTGGAAGAGATCCCGGGCGTACGCCCACAGGACCGGCATCTCGGTCAGCTTGCTGCGGTTGCACTTGAAGTGGCCGTGGTAGGCGGCGTCGAAGCGGACAAGCGTGGTGAACAGCCGCACATCGGCCTCGGTGATCGCGTCACCCATCAGGTAGCGCTGCCCGGCCAGCCGCTCGGACAGCGCGTCCAGCCGGGCGAAGAGCGCCCGGAACGCCTCGTCGTACGCCTCCTGGGAGGTGGCGAACCCGCACCGGTAGACGCCGTTGTTGACGTCCGCGTGGATCTCGGCCATCAACGCGTCCAGCTCGGGGCGCAGCGCGACCGGATACAGATCCGGCGCGTCGGGCGCGTGCAGGGACCGCCACTCGGTGGAGAAGTCGAGGGTGAGCTGCGGATAGTCGTTGGTGACCACCCGGCCGGTGAGCGTGTCGACGAGCGCCGGCACGGTCACCCGGCCGGTGTAGTCCGGGTCGGTGGCCAGGTACGCCTCGGAGAGGAACCCGACGCCGAGGACCGGGTCGAAGCCGTCCGGGTCGAGGGCGAACGCCCAGCCCCGCTCGTCACGGATCGGGTCGACGGTGCCCAGCGAGATCGCGTCGTCCAACCCGAGCAGGCCGCGCACGATCCTCGCCCGGTGCGCCCACGGGCAGGCCCGGCACCAGATCAACCGGTAGCGGCCGGCCTCCAGGGGCCAGCGGTCCTGCTCGTCCGGACCGCCGCCGGGCGGGGAGGTCGAGTCGGCGGTGACCCGCCCGGTGAAGCGGTTGGGCTGGCGGACGAACGCGCCGCCGCCACTGGTCTCTGCGCTGAACTGGGCCCGAGCCATGCCGTCAACCTATCCGTTGCCGGCGCGGATATCCTGGCGGCCGGCAGCCCCCGCGACCCGGTGGGCGTGCCCACCCCCCGCCGTCTGCACCCCGAAGGACTCGCGATGACCGTGGCATACCTGGTGGCCGGTGTCCGCACCCCGATCGGCCGGTACGCGGGCGCGCTGGCCGCCGTCCGCCCCGACGACCTGGCCGCGTACGTGATCCGTGAACTGGTCGCCCGCCACCCGTCGGTGGACTGGGCGCGGGTGGACGACGTCGTGCTCGGCTGCGCCAACCAGGCCGGCGAGGACAACCGCAACGTGGCCCGGATGGCGGCGCTGCTGGCCGGCCTGCCCGAGGAGGTGCCGGGCAGCACTGTCAACCGGCTCTGCGGCTCGGGCCTGGACGCCCTCGCCATCGCCGCCCGAGCCGTCGTGTCCGGGGACGCGGAGCTGATGATCGCCGGTGGGGTGGAGAGCATGAGCCGGGCGCCGTTCGTCATGCCGAAGGCGACGTCGGCGTACTCCCGCTCGGCCGAGGTGTACGACACCACACTGGGCTGGCGGCTGGTCAACCCGTTGATGCGCGACGGGTGGGGCGTCGACTCGATGCCGGAGACGGCGGAGAACGTGGCCGCCGAGTACGGCGTGAGCCGGGCCGAGCAGGACGCCTTCGCGTACCGCTCCCAGCAGCGCGCCGCCAAGGCGCAGGCCGACGGCCGGTTCGCCGAGGAGATCGTGGCGGTGTCCGTGCCGGCCGGCCGGCGCGAGACCCGGCTGGTCGAGGTCGACGAGCACCCCCGGGAGACCACGCTGGAGAAGCTGGCCGGGCTGCCCACCCCGTTCCGCGACGGCGGCACGGTCACCGCCGGCAACTCCTCGGGCGTCAACGACGGCGCGGTCGCGCTGCTGGTGGCCAGCGAGGCGGCGGTGCACCGGTACGGCCTCACCCCGCTGGCCCGCATCGGCGGTGCGGCGGTGGCCGGCGTGCCGCCCCGGATCATGGGAATCGGCCCGGTGCCGGCCACCCGCAAGCTGCTCGACCGGGTGGGCGTCGAGGTGGGCGCGGTGGACGTGGTGGAGCTGAACGAGGCGTTCGCCGCGCAGTCCGTGGCGGTGTTGCGGGAGCTGGGCCTGCCCGTGGATGCCGAGCACGTCAACCCGAACGGCGGGGCCATCGCGCTGGGGCACCCGCTCGGCGCGAGCGGCGCGCGGCTGGCGCTGACGGCCGCCCTGGAGCTGCGCCGTCGCGGCGGCCGCCGGGCGTTGGCCACCATGTGCATCGGCGTCGGTCAAGGCATCTCGCTGATCCTGGAGTCAGCCGCCTAGAGTGGTGCACACCACACGACCCGCGGGTCGGCCGGTGCTCGCGAACGCCCGTCGACGCCGGTGCCGTCCCGCGCCGCGGCGATGAACTGGGGAGCACGCTGATGCCGGACGGACTGCCGACCGAGATCGATCTGACCAGGCCGAGCGCGGCCCGGGTGTACGACTATTTCCTGGGCGGGGCGCACAACTTCGAGATCGACAGGCAACTGGCCGAGCAGATCGCCAGCATGACCCCGAACCTCGCCGCCACCATGCGGTCCGGCCGGGAGTTCCTGCGGCGGGCCGTCCGGGTGCTCCTCGACGCCGGTATCGACCAGTTCCTCGACATCGGCTCCGGAATACCCACTGTCGGCAACGTGCACGAGGTGGCCCAGGCGGTCAACCCGAAGGCCCGCGTGGTCTACGTCGACATCGACCCGGTGGCGGTCGCCCACAGCCGGGAGTTGCTCGCCGGCAACGAGTTGACAGGTGTCATCCACGCCGACCTGCGCGAGCCGGAGCGGATCCTCGCCGCGACCCGGCAGCTCGGGCTCATCGACTTCAGCCGGCCGATGGGCATCCTGCTGGCCGGGGTGGTGCACTTCATCCCGGACCGCGACCGGCCCGAGGAGATCCTGACCACCCTGCGGGCCGTCGCCGCGCCGGGCAGCTTCCTGGTCGTCTCGCACTCCACCTTCGAGGACCAGCCACAGGAAATGCTGGACGCCCAGCGGCTCTCCGCACGGACCGACACCGAGATCACCCTGCGCTCCCGTGCGCAGGTCACCGGCTTCTTCGGCGACTGGACGGTCCTCGAACCGGGCGTGGTGCACATGCCGCTCTGGCGTCCGGACTCACCGTCGGACGTGGACGAGCACCCGGAACGGTTCGGCGCCTTCGGTGGCGTCGCCCGGTACGACCAGCCCGCCGGCTGATCGACATGACCGCCGTCCCGGACTCCGTCGGCCGGGCCGATGCCCAGGGGTACGCCGCCGACTGGGCCCGCGCGATCCGCCGCCTCGGTTTCGTGCCGCTCAGCGTGACCGAGACCGAGCGGCTGCTGCTGGCGCACACGAACCGGTTGGCGCAGGCGGTGCGGGCGGAACCGTTCCGTGTCGAACCGGCGGAGGAGGTCGGTCGGGCGCTTGTCGAGGCGCACCTCACCGCGCCGCAGGCCCTGGACTGGACGCTGCGCGCCCTCGGTACGGACTTCCCGGGCCGGGTGCTCTCCACCGTCGATGAGCCGGCGGACCTGACCGAGCGGATCGCGGCGCTGCAGGGCGGGCTGGCCGCCGGGTTCGCCCGCGCGCTGCGCGACCGCACGTTCAGCCAGCAGGAGCAGATCGCCAGGTCCGCCTGGCAGGCACGGGACCGGGTCGAGCAGGCACTGCGCGACAGTGAGGCCCGCTTCCGGGCGGTCTTCACCGGGGCCGCGATCGGCATCGGCATCGCCGGCGTGGACGGTCAGATCATCGACGTCAACCAGGCGTTCGCCGACATGCTCGGCTACTCGATCGAGGAGTTGCGCGGCAGCAACGTGGCGGCGCTGTTCCACGCCGACGACGCCGCCGGGATGTGGGAGCTCTACCAGGAGCTGATCGACGGCAAGCAGGACGCCGCCCGGGTGGAGAAGCGCTACCACCGCAAGGACGGCAGCGTCGTCTGGACGGATCTGGCCGTCTCGCTGATCCGGCACGGCGACGGGCGACCCCGGTTCACCGTCGCGATGATCGAGGACATCACCCAGCGGTACGAACTCCAGCAGCGGCTGCGTTTCCAGGCGCTGCACGACCCGCTGACCGGGCTGCCCAACCGGACGTTGTTCTTCGAGACGCTGGGCCGGGTCCTCGACGGCGCGGGCACCGGGCAGCGGGTCGGGGTGTGCTTCCTCGACCTGGACGGCTTCAAGGCGATCAACGACAGCCTCGGCCACGACCTCGGCGACCGGCTGCTGGTGATGATCGGCCGCAGGCTGGCCGCGTGCGTGGCCGACCACGGCCACCTGGTCGCCCGGATGGGTGGCGACGAGTTCGTGATCCTGGTCGACGGCGGGGACGACATCGACGACGCGGTGGCCGTCGCGGAGTCCGCGTTGGCCGCCGTCGCGGCCCCGGTGCACGTCGGTGACCACCAGTTGGCCGTGACGGCCAGCGTGGGCATCGTGCAGTGCCCGGCGGCGGAGACCACCCCGTCCGAGCTGATGAAGGCGGCGGACACCACGCTCTACTGGGCCAAGGGGGCGGGCCGGGGCCGCTGGGCGGTCTACGACCCGGAGCGCAGCGCCCGGGACATCGCCCGGTCGGCACTTGTCGCCGGGCTGCCGGCCGCACTGGACCGGGGCGAGTTCGTGCTGCACTACCAGCCGATCGTGTCGCTGCTGGAGGGCACGATGCTCGCGGTGGAGGCGTTGGTCCGGTGGGAGCACCCGGAGTTGGGCCTGCTCGGGCCGGACGGGTTCATCGGCCTGGCCGAGGAGACCGGCCTGATCGTCCGGCTCGGCGAGTGGGTGCTGCGGCGGGCCTGTCAGGACGCCGAGCGGTGGCGGCGGGAGTTCCCCGACGCCCGGCTGGTGGTCAGCGTCAACCTGGCGGCGCGGCAGGCCGACGACCCGGCGATCGTGGACACGGTGGCCGACGTGCTGCACACCAGCGGCCTGCCCGCCGACCTGCTCCAGTTGGAGCTGACCGAGAGCGCCGTGATGGGCAGCGCCGGTGAGCCGCTGCGCAGCCTGCATCGGCTCGCCGCGCTCGGCGTCCGGCTGGCCGTGGACGACTTCGGCACCGGTTACTCGAACCTCGCGTACCTGCGGCGGTTGCCGATCCACTCGCTGAAGCTCGCCGGCCCGTTCGTGGAGGGGATCCGCGCCGACGGGACCGACGTCGCGGCCGACCACCGCGACGAACGGATCGTCGATGCGTTGGTCCGGTTGGCGCACGCCCTGGAGCTGTGGGTCACCGCCGAGGCGGTCGAGACCGGCGTGCAGGCCGAACGGCTGCGGGCGCTACGGTGCGACACCGGGCAGGGCCGGTACTTCGGCGCCCCGGTCCCGGCCGACGCGATCACCGCGCGGCTGCGGGGCGGGGCGGCGTGAGCGGGGATCGGGTTGCCGGCGGCCGGCGCGGGCGCGCCACGGTGGACCGCCCGCAGGACGGCGTGCGCGAGGGGTCCCCACGGTCCGGTTGGCTCGGTTGGCGGCGATGGAGGGTGACGGCGTGGACCTGACGGATTCGCAGACGGCGGTGACAGTGGTGGCCGGGCTGGCCATCCTGGCCGGACTGGCCGGCGTGGTGGTGCCGGGTCTGCCGGCGTTGCCACTGTGCTGGGGCGGCGTGCTGGTCTGGGCGATCTTCGGCGGCGCCGGGGTGGGTGGTTGGGCGGTGTTCGCGGCCGCCACTGTCGTCGCGGCGGGCGGCACCGTGATCAAGTACGCGTGGCCGGGCCGCAACCTGAAGAACACCGGCGTGCCGATGTCCACCCTGCTCGCCGGCGGGGTGCTCGGCGTCATCGGGTTCTTCGTGGTGCCGGTCGTCGGGCTGGTGCTCGGCTTCGTCGCCGGGGTGTGGGCGGCGGAGCGGCTGCGGCTGGGCAGCAACCGGCTCGCCTGGCCGTCCACGGTGCAGGCCCTCAAGGCGGTCGGCCTGTCGATGCTCGTGGAGTTCCTGGCCGGTCTGACCGTCGCGGCCCTCTGGGTGACCGGCCTCCTCCTGACCTGACCCCCAAACTCCCAGACCCGCCCCTCTCCTCCGCGATCTTGCACTTTCTGCCGCGATATATGGGGCATACCCGCAGAAATCGACGACAGAAACTGCAAGATCGACGCGCGCGGGGCGGGCGGGCGCGCGCGCCGGGGCGCGCGCGGGGCGGGCGGGCGCGCGCCGGGGCGGGCGCGGGGCACTTTTTTGGGTACGGCGATGAGCCGTACGTGAGAGAGAGGCGTGCCCCGCGCCGTGGTCCGGGCGGTCCGAGCGCCCGGGAGCGGCCCCTGGATCGGGCCTGGTCACGGGGTCAAGGATGCGGGTCGGAGCGGCCGGCCGGCAACGCAATTAGCCCTCCGGCGGAGAGTTTCCCACCCGCGACGTATTGACCGTCTTGATCAGCCGGGACGACACTTTGCGCACTCGCACGCGGAACCACCTCAGGGAGGTGTGCAGTGGCCACGACGCCCGTGCCGACCGCCGAGCAACCGATGGACGACGACGCCCGACGGCTCGCCGAACTCGGCTACAAACAGGAGTTGCGCCGCAAGTGGAGCGGCTTCTCCAACTTCGCCATCTCGTTCTCGATCATCTCGATCCTGGCCGGCTGCTTCACCACCTTCGGCCAGGCGTGGAACAACGGCGGGCCGGTCGCCATCTCCTGGGGCTGGCCGCTGATCTCGCTGTTCATCCTGATCATCGGCTTCTGCATGGCGGAGCTGGTGTCGGCGTACCCGACCGCGGGCGGGATCTACTGGTGGGCGGCCACCATGGGTCGCCCGGTGCACGGCTGGTTCACCGGCTGGTTGAACCTGATCGGTCTGGTGGCGGTCACCGCCTCGGTCGACTACGGCTGCGCGACGTTTCTCAACCTCACCCTGTCGGCGCTCTTCGACGGCTGGGCCGGGACGCTGCGACAGGCGTTCGTGCTCTTCGTGATCATCCTGATCCTGCACGGCCTGATCAACATCTTCGGGCACCGGATCATCGACGTACTCCAGAACGTCTCGGTCTGGTGGCACGTGGCCGGCGCGGCCGTCGTGGTGGCCATCCTGGTCCTCGTGCCCGACAACCACCAGAGCTTCCAGTTCGTGTTCACCGAGCGGTTCAACAACTCCGGCTTCGGTGACGGGGACATCGGCGGACTGACGTTCTGGTTCTACGTGCTGCCGCTGGGCTTCCTGCTGACCCAGTACACGATCACCGGCTTCGACGCCTGCGCGCACGTCTCCGAGGAGACCCGGGGCGCGTCGCAGGCCGCCGCGCGGGGGCTCTGGCAGTCGATCTTCTATTCGGCGGTCGGCGGTTGGATCCTGC
Source organism: Micromonospora sp. DT231 (assembly GCF_049847025.1). NCBI lineage: Bacteria > Bacillati > Actinomycetota > Actinomycetes > Micromonosporales > Micromonosporaceae > Micromonospora > Micromonospora sp. DT231. The sequence goes on along the minus strand of NZ_JBNCNO010000014.1, from coordinate 160,063 downwards.
TGCTGGCGTTCCTCTTCGCGGCCACCGACGTCGAGGCGGTCAACGCGGCGGGCGGGTTCTCCGGCGCCATCTTCGAGTCGGCGCTGACCCCGGTCTTCTTCAAGATCGTCATCATCATCTCCACGATCGGCCAGTTCTTCTGCGGCATGAGCTGCGTGACGTCGATGAGCCGCATGGCGTACGCGTTCAGCCGGGACCGGGCGGTGCCGGGCTGGCGGCTCTGGTCGACAGTCGACCGCAACGGCACCCCGGTCAACGCGATCATCGGCGCCACGGTGGCCGGCCTGGTGCTGACCCTGCCGGCGCTCTACGAAAGCTCGGCCGGCATCCCGATCGCCTTCTACGCGGTGGTCTCCGTGGCGGTGCTCGGGCTGTACCTGTCCTTCCTCATCCCGATCGCGTTGCGACTGCGGATGGGCGACCGGTTCGTGCCCGGCCCGTGGACGCTGGGGCGGAAGTACAGGCTGCTGGGCTGGATCGCGGTGATCGAGATCGCGGTCATCGCCGTCTACTTCGTGTTGCCGATCGTCCCCGCCGGGGTGCCCGGCAACGACGGCTTCACCTGGTCGGCCGTGAACTACGCGCCACTCGCCGTCGGCGGGGTGCTGCTCGTGGTCGCCGTCTGGTGGTACGCCTCGGCCCGCAGGTGGTTCACCGGCCCGGTCCGTACCGTCGAGGAGTCGGCGGGGGTGACCGACCCGGCGCCGGCCGACGACCCGGTCTGACCGGCCACCGGGCGGGACGGACGGCGCCGTCCGTCCCGCCCGGTGGCCGTCGGGTTTGCCGCGGGTGCCGCCGGGGGCATTGACGGTGATCCGGTTTGCCAGTAGACCTTGGTGATGGAGGCCCGCGCATGACGAAAGCTCCGTTCACGCTTGAACAACTGCGGGTCGCTGTCGCCGACGGTGAGATCGACACGGTGGTGCTGGCCCTTGTCGACATGCAGGGTCGGTTGCAGGGCAAACGGTTCCACGCGCCCTTCTTCCTCGACCAGGTGGTCGCCAACGGCAGCGAGGGCTGCAACTATCTGCTCGCCGTCGACGTCGACATGAACACCGTCGACGGGTACGCGATGTCGAGCTGGGAACGCGGCTACGGTGACTTCGCGATGGTGCCGGACTTCGCCACGTTGCGCCGGATGCCCTGGCAGTCGGGCTCCGCGTTGCTGCTGGCCGACCTGGCCTGGCTCGACGGCTCCGGAGACGTGGTCGCCTCGCCCCGGCAGATCCTGCGACGGCAACTGGACCGGCTGGCCGAGCACGGGCTGACCGCGTACGCCGGCACCGAGCTGGAGTTCGTGCTGTTCCGCGACTCGTACGAGGATGCCTGGCGGCGCGGCTACCGCGACCTCACCCCGGCAAACCAGTACAACGTGGACTACTCGCTGCTCGGCACCGCCCGGGTGGAGCCGCTGCTGCGCCGGATCCGCACCGAGATGGCCGGCGCCGGGCTCACGCCGGAGAGCGCCAAGGGCGAGTGCAACCTCGGCCAGCACGAGATCGCCTTCCGCTACGACGAGGCGGTCGCCTGCGCCGACCACCACGTCATCTACAAGAACGGGGCCAAGGAGATCGCCGCCCAGGAGGGGATGGCGATCACCTTCATGGCCAAGCCGAACGAGCGGGAGGGCAACTCCTGCCACATCCACTTCTCGTTGCGCGACAGCTTCGGTGACTCGGCGATGCTCGGCGACGGGCCGGCGCACCTGTCACCGACCGGGCAGCGCGTGCTCGCCGGGCTGCTCGCCACCATGCGGGAGTTCAGCCTGCTGTTCGCCCCCAACATCAACTCCTACAAGCGCTACCAACCCGGCTCGTTCGCCCCGACCGCGCTGCGCTGGGGCGTGGACAACCGCACCTGCGCGCTGCGGGTCGTCGGGCACGGGCAGGGCATGCGGGTGGAGAACCGGGTGCCCGGCGCCGACGTCAACCCGTACCTGGCGATCGCCGGGCTGGTGGCGGGCGCGCTGCACGGCATCGACGGCGAGCTGGAGCTGGGCGCGGAGTGCACCGGCAACGCGTACGACGACCCGGAGGCCGAGCGCGTCCCCGGCACCCTGCGCGACGCCCTGACCCTGTGGGAGAACTCCACGGTGGCCCAGGAGGCGTTCGGCCCCGAGGTGGTAGCCCACTACGCCAACCAGGCGAGGGTAGAACTGGCCGCGTTCGACGCGGCGGTGACGGACTGGGAGCTGACCCGTGGCTTCGAACGCCTCTGACCCGCAGCCCCCCGCCGCCGCCACGATCTTGCACTGTGTGTCGCCGTTCTGTGGTGAATCGTCGCTGATGTCGGGGCAGTAAGTGCAAGATCGCGTGGAGGAAGGGTGGGTTGGGGCGTGAGCGTTGTCGTGGATCCGGCGAGCGGGGTTGGGTTTCGCGAGGTTCCTGCGGCGTCGGTGGCTGACGTCGACGGGGCGATCTCGCGGGCTGCCTCGGCCTTCGAGACGTGGCGTCTCGTCGCCGCGGGGGATCGGGCGCGGTTGCTGCGGCGGTTCGCCGCCGTGGTCGACGCCCACCTGGACGAGTTGGCCGCGCTGGAGGTGCGCAACTCCGGGCACACCATCGGCAACGCCAGGTGGGAGGCCGGCAACGTCCGCGACGTCCTCGACTACTACGCCGGGGCGCCCGAGCGGCTGACCGGGCGGCAGATCCCGGTGCCGGGCGGGTGGGACGTCACCTTCCACGAGCCACTCGGCGTGGTCGGCGTGATCGTGCCGTGGAACTTCCCCATGCCGATCGCCGCCTGGGGGTTCGTCCCGGCCCTCGCCGCCGGCAACACGGTGGTGCTCAAGCCCGCCGAGTTGACCCCGCTCACCGCGCTGCGGTTGGCCGAGCTGGCCCGCGAGGCGGGTCTGCCCGACGACGTGTTCACCGTCGTACCCGGTGCGGGTGCGGTGGTGGGGGAGCGCTTCGTCAGCCACCCGGCGGTCCGCAAGATCTGCTTCACCGGCTCCACCGAGGTCGGCACCCGGATCATGGCCGGCTGCGCGGCCCAGGTGAAGCGACTCACCCTGGAACTGGGCGGCAAGAGCGCGAACATCGTGTTCGCCGACGCCGACCTGGAACGCGCCGCCGCGACCGCGCCGGGCGCGGTCTTCGACAACGCCGGCCAGGACTGCTGCGCCCGGTCGCGGATCCTGGTCCAGCGTTCGGTGTACGACAGGTTCCTGGCACTGCTCGAACCTGCGGTACGCGCCTTCCGGGTGGAGGACCCGTCCCGGGAGACCGCCGAGATGGGTCCGCTGATCTCCGCGGCCCAGCGGGACCGGGTCGCCGGCTACCTGCCCGACGCGCGGGTCGCCTTCACCGGCTCCTGCCCCGACGGCCCCGGCTTCTGGCACGCGCCCACGGTGCTGCTCGCCGACTCACCGGCCGACCGGCACTGGCGGGAGGAGATCTTCGGCCCGGTGGTCTCGGTGCTGCCGTTCGACGACGAGGCCGACGCGGTCCGGCTCGCCAACGACACCGAGTACGGGCTCTCCGGCTCCATCTGGACCCGGGACGTGGGGCGGGCACTCCGCCTGGCCCGTGCCGTCGACTCCGGCAACCTCAGCGTCAACTCGCACTCCTCGGTGCGCTACTGGACCCCGTTCGGCGGGATGAAGCGTTCCGGGCTCGGCCGTGAGCTGGGCCCGGACGCGCTGCACTCCTTCACCGACGTCAAGAACGTGTTCATCGCGACAGAGGAGTGACGCCTGTGCAGGGTCGGTTGCAGGACCGGGTGGCCGTGGTCACCGGAGCGGGCAGCGGCATCGGGTTGGCCACCGTGCGGCGGTTCGCCGCCGAGGGCGCCCGGGTGGTCTGCGTGGACATCGACGCGGCGGCCGGCACGAGGGCCGCCGAGGAGTGCGGTGGTGAGTTCGTGGCCACCGACGTGGCCGACGAGTCGGCGGTACGCGACCTGTTCGACGGGGTGGCCGACCGACACGGTCGGGTGGACGTCGCGTTCAACAACGCCGGCATCTCACCCCCGGACGACGACTCCATCCTGGACACCGGCCTCGACGCGTGGGAGCGGGTGCTCCGGGTCAACACCACGAGCGTCTACCTCTGCTGTAAGTACGCCATTCCACACATGCGCCGCCAGGGCAAGGGCTCGATCATCAACACGGCGTCGTTCGTGGCGCTGATGGGCGCGGCGACGTCACAGATCGCGTACACCGCGAGCAAGGGCGGGGTGCTGGCGATGACCCGGGAGCTGGGTGTGCAGTTCGCCCGCGAGGGCATCCGGGTCAACGCGCTCTGTCCCGGCCCGGTGGCCACCCCGTTGCTGCTGGAGCTGTTCGCCGCCGACCCGGAGCGGGCCGCCCGCCGGCTCGTGCACGTGCCGATGGGACGCTTCGGGCAGCCCGAGGAGATCGCCGCCGCGGTGGCGTTCCTGGCCAGCGACGACGCCTCGTTCATGACCGCCGCGCAGTTCGTGGTCGACGGCGGCATCACGGGCGCGTACGTCACACCGCTGTGAGCACACCGGTCGTGCGAGCCCCGCGGTCGCGAACGGCGCCGGCCCGGCGGCGGCCGCTGATCGGGATCAGCGCGTACGTCGAGCCCGCCGCCTGGGCGAGCTGGCAGGGCGTACGGGCCGTGCTGGTGCCGGAGGCGTACGCCCGGGCGGTGACGGCCGCGGGTGGCCGCGCGGTGGTCCTGCCGCCGGACGACGTGGACGCGGACGTGGTGGCCGTCCTCGACGGGCTGCTGCTGGCCGGCGGCGCGGACGTGGGTCCCGGGCGCTACGGCCAGCGGCCCGACCCGCGTACCGAGGATCGGCCGGAGCGGGACGCCGGTGAGCTGGTGTTGTTGGCCGCCGCGCTCGCCGCCGGGCTGCCGGTGCTGGGCGTGTGCCGGGGCATGCAGTTGCTTGCCGTCGCCTACGGCGGCACCCTGCACCAGCACCTGCCCGACGTGGTCGGCCACGAGGGGCACCGGCCGGCGCCCGGCGTCTACGGGACCCATCCGGCACGGTTCGCGCCGGGGAGCCTGGCCGCGACGGTGCTGGCCGGGGTGGACCGGGTCAACTCGTACCACCACCAGGCGGTCGCCGATCCCGGTCGACTCGCGGTCACCGGGTGGGCGGAGGACGACGTGATCGAGGCCGTCGAGGACCCGACGCGGCCGTTCGTGCTGGGCGTGCAGTGGCATCCGGAGAACGAGAAGGAGCCGCGGCCGATCACGGCGCTGGTCCGGGCCGCCGCCGAGCGGCTGGCCAGCGGTGTGAGCTAGGTCGCCCCGACGGGTGGTGGGGCCGGTGGGAGGATCGCCGCATGGGCAAGGTCTATCCGGAGATCGATTCTCGACTACGTGACTTCATCGCGGACCAGCCGGTCTTCTTCGTGGCGACCGCGGCGTCCGGTGCCGAGGGGCATGTGAACGTCTCCCCGAAGGGCATGCGGGGCACGTTCGTGGTCCTCGGCCCGCACCGGGTGGCCTACCTCGACTATCACGGCAGCGGGGCGGAGACCATCGCCCACCTGCGGGACAACGGCCGGATCACGCTGATGTTCTGCGCCTTCGACGGGCCGCCGAAGATCGTCCGGTTGCAGGGCCGGGGCCGCAGCGTGGCGGTGACCGAGGACGACTTCGCCGACCGGCTCGCCGAGTTTCCCGCGCCGCCGGACGTGCACGCCGTCCGGGCCGTGATCATCGTCGAGGTGGAACGGGTCAGCGACTCCTGCGGCTTCGCGGTGCCATTGATGGACTTCCGCGCCGAACGCGACCTGTTACTCACCTCACACTCCCGTCGCACCACCGACGACCTGGCTGTCTACCGGGCCACAAAGAACGCGGCGAGCATCGACGGGCTGCCGGTCTTCTGACTCGTCGGGCGCTCTGGCGACCGCCGTTCGACGCCGGCGCGCCCGGCGTACCGTCCCGTGCCCGACGGCTCGGGCGGACGTCAACAGCGTCCAACTGTCGTCTTGCGTTACGTTGCTGGTCCGCTGGGGTACAAGTCGAAGCACGGCGGGTGAAGATCAACGGTCGCGGGGTGCCGGCCGGAGCGGGAGGCTGTATGAGCTCGGCCCAGGGGGGCGCGGACACTGGGCAGTCCGTCGCGCCCGGCCCGAAGGCTCCTCCGATGCTGGCGGCGGCGTTCGTGGCCGGCGGCGAGATGGGTGAGCTGCTGAGCCGCTTCGACTGGTCCACCGGCCCGCTCGGCGAGCCCGGCCGCTGGCCGCTGGCGCTCTCCAACGCGGTCGGCATGATGCTCACCTCCAGCGCGCAGGTCGTGATGTTCTGGGGCGACGAGCAGCTCGCCTTCTACAACGACGCCTACCGGCCGACAATCGGCGGCAAACATCCGGACGTGCTCTGCCAACCGGCCCGACACCACTGGGCGGAGACCTGGTCGGTGCTCGGCCCGCTGCTCGACGGCGTGCGGAGCACCGGGCGCTCCTACCGCGGCGACGACCACCCGTTCCTGCTGGACCGGCACGGTTTCGTCGAGCAGACCTACTTCAACGTCTCGTACGACCCGATCCGGGGCGAGGACGGCTCGGTCAGTGGCGTGTACTGCATCGTCAACGAGACCACCGGACGGGTCCTCGGCGAGCGCCGGCTGCGGGCACTTGCCGAACTGGGTGTCGAGTTGACCGACACGGGCAACGCCGCCGACCTCGGTCGGACCGCCGCCGAGGCGCTCGGCCGGCACCGGGCGGACGTGCCCTTCGCCGTGATCTACCTGGCCGACGAGAGCGGTCAGCTCGCCCTGGCCGGGTCCACCGGCATCGCTCCGGCCACTCTCGGCGACACCGCCGAGCTGCTGGCGCGGGTCACCGCCGACACCGCGCCCGCGACCGTCGACGTGGCCGAGCTGCTCGATCCGCCGCCGGCCGACGCTGCCGACCAGGCCCTCGTGCTGCCCCTCACGGCGGCCAACCAGACGGTCGGCGCGCTCGTCGTCGGCGTGGCCCGCCAGCATCCGCTCAGCGACGACTACCGCAACTTCCTGGAGCTGATCGCCGCCCAGATCTCCCGTGCGGCAGGCACCCAGCGCGCCTACGAACAGGAGCGGGCCCGCGCCGCCGAACTGGCGGCGCTGGATCTGGCGAAGACCAACTTCTTCGCCAACGTCAGCCACGAGTTCCGCACCCCGCTGACCCTGGTGCTCGGCCCGCTGGAAGACATGCTTGCCGACCCGGCCCGGCCCGCGGCCGAGACCGACCGACTCACCATGATGCACCGCAACGCGCTGCGCCTGCTCAAACTGGTGAACACCGTGCTGGACTTCTCCCGACTGGAGTCCGGTCGGCTCGCCGCCCGCTACCAGCCCACCGACCTCGCCAGCTACACGGCCCGACTGGCCAGCACCTTCCGTTCGGCGACCGAACGGGCCGGGTTGCGGTTGGTGGTGGACTGCCCACCGCTGCCGGCGCCTGTCGTCGTCGACCGGGACATGTGGGAGAAGATCGTCCTCAACCTGGTGTCGAACGCGGTCAAGTTCACCTTCGACGGTGAGATCCGGGTGCGGATCCGGGCCGTGGACGACGTGGCCTGCCTGGAGGTGACCGACACCGGCATCGGCATCCTGCCGGACGAGCTGCCGCACGTCTTCGAGCGGTTCCACCGGGTGCCGGGGGTGCGTGCCCGCACCCACGAGGGCACCGGGATCGGCCTGGCGCTGGTCCGGGAGCTGGTCGAGATGCACGGCGGCACCGTCGGTCTGACCAGTCAGGTCGACGAGGGCAGCACCTTCACGGTGACCGTTCCGTTCGGTGACGCACACCTGCCCGCGGACCGGGTCGTGGCCTTCGACCCGCTGCCGCCCGGTGAGCCCGAGCAGGCCCGGCTCTACGTGGCGGAGACCGCGCTGTGGACCGGCGTCGCGCCGGCGCCCGGGTTCGACGGCCGGCCGACGGACGGCGCTCCGGCCGGCCGGATCCTCGTCGTCGACGACAACGTGGACCTGCGCGAACACGTCACCAGACTGCTCTCCCCGACCTGGGAGGTGGTCACCGCGAACGATGGGGTGGTTGCCCTGCCGCTGGCCCGCGAGGGCGGCTTCGACCTGGTGCTCAGCGACGTGATGATGCCCCGACTGGACGGGTTCGGGCTGGTGAGCGCGCTGCGGGCGGACCCGCGTACCCGTCACGTGCCGATCGTGCTGCTCTCCGCCCGAGCCGGCTCCGCGGAGGCCGTCGCCGGCCTCTCCGCCGGGGCCGACGACTACCTCACCAAGCCGTTCTCCAGCCAGGAGCTGATCGCCCGGGTCCGGGCCAACGTCGAGCTGGGCCAACTCCGCGGCCAGATCATCCGTCGGCTCCGGGGGCTTGCCGACGCGGCGGTGGCCGTGAACACCGCCCGGTCCACCGCCGACGTGCTCCAGGTCGCCGCCCGGCACGCGCTGAGTCTCGCCGAGGCCGCGCGGGTGGTGGTCACCACCACCGGGGCCCGGGCCGAGGCGGACAGCGGCGGCGCCACCGCCACCGATCCGTCCTTCGTGGCCGACCTGACCGGCACCGCCGGCGAGCCACTCGGCGAGCTGCGGGTCTGGCGGCCGGCCGGCGACGGCGCACAGGCCGACGAGGCCGCGTTGACCCAACTGGCCCGCCTGGTCGGGGTCCGCCTGGAGAACGCCCAGCTCTACGAGGCCGAACACCGCATCGCGACCACCCTGCAACACAGCCTGCTGCCCCGGTCGCTGCCGCAGCTCCCCGGAGCGGTGGTGGCCAGCCGCTACCTGCCCGGCACCGCCGACGTCGAGGTCGGCGGTGACTGGTACGACGCGATAAACGTCGAGGACGACGACCTGGTGCTTGTCATCGGCGACGTGGTCGGCAAGGGCGTCCAGGCCGCCGCGGCGATGGGACAACTGCGCAACGCGCTGCGGGCGTACCTGCTGGAGGGCTACGGCCCGGGCGAGTCGTTGACCCGGCTCAACCGGCTCGTCGACTCCACCGAGGGCCGCTCCTTCGCGACGGTGGTCTGCCTGCTGTTCAACCCGCGCACCGGCCGGCTGCGGTACGCGAGCGCCGGTCACCCGTCCCCGCTGCTGGTCCGGGCGGGTGAGGTGTCGTTCCTGCACGACCGTGCGCTCGGCCCACCGGTCGGCGCGATCCCCGGTGCGACGTACGAGGCGGTCGAGGGCGAGCTGGCGCCCGGCGACCGACTGGTGCTCTACACCGACGGGTTGATCGAGGACCGCCAGCTCGGCATCGACGCCGCGCTGGCCCAGCTGTGCGTCGACGCGGCAACCCCCAGTGAGCACGTGGCGGACCTGATCGACGCGGTCGTCGCGCGGGTCGACGGGCGTCCGCGCCGCGACGACGTGGCGGTCCTCGCCCTCGAGGCGGCCGAGCTGAACCGTTTCGCGTTGCGGCTGCCGGCGGACCCGACCCGGCTCAGTGTGCTGCGCAAGCGCCTGGAGGACTTCCTCGTCGCGCACGCGGTCGACGAGACGGACGTGTTCGACCTGACCGTGGCCGTCTCCGAAGCCGCGGCCAACGCCATCGAACACCCGGTTCATCCCGCCGAGGCGGTGATCAGCGTGGAGGTGGGCATCGAGGATCGGACGGTGACGGCGACCGTGCGCGACAGCGGGCAGTGGCGTGCGTCGACCGGCTCCGGGTTCCGGGGGCGTGGCCTGGCGCTGATCAGGGCGTTGGGTGAGCTGTCGGTGCGGCGTACCGACGCGGGCACCGAGGTGACGCTGCGCCGGGAGTTGCGGAGCTGATCGTGCGGCCGGCGGCGGCCGGATCGACTCAGGTGGGCCGGAGCCAGCTCTGCTCGCCCAGGCCGGAGATCTCCAGCACCCGGCGGACCTGCCGCGACGGCAGGACGGTGAGCGCGCCCGAGAACTGCTGGGCGAGCCGGACCAGGGCGTGGATGGCGGCCGAGTCGAAGAAGGTGACGGCGCTCAGGTCGAGGGTGATCCGCTCGGCGGGCTCGCGCAGCGCCGTCTGGAGCATGGTGTCGGCCGTGGCCATGTCGACCTCACCGGCCACCACCACCTGGAGGTGGTCACCGTCGATCTCCGCGCTGGCGGAGAAGACGGGTGGTGCTCCCCCTTGATCCACGCTGACACCATGGCACAGCCGACCTGACGGGGCAACAACCCCCTTCCAGCGCCCGTGGCGCGGGTCACCAGCGGCCCCGGCGATAGGCTGACGGCATGACCGTCCGTCCGCCGCTGACACCAGGCACGCTCTCCCCGATGCGTCCGGTGCCGTCCCAGATCGCCCGACCGGAGTACGTGGGCAAGGAGCGTCCCGCCCAGTGGCGCGGCTCGCACGTGCAGACGCCGGAGACCATCGAGAAGATGCGGATCGCCAGCCGGCTCGCCGCCCAGGCGACCCAGCTCGCCGGCGAGCACTGCAAGCCCGGCGTGACCACCGACGAGATCGACCGGGTGGTGCACGAGTTCCTCTGCGACCACGGCGCGTACCCGTCGACGCTCGGCTACAAGGGCTTCCCGAAGTCCTGCTGCACGAGCCTCAACGAGGTCATCTGCCACGGCATCCCGGACTCCACGGTGCTGCAGGACGGCGACATCATCAACGTCGACGTCACCGCGTACATCGGTGGGGTGCACGGCGACACCGACGCCACCTTCTGCGTCGGCACGGTCAGCGAGGACGCCCGGCTGCTTGTCGAGCGGACCCACGAGGCGATGATGCGCGGCATCCGCGCGGTCGCCCCGGGCCGCCAGATCAACGTGGTGGGCCGGGTCATCGAGTCGTACGCCAAGCGGTTCGGCTACGGCGTGGTCCGCGACTTCACCGGCCACGGCATCGGCGAGGCCTTCCACAGCGGGCTCTACGTGCCGCACTACGACAGCCCGCGGCCCACGGACATCATGGAGCCGGGCATGACGTTCACCATCGAGCCGATGATCACCCTGGGCACCTACCAGTACGACATGTGGGACGACGGGTGGACGGTGGTCACGAAGGACCGGAAGTGGACGGCCCAGTTCGAGCACACGATCGTGGTGACCGACGACGGCCACGAGATCCTGACCCTGCCGTGACCGACACCCCAGCGGCGCTGCGCGAGGCGCACCACGCGGACGTCTCCGGCGGGTGGCTGCGCCCGGCCGTCTTCGGTGCGATGGACGGCCTGGTCACCAACATCGCCCTGATCGCCGGTGTCGGCGGCGGCGGGGTGTCCCCCCGCAACATCGTGCTCACCGGCTCCGCCGGCCTGGTGGCCGGCGCGATCTCGATGGGGCTCGGCGAGTACACGAGTGTCCGCTCCGCCAACGAGCAGGTCGCCGCCGAGGTCGCCAAGGAGCGACGCGAGCTGGAACGGCACCCCGAGGCGGAGGCCCGGGAGCTGGCCGACGCCTGGGTGGCCAGGGGGCTTCCCCGGGACCTGGCGACCCAGGTCGCCGAAGCGGTGCGGCGCGACCCGGAGGAGGCCCTGCGGGTGCACGTCCGCGAGGAGTTGGGCGTCGACCCCGACGACCAGCCCAGCCCGTGGGCCGCGGCGATCTCGTCGTTCCTGTTCTTCTCGGTGGGTGCGCTCGTGCCGCTACTGAGCTACCTGTTCGGCGCCACCGAGCTGTGGCTGGCACTCGGTGTCGGCGGGCTCGGCCTGTTCGTCGCCGGTGCGGTGGTAGCCCGCTTCACCCAACGCCCATGGTGGACCAGCGGGCTGCGGCAACTGCTCCTGGGCGCCGCGGCCGCCGGCGCCACCTACCTGGTCGGCACGCTGATCGGCGTGCCGGGCGGGCTGTGACGCCGGTCAACCGCTGAGCAGGTCGTCGATCGTGCCGTCGACCGCCCGGCCACGGGCGGCCAACTCCTCGGCCTGTCGACCGAGCACCACACCCACCTCGGTCATGTCCGCGCCGGCCAACCCGGTCCGTCGTACCGCGTCGCCGGGATCCCGGTAGTAGGTGCGGCTCAGCAGGCCCGTCACCGTGGCCGCCGCCAGCCGGGCCTCACCGAGCATCAGCAGCGCCTGGTCGGTCTCGTACCACTCGGCCAGCCGGGCGGCCCGAGCGTGCGCCGCGCTGCCCCGGTACCAGGCCTGCCGGGCCGGGGTGCTGAACTCCGCCGGCCGGGCCCGCGCCAGCCGGCCCAGATGCTCGTCGCGCAGCGTCCGCAACCAGCCGGTCGGATCGTGCAACGGCTGGGTGGTGACGTACCGGTCGGCGGTCAGCGGCCAGAGCGGGGAGATGACCCGGGCCTGCGCCAGGTAGTCCTCGGCGGCGGCCACGGTCAGATCGACGAGCACCCCGTCCACGCGCCGGGTCGCCGGCCGAGGGCCGGCCCGGGGCCGGTAGGTGACCACCAGCAGGCCCGCCTCGCGATCCCCGCCGCCGTCGTCGTCACCGTGCGCGAGCGGGCCGTGCACCGCGACCGCGAGCACATCGGCCGGAAAGCGCCGGCGGACCGCCTCGCCGACCCGCTCCGCGACCGCCCACCGACTGTCGTCGAGGCCCCGGCCGACCTCGGCCGGCCCGCCGCCTGCGCTCATCCGGCCACCAGGGTGCGCGACCGCGCGGCATGCGGGGCTGTCGCCGTGCGCGATCGCGCGGCTTGCGGGGCTGTCGCCGTGCGCGACCGTGGGTCTCGCGGGGGCGTCGCCGTGCGCGATCGCGTGGCTTGCCAGCCCGGCTCACTGCTCGCGCTCACGGGACCCGCCTCTGTTCGCGACCGAGCGTCAGCCTAGCCAGCCGACGGGGGACCGGCCGGCACGCCGCGCCCGGCCGGCACGAGCCGGAAGATGTGGATCTCCCGGCCGCCGGCCCGCCGCACGTACGTGTGGTACGCGGGCCACTCGGTGACCAACAGCTGCCACAGCCGGTCCCGTTCGGCGCCGGACGCCCGCTCGGCCCGCACCGGGATCCGCCGGCCCTTCAGCTGCACCTCGGCGGCGGGATCGGCGAGCAGGTTCATCGCCCAGCCGGGGTGCTGGGTCTGCCCCCAGTTGGAGCCGATCACCACGTAGGCGTCGTCGTCGGGCACGTAGAGCAGCGGGTTGCTGCGTGGCTTGCCGGAGCGGCGGCCGGTCGTCGTGATCACCAGGGACGGGATCAGGCCGAGCGCGACCACCCGCCCCCGGGTGAGTCGACCGACCACCCGGTCGGCCGGGACCAGCAGACGTGCGGCGGCGCCGAACCAGCGATGATGACCGACTCGACGGGTGAGGGTTCCGAGCACTGACACGCGGATCAGTGTGCCGGCTGCCGGGCCCCGCCGGCACCCCCCGTACGCGCCCGGCTTGCCAACCGGGCGGTCGCGCCACCAGTCAGTCCAGTCGACGTTCGATCGGCAGCCGGGCGCGGGTGAACAGGCCCGCCCCGAGCATCGCCACGATCGGCACCAGGACGAGCACCCCGAGCGCGGGCCACGGCACCACGTACGGGTACCGGTCGGGTACCGGCCAGTCGTTGGCGTACTGCCGGTTCGCCGAGAACAGCACGATCGCGGCGGTGCCCAGCCCGGCCACGATGCCGAGCACCGAGCCCAGACCGGCGATCACCCCCGCCTGGCAGATCGCCAGCATCCGGCGGAGCGCCGGTGCCGCGCCGACGGCCGCGAGGGTGGTCAGCTCGGCGCGTCCCTCGGCGGCGGCGAGCGCGGTGGCGATCCCGGCCGCGCCCATCGTGATGACGCCGGCCGCCGCAGCGAGCAGCAGCAGCAACGGGGAGATGTCGTGCGAATCACGGCCGTACTCCACGGACATCGAGAACGTGCCGAAGGGTCGCAGCGCGCTGGCGAAGCGTTCCCGTTGCTGCCGGTCCGGCGGTGTGGGAGCGCCGATCACCCAACCGGCCGGTGACCAGGTCAGGCCGAGGTGCCGGGCCGCGGACCCGGAGAGCAGCAGGTGGGACTGGCCGGCCACCCCGTGCAACGCGTACCCGGGGAAGTCGGCGGTGGGGCCCGGCCGGTCCGTCCCGGGATCCACCTGGTTCACGCGTACGGTCACCAGGCCGTCGTGCAGGTAGCGCGGCTCGGTCACCACCACACCCCCGGCACGCAGCACGGCGGTGGCGGCGGCTGTCGTCGCCGGGTCCGCACCGGTGAGCAACGGCAGTGCGGCCCCGTCGTCCACGCCCGTCTGCACGTAGCCGCCGTCGTAGTTCATCGGGTCGATCCGACAACGCCTGTCGGCCCGCGCCTGCCGACGGTGCGCCGCGGAGAGCTTGTCCCCGGGCTGCCAGGGGCAGACCTGCGCGGGCGGCAGCACCGGCGCGACGTCGCAGTAACCCACCTCGGGTGCGCAACTGACCGTGTTGACCGGGGCGATCCGATCGGCGCCCCACTGGTCCCGGGCCATGGCGGCGAGCTGGGTCAGCGAGGGCTGCCGGACCGACTCGCCCGCGTAGACGAGCACATGGCCGGTCGGCAGCATCGGCCGGTAGGCGTGCGAGCTACGGGCGTCGCTGCTGGCCAGGAACCCGCCGAGCGCCACACTGCTGGCAACCGCCGCCATCACGGCGCAGATGGCGGGCGCGGCGGCGGCGCGGTTGCGGCTGGCGTCGCGCAACGCGATTCGCGGTGCCAACGGCAACGCCCGACCGAGCCGGGCGAGCGCGCCGATCAACGTGGGCGTGCAGCACACCAGGCCCAACTCGCCGAGGATCAGGCCGGTGAGGATCACCACGGTGGAGGTACGGGACGCCCCGAACGCCGCCAACCCCACGCCGCCGGCCACCAGCGACAGCCCGAAGGCCAACCAGCGGATCTGGGACACCGGGGGAGTGCGTCGCCCGGCGAGGCCGGCGCTGACGTCCTGCCGCGCGGCGGTCCAGGCCGGCGCCAGCGCGGCGAGCACCCCGGCCAACACCGCGACGGCACCCAGCAGCAGCAGCGCGATCGGCCAGCAGCGGTACCCACCGAAGCGGGCGTCGAAGACGTACTGCTCCATCAGCGGACGACCGGCGAACGCCGCGCCGACGCCGACCAGCAGACCGGTGGCGGCACCCAGCACACCCAGCACCACGCCGTCGGCCAGCACGACCCGACGAAGCTGGGCGGCGTCCCCGCCGGCCACCGCGACGAGCGCCAGATCGCGCCGTCGGCGACGGACGCCGACCGCGAAGGCCGGCCCGACCAGCAGGACGACCTCCAGCAGCCCGAGGCCGGCGATGAGCACGCCGGTGCCCAGGTCGGTGGTTTCGCCCGGGTCGACGGGGCCGAGCCAGATCCGCTTCCGTTCGGCGGCCGACTCGCTCGGAGGACGGGCGGCGACCAGCACACCCCGGTCGTTGAGTCGGGACACCAGCGCCGCATCGATGGTGCCGGGCACGTCGACAAGCCAGCTGCTCTCCGGTTCGGGACCGGTCCGGGGCACCGCACCCGGGTGCAGCGCCACCACCGCGCCGAGGTCGTCGGGGAACTCGACCACCCCCACCACGGTGTACGCCCTGCTTCCGTCGGCGAGGGCCACGGCGCGACCAAGGCGCAGGTTCAGAAGGCGCAGCGCCGCCGGACTCACCGCGACCTCGCCGGGCTGCTCGGGCGCCCGTCCCGCCCGGAAGCGCACCAGCCCGCGGGCCAACGGGTCGCCGAGGTCCAGCACTCGCCCCTGCATGTCCTCGTCGCGGTGTGGGCCCCGCAGGGTCAGCCGGACGCCGCTGCGCATCTCGGTGACTCGACTGCCCGGCCCGAGCAGGGCGCTCACCTGGGCGGTGGTGGCTCGGGCGGTCGTGGGTCGCTGCGTCCCGTCGCGGGCGGTCCAGCTGTCCCCCCACTCGTCCTGGTCCAGCGGGGTGTCGGAGATCCAGCGCAGCTCCGCGTCGGCCACGCCGAGCCGGCGATCCACCTGTTCCTGGCCGGTCAGCACGGCCATGTCGTAGCTGGCGGCCAGGAAGGCGAGCACGGCCACCGGCAGGGCGATCATCGCGAGCACCAGGGCGGTCCGGCGCCGGGCGCGGCGGGACTCCCGGCGGGCGATCCGCAACGCCGCCCGCCACGAGCCGGTCAGCTCGGCGAGCCGCCGACGACCGGCCCGGACCGGTGGCGCGGCAGGTCGTGCCGCGGGGGTGTCGAGCCGGGAAGGCGCCGGCCTGGTACGGCGGACGGTCACCGCTCGCTGCCGGACAGCAACTGCTCGACGCTGCCCAGCGGCGTGGTCGTGTCGACGAGGACGCCGTCGCGCAGGAACACCACCCGGTCCGCCCAGCCGGCATGTCGGGCCTCGTGGGTGACGAGCACTCCGGCGGCCCCCGCGTCGATCCGGCGGCGCAGGAGGTGCAGCACCGCCTCGCCGGTCTGCGAGTCCAGGGCCCCGGTGGGCTCGTCGGCGAGCACCAGCCGGCGTTCGCCCACCAGCGCGCGGGCGATGGCCACCCGCTGCTGCTGCCCGCCGGAGAGCTGGTCGGGGAAGCGGTCACCAAGCGCGGGTAGACCCACCTCGGTGAGCGCGGCCATGGCCAACGTCCGGGCCCGACGTCCGCTGGTGCCGTCGAGCTCCAGCGGAAGCGCCACGTTCTCCAGCGCGCTCAGGCTACCCAGCAGGTTGAGCTGCTGGAAGATGTAGCCGATCCGACGGCGCCGCAGCTGGGCCAGCCCGCGACGGTCCAGCGCGCCCAGCGGTTGCCCCTCCACCCGGACCTCCCCGTCGGTCGGGCGGTCCAGCCCGCCGGCGAGGGCCAGCAACGTCGACTTGCCGGAGCCGGACGGGCCCATCACGGCGACCAGCTCGCCGGGCCGCACGACAAGGCTGACCCCGCGCAACGCGTGCACCGCCGCCGGTCCGGCGCCGTGGGTGCGGTGGACGGCGCGAAGCTCCAGCACCGCGTCGTCCGATCCGCTCACCGTCGCGCCTCCTCGCCGGCCCAGTGCGCCGCGTCCCGCGCGTCGGCGTCGCCCGGCCCGGGTGGGGGAGGTGCCGGGCCGCTGGGCTGGTGCCGCACCAGACTTGTCTCGCAGTGGTCCAGCCAGCGGACCTCGGCCTCGGCCTGGAACACCATCGAGTCCAGCACGAGACGCCAGGGCAGGTCCTCCGGTCGGTTGCTGCCGTACTTCAACCGGGTCAACTCCTGCAGAGCCCGCATCGTCGCGCTGCGCTGGGCCTGCACCACCGAGCGGACGTCCACGCCCGGGGTGGTCAGCGCCAGCGCCAGTTTGATCGCCAGCTCGTCGCGGGGCCGGTCGTTGCGGTTGACCGGGGTGGCGAACCAGAGCGTCAGATCCGCCCGGCCGGCGTCGGTGATCTCGTACGGGCGCTGCCCGGCCTCGCTCTCCGGCAGCGGGCGCACCAGACCGTCGCGTTCCAGCCGGGACAGTGTGGTGTAAACCTGCCCGATGTTCAGCGGCCAGGTCGAGCCGGTCGACTCCTCGAACGCGGCGCGCAGCTGGTAGCCGTACATCTGGCCGCGTTCGAGCAGGGCGAGCAACCCGTGACGGATGGACATGGCAACGGAGTATGCATACCTGGTATGCGCACCGCAACCGGAGTGGAACGGTTCAGGTCGGCCGACCGGGAAATGGGACAGTCAGCGGGGTCAGCCCGGCCGTCTTGCGCCACCTGGTGGCCCGTACCGCGTACTCGACGAGGGCGGCCAACGCCTGGTTGCGGTCGGCGCCGGTGGTGGACGCCAGAGCCGCCCGCCAGTGCGCGGCCGTGCGCTCCTCCACCTCCGCGGCGAGCCGCAGGGCGCTGGCCCGGTCGGTGACCGGGAACGGCAGCGCGTAGCCGGCGCGGTCCGGCGGCACGACGCCGCCAGCTGCGCTCAGTTGCACCACGAGGGCGTCGCGCCGGCTGCGATGTGCGGCCTCGGCCTGGTGTGCGGCCTCCCGCGCCGCCCCGGTGAGTCGGACCCCGATCCGCCCGTAGGCGTAGATGGCCGCGTACTCGGCGGACAGGGCGGCGGCGAGCGCCTCCCCGGCGGACGGCTGCCTCACTTCAGTGCCTCCTGGTGGGTGGCTCGGGCGGCGGCGATCGACCCGAGCAGCGCGGCCCGTTCCGCGCTCGCCGACCCGCAGGCGGCGGTGGCGGACTTCTGGGCGGTCTTCTCCAACGCGCGCAGGGCGGCGAGCGCGCCGGCCGGATCGGTTGCCGGGGCGGTGGTCGGCGCGGCCACAGTGCTGGGCAGGGCGACACCGATCACCCGGGCCAGTTCGGTGGCGTGCGCGGTGTGCGCCTCGGCGATCGGGCCGAGCCGGGCGGCCAGGTCGGGATGCGCGGCCGCGCCGGCCTGGTATGCGGCGGCCAGCGCGAGTGACTCGTCCACCATCGGCCGCAGCGGGTCCGGTGGTGGCGCCGGCTGGTCGTCACGGTCGAAAAGATCACAGCCGGTCAGCGGCGCCGCGGCGCCGCCGAGCGCCAGCAGGGCCCCGGCACGCAGGAGCTTTCGCCGGGAATGTCTGGATGCTTGGTCGCGCTGTGTCGTTCTGCCGGTCCCCACCCGGCAAGTCAACACCATCCCCGTCGGTCCGGGGGCCACCGACGTCGGTGCGCCGCCCGGCCCGCCGACGGGCAGGCGCGTTACGCTCTGCGCAGCCACCGGCGCGTCCGCTCCGGTGGTATGCCGGCATGTCGGGACGACCGATCACCGTCGACCAGGGAGAGGGTGCGGAGATGACGCAGCGTGGCCGTGCCACCAGGTCGACAGGGCGACCCCGCGATGCCGCGGGTCCCCGCGGTGGTGATCTCGCAGCGCGACGCACGCGACTGCGGGCCGTGATCGAGCCCGTGGTCAACGACGCCGGCTACGACCTGGAAGACCTGTCGGTTTCCCGGGCCGGTCGCCGGCACGTGGTGCGGGTGATGGTCGACACCGACGGCGGGATCGACCTGGACGCCGTCGCCGACGTCTCCCGCGCGGTCTCGGCCGCACTGGACGCCGCCGAGGAGGCCGGTGGCGACATCGTCGCCGGGGAATACCAGCTGGAGGTCAGCTCGCCGGGCGTCGACCGGCCACTCACCCTGCCCCGCCACTGGCGGCGCAACGTGGGCCGGCTGGTCAAGGTCACCGCCCGGGGCGCGGCCGCGTTGCCCGGCCAGCGTGGCGAGCAGCCCGCCGGTGACCGTCAGCTGACCGGCCGGGTGGTCGCGGCCGACGACGAGGGCGTGCAGTTGGAGACCGACGGCGACCGTAGCTCCTGGGCGTACGCCCAGCTCGGCCCCGGCCGTGTGCAGGTCGAGTTCACCCGGCTCGCCGAACTCGGCGAGCCGGACGAGGAGTTCGACGACGCGGACGACTCAGACGAGATCGACGATTCAGACGACATCGACGACGAAGATGATGTGGAGGACGAGGAGAGGTGAACATCGACCTCGCGGCGCTGCGCGCACTCGAGCGCGAGCGGGAGATCCCGTTCGACACGATTCTCGCGGCGATCGAGACCGCGTTGCTGACCGCCTACCGGCACACCGACGGCGCCGAGCCGCACGCCCGGGTGGAGATCGACCGCAAGTCGGGCGCCGCCCTGGTGTACGCGCAGGAGATGGACGCCGACGGCAGCCTGGTGCGGGAGTGGGACGACACCCCGCACGACTTCGGCCGGATCGCCGCCATGACCGCCAAGCAGGTGATCCTCCAGCGCCTGCGGGAGGCCACCGACGAGGTCCACTTCGGTGAGTACGTGGGCCGCGAGGGTGACCTGGTCACCGGCGTGGTGCAGGCGCACGAGACGCGTACCGAGAAGGGCATCGTCAGCGTCGACCTCGGCAAGCTCGAGGGCGTGCTGCCGCAGTCCGAGCAGGTGCCCGGTGAGCGCTACGCGCACGGTGAGCGGGTGCGCTGTGTCGTGGTGCACGTGGCCAAGGGCATGCGCGGGCCGCAGATCACCCTGTCCCGGTCGCACCCGGCGCTTGTCAAGAAGCTGTTCGCGTTGGAGGTGCCGGAGATCGCCGACGGCACGGTGGAGATCGGCGCGATCGCCCGTGAGGCAGGTCACCGTACGAAGATCGCCGTACGCTCCACCACCCCCGGGGTGAACGCCAAGGGCGCCTGCATCGGCCCGATGGGTCAGCGGGTGCGGGCCGTGATGAGCGAGCTGCACGGTGAGAAGATCGACATCATCGACTGGTCGGACGACCCCGCCACCTTCGTCGGTAACGCGTTGTCGCCGGCCAAGGCGCTGCGGGTCGAGGTGGTCGACCTGGCCGGTCGTGCCGCCCGGGTGACGGTCCCCGACTTCCAGCTCTCCCTCGCGATCGGTCGGGAGGGGCAGAATGCCCGGCTCGCGGCCCGTTTGACCGGTTGGCGGATCGACATTCGGTCCGATGCGGAGCAGACCGCGCCGGCCGCGCGTGCGGGAGCTGATCACGTGCGGGAGCCGGGCGGCGCGATCTCGGGCGGCTAGGGGTAGACTTCTTCCAGTGGTACGACGCGCAACGCCGGAACGCACCTGTGTGGGTTGTCGGCAACGTGCGCCGGCCAGCGAATTGCTGCGGATCATCGCGGTCCGGGACGAGGCTGGTTTCAGTCTTCGACCTGATCCGCGCCGCAGGCTGCCGGGTCGGGGAGCGAACATGCACCCGGATCCGGCCTGCTTCGCGCTGGCGGTGCGTCGCCGCGCCTTCGGGCGTGCGCTGCGCATCACCGAGGTCCTTGACCACGGTGTGCTGGCGGAGCACGTCGATGCGCCAACCACTACGTCCGGTCAGCCCGACCGGGCGAGGGTCGCTAGCAGGGTAGGACGACCGACAT
Organism: Micromonospora sp. DT231; assembly: GCF_049847025.1. Lineage (NCBI taxonomy): Bacteria > Bacillati > Actinomycetota > Actinomycetes > Micromonosporales > Micromonosporaceae > Micromonospora > Micromonospora sp. DT231. The sequence continues at coordinate 139,516 of NZ_JBNCNO010000014.1, read as the reverse complement.
GAGCACACGATGAAGTCCCTGAAATGACCAGGCTTCAAGTGCACGAGTGAGGTCGCTGCGGGTGCTGCCCGCACGACCTCGGAGTGAGGAGTGCAGTGGCAGGCAAGGCCCGCGTACACGAGCTTGCAAAAGAGCTCGGGGTCGAGAGTAAGACCGTTCTCGCCAAGCTGAAGGAAATGGGCGAGTTCGTGAAGTCCGCGTCGAGCACCGTCGAGGCGCCCGTCGCCCGGCGGCTGCGTAACGCATTCGTCGCGTCCGCCGGTGCTCCGGCACCGGCCGCCGCCCCGTCGGCGCCCGCGCCGACGCCGGCTTCCAACCCGACCCCGACGCTGTCCCCGACCCCGGGCGCGCCCCGGGTCTCGGCCAAGCCGATGCCGCCCCGGCGGCCGACCGCGCCGGCTCCCGGCCCGAAGCCGAAGGGTCCGGTGCCTGGTGCGCCGCAGCCCGCGGCTCCGGTCGCCAAGCCGGCGAGTGCCCACGACATCGAGGTGGCGGCCGCCGAGGCGCGTGCCGCCGCGCTGAAGGCTGAGCAGGAGGCCGCGGTCAAGGCCGCACAGGCCGCCCGCCAGCAGCAGCGGGACAACCCCGTTCGCCGGGAGCCTCCGGCCGACGGCGGCAACCGTCCCGGCCCTCGGCCGGGTCCCGCCGCGATGCCACCCCGTCCCGGTTCACCGGCCGCTCGTCCGAGCACGCCGGCTCCGGGTCCGGGTGCCCGACCCGGTGGTCGCCCGCCGGCGCGCGGCGCCGGTAACAACCCGTTCGGCATCCAGGGCGGCCAGCAGCAGCGGCCCCCGGCCGCCGGTGCGGGTGGTCCCCGGCCCAACAGCCCGGCGGGCATGCCGCCGCGGCCCAGTCCCAACTCGATGCCTCCGCGGCCCAGCCCGGCCTCCATGCCGAGCCAGCGTCCGGCTGCCGGTCGTCCCGGTCCCGGTGGCGCTGGTCGCCCCGGTGGCGGCGGCGCCGGTCGTCCCGGTGGCGGCGGCGGTGGCTTCCGTGGCGGTCCCGGCGGTGGCGCCGGTGGCGGTGGCGGTTACCGTGGCGGCCCTGGTGGCGGCGCGGGTGCCGGCGGTGGCGGTGGCTACCGTGGCGGTCCCGGCGGCGGTGGCGGTGCCCCCGGTGGCGGTTTCCGTCCGGGTGCTCCGTCCGGTGGCGGCGGTCGTCCGGGTGCGGGTGGTCGTGGCCGTGGCGGCGGCGCAGCGGGTGCCTTCGGGCGTCCGGGTGGCCGGCCGACGCGCGGTCGCAAGTCCAAGAAGCAGCGCAGACAGGAGTTCGACAACCTGTCGGCTCCGACCATGAGCTCGGGTGCTCCCCGGGGTCAGGGTCAGATCGTCAGGCTCTCCCGTGGCGCCTCGCTGTCGGACTTCGCCGACAAGATCAACGCCAACCCGGGTTCGCTGGTCCAGGAGATGTTCAACCTGGGCGAGATGGTCACCGCGACCCAGTCCTGCTCTGACGACACCCTGCAGCTGCTGGGTGAGCACCTGGGCTTCGACATCCAGATCGTCAGCCCGGAGGACGAGGACCGCGAGCTGCTCGCGCAGTTCAACATCGACCTCGACGCGGAGGTGGCCGAGGAGCGTCTGGTCAGCCGTGCGCCGGTGGTGACCGTCATGGGTCACGTCGACCACGGTAAGACCAAGCTGCTCGACGCGATCCGTAAGGCGAACGTCGTGGCCGGTGAGGCGGGTGGCATCACCCAGCACATCGGTGCGTACCAGGTGCACGTTCCGCACGATGGTGTGGACCGCGCGGTGACCTTCATCGACACCCCCGGTCACGAGGCGTTCACCGCCATGCGTGCCCGTGGCGCGCAGGTGACGGACATCGTGATCCTGGTGGTGGCGGCCGACGACGGCGTGATGCCGCAGACCATCGAGGCGTTGAACCACGCCAAGGCGGCCGACGTGCCGATCGTGGTCGCGGTCAACAAGGTCGACAAGCCGGAGGCCAACCCGGACAAGGTCCGCCAGCAGCTGACCGAGTACGGCCTGGTCGCCGAGGAGTACGGCGGCGAGACCATGTTCGTCAACGTGGCCGCCAAGCCGGGCATCGGCATCGAGGAGTTGCTCGAGGCTGTCCTGCTGACCGCCGACGCGTCGTTGGAGCTGACCGCTCCGATCGACGGGCCGGCGCAGGGTGTGGCCATCGAGGCGCACCTGGACAAGGGCCGCGGTGCGGTGGCGACGGTGCTCGTGCAGAAGGGCACCCTGCGGGCGGGCGACTCGATCGTCGCCGGTGGGGCCCACGGCCGGGTCCGGGCCATGCTCGACGAGAACGGCAACCAGCTCTCCGAGGCTGGGCCGGCACGTCCGGTCATGGTTCTGGGTCTGACCGCGCCTCCCGGTGCGGGTGACACGTTCCTCGCCGCGGCGGACGACCGCACGGTGCGGCAGATCGCCGAGCAGCGGCAGGCGCGGCGGCGGGCGGCGGCATTCGCCAACTCCCGTGGTCGGGCCACTCTTGAGACGCTCATGGAGCAGCTCAAGGAGGGCGAGAAGACCTCGCTCAACCTCATCCTCAAGGGTGATGTCTCCGGTTCGGTGGAGGCCCTGGAGGACGCGCTGTTCAACCTCGACATCCCCGAGGAGGTCCAGCTCAAGGTCCTCGACCGGGGCGTCGGCGCGATCACCGAGAGCAACGTCATGCTCGCGAGTGCGTCGTCCGAGCCGGTCACGATCATCGGCTTCAACGTGCGGGCCTCGAACAAGGTCCGCGAGATGGCCGACCGCGAGGGCGTGGAGATCCGGTACTACACCGTCATCTACCAGGCCATCGAGGAGATCGAGGCAGCGCTCAAGGGCCTGCTCAAGCCGGAGTACGAGGAGGCCGAGCTGGGCAGCGCGGAGATCCGCGACGTCTTCCGCTCGTCCAAGATCGGCAACATCTCCGGTTGCATCGTCCGGTCGGGCATCATCCGACGCAACGCGAAGGCTCGGCTGCTTCGGGACGGGACGGTCGTGGCGGACAACCTCACGATCACCTCGCTCAAGCGGTTCAAGGACGACGCCACCGAGGTCCGCGAGGGCTTCGAGTGTGGTCTGACCCTGGGTGGTTACAACAACGTCCAGGTCGGCGACGTCATCGAGACCTTCGAGATGCGGGAGAAGGTTCGCGCCTGATCCGGCAGTGACACGCTGATCGAGGGGTTTACGCCACGCGGCGTAAACCCCTTGATCATGCGGGGTGGGTTGGCGGTATCGTCCGGGGCGATGTTCACCGGAACCGCGGTCTTCGACCTGCTGCTGCCGGGCGACTCCCGGTCGCTCAAAGCCAAGAGATCATATGTACGGCCGATCGTGGCGGCGTTGCGTCGCTTCGAGGTCTCGGCCGCCGAGGTGGGTGCGCTCGACCTGCATGGTCGGGCGCAGCTGGCGGTGGCCGTGGTGGCCGCCGAGACGGCGCACGTCCGCGAGGTGCTCGACTCCTGTGAGCGCCTGGTGGCCAATCGCCCCGAGGTCGAGTTGCTGTCGGTCCGACGCCGGTTGTACGGCGTGGACGACGACTGACCATGGTGCCGGCTGTGCCGGGCGACCGGTGCGGCCGCGAAGGTAGTGTTCGAGATGTTGGCCGGTCGGCCGGCGACCCCCGGGTCGTCGGCGCGACCGGGAGCAGGACGCCGTGGAGGTGGCGAGATGTCTGATCCGGCCAAGGTACGCCGGCACGCGGAACGGGTGCGTGAGCTGGTCGCGTCGGTGGTGCGGAGCCAGATCAAGGACCCGCGGCTCGGGATGATCACCATCACCGACGCCCGGATCACCGCTGACCTGCGCGAGGCGACGGTCTTCTACACGGTGCTCGGTGACGCGGTGGCCCAGGCGGACACCGCCGCGGCCCTGGAGAGCGCCAAGGGGCTGCTGCGCAGCACTGTCGGCAAGGCGCTCGGGTTGCGCCACTCGCCGACCCTCACGTTCGTCCTCGACGACGTGCAGGACCAGGTCAAGCACATCGACGACCTGCTCGCCGCCGCCCGTAACGCCGACGCCGAGGTGCAGCGACTGGCCGCCCAGGCGAAGTACGCGGGCGAGGCCCAGCCGTACCGGGTGGATGACGAGGACGACGAGACAGACGAGACGGACGAGGCCGACGAGGCCACCGACGTCAAGGACGCCCCGCGGGGTGGGGAAACGCGGTGACCAGCACCGCCAGCGCCCCGCTCGCCGGGGCAGCCGGGCTCGGCCCGGCCGAGAGTGACTGGGCTGCGGCCGAGGCGCTGGTGCGGGCTGTCCCGCCGGGTGGCCGGGTCCTGCTGATCTGCCACATCAACCCGGACGGTGACGCGCTGGGCAGCATGCTCGGCTTCGGTCTGGGCCTGCGGCAGTTCGGCGTCTTCGAGCTGCAGGCGACCTTTCCCGGGCCGCCGGAGGTGCCCGAGCCGTTCCGGGGTCTGCCCGGGCTGGACCTGCTGGTCCCGGCGGACGCCGCCGACCCCGCACCCGACCTGGTGATCTGCTTCGACGCGGCGAGTGAGTCGCGCCTCGGTGAGCTGGCCGGGCGGTTGTCGTCGGCGGGTGCGGCGCTGGTGCTCGACCACCACGCGTCGAACTCCGGCTTCGGCACCGTCAACCTCGTGGATCCGGGCGCCGCGGCGACGTCGGTCGTGGCGGAGCAGTTGCTGGCCCGGCTCGGGGTGGTGGTGGATCCGGCAATCGCGGAGTGCTTCTACGTGGCCCTGACCACGGATACCGGCTCGTTCCGGTTCGCGGCGACCACCCCGGCGGTGCATGAGATGGCCGCCCGGTTGTTGGCGACAGGCATCTCGCCCGGAGACATCTCCCGACAGGTCTTCGACACCCGGCCCTTCGGGGCGGTGCGTCTCTTCGGCGAGGTGCTCGGCCGGGCACGGCTGGAGCCGGCGGCTGCGGGCGGCCGAGGGTTTGTCTGGACCTTCGCCACGCTTGCGGATCTGACCCGGCACGACCAGCGGCCGTACGTGCTGGAGGCGCTCATCGACTCGGTGCGGTGCACCGCCGAGGCGGATGTGAGCTGTGTGCTCAAGCAGACCGCTCCCGCCGAGTGGGCGGTGTCCATGCGCAGCAAGGGCGCGGTGGACGTCAGCCAGGTCGCGGTGACGCTCGGCGGTGGTGGCCACCGGTTCGCGGCGGGGTTCACCGGTCGGGGCACCGTCGAGCAGGTGGTCGAGTCGATCCGCGGCCAACTGGACGCGGCGTTGCTCGACCCCGGCGCCTGACGGCGACGTTCCCCGTCATCGATCGCCCGGTCCGCAGGATCAGGGTCAACTCCGGGGAGTGTCGGTCTTCCCGCGCTCGGTGAGACCGGGAAGAATTGCGGGATGGAGCAGCCGCACGACCTCACCGTGGAGGCCCCCCGTGCCTGGGACCGGCCCACCGTCTCCGTTCCCGTCCTCGTCTGCCTGTCGCTCGTCGGTGGTCGGTTCGCGTCCTTCTCCACCGAGGCGAATCTCTTCACCATCGGCACCGGCGGGGTGCTGATCTGGCTCGGTCTGAGCAATCGGGTGCCTCGCCGACCGGCGCCGCGCCGGCTGGGCCCGGGGGCGGTCTGGTGGGCGGTGCCGGTGGTGGTCTTCGGGGTCTTCGAGGGCGTGACCTTCGTGCTGGCCGCCGGTGACGACTTCCCCACCTTCTCTCGGCTGGCCGACCCGCTTCTGGAAGATCATCTGACGCGGTCGGCGGTGTGGTTCGCCTGGCTGGCCGCCTTCTGGGGGCTGGTGCGTCGATGATGCGGGCGCTCGCCATCGGTGGTTTCCTCACCGCGTTGGCGCTCTTCGCGGTGGTCGAGTGGATGGCCCGGCGGGAGGGTTCCCGGATCCCCACCCTGGGCGAGGTCTGCGCGTACGTGATGCGCTACGAGGTCGGGTCGGTGCCGGTGGGCCGGATCGGTCTGTTCGGGTTCTGGTGGTGGCTGGGCTGGCACTTCCTGGCCCGCTGAGCCGGGTCTCCGCCTGTCCACATGGCGGGAACCGAGAGCAGCATGTGGACCTGAACGATAACTTGGGAGACGGCCGGGTACCGCGTCGCGGTGCAGGTCATGGGTGGTGGTGCCACACCTCGTGCTGCCTCCCTCCAGGGTCGGACCGACCCGGGCTCACGCTGCCCAGTCGGCTGCTCCGGTAATCCCGGACCGCCGTGGGACGCGCAGCACGACCGCCCGCGAGGGCCACCGCGTGTCGGTGGCTCGCTCCCTGGAAGGACCACCACCATGCCGAACAAGCCCAAGCCCGAGACCACCGACGACGCCCGCGAGCAGGCCCGCCGCGCCCTGCAGACGTCGATGGACACCCGTCAGTGACTCATCTCGACACGTGGTGACGCCGCCCATGCGCCGCGCTGACGGCGTCACCGCCCGGCCACAGGTGGGGATCGGGTCGTTCAGGACAGGAACGTGTCCAGGGCCGCCTCGATGGTGCCGGAGTCCGGCGTCGCGTACGCCCTCATTGTGGTCCTGTCGTACGAGATGAAACTCGGGCACCTGTTCGTCGGGGCGGTCACGGTGCCGCCGTCGCCGATCTTCTCGGCGGTCCGGGCCGCGTAGAAGGTCAGGGTGTAGCGCGACGAGACGTAGTCGACGCTTACCTGCTTCTCCGCCTTGTCCTTGTACTGACACTTCTTCGGGGCGCCCTGGCTGCCCTCGACGAATCTCAGGCAGCCGACCACCGACACCTTCTGGTAGTCCGCGCCCTTCGCGTAGTAGGACTTGTCCGAGGGGACGTACGTCGACGACCAGGACGTCGGCCGGTCGGGGTTGTTCGAGAACGTGTACGCCTTGGCGCCGGCCCGGCCCCCGTAGGGCGCCGCGTTCAGGATCGGGCTGCCGTCGCAGACGTTCGCCAGGTCGCTCGAGTAGCGGGCGGTCATCGAGTTGTTGTTCGGTGGATCCGCCTGCCCCGGCGTGGGGACGGTCCCCGTGCCCGGAGTGCTGGCGGCGCCGGGCGTGGGGGTGGAGGACGTGCCCCGTGCCGGCTCGTCGTTGTCGTAGGCGAGCAGGATGCCGATTCCCGCGCCACAGATGGCGAGTATGACGACCACCGCGCCGGCGACCAGCCCGATGATCAGGCCCTTGTTCGACGTGTTCGGCGGCGGCGGCGGCGGTGGCGCGCCGTAGTACGGCTGGGGTGGTGGCTGCCCGTACGGCGGGTAGCCGCCCTGCTGCGGCGCCGGGGGGCCGCTCCAGGGGGTGACGTTCGGGCCGGGCGGCGGGTAACTGTCGCTCACTGTGGTCAGGCCTATCGCTGTCGGGGTGCCCCCCGCGTGGGAGCCTCGGACAGGGTAGTGAGCGCCGCAAACCGGGATGCCGGCGACACCGAGCGCATCGGGCCCGCGATCCTCGATGCCGTCCACCGAGCCGGGCGAGAGCTGGGCCCGTAAGTTCCCGGTGGCCTTGTGCTCCTTACCGCAGTCGTGCCAGGATCGGCGGCGATGAACCACGCCGCCACCGCTCACCGACCCGCCTCTCCTCGGCGGATCGCCGCGCTCGCCCTGCCGGCCCTCGTGGTGCTCGCCGCCGAGCCGCTCTACGTGCTCGTCGACACCGCGGTGGTCGGACACCTCGGCCGGGTGCCGCTCGCCGCGCTCGCCGTCGGCGGCACGGTGATGACCCTCACCGCCTGGGTCGGCACCGTCGTCGCGTACGGCACCACCGGTCGCGCCGCCCGTCGCTTCGGCGCGGGGGACCGGGCCGCCGCGGTAGCCGAGGGAGTGCAGTCGTCCTGGCTGGCGTTCGGCGTCGGCCTGCTGATCGCGATCGGCATGCAGGTCGGCGGTGGCGCGCTCGCGCGTACCCTCGCCGGTGGCCCTGGCGACGTGGCCGACGCCGCCGCGCACTGGCTGCGGATCGCGGCCCTCGGCGCCCCCGGCCTGCTGCTCGCCGCCGCCGGCAACGGCTGGCTGCGCGGCGTGCAGGACACCCGACGTCCCCTGTTCTTCGTGCTCGGCCCCAACCTGCTCTCCGCGCTGCTCTGCCCGCTGCTGGTCTACCCCGGCGGCCTGGGCCTGGTCGGTTCGGCGGTGGCCAACGTCGTCGCGCAGACGCTCTGCGGGGCGCTGTTCGCCGCAGCGCTTGTCGCCGAGCGGGTGTCGCTGCGGCCCCGGCCCCGGGTGATCCGTCAGCAGTTGGTGCTCAGCCGCGACCTGCTCATCCGAGGGCTGGCGTTCCAGGCCAGCTTCCTCTCCGCGACGGCCGTCGCCGCCCGCTTCGGCGCCGCCGCCGTCGGCGCCCACCAGATCGCCCTGCAACTCTGGTTCTTCACCGCGCTGGTGCTCGACGCCCTCGCGATCGCCGCGCAGTCCCTGGTCGGTGCCGCGCTCGGCGCCGGCGACGACGCGGGCGCCCGGGCACTGGCCCGCCGGATCGGGCTGCTCGGCGGCGTCTGCGGCGTCGCCTTCGCGCTTGTCGTCGCCGCGGGCGCCGGCGTCGTGCCGTCCTGGTTCAGCTCCGACGAGGGGGTACGCGAGCAGGCCATGGTGGCCTGGCCCTGGTTCGTCGCCATGCTGCCGCTGGCCGGGGTGGTGTTCGCCCTCGACGGCGTGCTGATCGGCGCGGGCGACGTGCGTTACCTGCGCAACCTCACCATCGTGGCGGCGCTCGGCGGCTTCCTGCCGGCCATCTGGCTGGCCTACGTGCTCGACCTCGGGCTGGGCGGCATCTGGGCCGGGCTCACCCTCTTCGTGGTGGTCCGGCTGGTCGCCCTGCTGCTGCGGCTGCGCAGTGGCGGCTGGGCGGTAACCGGGGCCGTCCGCTGACCGACGTGCCCGCCGATCTTGCAGTTTTTGTCGTCGAAATGAGGTGGACGGCGCCTTATGTCGGGACAGCAACTGCAAGATCGCGGAGGGCGGGGGTGGGATTAGCAGATTTCTGCTTCTTCGGGGCTCCAGTGCGGGTCGTAGATGCTCTTGGTTGACCCTGCTGGCAGACCCTTTTCGAACCCGATCTCCAGGTCGATCATTCCCCGGAGGATCGCGGCGCAGGTCGCGTTGAGCACGTTGAAGTCGGTGCCTGTCAACCACAGGCCGGCCGAGCTGGCCAGGACGTCGTCCGGGTGCGGCACCTGCCAGACCACCTCGTCCCGGATGGTGACGAGCCCGGTGCCGGGCGGATGTGCCTGCCGTCGGGGCAGGGCAAAGGAGTACACCCACAGGAACCGGGTGGTGATCTCCAGGTTCCGGACACCGTCGTCGGTGACCGACCGGTACTCCATGGTGCCACTGACGCGGATGCCCGCCGCGGGGTCGAACCGCGGGTCGGCGGCGGGGTCGATGCGGGTGGCGTAGTCCAGGTTGTCCCCGGCCGCGAAGTGCTTGTCGATCTGGTACCGACCGTCCGGTGCCAGCAGGGCGATGAACTTCGCGGGGTCGCCGGCGAGCATGGACGGCTCGAGTCGACCGTGGATCAACGCCTGCTTGACCTTCGTCAGCGCGTCCGCGACCTGCTGGGCGGTGAACGGCGCGGCGGCCCGGGCTGTCGGGAGGGTGATTCCCGCCTCGCCCACGGCGAACGTCTCCGCCGGAGTGCCGGCGAACGGGCCGAGGGCGTTGCCGCTCCCGTCGACCGGCCGGGAGTTCGACTCGCGCCGCGCCAGGTTGATGCCCTGCCAGGTCAGCACCGTGACAAGCGTCAGCGTGACGAACGCGGCGGTCCCGCCGAGCACCTTTCCGGCGTGCTGCTCCCACCCCAGCCGCAGGCGTTCCACCCTGGTCAGCGCGCGTTCGGTCACCGGCTCGCGCATCCAGTCCGCCACTCGCAGTGGTTCAGGTTCGGCGGCATCCGGGGGGCGGGCCGGGGTGACGGGCGGGCTGGCGGGCTCTTCGCTTGTCATCTGTCGTCCTGGTCCGACGGGAGCGGGCGAGTGATCTTCGCATCCGCCGCGACGTCGTGGTGTCCCCTCCGCGATCGAGCCAGCGGGGTGTGGCGCCCGGCCGAGAGCCACCGCGACGACCGTCGCCGACTGGCGGTCTGGCAGGCTTGGCCGACGTGAGCACCGATGGTCTGATCGTGGTCGACAAGCCCGGCGGCATGACGTCGCACGACGTGGTGGCGCGGATCCGCCGACTGGCGAAGACCCGACGGGTCGGGCACGGCGGCACCCTCGACCCGATGGCCACCGGCGTGCTGGTGATCGGCGTGGGCCGGGCCACCCGGCTGCTGACCTACGTGATCGGCGCGGGCAAGAGCTACACCGGCACCATCCGGCTCGGTCAGGCCACCGTCACCGACGACGCCGAGGGCGACGTCATCGCCACCACCCCGGCCGGCCTGGTGACCGACGAGGCGATCCGGTCGGCGCTGGCCGGGTTGAGCGGCGAGGTCGACCAGGTGCCGAGCGCGGTCAGCGCCATCAAGATCGACGGGCAGCGGGCGTACAAGCGGGTCCGCGACGGGGAGAGCGTCGAGCTGCCCGCCCGGCGGGTCACCATCTCCCGCCTGGAGGTGCTGGCCATCCACCGCACCGAGCCGGACGTGGTGGACGTGGACGTGGACGTGACCTGCTCCTCCGGCACGTACATCCGGGCCATCGCCCGGGACGCGGGCCTGGCGCTCGGCGTCGGTGGCCACCTGACGGCCCTGCGCCGGACCGCCGTGGGCGGTTTCACCCTGGCCGAGGCGGCGACCCTCGACGAGTTGGAACAGCGTGCCCCGGACGTGGTGAACCTGCCGTTGGACGCGGCGGCCGACCGGTTCTTCCCGCGCCGGGAGGCCACGCCCGACGAGGCGAAGGTGCTGGCCCACGGCGGGCCACTGGACCCGGCCGGCATCACCGGGCCGTACGCCGTCTTCGGGCCGGCGGGCGGCCTGATCGCTATCGTCAGCGAGCGGGACGGACGGGCTCGGGCGGAGATCGTGCTCGCCCCGGCGTGACGGGTCGCAAGGCAGTCCCGCCGGCCCGGCCGGCGGTGTTGGGGACACCAGAGAGGAACGGCATGCAGCGGTGGCGGGGGTACGACGCGGCGCCCGGTGGGTGGGGACGCTCGGTCGTCACCATCGGCGTGTTCGACGGCGTGCACAAGGGGCACCAGGCGACCATCGGGCACACCGTGGCCCGCGCGCGGGAGTTGGGCGTGCAGTCGGTGGTGGTCACCTTCGACCCGCACCCGGCCGAGGTGGTCCGCCCCGGTTCGCATCCGGCGGTGCTCACCGAGCAGGCCCGGAAGGCGGAACTGGTCGAGGAACTCGGCGTGGACGTGCTCTGTGTGGTGCCGTTCACACCGGAGTTCTCCCGGTTGCCCGCCGAACAGTTCGTGCACGACGTCCTGGTCGAGCACCTGCACTGCGCGCTCGTGGTGGTCGGCGGCAACTTCCGGTTCGGGCACCGGGCGGCCGGCGACGTGGCGCTGTTGGAGCGGCTCGGTCAGACCTTCGGCTTCGGGGTGGAGGGCAGCCCGCTCGTCGCCGAGGACGGCACCGTCTTCTCCTCCACGTACATCCGCTCCTGCGTCGACGCGGGCGACGTCGGCGCCGCCGCCGCCGCGCTCGGCCGCCCACACCGGTTGGAAGGTGTGGTGGTCCGCGGCGACCAGCGGGGGCGGGAACTGGGCTTCCCCACCGCCAACCTGCTCTGCCACCGGTACGCGGCGGTCCCGGCCGACGGGGTGTACGCGGCCCGGCTGATCCGTCGCGGGCAGCACGAGCCGCTGCTGGCGGCGGTGTCGGTGGGCACCAACCCGACGTTCTCCGGGCGGGAGCGGCGGGTGGAGGCGTACGCGCTGGACTTCGCCGGTGACCTGTACGGCGAGCGGCTGGCCCTGGACTTCGTGGCGCACCTGCGCGGTCAGATCCGGTACGACTCGATCGAGCCGTTGATCGCCCAGATGAACCAGGACGTCGAACGCACCCGGCGCGCGCTCGCCTGAGCGCCGTGGGCTGCGCCGCCGAGCCCTTCGCCGGGTGTTACCGGCGAGTGCTGGTAGTCTTGCCCAGACGTCGGGAGACCGGCGTGGGGCCTCGCGTGCCTGCTCGACGCCGCGGGTGCGAGGTACCGGTCCGTTCCCGGTCCATCGGGACGACGGACACCTACTTGATCAACCCATCGAAACAGGGAGAACATGGCGCTCGACCAGGAAGCCAAGGCCAGCATCCGCGCGGAGTACGCGACCGCCGAGGGCGACACCGGTTCGCCGGAGGTTCAGGTCGCGGTCCTCACCAAGCGGATCGCCGAGCTGACCGAGCACCTGAAGGTGCACAAGCACGACCACCACAGCCGCCGTGGGCTGCTGCTGCTGGTCGGCCGTCGCCGTCGGCTGCTCAACTACGTCCAGAAGAAGGACATTGCCCGCTACCGGTCGCTCATCGAGCGGCTCGGCCTGCGCCGGTGACGTGACGGGGGAGTGGCCGACCGGCCGCTCCCCCGTACGGCGTCCCACCTGAAGAAACACGGGCCGCGCGACCACCCGAGAGGGAGCCGGTCAGCGTACCGGTCTCCGGTAGTGGCCCCCGGGAACCCCGGCATCGAGCCGGCCCCCGGGCGCTTCGATCGAAGACCGGCCGGCTGAGCAGCTCCCCGATGTCGTGGGCCCACGACGCGAAGGAGCACGACAGCACATGACCGAGACCAAACTCGGCACCGAATCCCGCACCGCCGTGATCGACAACGGGTCCTTCGGCACCCGCGAGATCACCTTCTCCACCGGCCGGCTGGCTCGCCAGGCCGCCGGTTCCGTCATCGCCCAGCTGGGTGAGACGGTCGTTCTCTCCGCCACCACCGCCGGTAAGCACCCGAAGGAGCAGTTCGACTTCTTCCCGCTGACCGTCGACGTCGAGGAGCGGATGTACGCCGCGGGCCGCATTCCCGGCTCGTTCTTCCGCCGTGAGGGCCGGCCCAGCGAGGACGCGATCCTCACCTGCCGCCTGATCGACCGGCCGCTGCGCCCGTCGTTCGTGAAGGGCCTGCGCAACGAGGTCCAGGTCGTCGAGACCATCCTCGCGCTCGACCCGCAGCACCCGTACGACGTCGTGGCGATCAACGCCGCCTCGATGTCGACGAAGCTGTCCGGCCTGCCGTTCTCCGGCCCGATCGGTGCGACCCGCGTCGCCCACATCGACGGCCAGTGGGTCGCCTTCCCGACCCTGGAGGAGCTGGCCCGCGCCACCTTCGACATGGTCGTGGCCGGCCGCACCCTCGAGGACGGCGACGTCGCGATCATGATGGTCGAGGCCGAGGCCACCCCGAACGCTGTCGCCCTGATCTCGGCCGGCGCCACCGCGCCGACCGAGGAGGTCGTCGCCAGCGGCCTGGAGGCCGCCAAGCCGGCGATCCGTGAGCTGTGCCGCGCGCAGAGCGAGCTGGCCGAGGTCGCCGCCAAGCCGGTCACCGAGTTCCCGGTCTTCCTGGACTACCAGGACGACGTGTACGACGCCGTCTCCGAGCTGGCCCGCGGCGAGGTCGCCGAGGCGATCACCATCGCCGGCAAGGCCGACCGCGAGGAGGCCCTGGACCGGGTCAAGGCCCGCGTCGCCGAGGAGTTGGGCGCTCGGTTCGAGGGTCGGGAGAAGGAGCTCAGCGCTGCCTTCCGGTCGCTCACCAAGTCCGAGGTGCGCAACCGCGTGCTGCGCGAGCAGGTCCGCATGGACGGCCGGGGCCCGCGCGACATCCGGGAGCTGACCGCCGAGGTCGGCGTGCTGCCCCGGGTGCACGGTTCGGCGCTGTTCGAGCGGGGCGAGACCCAGATCCTGGGCGTCACCACGCTGAACATGCTCCGCATGGAGCAGATGGTGGACACGCTGTCCCCCGAGAACCGCAAGCGCTACATGCACAACTACAACTTCCCGCCGTACTCGACCGGTGAGACCGGCCGGGTCGGCTCGCCGAAGCGTCGCGAGATCGGCCACGGCGCTCTCGCCGAGCGTGCGCTGATCCCGGTGCTGCCGTCGCGCGAGGAGTTCCCGTACGCCATCCGGCAGGTCTCGGAGGCGCTCGGCTCCAACGGCTCCACCTCGATGGGTTCGGTCTGCGCGTCGACGCTGGGCCTGCTCTCCGCGGGTGTCCCGCTGAAGGCGCCGGTCGCCGGCATCGCGATGGGGCTCATCTCCGACGAGGTGGACGGCAAGACCCAGTACGTGACGCTGACCGACATCCTCGGTGCCGAGGACGCGTTCGGTGACATGGACTTCAAGGTCGCCGGCACGCCGGAGTTCGTCACCGCGCTGCAGCTCGACACCAAGCTCAACGGCATCCCGTCGGACGTGCTGGCCGCCGCGCTGCAGCAGGCGAACGAGGCCCGGCAGGTCATCCTCGGCGTCATGAAGGCCGCGATCGAGGCTCCGGCCGAGATGTCGGACTACGCGCCGCGGGTCACCACCGTCAAGATCCCGGTCGACAAGATCGGCATGGTGATCGGCCCGAAGGGGCAGACCATCAACGCGATCCAGGACGAGACCGGCGCCGAGATCTCCATCGAGGACGACGGCACGATCTACGTCGGCGCGACGAACGGCCCGTCGGCCCAGGCGGCCGTCGACCGGATCAACGGGATCGCCAACCCGACGCTGCCGAAGCAGGGCGAGCGGTTCCTCGGCACGGTGGTCAAGACCGCCGCGTTCGGCGCGTTCATCTCGCTGCTGCCGGGCCGTGACGGTCTGCTGCACATCTCCAAGGTGGGCGACGGCAAGCGGGTCGAGCGCGTCGAGGACTTCCTCAACGTCGGCGACCGGGTCGAGGTCGAGATCGCGGACATCGACGCCCGCGGCAAGATCTACCTCGACAAGGTCCGCCCGGAGGGCGCCGAGGCGCCGCCCGCCGGTGAGGCCGCCGGCGGCGACCGGCCGGCCGGTCGGGACCGGGGCGACCGGGGTCCGCGTGACCGTGGCGACCGCGAGCGTGGCGGCGACCGGGGCGGCGACCGAGGTGGCCGTGGTCCGGAGCGTGGCGGCGAGGGCGGCAACGGCGGCGGCGAGGGTGGCGAGGGCGGCGAGCGTCCGCGCCGCCGGACCCGGCACAGCTGATCGTCGTACATCGCATCACCCACCCCTCGTCGAACCGGGAGCAAGTCGTGAGTCGGGCCATCAGCGCGCCGTTTCCACCGGATCGACGGGGGGTGGCCGCGTCCCCGGGGAATGGGACGGGCCGCTCCGGCGGCACCGCCCGTGCGGTGACCCGGACGCTCAGCGACGACCCGCTGGGTGGCACGGTACGACGTACCGTGCTGCCCAGCGGCCTGCGCGTCCTCACCGAGGCGATTCCGACGATGCGCAGCGTCTCGTTCGGCGTCTGGGTGGCGGTCGGCTCCCGCGACGAGACCGGCCCGCAGGCCGGTGCCGCGCACTTCCTCGAGCACCTGCTCTTCAAGGGCACCCACAAGCGCACCGCGCTGGAGATCTCCTCGCAGATCGAGGCGGTGGGTGGTGAGACGAACGCGTTCACCACGAAGGAATACACCTGCTACTACGCCCGCGTGCTGGACGAGGACCTGCCGCTCGCGGTCGACGTGATGTGCGACCTGGTCGCCGACTCGCTGCTGGAGCCGGCCGACGTCGAGACCGAGCGCGGCGTGATCCTGGAAGAGATCGCCATGCACGACGACGAGCCCGGTGACGAGGTGCACGACCTCTTCGTCCAGGCCGTCTACGGCGACCACCCGCTGGGTCGGCTGATCTCCGGCACCGCCGAGACCGTCACGCCGATGACCCGCAAGCAGATCCAGAGCTTCTACCGCGGCCGCTACACCGCGCCGCAGATCGTCATCGCCGCCGCCGGCAACCTGGACCACGCCGAGGTGGTCAAGATGGTCCGCCAGGCGGTGCGGGGCACTCCACTGGACAGCGACCCGGCCACGCCGGCGCCGTACCGGGCGGCCACCCCGGCGGTACGCACCAAGGCGGCGACCACCCTGGTGGAGCCGAAGGAGACCGAGCAGGCGCACATCATCCTCGGCTGCCCCGGCATCGACCGCCTCGACGACCGGCGCTTCGCCCTCGGGGTGCTCAACAACGTGCTCGGCGGTGGCATGTCCAGCCGCCTGTTCCAGGAGATCCGCGAGCAGCGCGGCCTGGCGTACTCGGTCTACTCCTACGCCAGCCAGTACGCCGACACCGGCCTGTTCGCCGTCTACGCCGGCTGCGCGCCGGGCAAGGTGGACGAGGTGCTGGCCCTGACCCGCGCCGAGCTGGCCCGGGTGGCCGCCGACGGGTTGACCGAGGCCGAGGTGGCCCGGGGTAAGGGGATGAGCAAGGGCTCGTTCGTGCTCGGCCTGGAGGACACCGGTTCCCGGATGAGCCGACTGGCCAAGGGTGAGCTGCTCTACGGTGACCTGATGCCTGTGGACGAGTTGCTCCGCCGGGTCGACGAGGTCACCGTGCAGGACGTGAACGTCCTCGCCGCCGAGTTGCTCAGCCGGCCGATGTCGCTGGCCGTGGTCGGCCCGTTCGGCGCGGGCGACTTCACGGTCTGAGGTCTGCCGCCCGACTCGTCGAGGGCGTCCCGGTCGGGGCGTCCCGGCCGGTGGAGCGCACCGGATCCGGCCCGAGGGGCGCGTCCCGATTGGGATAGGTTGTGCCCCGTGACTGACGAGCAGGAGAAGACCCCGGCCGGGACGTTGCGGGTCGGCGTGTTTGGTGCGCGCGGCCGGATGGGCATCGAGGTCTGCAAGGCGGTCGAGGCCGCCGACGACCTCGAACTGGTCGCGGCCATCGACCAGGGCGACGACCTCTCCGCCGCCTCCGGCGCCGACGTGGTCGTCGACTTCACCACCCCGGACGTCGTCATGGACAACCTCAGGTGGTGCGTCGACCAGGGCATCGACGCGGTGGTCGGCACGACAGGCTTCACCACCGAGCGGTTGGAGCAGGTGCGCGGCTGGCTGGCCGACAAGCCCGGCGTGGGCGTCGTCATCGCCCCCAACTTCGGCATCGGCGCGGTGCTGATGATGCAGTTCGCCGCGCGGGCCGCCCGACACTTCGAGTCCGTCGAGATCATCGAGCAGCACCACCCGGGCAAGCTGGACGCCCCCAGCGGCACCGCCACGCACACCGCCCGGAAGATCGCCCAGGCCCGCGCCGAGGCCGGCCTCGGCCCGGTCCCGGACGCCACAAAGGACGAGGTGGCGGGTGCGCGCGGCGCCGACATCGACGGGGTACGCGTCCACGCGGTGCGCGCCAGGGGGCTCGTCGCCCACCAGGAGGTGCTCTTCGGCACCACAGGCGAGACGCTCACCATCCGGCACGACTCGTACGACCGGGTGTCGTTCATGCCGGGCGTGCTGCTGGCCGTCCGCGCGGTGCGCAACCGCCCCGGTCTCACCGTCGCCCTGGACGCCCTGCTCGACTGACCGGTCCGCACGTCCGCCTCGCTGCCCGGGCCGGGCAACATCCCCGCGCGATCTTGCACTTACTGTCGCGACGTAAGGGACATTCCGTCCATCTCGACAACAGGAACTGCAAGATCGCCGGCGCGGGAGGGGGCGGGTCAGTCCTCGGTCGGGACCTTCTCGGTCGGAACGCCCACGTGCAGGCGTACCTGGGGCACGAGCATGTCGTCGACGTCCAGGGCACGGGCCGCGCCGTCGAGCTCCCAGCCGGTGCTGGTGAGGAACTTCCGGGTCGCCTCGTCGCCCTCGAACGCCCAGGCCACCGCCCGGCTCAGCCCGTCCTCCCGCCACAGGTCGACGGCGGCGGCGAGCAACCGGCTGCCGTGCCCGCGCCGGCCCCACCGCGGCTCCACAAGCAGATCGGTCACCGCGGCCACGCCCGGGCCGAGCGCCTCGGCCGGCTCGTCCGGGGCCAGCGCCTCGGCGTCGGCCGGCCCGGAGGCGGCGAACCCCACCAGATACGATTGCTCGGCCTGTTCGACGGCGACCAGCACCCGGTGCGCGCGCGAGGGCGGCTCCAGCACCGCGGCGTTCCACCGCCGGGCGAGGAACGCCTCGTCCAGGTTGTCGAGCACGTGCCGAGGCAGGATCCGGCGGTACGCGACCCGCCAGGTCGCGAGTTGGATGCGTGCGATCTCGCCGGCGTCCTCAGGACGCGCCGGGCGGACGTACCCGAGAGCCATGGGACGGAAGCCTACGCAGGGCGAGGGAGGCGACGGTGGCGCAGGGTGCCAGGAGGACGACCGGGCAGGTCGTCGGGGTTGTGGTGCTCGCCGCGGCGGTCACCGCGTTCCTCGCCGTCGCGGCGGTGCGGCACGGCTTCTTCGACCTGAAGGTCTACTACGGCGCGTTGACCTGGTGGGTGCACGACGGCGGGGAGATCTACGACTACCTCAAGCCGGGCACCCAGTACGGCTTCACCTATCCGCCGTTCGCCGCGCTGGTGATGCTGCCGATGGCGTACCTGCCGTGGTCGGCCGCGATCGTGGTGAGCGTGCTCGCCAGCGTGGTCACCACCACGGTACTGATCTGGTGGTGGGTCGACCCGATCGCCCGCCGGGCCGGCTGGACCCGGTGGTTCGCCCTCGCGGTGGCGCTCTGCCTGGTCGCCGCGTTCGAGCCGATGCGGGAGACCGTCAACTTCGGCCAGGTCAACACGCTGCTGCTCTTCCTGGTGGCGGTGGACCTGCTGCGGCTGCTGCCGGCCGGCAACCGGTGGGCCGGGGTGGGCATCGGGCTCGCCACCGCGATCAAACTGACCCCTGGCGTCTTCATCGTCTACCTGCTGGTGACCGGGCGATGGCGGGCGGCGCTCACCGCCTGCGGGACGGCCGCCGGGGTGTCGCTGCTCGCCGGTGCGCTCTTCCCGGACGCGTCCCGGGAGTTCTGGACCGAGGCGCTGTGGAACACCGCACGGGTGGGGGAGCTCGCCTTCGTCTCCAACCAGTCACTGCGGGGGGTGGTCGCCCGACTCGACCCGGAGCACCCGAGCACCCTGCTGTGGCTGCTGCTGGTGCTCGGCACCCTGGCGCTCTGGGCCTGGCGTTCCCGGGCCGCCGTCTCCGCCGGTGACGAGGCCACCGGCCTGGCGTTGACCGGTGCGGTGATGTGCCTGGTCAGCCCGGTCACCTGGGTGCACCACCTGGTCTGGCTGCTGCCCGCGCTGATCCTGCTCGTCGACAACGCGATGGCCGCGCCGGCCGGCCGCCGCCGGCGGGTCCTGCTGGTCGCCGCGACCATCGGGTACGCGCTGCTGATCAGCCGGACCGTCTGGTTCTGGGAGAAGGACTTCAGCGGTCTCGGTGGCTTCCTGGGGAGCAACGCCTACGTGTGGATCAGCCTCGCGTTGCTGGCCTTCCTGCCGATCCGTGGTTGGCTGACCCCGCCCGGGTCAGGTGTCGAGGAGCCCGACGTACCGCAGCTCGACAAGGCTGACCGGGGGTTGCCCACCGGCGAGCGGCACATGGTAGGTCGACCGCTCACCGTCCGCTGACAGCCCGGCCCGCGCGCAGAACCGGCGGGCCCGCCGGTTGTCCGCCAGCACCCACGCCCGGTATTCGCTCCAGCCCCGCTCGGCGAGCCCGGCCCGAGCGGCGGCCAGGAGAGCGGCGGCGCTCCCGTCCCCCCAGTACGCCGGCTCCACGTACAACGCCACCACCTCGCCGACCGTCGGGTCCAGGTCGTCCCGGTCCTGGTCGCGGCGGTACGGCCCGAAGGTGGTGAAGCCGACGACCAGCCCGTCCACCTCGGCGAGCAGTGTGGTGAACGGATGGTCCGGGTCGGCGGTGCCGAGGTCGCGGCGACGCTGCGCCCAGGCCGCCACGTTCAGCCGCGCCAGCACCTCGTCCGGCATGAAGCCCGCGTAGCCCGCCTGCCAGCCGTGCACGTGCACCCGGGCGACCGCCTCGGCGTCGTCCGGCTCCTCCCGACGGATGGTCAGCATTGCACCGTTCTATGCCCCGTTGGTCGTCACGTCCAGCTTCCCGCACCGGCGTCGTACCGATGAATTAAGGTCGCCGACGATGGCCGCACCGGAATCACTCTCGCTCGCCCAGGCTCGTCGGGTGGCGCTCGCCGCCCAGGGCTTCGCCGACCCGGCGCCAGCCGGCGTGCCCACCCGCCGGCACCTGCGTCGGGTGCTCGACCGGGTCAACCTGATCCAGATGGACTCGGTGAACGTGCTGCAACGCGCGCACTACCTGCCGCTCTACAGCCGGCTCGGGCCCTACCCGACCACGCTGCTCGACCAGGCCGCCTACCGCCGCCCACGGGAGCTGTTCGAATACTGGGGCCACGAGGCGTCGCTGGTGCCGGTCGAGCTGCACCCGATGCTGCGCTGGCGGATGGCCCGCGCGCACAGCGAGTCCTGGGGCGGCATGCGGCGGATCGCCCAGGAGCAGCCGGACCTGGTCGCCTGGGTGCGTGACGAGGTGGCCGCCCGAGGCCCGCTGACCGCTGCCGAGATCGAGCACGACGCACCGCGGGAGACCGGCAACTGGGGCTGGAACTGGTCGGCGGTCAAACGGGCGTTGGAGTTCCTCTTCTGGGCCGGCGAGGTGACCGCCGCGGAGCGCAGCACCTCCTTCGCCCGCCGCTACGACCTGCCCGAGCGGGTGCTGCCCGCGGCGGTGCTGGCCGCGCCCACCCCGACCGACGCCGAGGCGTACCGCACGCTTGTGGCCCTTGCCGCGCGGTCGCTGGGGGTGGCCGCCGAGCCGGAGTTGCGCGACTACTTCCGGCTGCCGCTGGCCGGCGCCCGGCAGGCCGTCGCCGAGCTGGCCGAGGCCGGTGAGCTGGTGCCGGTCACCGTGGCGGGCTGGCGTCAGCCGGCCTGGCTGCACGCGTCCGCCCGGCTGCCCCGGTGGATTCGCGGCAACACACTTGTCAGCCCCTTCGACCCGCTGATCTGGGAACGGGCCCGCACCGAGCGGCTGTTCGGCTTCAGCTACCGGATCGAGATCTACGTCCCCGCGCCGCAGCGGGTCTACGGCTACTACGTGTTGCCCTTCCTCCAGGACGACCGGTTCACCGCGCGGGTCGACCTGAAAGCCGACCGCAAGGCCGGCGTGCTGCTGGTGCCGGCCGCCTGGATCGAGCCCGGCGCCGACCCGGCGGAGACCGCGGTGGCGCTCGCCGCCGAGCTGCGCCGGCTCGCCGGCTGGCTCGGCCTGGACGCGGTGGCGCCGCCGCTGGCCGGCGACCTGGCCGGTCCGCTCACCGCCGCGTTGGCCGGCGTGCCCGGTGTACCGTGAGCGCGTGACGAGCGCTCCCGGTCCGGTCGACCAGCCGCAGCCCGCCCCCGGGGCGGTACACACCGTCCCGGCCGATCCGGCTGGCCTGGGTCCGGCCGGCGTGGGTTCGCCGGGTGTGGGTCCGGCCGGTTGGCCGATGACCCCGCCGAGTGAGCACCCGGGGGACCGGCTCACCCGCTTCGTGCTGCGGCTCAACGAGCGTTCGCCGCGCTGGGTGGGGCCGCTGGCCGCGGTCGGTTGCGTCGCCGTGGGCATGGGTTACGCGCTGATCAGCGACCCGGCCGACGCCGCCCCGGACGCCGCGCCCACCTGTCTGCTCAAGCTGACCACCGGGCTGGACTGTCCTGGTTGCGGCGGCACCCGCGCACTCTGGTACGTGCTGCACGCCGACCTGCCGGCCGCCGCCCGGCACCACTTCCTGTTCGTCTTCGCGCTGCCGTTCCTCGCGTACCTCTTCGTGGCCTGGGCGGCGAACCAGGCGTTCGGTTGGCGACTGCCGGAGCTGCAGATCAGCTCGAAGGTCATCATCGGGTTCATGGGCGTGTGGCTCGCCTTCTCGGTGCTGCGCAACCTGCCCTGGGCGCCGTTCACCTCCCTCTACGTCTGACCCTTCCGCCCTCTGGGCTGTCAGAGGGCCGGCGCGTCGTCGAGATCTTGGACACCTGCGACCCCCACGGTGTCGGGTAAGCGTCGCGGATTTGGTGGTAGCTGGGCGGTTTCTCTACCGCGAGCCCGAGTTGGGCCAGGGACCGACGGCCACTACAGTCCCAGGAATGCCGGAGATGGTGCAGCCCCAGGTCAAGTTGATCGCGTGGACCCAGTTCGCGGCCCCGGACGACGTGCCGTGGTCGACCGATGCGGAGGGTGGCCAGGCCCTCGCCGAGTTCGCCGGCCGGGCCTGTTACCAGTCCTGGAAGAAGCCGAACCCGGCGACCGCCACCAACGCCGGCTACCTGGCGCACATCCTCGACGTCGGGCACCTGTCGGTGCTGGAACACGGGTCGGTCACCTTCTACTTCACCGGGGTGTCCCGCTCCTTCACCCACGAGTTGATCCGGCACCGGCACTTCTCGTACTCCCAGTTGTCCCAGCGCTACGTCCCGGAACGGGACGCGGCCATGGTCGAGCCGGCGGTCATCGCCGACGACCCGGAGCTGCACAAGAAGTTCGTGGCGGCCGCCGAGGCGAGCGTTCAGGCGTACACCGAGTTGCTTGAGGGCCTTGAGCAGCGCTTCTCCGACGAGCCGAACCCGACGCTGCGCCGCAAGCAGGCCCGGCAGGCCGCCCGGGCGGTGCTGCCCAACGCCACCGAGACCCGGATCGTGGTCAGCGGCAACTACCGGGCCTGGCGGCACTTCATCGCGATGCGGGCCACCGAGCACGCCGACGTGGAGATCCGTGAGCTGGCCGTGGAGTGCCTGCGCCAGCTGCAGGGGGTCGCCCCGAACGTGTTCGCCGACTTCGTGATCTCCACGCTGCCGGACGGCACCGAAGTGGCGGCCAGCCCGCACGAGGCGTCCTGAGCCCTTCCCCGGCGGGCCCCGGCTGGTCGTCCGCTAGGTTGGAGGGTATGACGCACGACCACCTCGACGCCGCCGCCCGACCGGCGTCCCGCCCCTTCGGCCGGGTGCTCACCGCCATGGTGAGCCCGTTCACCCCCGACGGCTCGCTCGACCTGGACGGCGCCGCCCGGCTGGCGAGCCACCTGGTCGACGAGCAGGGCAACGACGCGCTGGTGGTCAACGGCACCACCGGCGAGTCGCCGACCACCACCGACACGGAGAAGGAACACCTGATCCGGGCGGTGGTGGAGGCCGTCGGCGACCGTGCCAAGGTGGTCGCCGGGGTCGGCACCAACGACACCCGGCACACCATCGAGCTGGCCACCGCCGCCGAGAAGGCTGGTGCACACGGCCTGCTGGTGGTCACCCCGTACTACAACAAGCCGCCGCAGGCCGGGCTGCTGCGACACTTCACCGCCGTCGCCGACGCCACCGGCCTCCCGGTGATGCTGTACGACATCCCACACCGCTCCGGCGTGCCGATCGACACCGAGACGCTGGTCCGGCTCGCCGAACACGGCCGGATCGTCGCGGTCAAGGACGCCAAGAGTGACCTGATCGCCACCGGCTGGGTGACCAGCCGGACCGCCCTCGCCTTCTACTGCGGCGAGGACGCCCTCACCCTGCCGGCGCTGGCCATCGGCAGCGTGGGGGTGGTTGGCACCTCGACGCACTTCACCGGGGCGCTGACCGCACAGATGATCGAGGCGTACGACGCGGGGGACATGCCGGCCGCGCTTGCCCTGCACCGGCGGCTGCTGCCGCTGTTCACCGGCATCTTCCGCACCCAGGGAACCATCCTGGTGAAGGCGGGTCTGGCGTCGCTGGGCCTGCCGGCCGGCCCGGTGCGCCCCCCGCTCGTGGACGCCACCACCGACGAGATCGCCCAGCTGCGCGCGGACTTCGCCGCAGCGGGCCTGGAGCTGCCCGAATGAACGAACGACACGATGGGCGCCGAGTGACGGCGTCGCAGAATGAGGTGGACGCGTGACCGAGGCGCACATCGAGGCGGAACTACCCCCGCCGCTGCCGGAAGGCGGCCTGCGGATCATCCCGCTCGGCGGGCTCGGCGCCATCGGTCGGAACATGACCGTCTTCGAGTACGACGGCAAGTTGCTGATCGTCGACTGCGGGGTGCTCTTCCCCGACGTCGAGCAACCGGGCGTGGATCTGATCCTGCCCGACTTCGGTCCGATCCTGGACCGACTCGCCGACGTCCAGGCCATCGTGCTGACCCACGGCCACGAGGACCACATCGGCGCGGTGCCGTACCTGCTCGCCCACAAACCCGACATCCCGCTGGTCGGCTCACAGTTCACCCTCGCGCTTGTCGAGGCGAAGTTGGCGGAGCGGCGGATCCAGCCGTACACGCTCACCGTGCGGGAGGGCGGCCGGGAGCGGCTCGGCCCGTTCGAGTGCGAGTTCTTCGCGGTCAACCACTCGATCCCGGACGCTCTCGCGGTGGCCATCCGTACCCCCGCCGGCCTGGTGCTGCACACCGGCGACTTCAAGATGGACCAGCTGCCGCTGGACGGCCGGATCACCGACCTGGCCGGCTTCGCCCGGCTCGGCGCCGAGGGCGTCGACCTCCTGCTGTCCGACTCCACGAACGCGGAGATCCCCGGCTTCGTCACCCCGGAGCGGGAGATCGGGCCGGTGCTCGATTCGATCTTCGCGAAGGCGAAGGGCCGCATCATCGTGGCCTCGTTCGCCTCGCACGTGCACCGCGTGCAGCAGGTCTTCGACTCCGCCGGCGAGCACGGCCGCAAGGTCGCGCTGATCGGCCGGTCCATGGTCCGCAACATGGGCATCGCCCGGGACCTCGGCCTGCTCAACATCCCGGCCGGCCTGGTCATCAGCATCGACGAGGCGACCACCCTGCCGCCGGACGAGATCGTGCTGATGTCCACCGGTTCCCAGGGTGAGCCGATGAGCGCGCTGGGCCGGATGGCCAGCGGCGACCACCGGCACATCACCATCGCCCCCGGCGACACCGTCGTGCTGGCCTCCTCGCTGGTGCCCGGCAACGAGACCTCGGTCTACCGGGTGATCAACCGGCTCGCCCGGGCGGGCGCGGTGGTCGTGCACAAGGACGTGGCCAAGGTGCACGTCTCCGGGCACGCCCCCGCCGGAGAGCTGCTCTACCTGCTCAACGTGGTCCGCCCCAGCAACCTGATGCCGGTGCACGGCGAGTGGCGGCACCTGCGTGCCCACGCCCGGCTCGGCATCGAGTCCGGGGTCGCCGCCGACCGGGTGGTGATCTGCGAGGACGGCGACGTGGTCGACCTGGTCGAGGGTCGCGCCACACTGGTCGGGCACGTGAAGAGCCGGTACGTCTACGTGGACGGCCTCGCCGTCGGTGACGTCAGCGAGTCGCTGCTCACCGAGCGGCGGATCCTCGGTGACGGCGGCTTCATCGCCACCACAGTGGTCGTGGACTCGGTCACCGGCAAGGTGGTCGCCGGCCCGACGCTGTCCGCGAAGGGCTTCTCCGAGGACCCGGAGGCGTTCAACCCGGTGGTCCCGCTGGTCACCGAGGCGCTCAACCGGGCCGCGGCGGACGGCATCACCGATCCGCACCAGCTCCAGCAGATCGTCCGCCGGACCGTGGGTCGGTGGGTCAACGACAAGTACCGTCGTCGCCCGATGATCGTGCCTACCGTCGTCGAGGTCTGACACACGGCTGACCGGGCCGGTCACCGACACCCCCTGTGGTTGTCGGTGACCGGCCCGGCCCGTACCGCGACCAGGCACCCGGTGTGCGACTCAGGGGAGCGCGGCGACCGCCTCGGCGTAGGCGACGCCGGTGGCGATGGCGGCGTCGACGAGCACCGTCAGTTGGGCCGGGGCCACACCGTGGCCCAGGTCGGTGGCCACGTCCCCGGCCAGCACCAACTCCCCGCCGATGTCGTGCACGTACGCCTTGGGCAGCAACCGGTCGTGGTTCCAGGCGTTGCAGAAGGCGTACGCCTCGGCGCGGCGGGTCGCCGGCAGCCGGCGGGTGGCCATGGCACGGGCGTGCAGCACCTCACCGCGTTCGCCGGCCCGCTGGAACTGGATCACCACGCCGTCCCACCGGCCGACGACCCGGTCGCCCTCCTCCACCAGATATCCGTCGCCGCGCCGGTCCAGTGACGCGGTGATCAGGTCGAGGGTCAGCGCCATCAGCTCCCGCCCGTCCGTCCCGCTCTCCCCGGCGGACTCCTCGGCGTACCCGTCCGGCTCCTCGTCGGCGGGTAGCGGGACCGGCGCCGCGAGCGGTCGCTCGGCGAGCCAGGCGGCCATCCGCCCGGAGTGGTGGCCGGTGCCGTTGCGGGCGTCGAAGCTGCCGGCCAGCTCGTTGGCCACCCCCAGCAGCAGCGCGCCGAGGCTGGCCACGTCCGGTTCGGTGGCGGGCCGCCCGCCGTACGCCGGGCGTGGCATCGTTCGCCCGCCCAGCCCGGCCGCCACGCCCAGACCGCAGACCAGCGCCCCGGCGGCGGCGAACTCCATGGCGGCGAGGTCGTCGGTGGGCCGGTCCCACCGGGGTAGTTGCTCGGCCAGGATGGTCAGCCCGCGCTCCACGTGCCCGCTCAGGGCACAGAACCGCAGGTGCGTGGCGAGGTGCGCGAACGCGGCGGGCTCGCGCCGGTGCCGGCGGTAGGCCCGCACGTGTGCCGTCGCGGCCCGCTCTGGCTCGCCGACCCGCAGAGCGGGCAGCAGGCTGGCGACCAGAT
Source organism: Micromonospora sp. DT231 (assembly GCF_049847025.1). Lineage (NCBI taxonomy): Bacteria > Bacillati > Actinomycetota > Actinomycetes > Micromonosporales > Micromonosporaceae > Micromonospora > Micromonospora sp. DT231. The sequence goes on along the minus strand of NZ_JBNCNO010000014.1, from coordinate 113,216 downwards.
TCCGTTCGGGCTGGTCGGTGCAGGCCTCCGGGTCGTCGTCGGTCGCCGGCAGCTCGTCCAGCGCGGCTCGCCACTCGCCCCAGCCGGCCAGCAGCTCCGCGCGCCGGGCCGGGGCGCAACCGGGGCAGCCGCCGGCCGGGCCGGGCCGCCGGCCGGACCACCGCTCGTACCAGTGTCGGGCGGTGGGTTCGTCGCCGAGGTGGTCGGCGATCCGGCAGTGCAACTCCGCGACCGTTGGCGTGTCCGGACCGTTCGCGCCGACCCGGTGGGCCAGGTCGTGCAGCAGGGCACGGGTCTGGTCCAGCCCGACCCGCGGGGTGCCGAGCAGCGCCTCCACCGCGTACCGCTGGTAGCCCAGCAGCAGCCCGGACTCGACGTCGGTGAGCAGGTCGGGCCGGTGGTCGGCGGCGGCCCGGCACCGCCGGACCGGCTCGACCAGGCGCCACCGCTCCCCGTGCAGCAGGTACGCCTCGATGAGCGCGAACCGTGCGTCCACCCCGGAGCGGACGTCCCCGGTGGCGTCGGCGCGTTCGGCGAGCCGTTCCAGGGCCACCTGCCGGGCCGGGCCGTCGGGCAGGTCCCGAGCGTCGGAGAGCGCGACAGCCAGGGCCGGCGGGGCGGCCGGGTCGACGGGACCGGTGGGTGGCGCGTCGCGGTGGCCTGCCCGGTCGGTGCGACTGCCGGTGAACTCGTCCCGGCCGGTCACGACGGCACCGCGCCGGGCAGTCGACGGACCGCCACGGCGAGCTGGCACCCGGTGGAGATGCCACAGTCGAGCAGGTGGTCGAGTTGGTGTGGGGTCACCCCGCGTTCCAGGTCGGTGACCACCTCGCCGTAGACCCGGGCCCGACCGTCGTCGTCGACGTGCACGAACGCCTTGGGCCAGAGCCGGTCGTGGTTCCACGAGTTGCAGAACGCGTACAGGGCGGGCACCTGCTCGATTCCGAAGGTGGGAGTGACCATCGTGCGGACCTGGAGCAGCTCGCCGTCCCCGCCGAGGCGGAGGAACCAGATCATGTTGTCGTCGAAGCGACCCACCAGTTCGCCGTCCTCGGTCCGGCCCACGGGCCGGCCCCGGGCGGCGAGCACCGCGGCGACCAGTTCGCCGCTCAACGGGCGTAGCGCGCCCGGGTGCCCGGCCAGCGGATCGTTCGGATCGCCCTCGTATTCCGGCGACGCCATGGGGCATCCCTTCTGAGGCGGATATCACGACCGGCGGCGGGGTTCGTGTTACGACGCGCGGACACGACCCGGAAAAGCGGGGATCTGCCCGGCCCCACCGTTACCGTGACTCTATGGCGGGCCGTACCTCTCAGGCGAGCCGGCGGCGCGGCGCGTCGCCGCGCGGTGGCACCAACAGTCGTGCCCGTCAACCGGCGAAGAAGACCCGGGCGCCGGTCCGTCGTCGTACGACGCCGGCGCGACCCGGCGCGGCCGTCTACGTGGGCCGCGCGGTGGGCGCACTGTGGATGGGCGTGGCACACGGGATGGGCTGGGCGGTGCGGGCCGCCGGTCGGCAGGCCGCCTCCGCCCGTGACCTCGACCCGGAGCACCGCCGGGACGGCGCCGGGCTGCTGATGTTCGGGTTCGCCCTGCTCACCGCCGTGGCGCTGTGGCTCTCCGGAGCGGGTCCGGTGGGCGCGCAACTGGCCGACACGATCCGGCTGTTCCTGGGCGCGATCTCGGTGGTCGTACCGGTGCTGCTGATGATCGGCGCGTGGCGGTTGATGCGTCAGCCGGCCGACCCGGAGCACCGGGGTCGCGGGTTGATCGGCTGGAGCTCACTGCTCGTCTCGACCGCCGCGCTGCTCCACATCGGTCAGGCCCCGGGCAACCCGCTGCAGCGGGACTTCGCGGGCGGGCTGGTCGGCGCCGGCATCGGCGGGCTGCTGGAACGCGCGGTCACCGCCTGGGTGGCGGTGCCGCTGCTGATCCTGCTGCTGCTCTTCGGTCTGCTCGTGGTGACCGCGACACCGATCAACAAGATCCCGGAGCGGCTGGGCCTGTTGGCCGGCGGGCTGGTCGCCACACCGGAGGCCGCCGAGGAAGCCGACGAGCCGGCCGCCCAGCGGCCGCGGAAGCGGCCGGCGAAGCGGACCCCTGCGCCGGTGGACCCGGACGACTTCGAGGACCTGGACGGCGCGGACCTCCAGGAAACCATGGTGCTGCCGCGCAAGTCCCCGGCGAAGGTGCCGGCGAGCCGCCGGCCGCCGGTCGAGCCGCCGGAGCACTCGCCCGCGCCGACGCGCGCCGAGCAGCTCGCGCTCACCGGACTGGCCGGCGACTACACCCTGCCACCGCCCAACATGCTCAGCGCCGGTGCCGCCGCGAAGACCCGCAGCAAGGCCAACGACGAGGTGATCGCCGCGCTGACCGGCGTGTTCGACCAGTTCGACGTGGACGCCGCGGTCACCGGCTTCACCCGTGGCCCGACGGTCACCCGCTACGAGGTCGAGCTGGGCCACGGCGTCAAGGTCGAGCGGATCACCCAGCTCTCCCGCAACATCGCGTACGCCGTGAAGTCGCCGGACGTGCGGATCCTCAGCCCGATCCCGGGCAAGAGCGCGGTCGGCGTGGAGATCCCGAACACCGATCCGGAGAACGTCGCCCTCGGCGACGTGCTGCGCTCACGTGCGGCGACAAGCGACCACCATCCGATGGTCGTGGCGCTCGGCAAGGACATCGAGGGCGGCTACGTGGTGGCCAACCTCGCGAAGATGCCGCACATTTTGATAGCCGGGGCCACCGGCGCGGGCAAGTCGAGCTGCCTCAACACCCTGCTGGTGTCCGTCCTCACCCGGGCCACCCCGGACGAGGTACGCCTGCTGCTGATCGACCCGAAGCGGGTCGAGATGACCGGCTACGAGGGCATCCCGCACCTGGTCACCCCGATCGTGACGAATGCCAAGAAGGCGGCCGACTCGCTGGACTGGGTGGTCCGCGAGATGGACATGCGCTACGACGACCTCGCCGCCAACGGGGTCCGGCACATCGACGACTTCAACCGCAAGGTCCGCAACGGCGAGATCAAGGCCCCGCCGGGCAGCGAACGGGAGATGCGCCCGTACCCGTACCTGTTGGTGATCGTGGACGAGTTGGCCGACCTGATGATGGTCGCTCCGCGCGACGTGGAGGACTCGGTCGTCCGGATCACCCAGTTGGCCCGCGCGGCCGGCATCCACCTGGTCCTGGCCACCCAGCGGCCCTCGGTCGACGTGGTGACCGGTCTGATCAAGGCGAACGTGCCGTCCCGGCTGGCGTTCGCCACCTCCTCGCTCGCGGACTCCCGGGTCATCCTCGACCAGCCGGGCGCGGAGAAGCTGCTCGGTCGCGGCGACGGGCTCTTCCTGCCGATGGGCGCCTCCAAGCCGGTACGCATCCAGGGCGCCTGGGTCACCGAGCGCGAGATCGCCGACGTCGTGAAGTTCTGCAAGGACCAGCGCGAGCCGGAGTTCCGCAAGGACGTGCTGGCCCCCGCGCAGGAGACCAAGAAGAAGATCGACGAGGACATCGGCGACGACCTCGACCTGTTGGTGCAGGCGGTGGAGCTGGTGGTGACCTCGCAGTTCGGCTCGACCTCGATGCTCCAGCGCAAGCTGCGTGTCGGTTTCGCGAAGGCGGGCCGGCTGATGGACCTGATGGAGACCCGTGGGGTGGTCGGGCCGTCCGAGGGATCGAAGGCACGTGACGTGCTGGTCAAGCCGGACGAGTTGGAGGAGGTCCTGTCCGGCCTGCGCGGTGACGTGGACTGATCGGCGGTCACCCGCACCACGGTTCCTCAGTGGAAGATCTTCAGGCCGATCACGCCGGCGACCACCAGCAGCAGGCACAGGATCCGGGGCAGACTCGCCGACTCGCCGAGCACCAGCATCCCGACCAGCGCCGTGCCGACCGCGCCGATGCCGACCCAGACCGCGTACCCGGTGCCGACCGGGATCTCGCGCAGCGCGTACGCCAGACCGGCCATGCTCAGGACCAGCGTCACCGCGAACACCACGGACGGGACGAGCCGGCTGAGGCCGGCGCTGCGGTCCAGGGCGACCGCCCAGGCCGTCTCCAACAGTCCGGAGATCACCAGTACCAGCCAGGCCATCGTTCACCTCACGCGGGAGTGCCCGGGCCGCCGGGGCCGGGGACGAGTCGGGTCTGCACGTCGCGGGGCGTCTTGGCCTGACCGGGTACGCCCACCACTCGTCCGGGGTGGCCGCGGGCCACCGAGGCCGACGCTAGCACCGGTCGGCCGTCGTGGCGGCTGGACGGGTGAGGCGCTGGCGGGTGGACGGGTCGGGTGCCGGTGGGCGCAGTGACTCCCGCCACCCCGTCTTGACCTGCACTTGACTCTAACTTGCAGGATGACCACCATGACGCTGATCTATGCCGACTCCGAGGTCGCCGCCGCGCTGGACGCCGCCACCACCGTCGACGTCATGCGGGCCGCCCTCCTGGCCGCGTACGAGGGACGTCTCGTGGCCCCGCCTCGGGCCGCCGCTCCGCTCAGCGGTGGGCGGCTGGTGCTCACCGCCGGGCACCTGGTCGGCGAGTGGTACGGCTTCCGCTCCTACGACACCTTCGGCCACCCACGGAGTGAGCAGGTGGTGGTGCTGCACGACGCGGGCACCGGGGCGATCCGGGCGGTCGCGGTGGGCGAGGAGCTGGGTTCCCGTCGTACCGGAGGACTGGGTGGCCTGGCGGTCGACGCCCTGGCCCGCCCGGACGCGGCCACCCTCGGCGTGGTCGGCTCCGGCCGGCAGGCCTGGACCCAGGTCTGGGCCGCCGCCGCGGTCCGCCCGTTGCGCGAGGTGGTGGTGCACAGCCGCTCCGCCGCCCGGAGGGACGCCTTCGCCGCGCGGGTCCGCGCCGAACTGGGCGTGCCCGCCCGGACGGTGACCGACCCCGGCTCGGCCGTCGCCGGGCGGGACATCGTGGTGCTCGCGACGACAAGCCCGACCCCGGTGCTCCGCGCCGCCGACCTCAGCCCCGGCACGCACCTCAACGCGGTCGGCTTCAAGCAGCGTGACCGCAGCGAGTTCGGCACCGACCTGCTGGACGCCGCCGACCTGCTGGTCACCGACTCGCCAGCACAGGCTGCGGACTACCAGCCGCCGATGCTCGCCGCCACGCCCCCGTACGCCGGGCGGTTGCGCGACCTGGGCGGCGTCCTGGCCGGCGCCGTTCCCGGCCGGACCACCGCGGATGAGATCTCGGTCTTCTGCTCCACCGGCCTGGCCGGCACCGAGGTCTTCCTGCTCGACGCGTTGACCCGCATGGGCGCCGTGGCGCGCTGAGCGCCGGCGGGGGACCCGGTGACCGATTCGGTGCCGGGCCGCGTGGCCGGGTCGTCACCGCAGCCCCGCGTGCGTGGGCTTCCCCGGACGGCCCGGTACCCTCGGATGGTGTCTGCCACCTCTCCCGCTCCCTCTGACAACGCCGAGGGCCGTCGCGTCGCCCTGCTGACCCTGGGCTGCGCCCGCAACGAGGTCGACTCGGAGGAGCTGGCCGCACGGCTGCACGCCGACGGCTGGCAGGTGACCACCGACGGCGAGGGCGCCGACGTGGTCGTCGTCAACACCTGCGGCTTCGTGGAGAAGGCCAAGCAGGATTCCATCCAGACCCTGCTCGCCGCCGCCGGGACCGGCGCCAAGGTGGTCGCGGCGGGCTGCATGGCCGAGCGGTACGGCCGGGAGCTGGCCGACAGCCTGCCCGAGGCGCAGGCGGTGTTGAGCTTCGACGACTACCCGGACATCGCCGCCCGGCTGAACGCGGTCGTCGCCGGTGAGCAGGTCACCGCGCACACCCCGCGAGACCGGCGTGAGCTGCTGCCGCTGACCCCGGTGAAGCGGCGCGACAGCGCCGTGTCGCTGCCCGGTCACGGCACCGTGAGCCGCACCGCCGTCGACACCGACGAGCACACCCCCGCGCACCTGCGGCAGATCCTGCGCCGCCGACTGGACACCGGCCCGGTGGCCTCGTTGAAGCTGGCCAGCGGCTGCGACCGGCGCTGCGCGTTCTGTGCCATTCCCGCCTTCCGGGGAGCGTTCGTCTCGCGTACCCCGGACGAGTTGCTCGCCGAGGCGGAGTGGTTGGCCAAGACCGGCGTACGGGAGCTGGTGCTGGTCAGTGAGAACTCCACCTCGTACGGCAAGGACCTGGGCGACCCCCGCGCGCTGGAGAAGCTGCTGCCGCAGCTCGCCGCCGTGACCGGCATCGTCCGGGTGCGGGCGAGCTACCTCCAGCCGGCGGAGACCCGCCCCGGGTTGGTCGAGGCGATCGCCAACACCCCGGGCGTGGCCCCGTACTTCGACCTGTCGTTCCAGCACTCCAGCGAGCCGGTGCTGCGCCGGATGCGACGTTTCGGCTCCACCGACCGTTTCCTGGAGCTGCTGGCGGGCGCCCGGGCGTTGGCCCCGGACGCGGGCGCCCGGAGCAACTTCATCGTCGGTTTCCCCGGCGAGACCCGCGCCGACGTCGACGAGCTGGTCCGGTTCCTGACCGAGGCCCGGCTGGACGCGATCGGCATGTTCGACTACAGCGACGAGGACGGCACCGAGGCCGCCGGCCTGCCCGGCAAGGTCTCCGCCGCGACGATCAAGCGGCGCTACGACCGGCTGAGCGCGCTCGCCGACGAGCTGTGCTCGCAGCGGGCCGAGGACCGCCTCGGCTCAACCGTCGAGGTGCTCGTCGACTCGGTCGAGGACGGCGTGGTGGAGGGTCGGGCGGCGCACCAGGCGCCGGAGGTGGACGGTTCCACCACCCTGGTCGCCCCGGCCGAGGGTGGGGTCGACCTCGCCGCGCTGCGACCCGGTGACCTGGTACGCGCAACGGTCACCGGCACCGAAGGGGTGGACCTGCTGGCGGTGCCGGATGAGATGATCTCGGCGGCGCCCGGCGCGGCACGGTGACGGTGGGCCCAGGCGGAGCGGGGGAGCCCAGTGGTGCGGTGCCGGGTACGCCACGGAGCGCGGCGGTGACCGGGGCGACGGAGTCGACGCCGGCCCGGGTGGTCGCCGTGGTGCCGATCGTCAACGCGGCCAACGCGCTCACCGCCCTGCGGCTCGCGTTGGTGCCGGTCTTCGCCGCCTCGGTGATCATGTCCGGGATGACCCACGCCGGCTGGCGGATGGCGGCCTGTCTGATCTTCGCGGTGGCGTCGGCGACCGACCTGGTGGACGGCTGGATCGCCCGCCGGTTCGGGCTCGTCACGTCGGTCGGCAAGGTGGCCGACCCGATCGCCGACAAGGCGCTCACCGGCGCCGCCCTGGTGTTGCTCTCCTGGTACGGCCAGGTGCCCTGGTGGGTGACCGCGCTGATCCTCGTCCGCGAGCTGGGCATCACGGGGCTGCGGTTCTGGGTGATCCGGCACGGCGTGATCGCGGCCAGCCGAGGCGGCAAGGTCAAGACCGCGCTCCAGATCCTGGCCATCGCCTGGTATCTCTGGCCGATGCCCGCCGCCCTCGCCGCCGTCGGCCCATGGATCATGGCCGCCGCCGTCCTGGTGACGGTCGCCACCGGCTTCGACTACATAGCCCAGGCCCTCCGCCTCCGCCGCCCCCGCTAAAGCCCCACCCCACCCCCACCCCCACCCCACCCCACCCCCACCCCCACCCCCACCCCGGCCCCCGGCTGCCCCCGCCCCCACCCCCGCCCCGCCCGAACCCCGTTGATCATGAGGTTATCGGCGTCCGGCGCGGCGTGTCGCAGCTATAACCTCATGATCGACGCGATCGGGGGGGGTGGGTGGGCGACGCGATCGGGGCGGGTGGGGTGGGTTGGGTGGGGTGGGGGTGGCAGGGTTGGGGGTTGGTGGGTGGGGAAGGGTGTGGGTGTGGCGGGAAGGACTTGTTGATGCAGCGGGATACTGGTCGTGAGCGGCCGGCGGATGGTGGGGCGGATGACGCCGAGGTGGGTAGTGCGGCAGCGGGAGTCGTGCACCGGCTGGTGCAGCGGCACGAGACCCTCGCCACCGTCGAATCACTCACCGGCGGGCTGCTGGCCGCGTCGATCGTGGACATCGCCGGCGTCAGCCGGATCTACCGGGGCGGCCTCGTGGTCTACGCCACCGAGTTGAAGGGCACCCTGGCCGACGTGCCCGCCGACCTGCTGTCCGAGCGGGGGCCGGTGGACCCGGACGTGGCGGCGGCGCTCGCCGCGGGTGGCCGCCAGCGCTGCGGCGCGGACTGGGGAGTGGCCACCACCGGCGTCGCCGGCCCCGAGCCGCAGGACGGCAAGCCCGTCGGCCTGGTCTACGTCGCGGTCGCCGGCCCGAACGGCGGTGCGGTCCGGCAACTCGACCTGGGCGGCGGGCGCGACCACGTCCGCGCCGCCGCGGTGGTCGAGGCGCTGCGGCTGCTCGCCGAGCGGATCCACGCCGCCGAAACCGCGACCCCCGCGCTGCCCACGACCTAGGCGACGAAGCGGGGGCGGACCGACGCGGTAGCGGCCCTCGCCAGGAAAACCGACTCCGCGACCGGCCCCGGGCATCCGGGCAGTTGGGAACGGTCGACGCCGCCCGACGTGAGCTGGTCTCGGCGAACCGACGGGCGGGGCGGGATGTCGGCTGGGCTCACAACGGGTACGGTTGCGGGAAGGCTCCGACGTTTCGGGGTCGGCGCGGTCCGCCGCGGCCGGCCGCCCAGCGCCGGGCGCGAGGTATCCCTCAGGGGGAGGTGCGATGATCCTGCTACGCCGGGTGATCGGTGACGCACTGCGGGCGCGCCGGCAGGGGCAGCAGCGCACGCTGCGCGAGGTCTCCACCGCCGCCAACGTCAGCCTCGGCTACCTCTCCGAGATCGAGCGGGGGCACAAGGAGCCGTCCAGCGAGCTGCTCGCCGCGATCTGCGACGCCCTCGGTGCCCGTCTGTCCGAGCTTCTCCGTGAGGTGAGCGACACCGTGGCGCTCGCCGAGCAGATGCCCGAGGTGCTCGTCTCGATGCAGGACGAGTCGGCCGACGCCGGGGCGGTGTCCAAGAACACCGGCCGGGGCGTCCGTCAGGTCACCTCCGATGGCAAGGTCGCCGTCTCGGTCCGCCAGGACTCGCCGCTCAAGGCCACGCTGCGCAGCTCGCGCGTCCGCCCGACCGAGCGCGACCGGGACGTGGTCTGCGCCGCCTGAGCCCGCCGCTCGGTCGGACCGTGGGAGGGCTGGCTCCGGCCGCGTAGGGTGGCCCACAGGAGCTGCCGGCGCGGTCGACCGCCCGGTACGGATGCCTCGTTGGCGTTCGGCTGGGACGATGGAGATCGGCCGGTGGTGGCCAGTCGGTCCATCCGGCCCGGCCGGCCGTGGTGGAGCGACGCTACTGAGGGGATACGGCGGAGATGGCGAACCCGTTCGTCAAGGGTTGGAACTACCTGATGGCGCTCTTCGGTGCGAAAATAGACGAGCATGCCGATCCGAAGGTGCAGATCCAGCAGGCCATCGAGGATGCCCAGCGGCAGCACCAGGCGCTCGTCCAGCAGGCTGCGGCGGTGATCGGCAACCAGCGTCAGCTGGAGATGAAGCTGTCCCGGCAGATGTCCGAGGTCGAGCGGTTGCAGGGCAACGCCCGGCAGGCCCTGGTGCTGTCCGACCAGGCCCGGGCCAAGGGTGACGAGGCCGAGGCCGTGCGGTTCGAGCAGTCGGCGCAGACCCTGGCCACCCAGTTGGTCTCCGCCGAACAGGCCACCGAAGACCTGAAGACCCTGCACGACCAGGCGCTGGGCGCCGCCGCCCAGGCCCGCCGTGCGGTCGAGAACAACTCGATGATCCTCCAGCAGAAGCTCGCCGAGCGCACCAAGCTGCTCAGCCAACTGGAGCAGGCCAAGATGCAGGAGTCGGTGGCCCGCTCGCTGGAGTCGATGTCGTCGCTCACCGCGCCCACGAACACCCCGTCCCTGGACGAGGTGCGCGATCGGATCGAGCGGCGGTACGCCAACGCGATGGGCCGTGCCGAGCTGGCGGGCAACTCCGTCGAGGGTCGGATGTTGGAGATCCAGAAGGCGACGATCGACTCAGCCGGTTCGGCCCGGCTGGAGCAGATCCGGTCCAGCATGGCGGGGGAGCAGCTCGGCGGCGCGTCGCAACGACCCGCCGTGCCGCAGGCCGAGAAGGCCGGCCCGGCCACCGACCCGACGGCCGCCGCCCGACTCGACGAGCTGCGCGCCAGCATGGCCCGTGAGCGGGGCACCGGCGACCCGACAGCCGCCGGCTGAACGACCGGACCGAGGAGGTCAGGGTGGCAGACGAGCGGACACGCTACTTCCGCAAACTGGGTCGGCTTCGCCGCTCCGCCCGACGGTGGAGCGTGCTCGCCGGTGGGCTCGGCGGCGCGGCTGCGGTGCTGACCCCGTACGCCGGCCTCGGTCTGCCCGACGCGGCCTGGGCCGGTGCCGCGGGCAGTGCGGTGGCGCTCGCCGCCTGGCGTTGGATCGACGTGCGTGCCCTCGCCGCCCAGCCGGCACCGCCCGCCCTCGACCCGGCGGAGGCCGCGGCCCGGTCGCGGGCCCGGCTGATCGCCGCCGTGGAGCGGCTGCCGGTCGGCCCGGGGGTGCTGGCCGAGGTCCGCCGGGTCCGCTCCCGGATCGCCCTGCGCGGCACCAGCGCGGGCGAGCAGTGGGCCCGACTCGACCGGGCTGCGCTCACCCTGGCCGGCATGGCTCCCCGGCTCACCGGGCTGGCCGAGCCGGCGGTGCTGGAGGCCGCCGCCGCCGACCGTTCGCTGCGTGACCTGGCCGCACGGGTGGCAAGCGTCGAACGGGCGTTGCGGCTGGCCCCGGCCGACGCCCGCCCGCCGCTGGCCGAGGCCCACGCCATGTTGACCGCCCAGTTGGAGGGCGGGGTGGCGGCCTACGAACGGCTGGTGGTGGCCGCCGCCGGTTACCTGGCCGAGGACGCCCGACCGGAGCCCGCGCACCCGGCGGCCGACCGGCTCACCGAGGCGACCGACCTGTTGCACGGGGTGGCCGGTGCGCTGGCCGAGCTGCGCGGCGTCGGCACTCCACTGCGCGCGCCGACCCGCTGAGAGCTGCGCGGCCTCGGCACTCCGCTGCGCGCGCCGACCCGCTGAGAGCACCGCGCCGGCCCGGTCACGGCGGCGTCGTGACCCGGACCGGTTCCGTGTACGGCGAACTGCCCACCACGTTGAACGACCTGATCCGGTAGTGGTAGGTGACGCCCCGGGTCAGTCCCGTGTTGCTGAAGCCGCGACCGGTCACCGTGAAGGTGGCCACCTCCCGGTCGAACGCCGGGTCCAGCGCCCGCTGCACGATGAACCCCGACCCCGGGCCGGCGGGGGTGCTCGCCGCCCACACCAGGACCACAGTCGCGGTGTCCGGCCCGGGTGCGCTCGCCGTGGCGTCCACCCCGTTCGGGGTGCCCGGCGCGGGCGGAGAGGTCACCGTGGCGACCGTCGACCAGGCCGAGGCGGCACCGAGGTAGGTGGTCCGCACCCGGTAGTAGTACGTGGTGTCCGGCGCGATCGAGACGTCCAGGTGGTTGTCGCCGGCACCGATCGCCGTGATGCCCGGCCCGCTGGTGAACGTCGGGTTGGTGGCCCGCTGCACGTCGATGCCGGTGGCGAACGACCGGTTCGTCCAGCGCAGGCCCGCCCGCAGCGGCGCGGCGGGCGGCAGTGCCGCGACCAGGCCACTCGGCGCGGCCAGGTGCACCGAGGCGGGCACCCCGTTGGACCAGGACGAGTAGCTGACCGCGTTCTCCGCCCGGATCCGGTAGTGGTAGGTCACCCCGGGAGTGACCGACGCGTCCGTGTACCGGCTGGCGGCCGCCGCGACGGTGATCGTGGTGACCTCCCCGTCGAATGTCGCGTCGGTGGCGCGCTGCAGCAGGTGACTGGTGGCCGGTGGACGGCCACCGTTGCTGGTCCAGGCGAGCGCGATCGCGGGTAGCGCGGTGGCCGAGCCCGGCACCGGCGTGGCGGTCAGCCCGGTCGGCGCCTTCGGCGTCACCCGCAGCACCAGTGGCCGGGTCATCCCGCCGTCGCGGTGGCCGGCGAGGTGGCTGTGCCAGCGGTATTCCCAGCCGAGGTTGACCAGCTGGTTGACCACTGTGGCGGGTCGCCCGTCCGCCGGGCTCACCGGGGTCGAGCCGGTCCGGGCACCGGCCGGGCGGCAGGGATCGAGCAGCCGGACGCTGTCACCCAGCTTGAACGGCAACGCCGGGGCGACCGGGCGCAGCGCCACGACCACGTCCTCCCGGGGGTTGACCCGGACGATCTGCTTCCAGCCCAACTCGGTGCCGTGCGGGAGCCGCAGCGTGCCGTCCCAACCGACCCGGTTGACCACCTGCACGTCGCAGCCGCCGAAATGCAGCGGTTCGGTCTGCCGGACGTTGCCGCTGATCCGCCAGAGCTGGGTGCCGTCGGTCGCGCTGCCCAACGGCACGGCCGGGTCGGTGGCGAAGAGCACCTCGGTGACCGGGTCGGTCGGACCGAGGGGCAGGGTCGTCGGGTTGAGCGGCCCGGCGTGCGGGTGTCCGACGCCGAGTCGGCCGACCAGCCGGCCGTGGTCGGGCTCGAAGACCTGCTGGACGGCCTTGACCGCGATCGGCAGCGTCACCGGGCCCGCCGCGGCCGTCGGTGTGATCGTCACCGAGGTGGCGTGCACCGGCACCGTCGTCGTCGACGCGGTACGGGTGCCGAACGCCGGGTCGTACGCCGGTTGCGGCACGATCGGCGGACGTTGACTGGCCGCGTACGCCACGGGCAGCCGGTCCCGCAGCCGGCCCAGGTCGTACGTCGGCGCCGGGGCCCCCGCCACCCGGAACTGGAGCAGGGTACGGGTGTTCGGGCCGTACCCCGGCTCGGTGCCCGGCGGCCCACCCTCGGCCGTCCGGTCCGGTGCGTCGGTGTGCTGGTCGTAGCGTGGGTCGAAGCCGGGCAGCGGCGCCGGGGCGTCGTTGTACAGGATCAGCGTGCTGCCCGGCGCCACGGTGGAGAAGTCGACAAGCACGTCGGCCCGTTCGCCCGGGGCGAGCAGCAGGGTGTGCCCGTCGACGTTCAGCACGGTGGGGTCGAGCCGGTCGTAGCGGTAGCCGACCGGCCGGTTCGGCAGCACCACCGGGGCGGGCAGCAGCCCGGCCTCGTTGCCGATCTGGATGAACTCCGGCCCGGCGGCGCGCGGATCCGGCACACCGCCGTCGCGTCCGTCGGTCGGCCACCCCGGCGGCCGGTCCGCCGCCCGCACCGCCGGCACCATCGGCACCTCCCCCGCTTCGGCCTCGGCGAGCGCCCCGTCGGCGGTCCACATCGGCGCGTCGGAGCAGGCCCGGTAGAGCTGGAGGTTGAGGCTGCGGTCCAGGCAGGCGTTGAGGATCCGGAACCGGTACGCGCGCGGCGCCACCTCCAGGTACGGGTAGGCGACGCCGTTGACGAGCGGGGTGTCGCCGTACGCCTCGGGCACCGCCGACGGGTACGGCACGCCGGGGCGCAGCGGTGGCTCGTCCGGTGCGTCGACCGGATCGTGGTGCGGGTTGGCGACGCAGCCGTCGGCGCGTGCGCTGTCCGCGGCGGGATCACGCGACCAGGGGCCGTAGTCCCACCGGCCGGTGGGGTTGCGTCCGCCGGACCGGTACGGGTTCTGCCGCGGCTGGTAGACGTGCGGGTGCCAGAGGCTGCCCCGGGCCCCCCAGCGTTCCCGGTCCCAGGTGGGGTCCTCGGCGGCGAGTTGGGCGTCGTCCGGCACGAACGTCTTGTCCTCGATCACCAGCGGCAGCTGGTCGGCCGGCAGCACCGCGTCGGCGACGAGCTGCTCCTCGGCCGGGTCGGTGAGCAGGTAGAGCGCGAGCTGTCCGCCGTACACGGTGAGCCGGGCCAGTCCGAGGGTGTTGTCGTGGAACCACAGCAGCCGGCCGCTCTGCTCGTTCGGGTAGTACAGGGTGGTGGCCCCGGCGCCCGGCGCCGGCATGTCCGGCACGTCTGTCACGCCCACCCCGATCGGGTACGGGGTGATCTCCCCGGCCGGCGTGATCCACTGCCCCGGGTTGCCGGCGCTGTTCCAGCCGGTGTGCGCCCCGGCCAGGTGCAGCACGGCGCGGTTCTGCGGAAACGGGGCGGGCCCGTCCAGCGGGCCGATCCCGGCCCCCTCGACGGTGTCGTCGACCGGCAGGAACAACTCGCCGGCCCGGCCGGTCGGCAGGTGGTTGATGAACTTCACCCGGACCGGTCGGCCCCGCCGGGCGAGGATCATCGGGCCGAGGTGCCAGGGCCGCTCCGGGGGCGCCACCGTGTTGTGGCCCGCCGGGTCGGTGCCCAGGTTGAGCTGCCGGTAGCCGCGCAGCCGGGTGGCCGGCAGGTCCCGGTGCAGCCGTTGCGCGTACTCCTGCACGACGATCTCGTAGTAGTCGCAGCCCGGAAAGGTGATGGTGTCCGGCGTTGCCACCGGCAGGTGGCCGCCGAGGTCGGTGCCGTCGCGCCGGCCCGGGACGGGCAGTGGGTCGACGAACTTGCGCAGCCCGCTCCCGGGCGTCAGCCGCCCGGCGGTGTCGCGCGTCGGGCGAGGGCTGTGGGCGAAGTTCGGCACCGGCCCGAAGCAGCGGGGCGGCACGGCCGGGTCCAGGCTCGGTGCCGGGGCGGTCTCCTCGGCGGTACGCGCGGCCGGCACGGACGCCGTCGCGCCGTTGACACGGCCGTCGGTGTCGCGGGTGGCCCGTTCGAAGAAGGTGGAGCGGAGTCTGCGGAACAACGCCATGACTCTCCCCGGGTCGGGGCGCGAGGGTCACCACCCCGGCGTGGCTGCCTCGGCGCTCTGTTGACGATCGGTGAGCACTCAACCGCAGCATGCGACTCCGACGGCCGGATAGGAATTACCCAATCGTCCGTATCTGGGCCGGACTTCGTAGATCGCCGCCCTGGTCAGCCGGATTCTGGGGTGCCGGGGTGGTCGGGCTGGCAGACCGGGCACCAGTAGGTGACCCTCTCGCCCAACTCCTCCTTGCGGATCGCGGTGCCGCAGCGGCGGCACGGCTGGGCGCGGCGACCGTAGACGTAGCTGGTCTGGCCCCGGTGCAGGGATCCGGTGCTGCTCTGCGTCCACCGGCCACGGTTGGCGGCGAGCAGCCGCTGGGCGAGGGCCACCAGGCCGGGCAGGTCGGGCACCGCGCCGACCGGCGTCCACGGGGACACCCCGCGCAGAAACAGCACCTCGCACTTGTAGAGGTTGCCCACCCCGGCCAGGTTGCGCTGGTCGAGCAGCGCCTCGCCGATGGTCTGTTCCGGGTGGCCGGCGAGTCGGCGGACCGCCTCGTCCGGGTCCCAGTCCGGGCCGAGCAGGTCGGGGCCGAGGTGGCCGACCAGCTGGTCCTCCTCGGCGGTCGGCACGAGGGTCAGCTCGTGCAGGTGATAGCCGACCGCGACCGCGCCGGGGCTGCGCAGCACCACGCGGATCAGGTGCGCGGGCCGGCCGGTCCAGCGTTCCCCCGGGGCGTACGCCCGCCAGGCCCCGTCCATCCGCAGGTGCGAGTGCAGGGTCCAGTGCGCCTGGTCCGGGGCGCAGAGGCGGAGCAGCAGGTGCTTGCCCCGGCTGGCCGACTCGCGGACGGTCCAACCGGTGAGGTCGGTGGTCGCCAGCCGGGGCACGCGGAAGTCACTGTCGGTGATCCGCGCGCCGGCGAGCGCGCGGTGCAGCACACGCGCGGTGTTCCAGACGGTGTCGCCTTCGGGCACCCTGTCATTCTCCCTCATTTGAGTGGCATTCGCATGTGTCGCTATTTGTACACCGGTTCCTCCTGATCTCCCGACATGCGATGGTCAGGGAGTTCTGAGGAGAATGCCTATGTCCAGGCTGCATTGTCGTACTCGGTCCCTCGCCCTCGTCGTCCCCCTCGCCCTCGCCCTCACCGCAACCCTCCTACCCGCCGCCGGCCAGACTCCCGCCGCCGGAAGCCCACTCACCCGCACCGCCGCCGCACCTGGCGGCGAACGGTGGAACGCCGACCTGTCCGTCGTCGACCGGGACGACGTAAACGTCCGGCGCACCGCCGCCGGGCTGCGCCTGCGCGAGGCCCGGCCCGCCGGACGCAGCCCGCGAAGCGCAGTCGCCGAGGGGATGCTGCTGAGCGCTCCCCGGACCCTCAGTCGGCCGGCCACCCGGGTCCGCGCCCAGGTCAGCGCCCATACCCCGGCGGGCGCCACAGTCGAGGCCCAGGTCCGTGGTTGGCGGGTCAGTGGCTGGACCGAGTGGCGGACCGCCACCGCAGGCGCCGTCTTCGACCACCCGGTGAGCCGGGTGCAGAGCAGGGTCGTCCTGACCGCCACCGCCGGCGGCGCCACCGCGACGGTACGGGGCGTCCAGCTCACCGCCGACACGACCGCCGCCGTCGCCGTCGCCACGCCGGGCCTCACCTACCGGGTGTACGCCACCCGCATCGGCCTGGTCGGCCAGCAGACCGCCAACGGCCGCACCGTGCAACCCCGGGACCATTTCGTGGCGCTACCGTCGCGGCGCAGCCTGTCCCCGCTCAACTCGGGCGACTACTCCGTGCGGGTCTGCACCACCAGCGGCTCCCGCTGCGAGTACGCCCCGGTCTGGGACGTCGGGCCGTGGAACACCCGCGACGACTACTGGAACCCGTCGGCGGTGCGGGAGAACTGGAAGATCCTGGGGCAGGGCCGACCCGAGGCGCAGGCCGCCTACCAGTCCGGCTTCAACGGCGGGCGGGACCAGTTCGGCAGGACGGTGCTCAACCCGGCCGCCGTCGACCTGGCCGACGGCACCTTCTGGGACGGTCTCCAGTTGACCACCAACGCGTGGGTGGACGTCGCCTACCTGTGGACCGGTGGCGGGCTGCGCGGCGTGGTCGGTGACGGGCCGCTCACCGTCCGCGCCGGGGCCAGCACGTCGTACCCGAGCCGTGGTCTTGCTGCCCGGTTCGCCAACGTGCCGATCCAGTGCTACGTCACCGGCCAGTCCGTGGCCGGTCCCTACGGCACCACCACCCGTTGGGACCGGCTGGCCACCGGCCAGTACGTCAGCCACGCCTACATCTCGGTCGTCTACGGAGGCGTCGTGCCGGTCTGCTGACCCGTGCTCGCCCCGGCGGGTGCCCTCAGGGGCGCTCGTCGGGGCGGGCCGGGCGCACCATGTCCTGGTAACGCGGGTGGCTGGCGCCGTAGACGGCGTAGTTGAGTCGAGCGTGCGAGAGGCTCAGGTCGCCGTTGGGGCCACCCCGGACCGCGTCGGCGTCGGCGTCGGTCTGGCCGTCGTCGGTCCAGAAACAGACCGGGCAGGTCCCCCCACCGGTCCGGGATGCACAGCAGGGACAGCCCACGGGAACCACTTGTTCACCCACCGGGGCAGCATTCCACAGTCGAATATCAGCGGGAAACCCGCAGGACGTCACCCGGGGCCACCCGAAGGAGGTCCACCGCCCGCCCGCCGTTGACCGCGACCGCGACGAGCCCGGCCGAGTCGACGTACACCACCAGGCCATCGGCCGGGGCGTCGCCGAAGGTCCGTCCCCGGACGGCCGTCCGGGTCGGCTCCGCACCGGGCGGCCCGACCCGCAGCTCCGCCGGAAGCCTGTCCAGCAGGTGCGCCGGTGCGGCCACCTGGACGTTGCCGAAATGGTCCACGGTCAACACCTCGGCGGTGAAGCCCTCGTCGTCGCGGGCCAGCGTCGGCGTCGGCAGCCGGACCAGGCCGTCCGGGTCGACCGGCGGCCCCGCCTCGGCCAGGGGCGCGCCGAGCGCCAGCCGGGCCGCCACCGGCGCGAAGACGTCCCGTCCGTGGAACGTGGCGGACACCCGCTCGGCCAGCCAGCGCGGCTCGGTCAGCCGCACCGCCGCGGTCACCCCGCCGAGAGCGGCGGCGGCGTCCGGCAGCAGCCCGTTGTCCGGACCGACAAGCAGCCCACCAGGGGTGGCCAGCGCGACCCCCCGCCGGGCGGTGCCCACCCCAGGGTCGACCACCGCCACGTGCACACCCACGGGCAGGTACGGCACCGTCTGCGCCAGCACGGCGGCGCCCCGCCGCACGTCCGCGGGTGGCACCAGGTGGGTCACGTCGAGGACCCGGACGGTCGGCGCGAGCCGGGCGATCACCCCGTGGCAGGCGGCCACGAAACCGTCGGTGAGGCCGTAGTCGGTGGTCAGGGATATCCAGGGCGTGTCGGACATCCCCGCAGGCTAACCCTCGACGTCGGTGCGCCGTTCCAGGACGAGTTCGTCGTGCAGCGGGATGCCGTCCTCGCCCACCAGCGGGATCTCCGGCTTGAGTCGACGGGCCCGGTCCACCGCGCCCCGGTCCACGTGCACCAGCCGCATGCCGCGCCGCTGGTAGAACCGCAGCGCCCGGAGGTTGTCGTTGGAGGTGATCAGCCACACCCGGGCCAGTCCCGCCTCCGCCGCGATCGAGGTCACCGCCTCCAGCAGGGCCGTACCGACGCCACCGCCGGGCGAGGCCGCGACGAGGGTGACCACCTCCAGGCCGTCCTCGTCGGTGCGGTAGGTAAGCGCCCCGAGCACCGCCGCGCCGTCGACCGCCACCAGGGTTGGCAGGGTACGCACGTCGTGCCGGGTGTCGTGGGCGACCACGTACGGGCCACCCCACTCGCGCTCGTGCAACGCGTCGACGGCCGCCCGCTCGGCGGATCGCGCCGCCCGTACCCGCACTCTGTCCACTGTCGACCCCCGGTCCCTCGCCGGCCCTGGAGCGTACCGGCGACGCGCGGTCGACCCGCGGATGGCGGAAATGGGACAGCGCGGTGGCCGACCGGCCCCTCCCGTCGCGCAGCGGTGCGGGGCAGACTGCCCTGGTGACCCTTCGGAGCGTGCCCGCCGTCGCGGTGCTGCTGGCCGCCGTCGCCCTCACCGCCGGCTGCGGCGGTGACGACGCCGACCCGCCGCGCGCGGTTCCCACCGCCTCGTCCGCCTCGCCGGCGTCGCCCGACGTGGCCCCGACGGCCGCCGTGTCGCCGAGCGCGCCGACGCCCTCGGTGGCCCCGCCCGGCACCGGCGGTGCGCCACCCCCACCGGCCGCACCCTCCGTTGTCCCGCCGGGGCCGCCGCAGCGCCGGCCGGCCAGTCCGCCGCCTGTGGTGCTGCCCAAACGACCGGCCGGGGCGCCCGGGGCGAAGCAGGTCGTCGACGCGTTCCGGGCCGCCGGCCTCAAGGTGCCGCGCCCGTTGGACCGCTCGGTCGACTGCGGACCGGACGGGCTCGGCCTGGGTTGCTCCGAACTGATCGCCACCGACGCCGTCACCGTGTACGTCTTCCCGGACGAGACAAGCGCCGGCGACATCGCGGAGACCTGGGGTGGCCAGTCGTACCGCCGTGGCGCGGTGGTGCTCAACTACCTTGAGGCGAAGACCCCGGCGGCCGACCGCCCGCGCTACGAGAAGGTGCTCGACGGCCTTCGCTGAGCAGTGCGCCGGGGCGGGTCAGCCGCGCAGGCGCAGGCCGCGCGGGGTCGCCCGGAAGCCGGCGGCGGTGAGCGCGTCGCGCAGCGGCGAGGAGTGCACCGCCTCGCCGTCGGCCCGCTCCACCGACAACGCGCCCAACGCGCCGGAGTGGACGGCGTCGGCGAGCGCCTTGCCGGCCACCGCGAGCGTCTCGGTGTCGTCGGTGAAGGACAGCAGCGTCCGGCCACCGCGTTCCACGTACAGCACCAGGTCACCGCCGACCTGCACGACCAGCGCGCCGGCCTTGCGGCCGGCCCGGTGCCCGGTTGCCGGGGTGGCCCCGTCGCCGGAGTCGACCACCCGGTCCGGCCAGGGCAGCGCGGCGCCGTACGGGTTGGCCGGGTCGGTGGCGGCGAGGACGGTGGCCGGCGCTCCCCGGGCCCGGGTGCCGTCCATCGGCTCGGCCAGCGCGCGCAGCCGGTCCACCGCACCGGGCACCGCGAACTGCGCCGCGCCCAGCCCCTCGACGAAGTAACCCCGGCGGGCGGCACCGCGCTCCTCGAGCGCCGACAGCACCGGGTAGACCGCCGAGAACCCGCCGACCACCTGTTCGGCCATCACCGCGCCGCGGGTGACCACCCCGTGCCGCTCCAACAGGACGTCGGCGAGGGCGGCCGCACGCCGGGTCGGGTCGACGTCGCGCTCCGGGAGGCGGGACCAGCGGCCGGCGACGGTCGGCGGACCACCCCGGGTGGGCAGCGCCACCCGACCGGGACGCCGGTAGCGGGTGCGCGGCGCGGACGGCCGGGATCGGTGCGCACCGCCGGCGCCGAGGACCGCGCGCAGCGGGGCGAGGGTGTCGTTGGTGAGGTGCCCGGCCCAGACCAGGTCCCAGATCACCCCGGTCAGGGCGGCGTCGTCGGTCGCGCCGACGCGGTCGGCCAGCGGCCGGAAGAACAGCGCCTGCCCGTCGCCGAGCGCGTCGAGCACCGCGTCGTGCAGCGGGGTGCGGGTCAGCGCCTCGTCGGGCGGCGGGAGCAGCAGCGGGGCGGCGTCCGCGTACGCCAGGGTGACCCAGCCGTCGCCCCCGGAGATCGCCCCCGACCCGGCCCAGAGCACCTCCCCGCTGGCGCACAGCTCGTCGAGCTGGGCGGGGGAGTAGTCGGCGACCCGGCCGGGCAGCACCAACCGTTCCAGGGCGGACGCGGGCACGGCCGCACCCTGCAACTGCTCGACCGTCGCGGCGAGCGCCTCCACCCCGCGGGCGGACGAGCCGACCTGCTGCCAACGGGGCAGGAACGCGGCCAGCGCCCGGGGCGGCACCGGCTCGATCTCCCGGCGCAGCGCCGCGAGCGAGCGGCGGCGCAGCATCCGCAGCACCTCGGCGTCGCACCACTGGGCGCCTGCCGAATCCGGGGTGAACTCCCCGGAGACCACCCGCCCGGTGGCGCCGAGCCGGCGCAGCGCCTGCTCGACGACGAACACGCCCAACCCGAAGCGGGCCGCGCAGCTGGCCGCGGCGAACGGCCCGTGGGTGCGGGCGTAGCGGGCCACCAGGTCGCCGAGGGGATCGGCCACCGGGGCGAGGTACGCCTCGGCCACCCCGACCGGCAACGCCACGCCGAGGGCGTCGCGCAGCCGGGCGGCGTCCTCGACACCCACCCAGCGCTGCTCGCCGGCGATCCGCACCCGCAGCACCCGCCGGGTGGCCTCCAGCCCGGTCAGCCAGGTCTCCGGCACGTCCCGCTCGGTCAACTCGGCGTCGCTCAGGTCACCGAGCACCCGCAGCAGCTCGACCACGTCCTCCGCGTCGCGGGGTCGGCGCTGCTCGGTCAGCCACCGCAGCTGCCGGTCGGTCTCGGCGAGCACGGCGGGGTCGAGCAGCTCGCGCAGGTCGACCCGGCCGAGCAGCTCACCGAGCAGTGTGGAGTCCAGGGCGAGCGCGGCGGCGCGCCGCTCGGCGAGCGGGGCGTCGCCCTCGTAGAGGAACGCGCCGACGTAGCCGAAGAGCAGCGACCGGGCGAACGGCGACGGCGCGCTCGTCTCGACCTCGACCAGCCGTACCTTCCGGCTGGCCAGGTCGCGCATCAGCCCGGCCAGCGCCGGCTGGTCGAAGACGTCCTGGAGGCACTCCCGGGCGGCCTCCAGGGTGACCGGGAAGTCCGCGTACTCGCGGGCGACGTCGAGCAGTTGCGCGGCGCGCTGCCGCTGCTGCCACAGCGGTTGCCGGCGGCGTGGGTCGCGGCGGGGCAGCAGCAGCGAACGGGCGGCGCACTCGCGGAAGCGCGCGGCGAACAGCGCGGAGGTGCCGACCGACTCCTCGACCAGCTGGGTGATCTCGTCCGGCTCGAAGACCACCACGTCGGCGCCGGGCGGCTCGTCGGCGGTGTCCGGCAGGCGCACCACGATGCCGTCGTCGGAGGGCATCACCTGGGCGTCCACCCCGTACCGCTCGGCCAGCCGGCGGCCCACCGCGAGCGCCCACGGCCCGTTGACCCGGGCACCGAGGACGCTGTGCACGGCGAGTCGCCAGTCGCCCAGCTCGTCGCGGAACCGCTCGACCACGACCGTGCGGTCGTCGGGCAGCGAGCGGGTGGCCTCGCGCTGCTCGCGCAGGTATGCCATCAGGTTGCCGGCGGCCCAGTCGTCCAGCCCACCGTCCCGCAACGTGGCCAGGGCCGCCTCGTCGCTCTGCCGCAGCAGGGTGCGCACCCGGGCGCCGATGGCCCGGCCCAGCTCCACCGGGCGGCCGAGCTGGTCGCCCTTCCAGAACGGCATCCGGGCGGCCTGCCCGGGGGCGGGCGAGACCAGCACCCGGTCGGGGGTGATCTCCTCGATGCGCCAGGAGGACGAGCCGAGCAGGAAGACGTCACCGACCCGGGACTCGTAGACCATCTCCTCGTCCAACTCGCCGACCCGGGCGGCCCGTTCGGCGCCGGCCAGGAAGACCCCGAACAGCCCTCGGTCCGGGATGGTGCCGCCGCTCGTCACCGCCAGTCGCTGCGCGCCGGGACGGCCGGTGAGCAGGTCGGTTGCCCGGTCCCAGACCAGCCGGGGGCGCAGCTCGGCGAACGCGGTGGACGGGTAGCGGCCGGAGAGCATGTCCAACACGGCGTGCAGCGCGGAGTCGGGCAGCTCGGCGAAGGGCGCGGCCCGCCGCACCAGGACGGCCAGGTCGCCGAGCGGCCACGGCTCCAGTGCCACCATCGCGACGATCTGTTGGGCCAGCACGTCCAGCGGGTTGCGCGAGTAGTGCAGCTCCTCGATCGCGCCGTCGGTCATCCGCTCGGCGACCACCGCGCAGGAGAGCAGGTCGCCGCGGTGCTTGGGAAAGACCACCCCCCGGGAGACGGCGCCCACCTGGTGCCCGGCCCGGCCGACCCGTTGCAGCCCGGCGGCCACGCTCGGTGGGGCCTCGATCTGCACCACGAGGTCGACCGCGCCCATGTCGATGCCCAGCTCCAGGCTGGAGGTGGCCACCACCGCGGGGAGCTGGCCGGACTTGAGCGCCTCCTCGATGTGCTTGCGCTCCTCCCGGGAGACGCTGCCGTGGTGGGCGCGGGCGATCACCGGCGCCGCGCCGCCGGCCGCGCCGGACTGGGCCATCACCTCGGCCGGCGGCCGGTTGCGCAGCGGACCGGCGGGCCCACCCCACCGCTGCGCGCCGGACACCGGGTCGTCGTCGGCCGCCGGGTCGTCGCCGGCCGACAACCCCTCGGGTACGACGATCGCGTCCTCGCCCGACGCGGAGGCCAACGCTTCGGCGGCCACCGCCTCGGCGGCCAGCTCGTTGAGCCGGGCGCAGAGGCGCTCGGCGCTGCGGCGGGAGTTGGTGAAGACGATTGTGGAGCGGTGCTGCCCGATGAGGGTGAAGACCCGTTCCTCCACGGCCGGCCAGATCGAGGCGCGCCGTGGCCCGGGGCCGCCCAGATCGTCCTCCGGTGGCTGCTCCCGCTCGTCCAGGCGGGTCATGTCCTCCACCGGGACCTGCACGCTCACCTCGATCGTCTTCGAGGTGGCCGGCTGCACGACGTCGACCGGGCGGGCGCCGCCCAGGAACTGCGCGCAGGCGTCGATCGGCCGGACGGTGGCGGAGAGGCCGATGCGCTGCGCCGGAGCGGGCAGCAGCTCGTCGAGGCGTTCGAGGGAGAGGGCCAGGTGGGCGCCGCGTTTGCTGCCGGCCACCGCGTGCACCTCGTCGACGATCACCGTCTGGACGCCGCGCAGCGAATCGCGGGCGGCGGACGTGAGCAGCAGGAACAGCGACTCGGGCGTGGTGATGAGGATGTCCGGTGGGGTGCGGGCGAAGGCGCGTCGCTCGTCGGCCGGGGTGTCGCCGGTGCGCATGCCGACGGTGATGTCGGGCGGTGCGACGCCCAACCGGGTGGCCGCCTGCCGGATGCCGGCCAGCGGCGCGCGCAGGTTGCGTTCCACGTCGACGGCGAGGGCCTTGAGCGGGCTGACGTAGAGCACCCGGCACCGCTGCCGCGCCTCGGCCGGCGTGGGCTCGCGGGCCAGCCGGTCCAGTGACCAGAGGAAGGCCGCGAGTGTCTTGCCGGAACCGGTGGGTGCGACCACGAGGGCGCTGCGGCCGGCGGCGACCGACCGCCAGGCGCCGGTCTGCGCGGCGGTGGGAGCGGCGAAGGCGGCCTCGAACCAGGCGCGGGTGGCCGGGCCGAAGCCGGCGAGCACCGCGCCGGCGTCTGCGTCTGCCCCGGTCACCGGTCCATCCTGCCCCGCCGGTACGACAACGACGACCGAGCGGCGGTGGAATGCGCCGGACAAAAGCAAAAAGCATGGAACGTGCGCTTAATACGTTAAGTCTCACTTAACTGCTTGCTTCCAAGGAGCAACATAAAGTAACTTCACTGCCAACGCGAACCGGGGGTGAGGGGATTTGATGGCCGGCGAGCAGCACACCGTCGAACCCGGCACCGACGTGCTGATTCGCAAGGTCGACAGCCACCTCGCCGCGCTCCGTGGCGGCCTGCACGGCGCCGAGTTCGAGCTCGCCGAACGCCTCGCCCGCTGCCTTCGGGAGCTGGTCCTGTGCACCGCCCAGGCCAGCGCCGCCGATCGCGGCCAGGTCCGCGCCGCCGTCCACTACTTCGTGCTACGCCGGGAGAGCCGCGGTCGGTTGCTCTCGGTGCGGTCGCTGGCCGCCGCGGAGCGGGTGGTCGACCGGGTGGCACGCCAGCTCGGCCGAGCCGACCTGCTGACCGAGCTGCGCCAGGACCGCCCCACCCCCGAAGCCCCCCACCCCCAGACCCTCCTCCACTAGCCCACCCCCACCCCACCCGGGTCGATCATGCAGTCGTGGTGGGTGACAAAGCCCCCGCCGTGGCACCAAACCGGCACCACAACCGCCTGATCGGCGGGTGGGGGACCCGCGATCTGCGGGGGGATTCCGGCAAAACCGCCCGAAGGGCGATGAACTGGCGTCTGATCGCTGCTAGGGGCCGCCGCTGCACGGGCGTCGGCCACCTGGATCGGGAGCGCAGGTGCTGGTACTGCTCGTCCTCCACCTCGTGGCGGCCCTCGTCGCACCCCTGCTCGTCCGGTGGTGGGGATCGGGCGCGTGCTACGCGCTGGCGCTGGCACCGGCTGCCGCCTTCGGCTGGGCGCTGGCCCGCACCCCGGCCGTCGCGGACGGCGGGGCGGTGGTCGAGACGTACCGGTGGATTCCGCAGTTGGGCCTCGACGTCGCGTTCCGGCTCACCACGCTCTCCTGGCTGATGACGCTGCTGATCGGGGGCGTCGGCGCGCTGGTGCTCGTCTACAGCGCCCGCTACTTCAGCACCGGATCGAGCGGGCTGGCGCAGTACGCCGGGGTCCTGGTCGCCTTCGCCGGCGCGATGCTCGTCCTGGTCTTCGCCGACGACCTGCTGCTGCTCTACGTCGGCTGGGAACTCACCACGATCTTCTCGTACCTGCTGATCGGGCACAGCACCGAGCGGCGGTCCAGCCGGTGGGCGGCGGCGCAGGCGTTGACGGTCACCACGCTGGGCGGGCTCGCCATGCTCGTCGGGTTCATCATGCTCGGCGTGCACGCGGGCACCTACCGGTGGTCGGAGATCGCCGCCGAGGCACCGCCCGGCGGCGGATACCTGGTGGTCGCCGTGCTGCTGATCCTGGCCGGCGCGCTGTCCAAGTCGGCGGTGCTGCCGTTCAGCTCCTGGCTGCCGGTCGCGATGGCGGCGCCCACGCCGGTCAGCGCGTACCTGCACGCCGCCGCCATGGTCAAGGCCGGCGTCTACCTGGTCGGGCTGCTCGCGCCGGTGCTCGCCACGGTCGGGCCGTGGCGCCCGGTGGTGCAGATCGCCGGCGTGGCCAGCATGCTGCTCGGCGGCTGGGCCGCGCTGCGGCAGACCGACCTGAAGCTGTTGCTGGCGTACGGGACGGTCAGCCAGTTGGGTCTGCTGGTCGCGGTGACCGGCTCGGGCACCCCGGACGCCGCCCTGGCCGGCACCGCGATGCTGCTGGCGCACGCCCTGTTCAAGGCGGCGTTGTTCCTGGTCGTCGGCATCATCGACCACGGCGCCGGCACCCGTGACCTACGTGAGCTGTCCGGCCTGCGGCACTGGTCCCGGCCGCTGTTCGTGGTCGCGGTGCTGGCCGCCGCGTCGATGGCAGGTGTGCCGCCACTCGTCGGCTTCGTCGCGAAGGAGGCCGTCTTCGGAGCGTTCACCGATCGGCCGCTGCTCCTCACCGGCCTGGTCGCCGGGACGGTGCTCACCGTCGCGTACAGCGCCCGTTTCCTCTGGGGCGCGTTCGCCGACCGCCCGGGTGTGGCACCGGCCCGGCCCGGCCCGATCGCCGCGTCGCTGCTGGTCCCGCCGGCGGTGCTCGCCGGGGTGGGTCTGCTCGCCGGCCCGGCCGCGAGCGTGATGGACGAGCTGCTGCGTCCGTACGCCGATCTGCTCGGTGGGGTCGACGCGCACCTGGCGCTCTGGTCCGGGCCGACCCCGGCGCTCGGCCTGTCCGTGCTGGCGCTCGTCGGCGGCGGCGCGCTCTTCGCCGTGCGGGGACCGCTGGCCCCGCTGCTGGCCCGGCTTCGGTCGCCGGTGACCGGCAACCAGGGGTACGAGTGGATCGTGGGCCGGTTCGACCGGCTGGCCATCGAGGTCACCGGCGCGACCCAGCGCGGCTCGCTGCCGCAGTATCTGGGGATCATCCTGGTTACGCTGGTGCTGGTGCCCGGCGCGGCGATGCTCTCCGCCGGCCCGTGGCGGGCCCGGATCCCGCTCTGGGACAGCCTGCTCCAACCGGTGGTCGTGGTGGTGATCGCGGTGGCCGCGGTGCTGGCGGTGGGCGCCCGCCGTCGCCTGACCGCGATGCTGCTGGTGGGGATGACCGGCTACGGCACCGCGATGCTCTTCGTCCTGCACGGCGCACCCGACCTGGCGCTCACCCAGTTCCTGGTGGAGACCGCGACGATCGCGGTCTTCGTGCTGGTGCTGCGTCGCCTGCCGGAGCGGTTCTCGGCCCGCCCGTTGCGGCGTACCCGCTGGGTCCGTCGGGCGATCGGGGTGGCGGTGGGTGTGGTGGCCGCCGGGCTGGCCCTCACCGCCGCCGGGGCCCGCCGAGCCCCGGACATCTCCGCCGCGTTCCCCGATCTGGCGGTGGCGCAGGGGTACGGCCGCAACGTGGTGAACGTGACACTCGTCGACATCCGGGCCTGGGACACCATGGGCGAGCTGGCGGTGCTGGTGGTGGCCGCGACCGGGGTGGCCAGCCTGATCTTCGAGCGGTCCCGGACCGGGCCGCGACCGCGTCGGCCGGATTCGGATCAGCGGGCCGACGAGCCCGGCCGGCCGGTGTGGCTGCGCGGCGGTCCCACCCTCTACGAGGGACGTCGCTCGATCGTGTTGGAGGTGGTCATCCGGCTGATCTTCCACACCGTGGTGCTGTTCTCGTTGTTCCTGCTCTTCTCCGGGCACAACGCGCCGGGGGGTGGTTTCGCCGGCGGTTTGGTGGCGGGTCTCGCCCTGGTGGTCCGCTACCTGGCCGGCGGCCGGTACGAGTTGACCGAGGCGGCCCCGATCGGCGCCGGCGCGATCCTCGGCGCGGGGCTGGCCCTGTCGGTGGGCAGCGGCGTGGTGGCGCTGCTGGTCGGCGGATCGGTGCTGGAGAGCGCCAAGGTCGACAGGTCGCTGCCGTTTCTCGGTGACGCCCACCTGGTCACGTCGATCTTCTTCGACATCGGTGTGTACCTGGTCGTGATCGGGCTGGTGTTGGACATCCTGCGCAGCCTCGGTGCCGAGGTGGACCGGCACATCGAGGCCACCGGAACGGCCACCGGTGGCCTGGCCGTCGACAAGGGGGAGCAGTGACCGAGAGCGATGCGGGGCCGACGCTGGTGCTGGTGCTGGCTGTCGCGGTGCTCGTCGGTTGCGGGGTGATCCTGCTGCTGGAGCGCACCCTGACCCGGATCCTGCTCGGGGTGATCCTGCTCGGCAACGGGGTGAACCTGTTGATCCTGTTGGGTGGGCGACCGGGTGGTGCGCCGATCGTCGGCACCGGTGCGGTGGATCGGATGAGTGATCCGCTGCCGCAGGCGATGGTGTTGACCGCCATCGTGATCACCTTCGGGTTCAGCGCGTTCCTGCTCGCGGTGGCGTACCGCAGTTGGTATCTGACCGGCGACGACGAGGTGCCCGACGACCTGGAGGACCGGCAGATCATCCGCCGGGCGGTGCGCAACGAGGTGGGCGCCGTCGACCACGGCGGGGAGGGCCCGAACGGCGACCCGGAGCAGGTCGATCCCGAGCCCGCCCGCCGCCGGCTCCGCCGTGGGAAGGAGTCGTGATGAGCGCGCTGGTGCCGTTGCCGGTGGTGGTGCCACTGCTCGGCGCGGCGCTGACGTTGCTGCTGGCCGGGAAACCCCGGCTCCAACGCTCGATAAGCGTGTCCTGCCTGGGCGGCACGCTCGCCGTGGCGCTGGTGCTGCTCGTGCAGGCGTACCGGCACGGGCCGGTGGTGGTGGCGGTCGGTGGGTGGCCGGCGCCGGTCGGCATCGTGCTGGTCGCCGACCAGCTCGCGGCGCTGATGGTGGTGGTCTCGTCGGCGGTGACCCTCTGCGTGCTGCTGTACTCCGTCGGCCAGGGTCGCAGCGAGTCCAGCGAGTCCAGCCCGGTGGAGATCTTCCACCCGACGTACCTGGTGCTCACCGCGGGCGTCACGAACGCGTTCCTGGCCGGTGATCTGTTCAACCTCTTCGTCGGCTTCGAGATCCTGTTGGCCGCCAGCTTCGTGCTGATCACCCTGGGTGGCACCGAGACCCGGATCCGGACCGGGTCGACGTACGTGGTGGTCAGCATCCTCTCCTCGATGATCTTCCTGACCGGTGTGGGTCTGGTGTACGGGGCCACCGGCACGCTCAACCTGGCCCAACTCGCCCAGCGCCTCGACGACCTGCCCGACGGCGTCCGGCTGGCCCTGGAGCTGATGTTGCTCCTGGCCTTTGCGATCAAGGCGGCGGTCTTCCCGCTGTCGGCCTGGCTGCCGGACAGCTATCCCACCGCACCGGCCCCGGTCACCGCCGTCTTCGCGGGTCTGCTCACCAAGGTGGGCGTCTACGCGATCATCCGCACCGAGACGTTGCTGTTTCCCGGTGGGCATGCCGACGTGCTGCTCATGGTCGTCGCCGGACTGACCATGGTGATCGGCATCCTCGGCGCGGTGGCCCAGTCCGATCTGAAGCGGCTCTTCTCGTTCACCCTGGTCAGCCACATCGGCTACATGATCTTCGGGGTGGCGCTGAGCACCGCCGCCGGGCTCTCCGGCGCGATCTTCTACGTGGTGCACCACATCACCATCCAGACCACGTTGTTCCTCGTCGCCGGGCTGGTCGAGGAGCGCGCCGGCAGCACCGACCTACGCCGCATCGGCGGGTTGGCCCGGGTGGCGCCGCTGCTCGGGGTGCTGTTCTTCGTCCCGGCCATGAACCTCGCCGGGGTGCCGCCGTTCTCCGGGTTCCTCGGCAAGCTCGGCCTGCTCCAGGCCGGGGTGGAGGCCGGCGGTCCGCTGCCCTGGGTGCTCGTCGCGGCGGGCACGCTGACCAGCCTGCTCACCCTCTACGTGGCGTCCCGGGTGTGGAACATCGCCTTCTGGCGGGCGCCCCGACTGGCCACCAGCGAGCCGGCCGTCCGGCTGCCGAAGCTGATGGTCGGGGCCACCGTGGCCCTGGTCGCCCTCGGGCTGGCGTTGACCGTACTGGCCGGTCCGCTCTTCGACGTCACCGCGGACGCGGCCGCCGACCTGCGGCTGCGCACCCCGTACGTGCATGCCGTGCTGCCGGGCGGCGCGCCGTGACCGGCCCCGAGTCGGCGCCCGCAGTGGTGGGGCGAGGCCGGCTCGGGCGCTGGCGCGACCAGGTGGTGGCGCTCGGGTGGCTGGTGGTGGTCTGGAACCTGCTCTGGGGGGACATCACCTGGGCGAACGTGCTCGGCGGCCTGCTGGTGGGCGGCGCCGTGCTGGTCTTCTATCCGTTGCCGGCGGTCACCTTCGTCGGCCGGCTGCGGCCCGGGGCGCTGCTGGTGTTCGGCGGCCGGTTCGTCGTCGAGTTGGTCAGCGCGAGCCTGCACGTGGCCCGCATCGCCGTGCAGCCCGGCTACCGGCCGCGTGGGGCGATCATCGCGGTCCGGCTGCGGGTGTCCACCGACCTGAACCTGGCGCTCACCGCCGAGGCGGTCTCGTTGGTGCCGGGCACGCTGATCCTCGAGGTGGACCGGGACTCCGGGACGCTCTACCTGCACGTGCTCGACACCCACGGAGCGGCGGACCTCGACGTGGCCCGCGAACGCACCCGCGCCGTCGAACGGCGAATCATCCGCGCGGTGGGCTCCGACGCCGAACTGCGCCTCGTCGAGACCCACCGATCCGAGAGGGGAACAAGCCGGTGACCACGTTCCTGGCCGTCGTCCTTACCGCCCTGCTGTCGGTGACCGCGCTGCTCGCGCTGGCCCGCCTCTACCGTGGCCCGTCGCTCGTCGACCGGGTGATCGCCGCGGACATGCTGCTCGCCACGATGGTCGGTGCGGTGGGCGCCGAGGCGGCGGTCAACAGGCATGCCACCACGCTGCCCGTACTCGTGGTGCTCTCCCTGCTCGGCTTCGTGGGCTCGGTGTCACTTGTCCGCTTCGCCGTGCGGGAGCAGCAGTGATCGCGACGATCGCGGACTGGCTGGGGGCCTGTTGCCTGGTGGCCGGCGCGCTGCTCGGCCTGGCCGCCGCGATCGGCGTCCTGCGGTTCCCGGACGCGCTGTCCCGGATGCACGCGGCCACGAAGCCGCAGGTGCTCGGGGTGCTGCTGTTGCTGGTGGGCATCGCGTTGCGCCTGCGGTCGCCGTCCGACCTGGGCATGGTCGCGCTGGTGGCGGTCTTCCAGTTGGCGACCGCGCCGGTCGCGGCCCAGATGATCGGGCGGGCCGCGTACCGGTCGGGGCGGCTGGACCGGAGTCTGCTCGACGCCGACGAGCTCGCTGAACGGGGCTCGGGCGGCGGTTCGACCGGACCGGCGTGAGGGCTGGCGAACCGGACATCTCGCTCCTTCGGCCCACCCCCAGCGGAGTCCCAGGCCGCGCCGATAAAATAGCGGCATGATCGACTCCTCTGCCCAGGAGGGCAGCAGTAGCCAGCCGGGTCGTGCCCGGCATATCCCCGTCCCGACGACCTCGGGAGCCCTGAGCGACAGGTGCTGATCGTCGTCGGCCTTCTTCTGATCATCGTGCTCACCGCCGCCACCGGTTACTTCGTGGCGCAGGAGTTCGGCTATGTCGCCGTGGACCGGGGCAAGCTGCGCCAGCTCGCCGACGACGGCGATCAGGCCGCCGCCCGGGCACTGACCGTGACCAGCCGGCTCTCCTTCATGCTCTCCGGCGCACAACTCGGCATCACCGTCACCGCCCTGCTGGTCGGCTACGTCGCCGAGCCGTACCTCGGCGGTGGCCTCGCCGACCTGCTCGGCGTGGCCGGCGTCAGCGAGGCGGTAAGCCTGCCGCTGTCGGTGGCGTTGGCCCTGGTCATCGCCACCGTCGTGCAGATGGTGCTCGGTGAGCTGGCCCCGAAGAACCTGGCCATCGCCCGGGCCGTGCAACTGGCCCGGGCCCTGAGCCGATCCACCCTGATCTACCTGGCCGTCGCCGGGCCGCTGATCCGGCTCTTCGACCGGGCCTCGGTACGGCTGCTGCGCCGCATCGGCATCGAGCCGATCGAGGAGCTGCCCAGCGGCGCCACCCCGGCGGACCTGGAACAGATCATCGCCGAGTCCCGCGAGGAGGGCAGCCTCGACGCCGAGATGTCCACGCTGCTCGACCGGGGTCTGGACTTCCGCGAGCTGACCGCCGGGGAGGCCATGGTGCCCCGGGTCGACGTGCACACCGTACGGGCGCACGAGCCGGTCAGCCGGGTGGTCGAGCTGCTGGACACCGGCCACTCCCGCTTCCCGGTGCGCGGTGCGGAGGGCGTCGACGACCTGCTCGGCGTCGTCGGCATCGCCGACGTGCTCGGCGTACCCCCGGGGGAGCGGGCCACCACCCCGGTGAGCGCGGTGGCCGTGCCGCCGCTGCTCGTACCGGAGACGTTGCCCCTGCCCACGGTGCTCGACCGGCTGCGGTCCGGGCATCGGCAGATGGCCTGCGTGGTCGACGAGTACGGCGGCTTCGCCGGGGTGATCACGTTGGAGGACATCGCCGAGGAGCTGGTCGGCCCGATCCGGGACGAGGACGACCCGCCCGACCGGGCACCGGCCCGGCAGGACGACGGGTCCTGGGTGGTGCCGGCGCGCTGGCGGATCGACGAGGTCGCCGACAGCACAGGCATCGCCCTGCCGGAGGCCCCGGAGTACGACACCCTGTCCGGACTGGTGATGCGGGAGCTGGGTCGGGTGCCGGAGGTCGGTGACCGGCTGGAGATCAGCCTGCTGCCCGAGGGCGCGGACGGCGAGGACAACGACGCCGAGCCCCGGGCGCTTGTCGAGGTGCTGGCCGTGGACCGGCACGTGGCCGACTCGGTGCGGTTGCAGCTGACCAAGCCGGGGGTGGTCGCGTGAGCCCCGGGATCGCGCTGTTCAGTTCGGTGATCCTGTTGGCGCTCAACGGGTTCTTCGTGGCCGCCGAGTTCGCACTGGTGGCCAGCAAGCGGTACCGCCTGGAGCAGGCGGCGGCGAACGGCGGACGGGCCGCGCGTGCGGCGCTGGACGGCGTCCGCGAGCTGTCGCTGATGTTGGCCGGCGCGCAGCTCGGCATCACGCTGTGCACCCTGGGTCTCGGCGCGCTGGCCGAGCCGGCGATCGAGCACCTGCTCAGCCCGCTGCTGCACGCGGTGGGCCTGCCCGACGCGGCCAGTCACCTCGTCGCCCTGGTCTTCGCCCTCGGGGTGGTCACCTTCCTGCACCTGGTGGTGGGGGAGATGGCACCGAAGTCGTGGGCGATCACCGACGCGGAGCGTTCGGCGACGCTGCTCGCGCTGCCCTTCCGCGCCTTCGCCCGGGTGTCCCGGCCGGTGCTGTCGGCGCTCAACGCCCTGGCCAACGCGATCCTGCGGCTGGTCGGGGTGAACCAGCAGGATCAGCTCGCCCAGGTGCACGGCCCGGACGAGCTGCGCATCCTGCTGGAGCAGTCCCGCGAGCACGGGCTGCTCGGCGCGGAGCAGCACCAGTTGCTGACCAGCATGCTGGAGTTGCAGGGCACGTCCGTGGCGCAGGTGATGGAACCGTTCGCCACCATGGTCACCGTCCGTCGGGACGACCCGGCCGAGCGGATCGAACAGGTGAGCCGGGACAGCGGTCGGTCCCGACTGGCGGTGCTCGACGAGGCGGGCGACGTCTGCGGCCTGGTGCACGTCCGGGAGGCGGTGCGGGTGGTCACCGCCGGCCGGGTCGCCACCGCGGGGTCGCTGATGACACCCGCGTTCACCCTGCCCGCGACGTCCTCGGTCACCGAGGCGGTGGCGGCGATGCGGGCCCGGCAGTCGCAGCTCGCGTTGGTGCGCAACGGCGGCGGCCCGGCCCGGCCGATCGGTTTCGTGGCGCTGGAGGACCTCTTGGAGGAGGTCATCGGCGAGTTCGACGACGAGACCGACATGGTGCCGCGCGGGCGGCGGCTGCGCTGAGCCGCCAACCCGGCCGCACTTACGAGGTGCGGCCGGGTCGGCGGGGCGTGAGGTCGTCTCGACGGGGTAGGCGCTGCCCGTGCGGGGCCGGCGGGGCCTCGTCCCGGAAGGGGGCGTGCGGTGCGGCTGACCGGGGTGTCCCGGGAGTCCGGTCGGACCGGGCTCTCCGTGCGGACCACGCTGCCCAACCCGAGCACCCGGCCGGGCCTGCGCCTGCCGGGGCGGGTGACCCTCGCCGCCGGGCCGGAGGACGTGCTGGTGCGACACGTCCGGCTCGGCCTGGTCACCACCGTCGAACCGGACGACCCGGCCGCCCCCCGGCGTCTCATGCAGTTTCACCACCTGCCGATCGCCGGCCGGTTCGTCGTGCCGGCCGGCCGGCGGCGGGCTGTCGACTTCGCGTTGCCGCTGCCGTGGGAGACCCCGGTGACCACCTTCGGCGGGGTGCCGCTGCTGAGCCTGCGGATGGGCCTGCGTACGGAGGTGTCGCTCGATCCCGACCTGGACCAGGGGGCCATGGTGCCCGTCTTCGTGCACCCGCTCCCCATCCAGCAGCACGTGCTGGCGGCGCTCGACACGTTGGGTTTCCTGATCCGCCAGTCCGGGTTGCAGGAGGGTGGGCTGCCCGGGGTGGAGCACACCCTGCCGCTGCACCAGCGCTGGGGCTACTGGGTGGGGCCGCTCTACGCCGGCCCGATCACCGAGCTGGAGGTGATCTTCGTGACCAACTCGGCGGGTCTGGAGGCGATCCTCTGGATGGATCGCCGGCTGGCGCTGGCCGGGATCACCCACCAGAGCATCAGCCGGTTCCGGATCTGGCACGAGGACAGCGAACGGCGGGACTGGGTCGCCACCGTCGACGGCTGGATCCGCCAGGCGATCAACCGGCACGCCGCCGCGGCCGCGCACGCCGACTGGTCCGCGCAGATCGCGGGTTCGGCCCACGTCACCCGCCACCCGGACGAGCCGGTCCAGTCCGGCTACGGCCTCGGCGGCACCGCCGGCGGCGCAGGCGTCGGCGGAGGCGGCTCCGGCGGAGACGGCACCTAACTCGGAAGTAGACCTACTTCCTCCCGATTAGGGCCGCTTCGCGCAGCGGAGCGACAGCGACTAACCCCCACCCTAACTCGGAAGTAGACCTACTTCCTCCCGATTAGGGCCGCTTCGCGCAGCGGAGCGACAGCGACTAACCCCCACCCTGCGGCCCCCACCCCCCACCCCCACCCACCCCGCACCCACCGCCCACCCCACCCCCCGCGTTGATCATGGAGTTGTAGTCCCGACACGCCGGGGCGAGTGGCTATAACCTCATGATCAACGCCAGGGGCGGGGGCAGGGCAGGGGCAGGGTGGGGGTGGGGCAGGGGGTTAGTCGCTCCGCTCCGCTCCGCTGCGCGAAGCGGCCCTAATCGGGAGGAAGTAGGTCTACTTCCGAGTTAGGTGGCGGTGGCGGTGGCTAGTTTGAGGCTGAAGGCTAGGAAGAGGGCTGCCACGGCGGTGGTGCCGCCGGCGGCCAGGCGGCGGCGTTGGCGGAACTGGGCGGCCAGGAAGGTGCCCGCGAAGATCAACGCGGTGAGGTAGAGCGCGCTCGTCACCTGGGCGATCAGCCCGAGCAGCAGGAACGACAGCGCCGGCCACGCGTAGCCGGGGTCGACGAACTGGATGAAGAACGAGATGAAGAACAGGATCGCCTTCGGGTTCAGCAGGCTGATCACCAGCGCCTTGCGGAACGGGCTGCGCATCGCCGCCGGCTCCGCGGCGTCGATGAGCCGCGGCGTGCTCGGGTCGTTGCGGTCGCGCCAGCGCCGCACGGCGCCGACAAGCATTGTCACCCCGACATAACCGAGGTACGCGGCGCCGGCGTACTTGACCACCAGGAACAGCGGGGGGTACGCCTTGAGCAGCGACGCCACCCCGGCGGCGGAGAGGAACATCAGCACCCCGTCGCCGACGAACACCCCACCGGCGGCCCGGTAGCCAACCGCGACGCCCCGTTTGGCCGCGGTGGAGAGCACGAAGAGCGAGTTCGGCCCGGGCAGCAGGATGATGGCCACGGTGCCCAGCACGTACGTCCAGATGTCGGTGATCCCCAGCACGCCCGCCATCATCACGCCACCGGCGCCGTTCGCAGAAGTCTTTCCCGCAGCCGGGCCTGTGCCTTCGGCCACTCGTCGACGGTCATCGCGTACTGCACGGTGTCCCGCCAGGAGCCGTCCGGGCGTTGCCGGTGCATCCGGAGCACCCCTTCCCGGGTCGCGCCGAGCCGTTCGATGCCGGCCTGGGAGCGAAGGTTGCGGATGTCGGTGTGCCAGACGACGCGTACCGCGTCCAGGTCGTCGAAGGCCCGGCTGAGCAGCAGCAACTTCGCCTCGGTGTTGATCCCGGTACGCCACCAGGGCCGGCCGAGGAAGGTGTGCCCGATCCCCACCGATCGCCGCTGCGGGTCGATCTCGTAGTAGGACGTGGTGCCGACCACCGCCCCGGTCCTCGCGCATCGCTGCACCCAGGCCACCCGCTCGCCACGGTGCTGGGCGGCCAGGGCGGTGCGGATCACCTCGGCCGTCGCGGCGGGCGTGGTGGGCAGTGCGGCGCTGAGGTGCCGCCACACCTCCGCGTCCGCCGTGGCGGTGTGCAACTCGTCGGCGTGCGCCACCTCCAACGGCTCCAGCCGGACGTGCTCGCCGTGCAGTGCCACCGGATCGTGCCAGGGCGTGCGGGCCGTGCGGAGGAACGCCGGCAGCGGCGCGGTGACCCCGGCGTCCGGCTCGGGTTGCCCGGCGGTCAGCCGCAACGGCAGCACGCCGGCCCAGTGCGGCAGGTCCAGGTCGGCCTCGTCCTCGCGGACCCCGCCGCTGCGGGTCCGGACGGACACCTCGTGCAGGGGCAGCGCCAGCACGGCGGTCTCGGCCAGCTCGCGCCGGCTGGGTGGGCGGGTGTCCGTGCTGCGCCCCGAGCCGACCTTCTCGACGAGCGCGGTGAGCATGGCGCTCTTCTCCCGCTCGTCGGTGACCAGTCGGGCGGTGCCGAGCGCGACGACCGAGCGGTAGTTGGCGCTGTGGTGGAACTGCGAGCGCGCGTAGACCAGGCCGTCCAGCAGGGTCACCGTGACGCAGACCTCCAGCCCGTCGTCGCGGGCGGCGAGCAGGGGCCGGCTGCCGGTGGAGCCGTGCAGGTAGAGCGTGTCGCCGATGCGGACGTGCAGGGTGGGGAGCACCCGTGGCTGGCCGTCGACGGTGAAGCCGAACGCACAGTGGTACGCCTCGTCGAGCACCGCGTGGGCGGCGGCCCGGTCGTAGCTCATCTTGTCGCGGGAGCGGTGGGGTGTGGTCCGGGCGGTGGGTGGATACATGCGCGCGCCCCTTTGTTCTAGTACAATCTAATATTTGTGTCAGCACACTATCAGCTCAGTGGTACGACGGCCGCCGAGATTTCGGCCAGCATCGAGTCGGGCATCCGCACGGACGCCCTGCCGCCGGGGGCCGCCCTGCCGTCCGTGCGGGCCCTCGCCGCCGAGCTGGGGGTCAGCCCCGCCACCGTCGCCCGCGCCTACCAGGACCTGCGTCAGCGCGGCCTGCTCGCCACCGCCGG
The DNA here is from genome assembly GCF_049847025.1 of Micromonospora sp. DT231. Lineage (NCBI taxonomy): Bacteria > Bacillati > Actinomycetota > Actinomycetes > Micromonosporales > Micromonosporaceae > Micromonospora > Micromonospora sp. DT231. The sequence continues at coordinate 76,194 of NZ_JBNCNO010000014.1, read as the reverse complement.
GCGACACGGCACCCGGGTACGCCCGCGCCCGCCGGTGGCCGCCCGCCGCTCCGCGCTGCGTCCTCCACCGTTGCCCGGCGCCCGCGACCTGTCCCGCGGCGAACCCGACCCCCGGCTGCTCCCGCCGCTGGCCCCGCACCTGGCGGCCCTCGCCGCCGACAACCGCCCGTCGGTCGGCTACTCCGACGCCGGGGTGTTGCCGGAGTTCGCCGAGGCGGCCCGCGCCCGGCTGAGCGCCGACGGCGTACCGGCCGGGGAACTCACCCTCACCGGCGGCGCGCTGGACGGCATCGAACGGCTGCTCGGCGCCCACCTGCGCCCCGGTGACGCGGTGGCGGTGGAGGACCCGGGCTGGGCCAACCTGCTCGACCTGGTCGCGGCACTGGGGTTGCGCCCGATCGGCGTACCGCTCGACGACGAGGGGCCACGTGTGGCCGGGGTGGCCGCCGCGCTGGCCGCCGGAGCACGGGCGCTCGTGGTCACCAGCCGGGCGCAGAACCCGACCGGCGCCGCCGTCTCGGCCGCCCGCGCGAAAGCCCTCCGCGCGCTGCTCGCCGGTCGGCGGGACCTGCTGCTGATCGAGGACGACCACGCCGCCGAACTGGCCCGCGTACCCCTGCACCCGCTGGCGGGGGCGACCCCGAGTTGGGCCTTCGTCCGTTCGGTGAGCAAGCCCTTCGGCCCGGACCTGCGGCTCGCGGTGCTTGTCGGCGACGAGACCACGGTGGCCCGGGTGACCGGCCGGACCCGGGTCGGCGCCGGCTGGGTCTCCACCGTGTTGCAGCGGTTGGTCCTCGCCCTCTGGCAGGACCCGGTGGTCGCCGAGCAGGTGGGGCGGGCGGCACAGAGTTACGAGCGGCGGCGCGAAGGGCTGCTGGCCGCGTTGGCCGCGCACGGGCTGACCGCACACGGCCGCAGCGGCATCAACGTCTGGCTGCCCGTGTCCGACGAGACGAGCGTGGTCACCGCCCTGCGCGACGCCGGGTGGGCGGTGGCCCCCGGCGCGCTCTACCGGATCGCCGCGCCACCCGCTGTCCGGATCTGCGTCAGCCCCCTGACCACCGAGGATCTGGCCCCGCTGGCGGCCGCCCTGGCCCAGGCCGAGAATCCCGCCCCGCCCCGAGGTTTCCCGACGTAGCCCACCCGGCCCCGCGCCCCGGCCCCGCGCCCCGGCCCCCGCGATCTTGCACTTTCTGTCGCCGATATGTCGATTAATGCCGTGTTTGCCCGGGCAGAAAGTGCAAGATCGCGGGGATTCGGGGCGGACAAGGCGGGTATGCGGGGCGCCGGAGGTGGGGTCATGGCTTCAGGTGGGGCACGTAAGGGCGTCTGGATCGCGGTGGCAGTGGCGATCATCATCATCATTATCGTGCTGATCGCGATCGCTTCCGGTGGGGACGGCGGAGGTAACGGGTACTGACGCCTGTGGGGTGGCACCGCGGCGCCGACCACCTGGCGTGGCCGGGGCGCGTCGCGCCGCCGTCGAGGGCGCGCCGCGTCGCGGTACCGCGTTGTGTCGGGGCACCGCGTCGCGGTACCGCGACGGGTCGGGGTGCCGCGCCGTGTCGCGGCACCGCGCCGTGGACGTACCGGGCGCGGGGTGCCTGACGGGTATATAACAGTCGGCATGGCCGAGCAGACCGGGAGCGCTCCGGGCGCCCAGCGGTTCATCCCGCCCGACGCTGACACCATCGATGACCTGCGCATCGCGGCCGGTGGCTGCCGGGGTTGCGAGCTGTACCGCGACGCCTCGCAGACGGTCTTCGGTCGGGGCGACGAGAGCGCCCAGGTGGTGCTCGTCGGTGAGCAGCCCGGTGACATGGAAGACCAGAAAGGGCTGCCGTTCGTCGGCCCGGCCGGACGGCTGCTGCGACGTGCCGTCGACGACGCCGGGTTGGAGCCGGGTCACCTCTACCTGACCAACGCCGTGAAGCACTTCCGGTTCTCTCTACGCGGCAAGCGGCGGATCCACCAGACGCCGGACCAGGTGCACATCACCGCCTGCCGGCCCTGGCTTGTCGGCGAGTTCGCCCGGCTGCGTCCGGAGGTCGTGGTGGTGCTCGGCGCCACCGCCGCCAAGGCGCTGCTCGGCCCGTCCTTCCGGGTCACCCGGCAGCGGGGTGAGTTGCTGCCCTGGCCCGAGTCGGCACAGCACCCGGAGGACTTCCAGCGGGTGCCGGTGGACAACTCCGGAAAGCGTGCCGACGTGCCGACGGCGCGACTGCTGGCCACCATCCACCCGTCCGCGGTGCTGCGGGCCGACGATCAGGACAAGGCGTACGAAGGGCTGGTCGCCGACCTCACCGTCGTCGCCCGCGCCCTGCCCGAGTAGCTGACCGACGGCCTGTCGAAAAGTGCCACAGCGGTCGGGTATCGAGGCGATACCCGCCAGAAACGACAATGCGCGACGCGCGTAACAGGTCCTCTGCAGACTCATGCGAGTCGATCTTGTAGGGGAGGCCGTTATGAGCGATCAGACACAGTCGATGGTCAGCCGGCGTGGGTTCCTGCGGGCGGTCGGGGTCAGCGGCGGTGCCGGCGCGATGCTCGCCACGATGGGCGCCATGGGGCTCGCTCCCAGCGCGGCCGGATCCGTGCTCCCCTCATTCCGGGCGCCGGAGCGATCTGACTTCACCCTCACCGGGCGGTCGGGCGCCAGCGTCGTCGTCCTCGGCGGCGGCATCGCGGGGCTCACCACCGCGTACGAGTTGGGCAAGGCAGGCTATGACTGCACGATCCTGGAGGCCCGGCACCGCGTCGGTGGGCGGAACCTGACCATCCGCGGTGGCGACGTCGAGACCGACCTCGACGGACGCACCCAGCGGGCCGGCTTCTCCGACGGGGTCTACTTCAACGCCGGGCCGGGTCGGATCGCCCAGTGGATGGTCACCATGGACTACTGCCGGGAACTCGGCGTACCCATCGAGGTCTTCACCAACCAGAACGCCGACGCCTGGATCTACAACGAGTCCGCCGGGATGACCGAGCCGATCCGGTACCGCACCGCCAAGGCGGACGTGTACGGCTACGTCTCGGAACTGCTCGCGAAGGCCACCGACCAGGGTGCGCTGGACAGCCGGCTGACCACCGACGACCGCGACCGGCTGCTGTCGTTCCTGCAGAGCTTCGGCGCGATCGGCGGGCGGGCCGGCGAGTGGGCGTACACGGGGACCAACCGGCGCGGGTTCTCCGGGTATCCGGGTGCGGGCAACGACGTGGGCGCCCTGCTCGGCTCGCCGCCGCCGCTCTCCGACGTCTTCGCCAGCAACGTGGGCAGGTACTTCTCGTTCGAGCTCGGCTACGACCAGGCCATGCTGATGTTCCAGCCGGTCGGCGGGATGGACCAGATCCCGCGCGCCCTGGCCAAGGCCGTGGGCACGAGACGGGTACGCCTCAACGCCGAGGTGACCGGGGTGACCGACCGGGGCAGCCGGGTCGAGGTGACCTACCGGCAGGGTGGCCGGCAGTCGCAGATCACCGCCGACTACTGCGTGGCGGCGCTGCCGCCGCACCTGATGGCCCGGGTGCCACACAATCTCGGCGCCGAGGTGACCGCGGCCCTGGCCGACTTCCCGGTCACCGCCGCCGGAAAGATCGGCCTGGAATACCGCAGCCGCTGGTGGGAGACCGACCAGCGGATCTACGGCGGCATCACCGAGACCGACCTGGACCTGTCGCACATCTGGTACCCGTCGCACGGCTTCCACGGCAGGCGCGGCCTGGTCGTCGGCTACTACAACACCGGGGCGAACGCCAGGGCGTACAGCGGGCTCGCGCCGGAGCAGCGCAGCGAGCGCGCCGTCAGCCAGGGTGTGAAGATCCACGGTGACAAGTACCGCACCGAGTTGGCCACCTCGTACTCGCACGCCTGGGACCGGACCCGCTACATCGAGGGCGCCTGGACCTCGCCCCGGTACGGCACGCCCGGATACAACCTGCTGCTCCAGCCGGCGGGGCGGGTCTACTTCGCCGGGGACTGGCTGAGCCACGAGGTGGCCTGGCAGCACGGCGCGTTCGTGGCGGCCCGCTCGGCGGTCTCCGCGCTGCACCAGCGGGTGATGGCCGGCTGACCGACACGGATCGTGGACAGTTTCCGTTCGGCGCGAACGGAAATTGTCCATGTTCGACGGTGCGTTCTGGACCGCGCCGGTGGGTATCGAGGGTCGATGGACGTTGACAACGAGGAGCGTCGCGCGGATGCGCCCGCGGTGGCCGCCGGGCGTCGTGAGAGATGGAAGCGGTTCCTCAATCGGGCGCCCGGCTTGCAGCTCATGGCGATCTACTGGGTGCCGATGACGGTGGTCATCGGGCTGCCGGTGCGCTGGCTCTTCGACCGACAGGAGTCACTTGTCGAGGCCGTGCTGGGCGCCGCCCTGAACCTCGTCTCGGTCGGCCCGGCGCTGTACGTGGGCAGGCGGGCGGCGGACCAGCAGAATGCCCGCCAGGATCCCGAGGGGTACGCGCTAAGCCAGGCACTGCGTACCGGCAGTGTGCCCGAGGACGACGCGGTACGGGCCGATCTGCCCACGTACCTCGCGGGGCAGCGGCGGGCCACCTGGGCGGCGCTGCTGGCCATCCTGGGCATCTCCCTCGGGCTGATCCTGCTCGCCCTGCTCACCGCCGACAACGAGGGCTTCGCGCTGATCTTCGGCGTGGTCGCCGCCGTCACGGTGGCCGTCGCCGCGCTCACTCTGACCCGGATCCGCCGGCTGTCATCCCTGCTGGCCGTGCCCGACCCACCACAACTGCGCGAGTAGGGCGACCTCCCGCGCGCACGAACCACGGCCCGCGCGACTTCGGGGAAAGTGCTGCTTCCTGGCGCGCTGAGACAGCAACTTCACCGAAGTTGTGAGGATCTTGCGGCGGGCGGCGGGCGGCGGGCGGCGGGCGGCGGGCGGCGGGCAGCGGGCAGCGGGCGGGGCGCGGCGGGCAGCGGGCAGCGGGCGGGGCGCGGCGGGCGGCGGGCGGGGCGCGGCGGGCGGCGGGCGGGGCGCGGCGGGCGGGGTGGGGGTCGGTGCGCGAGGATGGGTTACCCCTTCCCGAGGAGCGCCGATGGCCACCGACCTGACCGCGCCGCGTACCGCCGCCCGACCCGACGTCGCGTCGATCCAGCGTCGTACCCTGCGGTTGCTCTTCACCACCCAGATCGTCGGTGGCATCGGCGTGACCATCGGCATCGCCGTGGGCGCGCTGCTCGCCGCGCGGATCGCCGGCACCGCGATGGCCGGTGTGGCCCAGAGCGCCGGGGTGGTGGGCGCGGCGCTGCTCGCCGTCCCGGTCACCCGGATCATGGCGCGGCACGGTCGTCGGCCCGGCCTGGTGCTGGCGTACGCGATCGGCGCCGTCGGCGGCGTGCTCGTGGTGCTGGCCGCGGCCACCCGCTGGGTGCCGCTGCTCTTCCTCGGGATGCTGCTCTTCGGTGGCGGCACCGCCGCGAACCTTCAGGCCCGCTACGCGGCGGTGGATCTCGCCGAGCCGGTCCGCCGCGGGCGGCAGCTCTCGCTGATCGTCTGGGCCACCACCATCGGCGCGGTGGCCGCGCCGAACTTCGCCGCGCTGGCCGACCGAGTCACCACCGGGTGGGGGCTGCCCCCGTTGGCCGGGCCGTTCGCGTTCAGTTCGGTCGCGTTCGTGCTGGCCGCCGCCGTACTCCTCGGGTTGCTCCGGCCCGACCCGCTGCTCACCGCGCGGCGGCTCGCGGCGGACGCCGCGCCGGTCGCCGGCCCACCGCCGGCGGCCGACGCGCGGGCAACCGCCGTGGCGGCCGAGACGCCGGGGACCGCCGTGGCGGCCGAGACGCCGGGGACCGCCGTGGCGGCCGAGGCGCCGGGGACCTTCGTGGCCGCCGAGGCGCGGGGGACCGCCGTGGCGGCCGGGACGCCGGCGGCCGGTGGCGGTGGGACGCCGGTCGCCGCGCCGGTCCGGGTGCGCGCGGCGCGCGGCGCCGGGGTGTGGGCGGCCTGGTCGGTGGTACGCCGGCGGCCGGCCGCCCGGCTCGGCATCGCCGCCGTGGCGATCGGTCACCTGGTGATGGTGGCGGTGATGGCGATGACTCCGGTCCGGCTCGGCGAGTCGCACGCCGACGCCGACGTGCTGCGGCTGGTCGGCATCGTGTTGAGCCTGCACATCGCCGGCATGTACGCGTTCTCCCCGGTGGTCGGCTGGCTCACCGACCGGCTCGGCCGGCGGGCGGTGATCCTCGGTGGGGTCGGGTTGTTGCTGGCCGCCTGCGCGGTCGCCGGCACCGCCGGGCACCACACACCCCGGCTGTCGGTGGGTCTGGTCCTGCTCGGCCTGGGCTGGTCGGGGACGATGGTGGCCGGCTCGACGCTGCTGTCCGAGTCGGTGCCGGCCGGTGTGCGGCCAAGTGTCCAGGGGTTCTCCGACCTGATCATGGGGTTGGCCGGGGCCGGGGCCGCCGTGGTCAGCGGGTTTGTCATGCAGTCCGCCGGATATCCCGTGCTCACCCTGCTCGCGGCGGTCGCGGTGGTGCCCCTGGTGGCGCTAGCGTTGCGGCCGGTGCCGACCGGGGCACCGGACGAGGAGGGCTGATCACTGTGCGGCTGACCGACTTCTGGACGCGCCTTGACGAGGCGTTCGGGCCCGGCTACGCGGCCAGCATCGCCCGCGACCAGGTGCTGTCGCAGCTCGGCGGACGGACCATCGAGCAGGCACTGGCGTCGGGGGAGCAGACGCACGTGGTGTGGCGGGCGGTTTGTGCCGCGTACCCCGACCGCGTGCCCGCCCGACTACGCTGAGCAGCCTTTTCGCCGCTTCCGCGTGTCGCTTGTCTAGTCGTACACCTGTTCGGCTATTGTCCACAGCGAGGTGCTCGTCCACAGCTCGCGGCCCGTCGGCTGGTTTTCTGTCGGACCCAGCGCCTAGCGTGTCCGCGTGACGCGAAGCTCAGCAAAGACGCCGGCGAAGGCAGGGGTGGCAACCATGGCAGCAGGGCCTGACCGGGAGAAGGCACTCGACCTAGCTCTCGCTCAGATTGACAAGCAATTCGGCAAGGGCTCGGTGATGCGGCTGGGTGACCGGCCGGTCGTCCAGACCGCAATCATCCCGACCGGCTCCATCGCGCTCGACGTGGCGTTGGGCATCGGCGGTCTGCCGCGTGGCCGGGTGGTCGAGATCTACGGTCCCGAGTCCAGCGGTAAGACCACGGTGGCACTGCACGCGGTGGCCAACGCCCAGCGCAACGGCGGCATCGCCGCCTTCATCGACGCCGAGCACGCGCTCGACCCGGAGTACGCGAAGGCCCTCGGCGTCGACACCGACGCGATGCTGGTCTCGCAGCCGGACACCGGCGAGCAGGCGCTGGAGATCGCGGACATGCTGATCCGCTCCGGCGCCCTGGACATCATCGTGATCGACTCGGTGGCGGCCCTGGTGCCGCGCGCCGAGATCGAGGGCGAGATGGGCGACAGCCACGTGGGTCTCCAGGCCCGGCTGATGAGCCAGGCACTACGAAAGATCACCGGTGTGCTCAGCAACACCGGCACCACGGCCATCTTCATCAACCAGCTGCGGGAAAAGATCGGCGTCATGTTCGGCAGCCCGGAGACCACGACAGGTGGTCGGGCGCTGAAGTTCTACGCCTCGGTCCGGCTCGACGTGCGACGCATCGAGAGCCTCAAGGACGGCACCGACGTGGTCGGTAACCGCACCCGGGTCAAGGTCGTGAAGAACAAGGTCGCCGCGCCGTTCAAGCAGGCCGAGTTCGACATCATGTACGGCAAGGGCATCTCGCGCGAGGGCTCGCTGATCGACGTCGGCGTGGAGCAGGCGATCATCCGCAAGTCCGGAGCGTGGTACACGTACGACGGCGACCAGCTCGGCCAGGGCAAGGAGAAGGCCCGGGAGTTCCTGAAGGAGAACCCGGACGTGGCCGCCGAGATCGAGAAGAAGATCCTGGAGAAGCTCGGCGTCGGTGTCGGTGCGGGTGACGCCGCCGGTGGCCCCGAGCTGCCGCCTGTCGACTTCTGACCGGTCGCTGACCCATGGCAGGACGACGCGCCCGTACGGGGCGGGGCTGGGATGCCAGCCCACCCCGTACGGGCGACGCCACCGATGCGCCGCGCCCCCGCCAGGGTCGCCGTGGACGCTCCGCCGAGACCGACGCGGTCGAGTCTCCCCCTCGTGACGAGTCGGAAGTGGCCCGCGAGATCTGCCTGCGGCAGCTCGCGGTCCGGCCCCGCACCCGGGCCGAGCTGGCCGGTGCGCTGGCCAAGCGGGGCATCTCCGAGGAGGTCTCGGCCGAGGTGCTCGACCGGTACGACGAGGTCGGCATCATCGACGACGCCGCGTTCGCGCGGGCCTGGGTGTCCAGCCGGCACTCGGGGCGTGGGCTGGCCCGCCGGGCGCTCGCCAACGAGCTGCGCCGCAAGGGCGTGGACGGCGAGGTGGCCACCGAGGCGCTCGGTGAGCTGGACGAGGAGACCGAGGCGGACACCGCCCGCGCCCTGGTGGAGCGCAAACTGCGCACCGCCCGAGGCGAGCCGGACGCGGTGTTCCGCCGGCTGGTGGGCATGCTGGCCCGCAAGGGTTACCCGCCCGGCGTGGCGATCCGCGCAGTGAAGGACGCGTTGGCCGCGCAGAGCGCCGAGGCGGCCGAGTTCGCCGAGCAGATCGACGCCGACGCGCTCGCCGACGCCGAGGGCGAGTTGGATCGCGACAACCGCTCGATCGGGTGAGAGTCGCGCTGGGCGCTGTGGGGTGGTCCGATGGTGAAGGCGTGTCTGAACGGTGGACGCGGCCGCGACGTCCACCCGGCGGTGCCGATCACGCCTGCGGAGTTGGCCGCCGACGCGGCCCGTTGCGCGGCGCTCGGCGTCGCGGCCGTGCACGTCCATCCCCGTGAGGCGTCGGGTGCCGAGTCGCTGCGCCCAGAGGTGATCGCCGACGCGCTCACCGCGATCCGCGCCACCCAGCCGGGGCTGCCGGTGGGGGTGAGCACCGGCGCCTGGATCGCGCCGGCCCCGGCCGACCGGGTGGCAGCCGTCCGGGCCTGGTCGGTGCTGCCCGACTTCGCCTCGGTCAACGCGCACGAGGCCGGTGCCGAGGCCGTCGCCGCAGCCCTGCACGAGCGGGGTGTGCTCGTCGAGGTGGGGCTCTGGACGCTCGACGCCGTCGAGGCGTACCGGAGTTGGCGGGTGCCGGCCGGCCGGATCCTCGTGGAGTGCATGGCCGAGGAGGTGCCGGTCGCGGTGGCCGACGCGGCGCGGATCCTCGCCGCCCTGCCGGCGCGGGGGACCCCACCGGTGCTCCTGCACGCCGAGGGGCCGGCCACCTGGGCGGTGCTCGCCGACGCGGTCAGCCGCAGTCTGCACACCCGGATCGGCCTGGAGGACACACTCCTGCTGCCCGACGGCACACCAGCACCGCACAATGCCGCGCTGGTCACCGCCGCGCTGGCGGCCGGCGCCCACTGAGCGCACCGCCCTGCTGGGCGCTGTCGTGCTGGACGGGTTGCCGTGCTGGGGCGGCCGGCGTCGTGCTGCGCGCGCTGTCGTACTGGGCGCTCGGCGTCGTGCTGAGGGCGCGCCGCCGTGCTGGGTGCGCTGCCGTGTTGGGGCGGCCGGCGTCTGCTAGGCGGTCGGCGTCCGCTGGGCCGTCGGCGTCCGCTGGGCCGTCGGCGTCCGCTGGACCGCCGGCCAACATCGTGCTCGATCCAGGATGTAGTTGGGTCCTCGCGCGGTGAGGCCACTATTTCCTGGATCGAGCACGATCACGGCGAGCACGATCACGGCGAGCACGATCACGGCGAGCACGATCACGGCGAGCACGATCACGGCGAGGGCGATCAGGGCGAGGGCGATCAGGGCGAGCGCGATCACGGCGGGCGCGATCACGGCGAGCGCGAGCTTGCGGGGGAGGCGCGATCCTGGCGGGACGAGTGGGATCTTGTCAGGCGCGAACCTGACGAGGGTCGGGCAGGGATGTGGGGTCGCTGGTGTCACACAGTTGGCTCGGCGAGGGGTGCTGCCGTCGCTGAACAGGCACGACATCCGGATTCATGGCGGCGGATCGCCAGGTTTGTCACCGCGTGTCCGCAACGGCATCAGCGTTGCGTGACGACGCAACTTCTCTCCGTTCGGGGGGTTTGATCATGAGTCCTTGACCAGACCACCCCCGGCGACCTAGCCTCGCCATACAGGCTCACATTGCCCGACCAGCGCAGGCTAAGCGCACAACATAGATCGCGTAACAAGACAGCATCACTTTGGCCGACTCCCGGCCTTTGGCGGCAGATCTGGACAGGCCGGTCCGGACCTCCGCGACAACTGCACCCGGTCGCCGACGATGCCCGAGGGCACCGCCGGCGGAGAGAGCTACCCCACGGCCAGTCGCTCCGGTCGGGCGTCCACAGCCGCAGGAGTGTGCCCCGGCACGGTCGCTGCGGTCTCGACGTTAGGGGAGGCGGCCATGGCGGGGCGGCGGCACAGGTTCATCGGTAGACCCGACGGGGTCCCGGCATGAACGCCTTCGACGTCGTGCTCCTCGCGGCCGTCCTCGTCCTCGCCGTGGTGGTGATCGGGGCCGTGCTTGTCGGCATCCGGACGCTGCGGCGGATGGGTGCCGCGCCGGCTCCGGAGGATCCCGCCTTCATCGCCGAGAAGGATCGTCAGGAGCAGTCCCTCGCTGCCCTGCGGACCGCGGCCGACGAGGCGAACAGCACGATCGACGTGGCGAAGTCCGCGGCTGCGGCGGCCCGTGCCGAGGCGGCGGCGGCGAAGGCCGAGGCGAAGGCCGCTCGCGCCGAGGCCCGCCGGGTGCTCGACGACGCTCGCGCCGAGGCGGACACCGTCCTGGAGCGCGCCCACAAGCAGGCCGAGGCGGACGCCGAGCAGTTGCGGACGACGGCCCGGCGCAGCGGTGAGCGGGAGGTCGCGGTGCTCGCCGCCACCACCCGCGAGCAGGCCGCGGAGGTGGAGCGTCGGGCGGCCCGGATGGACGAGCGGGAGCGGATGCACACCGAGGAGGTGGAGCGGTTCGCCGAGCGGGAGCGGCAGCTCACCGAGGCGCGTGCGGCACTCGCCACCCGGGACTCCGCGCTGGCCCGACGGGAGACCGAGCTCGCCGAGTCCGAGGAACTGCGCCGCCGGGAGTTGGAGCGGGTCGCCGGGCTCAGCGCCGACGCGGCCCGACTGGAGCTGGTCGAGGCGATCGAGACCCAGGCCAAGCGGGAGGCGGCGCTGCTGGTGCGCGACATCGAGTCCGATGCGCGCAACACCGCCGAGCAGCGGGCCCGCCACATCGTGGTGGACGCGATCCAGCGGGTGGCCAGCGAACAGACCGCGGAGAGCGTGGTCAGCGTCCTGCACCTGCCCGGTGACGAGATGAAGGGGCGGATCATCGGCCGGGAGGGGCGCAACATCCGCGCCTTCGAATCGGTGACCGGCGTCAACCTGATCATCGACGACACCCCCGAGGCGGTGCTGCTCTCCTGCTTCGACCCGGTCCGCCGCGAGGTGGGTCGGTTGACCCTGGAGAAGCTGGTCCTGGACGGGCGGATCCACCCGCACCGGATCGAGGAGGTCTACGACCTGGCCCGGCAGGAGGTGGAGCAGCTCTGCCTCCGCGCCGCCGAGGACGCCCTGGTCGAGGTCGGCATCACCGAGATCCACCCGGAGTTGGTGGCCCTGCTCGGTCGCCTGCGCTACCGCACCTCGTACGGGCAGAACGTGCTCAAGCACCTGGTGGAGACCGCGCACATCGCCGGCATCATGGCCGCCGAGCTGCGGTTGGACGTGCCGATCATCAAGCGGTCGGCGTTCCTGCACGACATCGGCAAGGCGCTCACCCACGAGGTGGAGGGCAGCCACGCCATCATCGGCGCGGACCTGGCCCGCAAGTACGGCGAGCACGAGGACGTGGTGCACGCCATCGAGGCGCACCACAACGAGGTGCCGCCGCAGACCATCGAGGCCGTGCTCACCCAGGCCTCCGACGCCTGTTCCGGTGGTCGGCCGGGCGCGCGCCGGGAGAGCCTGGAGGCGTACGTCAAGCGGCTGGAGCGCATCGAGGAGATCGCGGCCGGCAAGCTCGGCGTGGACAAGGTCTTCGCCATGCAGGCCGGCCGGGAGATCCGGGTGATGGTCAAGCCGGACGACGTGGACGACATCGGTGCGGCCGTGCTGGCCCGCGACGTGGCCAAGCAGATCGAGGAGGAGCTGACCTACCCGGGTCAGATCCGGGTCACGGTGGTCCGCGAGTCCCGGGTCACCGAGATCGCCCGCTGACCGGCCCGATCCTCACGAGTTCAGCAAGATCGGGGTGTCCCCACGGAGGGGACACCCCGATCTCACGAGAAGCGCCGGTCAGATCATCCGGCCGGCGGCGTCGCCGACATCCTGGGACGGCACCACCTTCGCGGCCGTCCGCGGGGTGCGACCCATCCGCTTCTGCAACCACCACGCCAGGGCCGACAGCGCACCGCAGATGGTGATGTACATCGCCCCCACGACGAGGTACGCCGGCACGTACGGCAGCCCGAACGGCAACCGGCCGCCGATCTGCTTACCCACGAAGAGCAGCTCGGGGTACGTGATGATGAAGCCCAGCGCGGTGTCCTTGAGCAGCACCACGAGCTGGCTGACGATCGCCGGCAGCATCGAGCGGACCGCCTGCGGCAGCAGGATCAGCCGCAGCACCTGGTTCTTGCGCAGGCCGATCGCGTACCCGCCCTCGGTCTGCCCGTACGGCACCGCGTTGATGCCGGCGCGGAAGATCTCCGCGAGCACCGAGCCGTTGTAGAGCATCAGCCCGATGACGAGCGCCCACAGCTTGTCGATCGACCAGCCGTACTGCAACGGCACGTAGTAGCCGAAGAAGATCAGGATGAGCAGGGGGATCGCCCGGAACAGCTCGACCACGAAGGTGGCCGGGGTGCGCAGGATCCACTTGTCGCTCAACCGGGCGCTGGCGAAGAACGCGCCGAAGAGCAACGCCAGGACCGCGGCGATGCCGGCGGCCTTCAGCGTCGCCCCCAGGCCGCCGAGCAGCTCGCGCTGCACCGAGGCGTACTGGAACTGCTCCCACTTGCGGGCCTCGAACTGGCCGGTGTCGGCGAACTTGTAGCCGATGTAGGCGAGCAGGGCGATGATGCCGGCGGTGGAGAGGACGCCCAGGATCGCGTTGCGCCGCTTGGCACGCGGCCCGGGCAGGTCGTAGAGGATCGACGCCTGGCTCAACTCAGCCACCTTCCGTTCGCGGCCGTCGGGCTCGCCAGCTCACTCATCGGGCCACCCTCCACTTGCGCTCCAGCAACCGCTGCAACGCCACCAGCGGCAGGACCAGGATCAGGAAGCCGATGGTGATCCAGAGCAGGACGGCGAACTGCGGCTCGCCCCGCTCCGCCATGTAGGCGGGGATCGCGCCGGCCTCCAGCACCGAGAAACCGGCGGCGATCGTGGTGTTCTTCAGCATCGCGATGAACACGCTCATCATCGGCGGGACCATCGCCCGCAGCGCCTGCGGCAGCACGATGAGCGTGAGCACCTGACCGAAGGTCATGCCCAGCGCGCGGGCCGCCTCGGCCTGCCCGGCGGCGACGGTGTTGACGCCGGAGCGGATCACCTCGCAGACGAACGCCGAGGTGTAGACGGTAAGCGCGATGGCGGCGCTGGCGAAGTAGTCGATGTTGACGTCGAGCTTCGGCACCGCGAACACGAGGAACGCGAAGACAAGCGTCAGCGGGGTGTTGCGCACCAGGTTGACGTACGTGGCGCCGAACGCGCGCAGCGCCGGCACGGGGGAGACCCGCATCGCGCCGAGCAACGTGCCGAGGACGAGGCTGCCGACCGCGGCGATCAGGAAAAGTTTGACGGTGTTGGTGAACCCCTCAACGAACAGCTGCCCGTTGTCCGTCAGTACGCGGAAGAACTCGCCCATGCCTCGCTCTCAGTCCTCGGACGGGCGCCGGGCGGGGACGAGCCCCGCCCGGCGCCGCTACTCGTGTCGAGCCGGTCGGTCAGTACCGCTCAAGGGTGGGCGGGGCGCCCGCCGAGCCGGACAGGCCGAGCGTGCCGTCGTAGATCTTCTGCCAGGTGCCGTTGCCGAACGACGCCTCGATCTGGTTGTTGACGTAGTCGCGCAGCGCCTTGTCGTCCTTCGGCAGGCCGATGCCGTACTTCTCGGTGCTGAACGGCTTGCCGACCACCTTCAGCTCGCTCGGGCTCTGGGCCGCGAAGCCCTTGAGGATGGCGTCGTCGGTGGTGACGGCGTCGACCTTCTTGTCGAGCAGCTGCGAGACGCACTCCGAGTAGGTCTTGAACTCGACGATGTTGTTCGCCTCGGTCAGACCCTCGTCACGGACCTTCTGGATCGGCGTCGAGCCGGTGGCCGAGCAGACCTTCTTGCCCTTGATGGTGTCCTTGCCGGTGATCGACGTCTCGTCCTTGCGGACCAGCAGGTCCTGGCCGGCGACGAAGTACGGGCCGGCGAAGGAGATGTCGTTCTTGCGCTTGTCGGTGATCGAGTAGGTGCCGACGTAGTAGTCGACCTCACCACCCTTGATCGCGGTCTCCCGGTTGGCCGACGCGATCTCCTTGTACTCGATCTTCGCCGGGTCGATGCCCAGCGTGCTGGCCACGTACTGGGCGATCTCGATGTCGAAGCCGCAGCGCTTGCCCTGGGCGTCCTTGTAGCCGAGGTTCGGCTGGTCGAACTTGACGCCGACGGAGACCTTGCCGGCCGACTTGATCTTCTCGAAGGTCGGGCTGCCGGCGACGGCCGCGTCCGTCTTGGGGGTGAAGGTCGCGCCGGAGCTCTTGCAGGTGTCGGACTGGGCGCCACCGGGGGCGCTGCCGCCCGCGCTCGGGGTCGGCTCACCCTCCTTGCCGCAGGCCGCGGCCGACAGGGCGAGGGAGGCCATCATGGCGACCGCCGCCACGCGCTTCATACGCATACTCTTCTCCTTCTTTCAGAAGCCCGCCGGTGGTCGGCGCGCTCCACTACGGACGCCTAGTGCGTGAGGATCTTGGAGAGGAAGTCCTTCGCCCGGTCGCTGCGCGGGTTCTCGAAGAACTCCGCCGGGGAGGCGTCCTCGACGAGCTTGCCGTCGGCCATGAAGATGACCCGGTTGGCCGCGTGCCGGGCGAAGCCCATCTCGTGGGTGACCACGACCATCGTCATGCCGTCGCGCGCCAGCGAGGTCATCACGTCCAGCACCTCGCCGACCATCTCCGGGTCGAGAGCGCTCGTCGGCTCGTCGAAGAGCATCGCCTTCGGCTGCATGGCCAGGGCGCGGGCGATGGCCGCCCGCTGCTGCTGCCCGCCGGAGAGCTGGGCCGGGAACTTGTCGGCCTGGTTGGCGATGCCGACCCGGTCGAGCAGGGCCAGGCCGCGCTCGCGGGCGGCGGCCGGCTTCTCCTTGCGGACCTTGATCGGGCCGAGGGTGACGTTCTCCAGGATGGTCTTGTGGGCGAAGAGGTTGAAGGACTGGAAGACCATCCCCACCTCGCTGCGCAGTCGGGCGAGGGGCTTGCCCTCGGCCGGCAGCGGCTGGCCGTCGAAGATGATCGTGCCGGAGTTGATCGGCTCCAGCCGGTTGATGGCGCGACACAGCGTCGACTTGCCGGAGCCGGACGGGCCGATCACCACGACCACCTCACCCCGACCCACCGACAATGAGACGTCGTCCAGCACGTGCAGCGGTCCGAACCACTTGTTGACCGCGTCCAGCACGATGAGCGGTTCGCCCGTCGTCACGTCGTCCACCGTCCCCTGTCGTCTCCCGGATCGGGGTCGGTTGACCCCCGGTGCGGCCACTGTAGGCGGCCTGATGTGGCGGAATGCAACTCAGCGGGTCACGGAGCGGTAACACCGGTCACGATCGTCGACGAGCGTCCGATTCCGGTCACTGTGCGGGTGGCAACGGTGGCGATCGTGGCGCGTTGTCGAGATCATGGGGGGATGACCGAACCGGTACGCCTGACCCGTTACGCCCGTGGTGGCGGCTGCGCCTGCAAGATCCCGCCCGGTGAACTGGAGATCATGGTGTCCGGTCTCGGCCCGGCCACCGGCACCGCGGAGCTGCTCGTCGGCTTGGACCACGGTGACGACGCGGCGGTGGTGCGCCTGGACGAGCGGACCGGCCTGGTCACCACCGCCGACTTCTTCACCCCGGTGGTCGACGACGCGTACGACTGGGGTCGGATCGCCGCCGCCAACGCGCTCTCCGACGTGTACGCGATGGGCGGCACCCCGCTTGTCGCGCTCAACCTGCTCTGTTGGCCGCGCGACGTGCTGCCGATGGAGTTGGCCGGCGAGGTCCTGCGCGGCGGCCAGGACGTGGCGCGGGAGGCCGGCTGTCACCTGGCCGGCGGCCACAGCGTGGACGACGACGGCCCGAAGTACGGCCTCGCGGTCACCGGCACGGTCCGTCCGGAGGAACTGATCACTCTCGACGCCGGGGTGGCCGGGGTGCCGTTGTCGTTGACGAAGCCGCTCGGGGTGGGTGTGCTCAACACCCGACACAAGGCCACCGGTGAGAGCTTTCCGGAGGCGGTGGCCTCGATGAGCGCGCTCAACCGGGACGCGGCCCGCGCGGCGGTCGCCGCCGGCATCCGCTGTGGCACCGACGTGACCGGGTTCGGGTTGCTCGGGCACGCCTCGAAACTGGCCCGGGCCAGCCAGCTCACGGTGGCCATCGACGCGGCTCGCGTGCCGTACCTGGCGGGTGCCCGGGAGGCGCTGCGCGACGGGTACGTCAGCGGCGGCAGCCGACGCAATCTGGAGTGGGTGACGCCGTGGACGGATTTCGGCGCCGTGGGGGAGGACGAGCGGTTGTTGCTGGCCGACGCGCAGACCTCCGGCGGCCTGCTGGTTGCCGGCGAGGTTCCGGGCGCTCCCGTGGTGGGTGAGTTGCTGCCGCGCGGCGAGCACCTCGTCGTGCTGCGCTGAGCCTTTCCGCAGCTCGACGCCGGGGAGGCGGCGGTCGCCGCCCGCCGGACACGCGAGACCCGCTCGCCGGACACGCGGTCCTGGTGGTGCGGTTGGCGCACCATAGCCGATAAACTGTCACCTTCCCGCTACTCCGAGCAATGTGGCTCAGGGAAATTTTGCCCGGAATGGTCACAGACCGGTAACTTGCCCCCGCCTGGGGTCAAATGCCCCCCACCATCGTGTGTAAGGCCCGATCCGGAGGCCGGTGGGACGAACGCAGCGAGGAGGCGGAATGACCGAGCTGTGGAACTGGAGAATCGACGGGGCTCGACCCGTGGAGGTCTACCCGGCGCTGGCCGAGGCGCTCGGCCGGGTGGTGATGCCGCTGGCGGTGGCCGACCCGGCCCGGCTGCCGGCGTACGCGGTGGTGTGCGACGTCTGGGAGGCGCCGGGCGAGTTCGCGACGGTCGTGGACTGCTACGGGGTGCCCGAGCAACTCCCCGAGCACGCCAGCATCGCCGCGCTCGCTCGACTGTTGGGCCGCAACTGCCTGTTGCGCGACGACACGCTCGACGCGGGCCGGCACCTGCTCGTCGCCCCGGACGGCACGGTCCGTCCGGTGCACTTCGACGTACGGGACACCGAGGACGGCGAGGTGCTCAGCAGGCATCGGCTCTGCACGGCCGGCGACCCGGGCTGCCGGGGCTGGTCGCAGTGCCACCGGTCGCGCTGGGCGCCGGACACGGTCGTCCCGGCGCTCGCGGCGGCCTGACCCGCGTACCAGGGTCGCGGCCGACTCGCCGCGGCAGGGTTCGGGGCCGACTCGCCGCGGCCTGACCCGTCCCAGGGGGCGGGCCGGGTGTCGCGCCGGCGAGTCGGGCCGCGCCGGCGGTCAGGTGGTGGCGGCGGCCTGCCGGTCCGGACTGCCCGATCCGGCGCCCCGCACCACGAGTTGGTCGAGCAGGTCGCGCGTCGCCGCGGTCACGGCGGCCACCGCGGCGTCGAACGCGGCGGCGTTGTGTGCGGCGGGCGCCCGGAAGCCAGAGATCTTCC
Organism: Micromonospora sp. DT231; assembly: GCF_049847025.1. NCBI lineage: Bacteria > Bacillati > Actinomycetota > Actinomycetes > Micromonosporales > Micromonosporaceae > Micromonospora > Micromonospora sp. DT231. Next base: position 58,251 of record NZ_JBNCNO010000014.1, on the reverse strand, counting down.
GGACGTACTGCAACGCCGCCGCCTCGACGTCCGCGTCGGTCACCTGCGGGGTGAACGGCTCCCGCAGGGTCTTGATGCTCCGGCACATGTGGGTTCCTCCTCTGCCGGCACCCGGATCACCACCCGCGGTGCTGACGGTTGTACCGACGGTGACACTGGGTCGATATTTGTCTATCCTGGTCACGGACCAGAGCCTTTCGCGCAATTATCGCCGCTCGCGCTCACCGCGCCCGGGCCCTCGGAGACTCATTGTGGACCATGCCCCCACCCGCTCGACCCGTCCCGACCTCGACAACCTCACCCGTTGCCTGCACACCCCGCTGGAGCGGATCGCCGCCGAGCACGCCGATCTGGTCGAGGCGGTCCGCCGACGCGTCGTCGTGAACGAGTCCGTGCCGTCCGGCAGCGTGCCCGTCGCCGCCTTCAACTCGTCCATCTGAGCTGATGGCCGACCGGCGCGGTCCACCCGGAGCGGGCGGGTCCAGCCGGCCGATCAGCCAGTTCGTGCTGAAGGTGCACAGCCGGTGCGACCTCAGCTGCGACCACTGCTACGTCTACCAGCACGCCGACCAGACCTGGCGGGGTCGGCCGGTGCGGATGGCGGCGGCCACGGTCCGGGCCGCCGCGCACCGCATCGCCGAGCACGCCCGCGAGCACGAGCTGCCGGTCGTGCACGTGGTGCTGCACGGCGGCGAGCCACTGCTGCTGGGTGCCGCCGGGCTGCGCGAGGTGCTGGCCGAACTGCGGACGGCGATCACGCCGTGGACGCGGCTCGACCTGCGGATGCAGACAAACGGGGTGCTGCTCGACGACGAGCTGTGCCGCCTCCTCGTCGACTACGACGTGCAGGTGGGTGTCTCGTTCGACGGCGACCGCGCCGCGAACGACCGCCACCGGGTCTTCGCCCACGGCGGCAGCAGCCACGACCACGTCCGGCGGGCACTGGCCCTGCTCCGACGCCCGGAGCACCACGCCAGCTACGCCGGCATCCTCTGCACCGTCGACGTCCGCAACGACCCCGACCGGGTGTACGAGGCGCTGCTGGCCGAGAGCCCGCCCCGGGTGGACCTGCTGCTGCCCCACGCCACCTGGGACCACCCACCGCAGCGCCCCGGCCCCGGCTCCACCCCGTACGCGGACTGGCTGGGGCGGCTGCACCGGCGGTGGGTGGACGAGGGGCGGCCGATGTCGATCCGGCTGTTCGAGGCGTTGCGGCCCGGTGGCGGTGGCACCGAGGCGTTCGGCCTCGCGCCGGCCGACGTGCTGGTGATCGAGGCGGACGGCAGTTGGGAGCAGGTCGACTCGCTGAAGACCGCCTATCACGGCGCGGCGGGCACCGGGTTCGACGTGTTCGGCCATGCGGTGCACGAGGCGGCCCGGCACCCCGGGGTCGCCGTCCGGCAGGAGGGCGTCGACGGGCTCTGCGCGACCTGCCGCGCCTGCCGGGTGGTCGACAGGTGCGGCGGGGGCCTGTACGCCCACCGCTGGCGCACCGGCTCCGGCTTCGACAACCCGTCGGTGTACTGCGCCGACCTGCTCCGCCTCATCGACAGCGTCGACGCGTACCCGCGGCCGACGAGCGAACCGCCGGTCGACGAGCCGTCCGCAGAGCCGTCCGCCGCGCCGGTCGACGAGCTGCTGGACGACCTGGCCACCGGCCACGGGTCGACACCGACGCTGGCGCTGCTCGCCGCCACCCAGCTCTCCATCACCCGGGCGTTGCTGGTGGCCTGCCGGGACCGGGCCGGCTCCACCGCCGCCTGGGAGCTGCTCGTCCAGCTCGACCAGACGGCGCCGGAGGCGGTCCGGGCGGTCCTGGCGCACCCCTTCGTCCGGCCCTGGCTGGTGCATCGCCTCGACTCGTCGGCCCGGCCCGGTGAACGCCCCGCGGTCGACCCGCTGTCGGCGCTCGCCGTCGCGGCGGCCGTCCGGGCGGGCGTCCCGGCCGCGGTGCGCGTCCCGGTACGCGCCGACACGATCACGTTGCCCACGCTCGGCAGCCTGGTGCTGCCCGGCCTGGGGGAGAGCGCCGAGGTGACAGTGCGGCCCGGTGGGTTCCGGGTCCGAGGCGGGACCACCGAGCGCACGGTGCTCCTCGACCCGGCCGAGCTGTCGGCCGACTGGCGACCGGCGCGCGAGGTGCCGGTGTCCGGTGGCGGGTTGCTGATCGAGGACGGCGACCCGTACCGGGACTGCTACGGCCAGTCGGTGGCGCCCCGGCTGGCGGACCCGGTCGCGCGGGCGTTGGGGCGTACCCTGGCCGAGGCCTGGCGGGTCGTGCACCGGGACGTGCCGGCGCACGCGGCGGCGCTCGACGGCGGCCTGCGGGTCGTGGTGCCGCTGGCCCCCGACCCGGCGAGACCACTGCGCAGCGCGACCGCGCGGCACGCGTTCGGCGCGGTCGCGGTCACCGCCGATCCGGACCCGGAGACGATGGCGGTGCTGCTCGTGCACGAGTGGCAGCACGCGAAGCTCGGTGCCGCGCTCGACCTCTGCGACCTCGTCGAACCCGACCGGGGCACCCGGATCAGCGTGCCCTGGCGCCCCGACCCGCGGCCGCCCGAGGGCGTCCTGCACGGGGTGTACGCCCACCTGGCGGTCACCCAGGTGTGGCAGGCCCGGGCGGCCCGCGGCGGGGGTGACGCGTCCGCGCACGCCGACCGTTACCTGACCTGGACCAGGGATGGCGTGGACGCGCTGCTGGCCAGCGGGTCGCTCACCGCGGCGGGTGAGCGGTTCGTCGGCCAACTGCGGCACGCCCTGGGGGAGACCCGTGTCGGGTCCCGATGAGCGCACCCTGGGCCGCCCCCGCCTCGCCGACGACCTGCGTGCGTTGGGCGTCCAGCCGGGGGCGTGCCTCGTCGTGCACTGCGGCCTGCGTCGGGTGGGCCGGTTGGAGCACGGGCCGGCGACGCTCGCCGGCGCTCTGCGGGACGTCCTCGGCCCCGCCGGCACGCTGCTGGTGCCCACGCACACCGACGGCAACTCGACCACCTCCCGGGCACACCTGGCGGCCGTCGCCGGCATGGACCGGGCGCAGCGCGACAGGTACGAGGCGGCGCTGCCGGGTTGGGACCGCCGCAGCACTCCCTCGCAGCGGATGGGCGCGCTCGCCGAGTACGTCAGGTGTGCCCCCGGCGCCGTGCGCAGTGACCATCCCCAGACCTCGTTCGCCGCGCTCGGCCCTCGGGCCCGGCAGCTCACCGAGGACCACGACCTCACCTGTCACCTGGGCGAACGCTCACCTGTCGGTGGCCTGTACGCGGCCGACGGGCAGGTTCTGCTGCTCGGCCTCGGCTACGAGGCGTGCAGTGCCCTGCATCTGGCCGAGTACCGGCTGCCGGTGCCGGCGCCCGAGCGCGACTACCGCTGCTTCCGGCTGGTCGAGGGGCGTCGGGTCCGCCTCGACTTCCGCGCACTGGACCTGGACGACCGCGACTTCCCCACGGTGGGCGCCGCGCTCGATGACGCCCCGTTCGTGCGGCACGGCCGGGTTGGTCAGGCCAGCGCGCGGCTGCTGCCGGCACGTGCCACAGTGGACTTCGCCGTCGACTGGTTCGCGGCGAACCGGCTGGCGGCGCGCCGTTGACGCGGGGTCTACGCTGATGGTCCGGCCGCGTGGGGAGGGCGGAGGGGCAGCGGTGAGCACAGCGGACGCACCCTCCCGAACGCGCGCCCCGCTCTTTTTCCTCAGCTATTCCAGGGCGCCTGTCGGCCGGGCCACCGGCAAGCCGGCCGAGTACGTCTCCCGGTTCTTCGAGGACCTCTCCGTCCATGTCAGCGAGCTGGTCGGCCCGGTGACCGGGGTGGACGCCGGCTTCCTGGACAGCTCCATCGCGGGCGGGGAACGCTGGAGCCCGGAGCTCCTCGAGGCCGCCGGCACCTGTCAGGTCTTCGTGCCACTGGTGTCCAGCGCGCTGCTCGGCAGCGAGTGGTGTGGTCGCGAGTGGGACGCGTTCTCCCGCCGACGCATCGTTCCGCGGCACAGCACCGCCTCGGTCCACGAGACGGCGATCGTGCCGGTGACCTGGTCGCCGACCAACGGCGCCGCGCTGCCCCGGGTGCTCCGCGACATCCAACGGTTCACCCCGACCGCCATGCCGGATCCCGACATCGCGGTGCACTACCAGCGGGATGGGGTCTATGGCTTGCTGACCATGCAGTGGGAGAACGCGTACCGCGCGGTGGTCTGGCGGCTCGCGCAACGGATCGTGGCGATCCACCGCGGCTACCTGGTGGAGCCCTGGGTGCCGGCGAGTGTGGACGAGTTGTGCAACAGGTTCGCCGAGGAGCCGGGATGAGCCCGCCGGGGGACCGCCGCCGACCGGCGGCACGAGGGACGTACTTCTTCCTCAGTTACGCCCACTCGGCGCCGGCCCCGGGCGCGCGGGCCGACGCCGACGTCTGGGTCGGCCAGTTCTTCGCCGACCTGACCGACGAGGTGCGCCGCCAGGCGCGACCGGTGGCCGGGATGCGGATCGGCTTCTTCGACCAGCACATCCCGTTGGGCGCCGACTGGAAGGCGGCGCTCGCCGAGGCTCTCGGTGACGCCGAGGTCTTCGTCCCGCTCTACTCGCCCGGCTACTTCAGCCGCCCGTGGGCGCTGGGGGAGCAGGAGTCCTTCCGGGCCCGGTTGGCCGCCGCCGGGCCGGCCCGACGCACCGCCGGGCACCTCACCCCGGTGCTGTGGATCCCGTTCCCCCCGTGGGAGGCCCATCCCGAGCTGGACGGCGCACTGGACCTCGGCCGGGACATCCCGGAGTACGCCGAGGACGGCCTGCGTGCCTTCTGCATGCTGGCCTCCTACCGGACGCAGTACGAGCTGCTGCTGAGCCGCCTGGCCAGTCGGATCGTGCACACCGCCGAGCGGCGACCGTTGGGCCCGTCCCGCGCGCCCGGCCTCGACGAGGTCACCCGCCCGGGACCATCCGACCCGGACTTCGTGGTCGCCGTCCTGGCCCCGACCCGGGACCGCCTTCCGGTCGAGCGGGACCCGGCCGGCTACGCGGCCAGCGGCCGGCTCTGGCGGCCGTACGGGAGTCGCCAGGAGCTGCCCGCCGCCGAGTACGCGGTGAGCACCGCCGAGCGCCTCGGGCTGTCCGCCCGCACGGAGGACTTCGCCCAGGCCGCCGGTCTGCTCGAACGCCGGCCGGCGGTGCTGCTCGTCGACCCGTGGATCGCGGCGGCGCCCGACGCGTCCGCGCTGATCGCCCGCATGCTGCACGGCCTGCGGGAGTGGGTCGTTCCGCTCGTGGTCACCGACGACGACGACTCCCAGGACGCGACCCGGTGGGCGACCGAGGTGACGCGACTGCTGCACGACGCCGGCCTGCCCCAGGTGAAGCGGGCGTGCAGCATGCCGGAGTTCGTCGACCTGATGCCGGCGCTTGTCACCGAGGCCCGCCGCCAGTTCCTCAAGTACGGCCCGGTGGTCCCCTTCGAACCACCGCCGCAGCCGGTGCCGAGCCTGCGCGACGGCCTGCCCCCCGCCGGCTCCACCACCGACCCCGCGTCCACGCCTGATGATCCGGCTCCCTTGCGTCCCCACGGAGAAAACCGATGAACAACGATCGTGCAGGCCAGGTCGTCACGTTCTACTCGTTCAAGGGTGGGACGGGCCGGACGATGGCGCTGGCAAACGTCGCCTGGATCCTCGCGGCCAGTGGCCGCCGGGTGCTGGTCGCCGACTGGGATCTCGAGTCGCCGGGCCTGCACCGCTTCTTCCATCCGTTCCTGGACGCCGAGGCGATCCAGGGCACCAGCGGTGTGATCGACATGATCCGCGACTACGAGTGGGAGACCACCCGGGTCGACGACCGGCCGGACCGCTGGATGGAGCAGTACGCCCGGGTCGGGCGGCACGCCTTCTCGTTGCGCTGGAACTTCCCGGAGGGCGGCGGCCTCGACTTCCTCTCCGCGGGCCGGCAGAACAGCGACTACGCCGTCTCGGTGAGCGGGCTGGACTGGGACAACTTCTACAACCGGCTGGGCGGGGCGCAGTTCTTCGAGGCGCTGCGGGCCGACATGAAGCGCCAGTACGACTTCACCCTGATCGACAGCCGGACGGGGTTGAGCGACGTCGCCGACATCTGCACCCTGCACCTGCCGGACACGCTCGTCGACTGCTTCACCCTCAGCGACCAGGGCATCGACGGGGCGGCCCGGGTGGCGCACTCGGTGCGGGACCGGTACCGGCGGCGCGACATCCGGGTCCTGCCGGTGCCGATGCGTGTCGACCAGGCCGAGAAGGAGCGGGCCGAGGCGGGTCGGCTGCTGGCCATGCGCCGGTTCGCCGGGTTGCCGGCGGGCATGGCCGAGGCGGAACGGCGGCGTTACTGGGCCGCGGTCGAGGTCCCGTACCGGCCGTTCTACGCGTACGAGGAGACCCTGGCGACCTTCGGCGACCCGCCCGGTTCGCCGACGTCGCTGCTGGCCGCGTTCGAGACCCTGACCGGGATCCTCACCGACGGCGAGGTGACCGCGCTGCCGGTGATGGACGAGTCGGTACGGGAACGCGGCAAGGCCCGCTTCCGTCGGCGTACCGAGGCGATCGACGACCAGATCGTGCTCCGCTACGCGCCGGAGGACGCCATCTGGGCCGAGTGGCTGGAGCGGGTGCTCAGTTCGGCGGGGCTGCGGGTGGTGGAGCCCGCCTCCGCCGTCGGGTCCGCCGGTACGCCCGCGCCGCGCACGCTGACGGTGGTCTCACCGGCCTACGTGGCGACGCCGTCGGGCGGCCTGCCCGACCGTGACACGAGCACCGGCTCCACCGCCCTCGCCGTGTACGTCGCCGACCTGCGCCCGTTGGCCGAGTTTCCGGCCCAGAGCTCCACCAACCTGGTGAACGTGAGCGCCGTGACCGCCGTGGAACGGGTGTTGCGGTTGGTCGGCCGTCCGGTGCCGTCGTCGGCGGACGGTCCGGCCGCCGGGGCCACCCGCTATCCCGGCACCGAGCCGCTGATCTTCAACGCCCCCAACCGGAATGCCCGGTTCACCGGCCGGGAGGACGACCTGGCGCGGCTGCGCGCGCAGTTGCAGAGCGGGGGCAGCGCGGTGGTGCTGCCGGTCGCCCTGCAGGGCATGGGCGGCGTCGGTAAGACGCAGGTGGCGTTGGAATACGTGCACCGGTTCCGGGCGGCGTACGACGTGGTCTGGTGGATCGTGGCGGACCCGCCGCAGTTCGTCGACACCGCCCTCGCCGACCTCGCCGGTCGCCTCGGCATCCTGGTCGGGCCCACCCTGCCCGACACGGTCCGGTCGGTGTTGCAGGTGCTGGGTCGAGGGGAGCCGTACGAGCGGTGGCTCGTCGTGCTCGACAACGCCGAGGAGCTCGACCAGATCGAGCCCTTCCTGCCGCAGGGCCCCGGCCACGTCCTGCTGACCTCCCGCAACCGCGCCTGGGGGGACCGGGCGAACCCGATCCAGGTGGACGTCTTCGACCGCACCGAGAGCGTGGCGCACCTCGCCCAGCGGGTGCCGACGATCAGCGCCGAGGAGGCCGACCGGGTGGCCGAGGCGCTCGGTGACCTGCCGATCGCGGTGGCCGCGGCGGGCGCGTGGCTCGCCGACACCGGCACGTCGGTCGCCGAATATCTGCGGCAGATCGAACGGCACGGTCCCAGCGCGCTCTCCGTGGAGGCCACCTGGGACCTGTCGCTGAACCGGCTGCTGGAGCAGGCGCCCGCCGCGTACCGGCTGTTGCAGCTCTGCTCGGTGCTGGCCCCGGAGATCGCCCTCGAACTCGTCTACAGCGACGAGATGGCGGCGGCGCTCGTGCCGTTCGACCCGTCGGTGTCGGAGCGGCTCGTGCGCGGCGCGCTGGTCCAGCAGATCAACCGTCTGGCGCTGCTCAAGCTCGACGTGCAGGGCGGTCGGGTCCAGGTGCACCGGCTGCTGCAGGCGGTGGTCCGCGACCGGATGACCGAGGACGAGATCGTCGCCGCCCGACACCAGGTGCACCTGGTGCTGGCCGCGTCCCGGCCACGCGGCGACGTGGACGACCCGACCACCTGGGCGAGGCTGCGGATGCTCTGGCCGCATCTGGAGGTCTCCGAGGCGCTCACCTGCCCGGACGAGTCGGTGTGCCAGCTCCTGATCGACCGGGTCCGTTACCTGTGGCAGCGCGGCGGCCTGGACCAGGCCGACGGGTTCAGCCAGGAGGTGGACGACACCTGGAGCGCCCGGCTCGGTGACACGCACAACGAGGTGGAGGTGTCGGCGCTGGGCCGACAGTTGCTGCACCTGCGGTTCAACCGGGCCAACATCCTGCGCAGTCTGGGCCGCTTCGACGAGGCCCGGGACCTGGACGAGGCGGTGCTCGCCGAGCAACGCCGGTTGCTGGGCCCGCTGCACCCGCACAGTCTGATGACCGCCGGCAGCCTTGGCGGTGACCTGCGGGCGCTCGGCCGCTACGCCGAGGCGCTGGAACGGGACCGGTCCACCTACGCCTCCTGGTTGCAGGTGTTCGGCGAGGACCACCCGCGGACGTTGAGCGCGGCGAACAACCTGGCCGTCTCGTACCGGCTGGTGGGCGACTACCGGTCGGCCCGCCGGTGGGACGACGAGGTGCACCAGCGGCGGCGGCTGGTGCTCGGCCCCACCCATCCCTACACGCTCGTCTCCGCGGTGCGGCTGGGCAGTGACCTGCGGGAGGCCGGTGAGTACGAGAGGTCGGCCACCCTGCTGCGCACGGTCTACGAAACCTACTGCGAGGTGCTCGGGCCGGACGACGGGCAGAGTCTCGCCGCCCAGGTCAACCTGGCGGTGTCACTGCGCAGCGCCGGTCGCGGGAGCGAGGCCGCGCCGATGTTCGAGACGGCCTACCGGGAGCTCGACGAACGCTTCGGGGCGGACAACCCGGACACGGTGGCGTGTCGGTCGAGCCGCGCGGCGAACCTGTTGGCCGTCGGCGACGCGGCCCGGGCGGTGACCGAGATGACCGCGGTGAGTCAGGCGTACCAGGAGCAACTCCGGCTCGGCCCGGAGCACCCGTTCACCCTGGCGACGCTGAGCAACCTCTCCGCCGCGGAACGCGCGGTCGGGCGTAGGTCGGAGGCGCTCGCGTCGGCTTCCCGCGCGGCCGGCGAACTGCGCAAGGTGCTCGGCCCCGACCACCCGCACACCCTCGCCGCGGAGGTCAACCAGGCGGTGTGCCTCGCCGAGAACGACGACTGGGAGTCGGCTCGGGACCGGCTGCGGGAGACCGCCGACCGGCTGGCCACGGTGATCGGCGCGGACCATCCCGACACGTTGCGCTGCCTCGGTGATCTCGCCCTGGTGTCGCGGCGGGCCGGCGACGGCACCGCCGGAGCCGAGGACGTCGGCGCCGTGGCGGACCGGTTGGCCGAGGTGATCGGCCCGGAGCACCCGACGGTCCAGACGCTGCGGGAACGGCGGTTCATCGTCCGGGTCATCGACCCGCAGACGATCTGACCCGGATCGGCGCGGCAGGTGGGTCGGGCGTCCGCCCCGGCCCACCCGGCGTCCGGGCCCGCCGCAGGCCGGCCAGGGCTGTGACACGCGCCCTAGAGCCGGGGACTTGTCGCCAGGTCGGGGGTGGCCAGCCAGGTCAGGGTCTGCGGCAGGATCTCCACCGCCCCGAAGTGCGCGGCGCCCGCCTGCACCTGCACCTCGGCGCGCGAGATCCGCGAGGCGAGCCAGTGGGAGTGCTCCACCGGGGAGAAGCGGTCCTGCTCACCGTGCCAGAGCCGCACCTCCGCGCGGATGGCGCCGAGGTCGAACCCCCAGCCCCGTCGGATCGCCAACACGTCGTCGATCCAGCCCTCCGGGCCGTGTCGCACCGCCTCGGCGTACATGTCGGTGAGCAGTCGGCGGATCGCGACGTCGTCGACGACCCGGATGTCCTCGTCGGGCAGTTGGGGACGGAGGAAGTCCAGCAGCGTCATCGGGTCCCGGCGTGCCTCCTCGGCCCGGACCTTCAGGTTGAGGGTCAGCTCGGTCAGGTCCTCGTCGGCCTGCCCGTAGTCCGTCACGTTCGTCGCGGCCATCCCGGCGTACCAGTCCAGGTCGGGCGCGCCGGCCGGGGCGAGACCCACCAGCACGGCGGCCCGGGTGACCCGGTCCGGCAGCAGCGCCGCGCAGGCCAGGGCGTGCGGCCCGCCGCCGGATCTGCCGACCACCGCGAACCGTTCGATGCCGAGGTCGTCGGCGATCGCCGCCACGTCGGCGGCGGCGTCGGCCACCCGCCGACCCTCGTGCCGGTCGGAGTCGCCGTAACCGGGCCGGTCGTAGCAGACGAGGTGCACGCCGAGGCGGTAGACGACGATGCCCCGGGGTCGGGGGCCGCTGCGGCTGCCCGGGGTGCCGTGCAGCAGGAAGACCGCAGGCCCGTCGGGCGCACCGGAGGTCTCCACCGCGAGGCGCCGCCCGTCCGGAGTCGTGACGGTGCGCTGTGCCGCATCTTGTCGCGTCACGGTTGGCCTCCCGCGGGTCGTCATGTGCTCCCCCGTGAACGGAGCCGCGCATCGTCGGCGCCGAGTGCAAAGCCCCCGAAATCGCCCAGAACACATCCTTGATGTGCAGCGTACTGCCCCCCGTGGATGCCCGCCATGGGCCGCCGGGTCAATGCCGGGGGGTCGGGGCCACCAAACGGGCCGCTACCCTGGTAGCCCGAGGGGAAGGGGCACCAAGAGGGTGGCTAGGACCTACAACGTCGTGACGTACGGCTGCCAGATGAACGTCCACGATTCCGAGCGCATCTCCGGCCTGCTCGAACAGGCCGGCTACGTACGCGCGGTGCCCGCCGACGACACCCCGGACATCGTCGTGTTCAACACGTGCGCCGTCCGGGAGAACGCGGACAACCGGCTCTACGGCAACCTCGGTCGCCTGCGCCCGGTGAAGGACAAGCACCCCGGGATGCAGATCGCGGTCGGTGGCTGCCTGGCCCAGAAGGACCGCGGCGAGATCGTCCGCAAGGCGCCCTGGGTGGACGTGGTCTTCGGCACCCACAACATCGGCGCGCTGCCGGTGCTGCTGGAGCGGGCCCGGCACAACGCCGCCGCCGAGGTGGAGATCCTGGAGTCCCTCGACGTCTTCCCCTCCACGCTGCCCACCCGCCGCGAGTCCACCTACGCCGGCTGGGTGTCGATCTCGGTGGGCTGCAACAACACCTGCACGTTCTGCATCGTGCCCGCCCTGCGCGGCAAGGAGAAGGACCGCCGCCCCGGCGACATCCTCTCCGAGGTGCGCGCCCTCGTCGACGAGGGCGTGCTGGAGGTGACCCTGCTCGGGCAGAACGTCAACTCCTACGGGGTGGAGTTCGGCGACCGGTACGCCTTCGGCAAGCTGTTGCGGGCCTGCGGCGACATCGACGGGCTGGAGCGGGTCCGGTTCACCAGCCCGCACCCGAAGGACTTCACCGACGACGTGATCGCCGCGATGGCCGAGACGCCCAACGTCTGCCACTCGCTGCACATGCCGTTGCAGTCCGGCTCCGACGACGTGCTGAAGGCGATGCGCCGGTCCTACCGCTCCGAGCGCTACCTGGGGATCATCGAGAAGGTCCGGACGGCGATGCCGGACGCGGCGATCACCACCGACATCATCGTCGGCTTCCCCGGCGAGACCGAGGCCGACTTCGAGCGCACCCTGGACGTGGTCCGCGAGGCCCGGTTCTCCTCGGCGTTCACCTTCCAATACTCGAAGCGCCCCGGCACGCCCGCCGCGACCATGGACGACCAGCTTCCCAAGCAGGTCGTGCAGGAGCGCTACGAGCGGCTGATCGCCTGCGTCGAGGACATCACCTGGGCGGAGAACAAGCGGCTCGTCGGGGAGACCGTCGAGGTGCTCGTCGCGGTGGGCGAGGGCCGCAAGGACGAGCGGACCGGGCGGATGTCCGGTCGGGCCCGCGACGGCCGGCTGGTGCACTTCGCGACCCAGGCGCCGGGAGCGGAGTCGATGGCCGGGCAGATCCGGCCGGGCGACATCGTGCACACCACGATCACGTACGCCGCTCCGCACCACCTCAACGCCGACGGGGCGCCGGTGTCGCACCGACGGACCCGGGCCGGCGACGCGGCCGAGGCGGGCCGCTCCCCGCGTACCCCCGGGGTGTTGCTCGGTCTGCCGACGATCGGCGCGCCGCCGGTCGCGCCCGCGCCCACCGCGGGTTGTGCCACCCACTGAGCGCACGGAAGGGCCCCTCGTCGAGGGGCCCTTCCCCGGTCAGACGGTGATCCGGCCGGCGCCGGCGCCCGCCGTCACGATGGACTTGACGGTGCTCGCGGTGTCCAGTTGGTACGAGTACGGGATGCTTGCCACGCTGCCGCCGGTCTGCCCGGCGGGTGAGTTGACGAAGTGGTTGTTCCGGGCGACCAGTCGGCCCGGCCCGGAGTCGGCCTCGCCCAGGTGGTACGTGTCGTTGACGTTCTCGAAGTAGTTGCCCTCGACGAGCACGCCGGCGTTCTCGGTGGAGGCCACGCCGTAGCCGCCGTTGGCCCGGTAGTAGTTGTTGAACACGTGCACCGGGTTGCCGAAGCGCACCCGGGGGTTGCGCTGCCTGCTCCCGTCGAACCAGTTGTGGTGGTAGCTCACCCGCAGGTGGCCGGTGTCCTGGGCGCCGTTGTCGTCGCTGTGGCCGAGCAGCATGGCCTTGTCGTGGCTGAAGACCCGGTTCCACGACACGGTGACGAAGTCCGATCCGCGCTTGATGTCGACCGCGCCGTCGTACCCGTTGCTGAAGGTGTTGTGGTCGATCCAGATGTTGGTGGCCGACTCCTGCACGTTTATCGCGTCGTCGTTCCAGTTCCGGAAGGTCAGGTTCCGGATGATGATGTTGCGGTCTCCGCTGACGTTGAGTCCGCAGCCGGCGATCGTGGCGCCGGAGTTGCCGAGGACGGTCTTGTTGGACCGGACCCGCAGCATTCCGGAGCAGGAGATCGTGCCGGACACCCGGATCACCGCGGCGCCTGTCGCGTTCAACGCGCTGGTCAGCGCCGACGCGTTGGTGACGGTGGTGGTCGGTGCGCCGCCGCCGCCGGTGGTGCCGCCGTTCTGGGTGGCCCAGCCGACGAGACCCGTCGGTGGTGGGACGCTGGGCGGCGGATCGCTCGGGATCGGCGGGGTCGTCGGGGCGCCCGGGGTGCCCGGGGTGGTCGAGGTGGTCGGGGTGGTGGTGCCGCCGGTGCAGGCGACGTTGTTCAGGGTGAAGCTGGTCGGGTCCGGGTTGCCGGCGCTGTTCGCGCTCGCGTTGAAGCCGAACGAGGTGCTGCCGTTCGTCGCCAGGTTGCCGTTGTAGTCGACGTTCGCGGCGGAGACCTGGCCCCCGCTCTGCGAGACGGTGGCGCCCCAGGCCTGGCTGACCTGCTGGCCGGCCCCGTACGACCAGCGCAGCGTCCAGCCGGAGACCGCGTCGCCGAGGTTGGTGACCGTGACGTTGCCGGTGAACCCGCCCGGCCACTGGCTGGCGACCGTGTAGGCGACCCGGCAGCCGGCGGCGGCCTGCGCGGACACGGAGGTCAGCAGGCCGGCGGCGACGAGGCTTGCGGTGGCGGCGGCGGTGGTGGCGATCAGCGTCATTCGACGCCGTCCTGTGCGCATGCTGCTCCCTTTCGATGAGGCGGACGGACCGTCGCGACGCCCATGCCCGTGGGCGGCGAATCGTGGCCGGGACCAGTGGTCCTCGGGCCCGCCGGTGCGATGAGGTGAAGGAGAGCGGCTCCCGCGCTCACGCCCACCCGTGCGGAGGCAAGCGCTTTCCCGATGAAAGCATAGAAGCACTTGGATGTAAATGGCCGGGACGGCCGATGCCGTGGGCATCGGCCGTCCCAGCGGTTCAGCAGCTGGCGCCGCTGAGCTTTACCGCACCCGGCGCGCTGGCGGTGCCGTTGGCGGTGAAGCCCACGGTCACCGACCCACCCGCCGCGAGGGACGGCGCGTGACTGGGGGCAGCCGCAGTGACAGTTGTGCCGGACTGGGAGACGGTGGCGTTCCAGCCACTGCCCAACGTCACCCCGGACGGCCAGGTCCAGGTGACCGACCACGGGTTCACCGCGGCGGAACCGGTGTTCTTCACCGTCAACTCACCCTGGAAGCCACCCTGCCAGGCGTTCACCTGCCGGTAGGTGGCCGTGCAGGCGCCCGGCGGCGGGGTCGTCGGCCCACCCGTCGGTCCGCCGGTGGGTCCACCGGTCGGCCCGCCGGTCGGGCCGCCACCCGACGGTGGGATCAGGTACGGCTGGAGGATCGCCTGCTTCGTGGTGTTGACGTTCGTCCAGTCGTCGAGCGCGATGCCACCGGTGTCACCCGAGTTGGGGTTCCACGACCAGTAGGTGAAGGACATCCCGGTCACCCCGGTGCCGGTGTACGCCATCAACTTCTCCAGCCACACCTTGTCCTTCGGGTCGACCAGGGTGCTGCCGAACTCACCCATCATGATCGGCGCAATGTTCTGCTTGTAGAGGTAACCGAAGTACTTGTCCCAGATGGCCGGCATGTTCGCCGGGTAGTCCGGGGCGTCGAACCAGGTCTGCCGGTACACCGAGGTGGCGTACTCGTGCGGCGAGTAGACAAGCCGGTTGGCCACGCTCAGCCGTACCGGGAACTGGCCCGCCTTCGACAGGTTGCCGCCCCACCAGCCGCAGTCCTCGTCGTTGCTCGGGTCGTTGTCCCAGACGTTGGAGAGGCCACCACTCGGGCAGCTCACCCCCTCGACGAAGATCAACCAGTTGGGCTGGACGCCGAGGATGGCGTTGCCGGCCCGCTCGGCGGCGAGCCGCCAGTCCCGCGCCGTGTCGCCGCAGCCCCAGCACGCGCCGGTGGCCGCCGGGTTGGTGCCCTCGGCGTGCGGCTCGTTGTGCAGGTCGGCCCCGATCACCGTGGGATTGCCCGCGTATCGCTGGGCGAGCATCTTCCAGTCGTTGATCCAGGTCGCCTCGGAGACCGTCGGCGTGTACCACAGCGGAGACTGCCCGGCCGACGTCGGCCGGTGCCGGTCCAGGATGATCCGCATCCCCTTGCTGCCCGCGTAGGCGATCACCTTGTCCAGGATCTGCAACGGCGACAGCCCGATCAGGTCCGGGTTGACGAAGTCGTTGATCCCGGTGGCGGTCGCGCCCGGCTTCAGCGCGTCGTTCGAGTACGGCACCCGCAACGTGTTGTAACCCAACCGGGCCATCGTGTCGAGCTGCCCCCGCCACGGGTTGTTCGACCACAACCCGTGGAAGGTCTTGTTGTCGGTCTCCATGCCGAACCAGTTGATGCCGGTCAACCGGACCGTGGCGCCTGTGCTGTCCACGATCTGACTGCCGTTAGTGTGCAGGTAGCCGGTGCCGGTGCCAGCGGCCACGGCCGGGCTGGTGCTGACGGCGGTGGCGAGCAACACGCCAGCCGCGAGGGTGGCGAGCGCCGTCAGCGCACCGCCGAGAGCTTTGGGACGGAACATTCGAGCTCCAATTCGGAGGTCCGGCGCCGGCCATGGGCCGCCCGGGTGAGCTGCCGTCGGCACGTCACCGCCCCTTTTGGGTACGCGGACAGTGCGCGACGGTCCATGTCATGCGGACGGGGACACTCGCGGAAGCGCACCGGCCGATCCTCGACAGCGGAGCCCCGCCGTCGTCGCCCTCGTCCCGGTGGCCCTACCTGGCTCCGTAGCTCATTCTGATCAGCAAGCCTCGATGCGTCAACCTGCGCCCCCTGCGCCCCCTGCGCCGCCCGCCCGCCGCTGCGTCGGTGCTCGTGCTGTCCGCGCGCCGCCGTGCCCGTGCTTGTGCTGTCCGCGGGCCGCTGCGCCCGTGCTTGTGCTGTCCGCGGGCCGCTGCGTCCGTGCTTGTGCTGTCCGTAGGCGGCTGCGCCCGTGCTTGTGCTGTCCGCGCGCCGCTGCGTCCGTGCTTGTGCTGTCCGCGCGCCGCTGTGCCCGTGCTCGTGCTGTCCGCGCGCCGCTGTGCCCGTGCTGTCCGCGGGCCGCTGCGTCCGTGCTTGTGCTGTCCGTAGGCGGTTGCGCCCGTGTTCGTGCTGCCCGTGCGCCGCGGCGCCCGTGCTCGCGCTGCTCTTCGTGCTCGTGCTGCTCGTGCTGCGCGCCCCCGGCAAGATCGCGCTGGAACATGGATGTAGTGGTCTCCGGACACTCCGATGCCACTACATCCTGGATCGAGCATGACCTTGACGTCTGCCGGCCCTCCAGGCCCCGATCTTGTCTATCAAGCACGAGGTTCGCGTCAAGATCCGCACAACATCGGGGATGTTGCTGTCTCGCGCGTGTCTGAGGCAGCAACATCCCCGAAGTTGCGACGATCTTGGCGCGGGGCGCGGGGCGCGGGGCGCGGGGCGCGGGGCGCGGGGCGCGGGGCGCGGGGCGCGGGGCGCGGGGCGCGGGAGGCCGAGTGAGGCCGAGTCAGGCGCGTGGAGACTTCGGGGAGCGTGATGCGAGGGCGCGGCGCGGGTGGGGGGACGGACACGCGGAAGCCCCCGGTCCCGCGAGGGACCGGGGGCTCCGGAGGACGTCAGGTCAGCCGGCCTGCTCGGCGAGCTGGAGGAACTGCCGCTTGGCGGCGAGTGCCTGCTCGGCGTCCTTGATCCGACGCGCGTCGCCGGCGCTCTGGGCCCGGGCCAGCCGCTCCTCGGCCTCCACCACCTGCGCCCGCATCTGCGCGAGCAGCGGGTTGTCCTCCTTGGTGGTGCGGCGCCACGCCGAGTCCATCACGTCGCGGACCTTGTCGTCGATGACGCGCAGACGGCGCTCCAGCCCGGCGGCTGCCTCGCGGGGCACCCGGCCGGCCTCGTGCCACTGTGCCTGGATCTCCCGCAGCTTGGCCTGGGCGCCCTTCGGATCGGCGTCGATGTCCAGCGCCTCGGCCTCGGCGAGCAGGGCCTGCTTGCGCTCCAGGTTGCCGCGCTGCTCGTTGTCCCGGGCGGAGAAGACCTCGCTACGCCGGCTGAAGAAGGCGTCCTGCGCGCCCCGGAATCGTTCCCAGAGCTTCTGCTCGGCCTCCTTGGAAGCGCGCGGCGCGGCCTTCCACTGGGTCATCAGATCCTTGAGCTGGTTGGCGGTCGCGGCCCAGTCGGTGGACTCGGAGAGCTTCTCCGCCTCGGCGACCAGCTCCTCCTTGACCGTCTGCGCCTGCTTGCGCTGGGAGTCCAGGGAGGCGAAGTGGGCGCCCCGGCGTCGGGTGAAACCGTCCCGGGCGGCGGCGAAGCGCTTCCACAGCTCACCGTCGGCCTTCTTGTCGACCCCACGGATGGTCTTCCACTCGTCGAGGATCTCCTTGAGCCGGTCCCCGGCGGTCTTCCAACCGGTGGACTCGGCGGCGAGCTTCTCGGCCTCTTCGACGAGCGCGGTCTTGCGGGCCAGGGCCTCGCCGCGAGCGGCGTCCCGGGCGGCGCGCGCCTCGCCGGCCTTCTCCTCGGCGAGGGTGGCCAGCTTGTCCAGGCGGGCGGCCAGGGCGTCGATGTCGCCGACCACGTTGGCCTCGGGCAGCGTGGCACGGATCCGCCGGATCGTGCTCAGCGAGTGCCCGGCGTCGGCCGCACCCGACTTGAGACGCGCTTCGGTCAGGTCCACCTCGGTCACCAGATCGGCGAAGCGGCGCGCGAAGTGTGCCAGGCCCTCCTCCGGTGCTCCCGCCTGCCAGGATCCGACAACCCGCTCGCCCTCGGTGGTCTTGACGTACACGGTGCCGTCCGCATCCACCCGTCCGAAGGCAGTCCAGTCGCTCATGTGCCCATCCTCGTTCTCCCGGCGTCGAGGGATCGATCCCCCGTCGCCGCCACGGCGCAGCCAAGTTGCTTCCGGCATTGTCACAGGTCCGACCCGGTCCGCGTCGAGCGCCTATCGCCGACCGTGACCATACGGTGTCCTAGGGGCCGAATGACCGGATCGGCGCGGAGACGCACCGACGATTCCCGCTACGGTAAATGGGTGCCACTGGTCGCCGCTGCTGTCTGCCCACATCCGCCCCTGCTCGTGCCCGAGGTGGCCGGCTCCGCGGCCCCGGAGTTGGACGGCCTGCGAGCGGCCTGTGACACGGCCGTACGCCGGTTGCTGGCCGTCGACCCGGACACCGTGGTGCTGCTCGGCACCGGCCCGGTGACCGGCCTGATCCGCACCCCGGCCACCGGCTCCCTCCAGCCGTGGGGAGTCGACCTGGACGTGCCGCTGGTCCCCGGCCAACCCGACCGGGGCGCGGTGCTGCCGTTGAGCCTGACCATCGGCGCGTGGTTGCTGGCCCGGCACGGCACGCGGGAGCACGGCACGCGGGAGCACGGCACGCGCGAGCACGACGCGCGCGAGCACGGCACGCGGGCGCACGGCGCGCGGGAGCACGACGCGCGGGAGTCGGTGACCGCTGCGCAGGTGGCCGCCGACGCCGGTCCGGCCGAGCTGGCCGCGCTCGCGGACGAGGTCGACGCCGCGGGGGACCGGGTGGCGCTGCTGGTGCTCGGGGACGGCTCGGCCTGCCGGGGTGAGAAGGCGCCCGGGTACGACGACGCGCGCGCCCTCCCGTACGACAGGCGGGTCGCCGCGGCGCTGGCCGAGGCGGACCTGGACGTGCTGCTCGACCTCGACCCGGTGTTGTCGGCGGAGCTGAAGGCCGCCGGCCGCGCGCCCTGGCAGGTGCTCGCCAGGGCGGCCGCCTCGGCTGGCGGCGGGTGGCGCGGCGAGCTGCTGCACGACGCGGCCCCCTACGGTGTCGCCTACTTCGTGGCCTCCTGGGAGCGGATGTGACAGGCGACGGGGGAGGCACTGTCGTCGCGGTGGTCGGTCCGACCGCGGCGGGCAAGTCGGCGTTGAGCATCGCGTTGGCGCACGCGCTCGACGGTGAGGTGGTCAACGCCGACTCGATGCAGCTCTACCGGGGCATGGACATCGGCACCGCCAAGCTGACCCCCGCCGAGCGGGACGGGGTGCCGCACCACCTGTTGGACATCTGGGAGGTCACCGAGCCGGCGAGCGTCGCGGAGTACCAGCGGCTGGCCCGCGCGGCGGTGGACGACATCCTGTCCCGGGGACGGGTGCCGCTGCTGGTCGGTGGGTCCGGGCTGTACGTCCGGGCGGTGCTGGAGCGTTTCGAGTTTCCCGGCACCGACGCGGCGCTGCGCGAGCGCCTGGAACGGGAGTTGGCCGAGGTCGGCCCGGCCCCGCTGTACGCGCGGCTGCGGTCCGCCGACCCGGCGGCCGCCGAGGGCATCCTGCCCGGCAACGGTCGGCGGATCGTCCGGGCCCTGGAGGTGATCGAGCTCACCGGCGCGCCGTTCACGGCGTCGCTGCCGCAGCCCACGCCGTACTACCCGTCCGTGCAGCTCGGCGTCGACCTGGACACCGCGCTGCTGGACGAGCGGATCGCCGTGCGGGTCGACCGGATGTGGGCCGACGGCCTGGTGCCGGAGACCCGTGAGTTGGTCGGGCGGGGGCTGCCCGAGGGGCGGACGGCGAGTCGGGCGCTGGGCTACCAGCAGGTGCTGCGCCTGCTCGCCGGTGAGCTGACCGAGCCGCAGGCGCACGACGAGACGGTCCGGGCCACCCGGCGCTTCGTCCGCCGGCAGCGGTCCTGGTTCCGGCGTGACCCGCGGATCCACTGGCTGGACTCGACGACACCGGACCTGATCGGAGCCGCGCTGCGTCTGGTGCCGGCCGAGACGCGATAATGGGGGCGTGGAGTTCACCAAGGGCCACGGCACCGGCAACGACTTCGTCCTCCTTCCCGACCCGGACGGTCAGCTCGACCTGACCCCGGAGCTGGTCGCGGCGCTCTGTGACAGGCGGCGCGGCATCGGCGCGGACGGCGTGCTGCGGGTGGTCCGGGCGGCCAAGCATCCGGACGGCGCCGGGCTGGCCGGCGAGGCCGAGTGGTTCATGGACTACTGGAACGCCGACGGGTCGTTCGCCGAGATGTGCGGCAACGGCGCGCGGGTCTTCGTGCGCTACCTGCTCGACACCGGCTTGGCCACGCCCGCCGGTGCGGCGCTGCCGGTGGCCACCCGGGCCGGCGTCGTGCGCGCGCTTGTCGAGGGCGACGCCGTGTCCGTCGAGATGCGCCGACCCCGGGTGTACGACAGCTCGGTCGCCACCCTGGGCGGGCTGACCCTGTCCGGCACCGCCGTGGACATCGGCAACCCGCACCTGGTCTGCGTGCTGCCGCCCGGCGTGGAGTTGTCCACGCTGGACCTGACCACCGCGCCGGGGTTCGACCCGGCGTTCTTCCCGAGCGGGGTGAACGTCGAGTTCATCGTCGCGGGCGACCCGGTCGACGACACCGACGGGCACAGCCTGATGCGGGTCTACGAGCGCGGCAGCGCCGAGACCCTGTCCTGCGGCACGGGCGCCTGCGCGGTGGGCGCGGTGGCCCTGCGCGACCTCGGCCGGGACACCGGGGTGATCGCCGTGGACGTCCCCGGTGGCCGCCTGACGGTGACGGTCACCGCAACCTCCTGCTGGCTGTCCGGCCCCGCCGTCCTGATAGCCACCGGAGAGGTCGACCTCCCCGCCTAACCACCCACCCCACCCACCCCACCCGCCCGTCGCCCGTTGATCATGAGGTTATGGCCACTCGCATCGGCGTGTCGCCGCTATAACCTCATGATCAACGAAGCGGGTGGGGGTGGGGTTGGGGGTTCAGGGCGTTGCGCTGGCGTTTGCCGCGATCTCGGGGAGGTCGGCGGGGCCGGGGTCGGCTGCCGGCAGCGGGCTGGGGTTGTGCGCGGCGGCGCGGACGGCGGCGGCGACCGCCGGGGCGACCCGGGAGTCGAAGACGCTCGGCACGATCACCGTCGGGTTGATCTTGTCCTCGCCCACCACGTCGGCGATGGCCCGGGCGGCCGCGATCGCCATCTCCTCGGTGAACTCCTCGGCGTGCGCGTCGAGCATCCCGCGGAACACCCCGGGGAAGGCGAGCACGTTGTTGATCTGGTTCGGCTGGTCCGAGCGGCCGGTGGCGACCACGGCGGCGTGCTTGCGCGCCTCCCGCGGGTCGACCTCCGGGTCCGGGTTGGCGAGCGCGAAGACGATCGAGTCCTTGGCCATCTGGGCGATGTCGTCACCGGTGAGCAGGTTCGGCGCGCTCACCCCGATGAACACGTCGGCACCCCGGATCGCACCCGGCAGGTCGCCCGAGTAGTTCTCCTTGTTGGTGTTGTCCGCCAGCCACTGCCACGCCGAGTTGAGCCCGGTCAGCCCACGGTGCAGGGCGCCCTGCCGGTCGTACGCGATGATGTCGCCGACGCCCTGGCGCAGCAGCAGCTTCATGATCGCGGTTCCGGCCGCGCCGGCGCCGGAGACGACCACCCGGACGTCCTCCAGTCGCTTGCCGACCACCCGCAGCGCGTTGGTCAGCGCGGCCAGCACGCAGATCGCGGTGCCGTGCTGGTCGTCGTGGAACACCGGGATGTCCAGCGCCTCGCGCAGCCGGGCCTCGATCTCGAAGCAGCGCGGCGCGGCGATGTCCTCCAGGTTGATCCCGCCGTACGCCGGCGCGATCGCCTTCACGATCTGCACGATCTCGTCGGTGTCCTGGGTGTCCAGCACCACCGGCCAGGCGTCCACCCCGCCGAAGCGCTTGAACAGGGCGGCCTTGCCCTCCATCACCGGCAGCGAGGCGGCCGGGCCCAGGTTGCCCAGGCCGAGCACCGCCGAGCCGTCGCTGACCACCGCGACGGTGTTGCGCTTGATGGTCAGTCGCCGGGCGTCCGCCGGGTTCTCGGCGATCGCCATGCAGACCCGGGCCACCCCCGGGGTGTACGCCCGGGACAGCTCGTCGCGGTTGCGCAGCGCGACCTTCGACGTCACCTCGATCTTGCCGCCCAGGTGCAGGAGGAACGTCCGGTCCGACACCTTCCGCACGTCCACGCCGTCCAGCGCGGTCAGCGCGTCGACCACCTGGTCGGCGTGGCCGGCGTCGGCGGTGTCGCAGGTCAGGTCGACGATCACGTTCGTCGGGTCGGAGTCCACCACGTCCAACGCCGTGACGATCGCGCCGGCCTCGCCGACGGAGGTGGTGAGCCGGCCGATCGAGGACGCGTCCGCGGTCACGGCGATCCGGATGGTGATCGAAAATCCGGCACTCGGCAGTCGGGTGATGGCCACGGGATCCCTCCGTCACGGCTGTGCGGCCGGTCGGCCGCCGCCCGCATTTCTACCGGGTTGTCGCGGCCGACCAGCATTCGCCCCCACTTTTGGCGACCCTGAGCACGGGCATATAGCAGGTGCGTTCGGCGTTGTGTCATGTCAGGATTACGTTCCACTAATCAAAACGGACAGGAGAACCGCTTGCGAGACCAGGAGAGCTTTGTCCCCGTCGAGGACGAGCTCGACGACGTCACCACCGGCGAGATGGATCTGTCGGAGCGACAGTCCCTCCGACGCGTCCCGGGCCTGTCAACCGAGCTCACCGACGTCACCGAGGTGGAATACCGCCAGCTGCGGCTGGAGCGGGTCGTCCTGGTGGGCGTCTGGACCGAGGGCACGGCGGCGGACGCGGAAAATTCGCTCACCGAGCTTGCCGCGCTGGCCGAGACCGCCGGTTCGCAGGTGCTCGAAGGGCTCATCCAGCGCCGCAGCCGACCCGACCCGGCCACGTACATCGGCCGCGGCAAGGTCGACGACCTCAGCGCGGTGGTGCTGTCCAGCGGCGCCGACACGGTCATCTGTGACGGTGAGTTGTCCCCGTCGCAGTTGCGCAACCTGGAGCAGCGCACCAAGGTCAAGGTCGTCGACCGGACCGCGCTGATCCTCGACATCTTCGCCCAGCACGCCAAGAGCAAGGAAGGCAAGGCGCAGGTCGAGCTGGCCCAGCTCGAATACCTGCTGCCCCGGCTGCGCGGTTGGGGTGAGACGCTCTCCCGGCAGACAGGTGGTTCCGGCCGTGGTGGCGGCGCCGGCGGCGGTGTGGGTGTGCGTGGTCCCGGTGAGACCAAGCTGGAGACCGACCGGCGACGGATCCGGCACCGCATCTCCCGGCTGCGCCGCGAGATCAAGAGCATGCGCACGGTACGCGTCACCAAGCGCGCCCGACGCAGCCGCAACTCCGTCCCCGCCGTGGCCATCGCCGGCTACACGAACGCCGGCAAGTCCAGCCTGCTCAACAGGTTGACCGGCGCGGGCGTGCTGGTGGAGAACGCGCTGTTCGCGACGCTCGACCCGACCACCCGCAAGGCGACCGCCGCGGACGGCAGGCTCTACACCCTGTCCGACACCGTCGGTTTCGTCCGTCACCTGCCGCACCAGATCGTCGAGGCGTTCCGGTCGACGCTGGAGGAGGTCGCGGAGGCGGATCTGGTGGTGCACGTCGTCGACGGCACCCACCCGGATCCGGAGGAGCAGGTCCGGGCGGTCCACGCGGTGCTCGCCGAGGTGAGCGCGGAGCGGCTTCCCGAGTTGCTGGTGGTCAACAAGACCGACGCGGCCGACGAGGACACGCTACTGCGGCTCAAGCGGCTCTGGCCGGACGCGATCTTCGTCTCCGCACACTCCGGGCGGGGCATCGACGGGCTGCGCGCGGCGATCGAGGAGCGGCTGCCGCGACCTGCCGTGGAGGTCCGGGCCGTGCTGCCGTACGACCGCGGTGACCTGGTTGCCCGGGTGCATCGCACGGGCGAGGTGCTCAGCACGGCGCACCTGCCGGAGGGCACCCTGCTGCATGTCCGCGTCGCCGCGGACCTCGCCGCGGAGTTGGCGCCGTTCGACGTCGAGCGTCAGGGGCAGGCGGCCGGCAGCCGCTCCTGAGCGGCCACGGTGTTATCCGCCGGAAACGCGTGGCATGCGACACTGGCCGAATGCGCCGCGTTGTTTCCTCGGTCACGGTTGCCCTCGGCCTGCTTGGGGCAACCGTGGCGCTCGCCGGAGTCGCCGCGGCGGCTCCCGCCCCCGGGGCGTCCCAGCCGCCCGCCGTCACCGCCGGCCAGAAGCGGTGCACGATCAGTGACGAGCGCCTGCGGGAGCTGTCGGGTCTGGTCGCGACCAAGAGCGGCTACATCGTCATCAACGACAGCACCGACAACCCGGCACGTGAGCGGATCTTCTTCCTCGACACCAAGTGCAAGATCTCGAAGGAGCCGGTCCGGTACGCGGGGCAGGGCCCGGTCGACACCGAGGATCTCGCCCTCTCCAAGGACGGCGGCACCCTCTGGATCGCCGACACCGGTGACAACGCCGACGCGAAGGAGCGCCGTACGCGCGTCGCGCTCTGGTCGATGCCGGTCACCGGTGCGAGGCAACCGACGCAGCACCGGATCTCCTACCCGGAGGGCAAGCCGCACGACGCCGAGGCGCTGCTCATCGGCGACGACGGAAAACCGCTGATCATCACGAGGGTCACCAGCGGCAAGGCCGAGATCTACGCGCCGTCGGCGGCGCTGCGCAACGGCGACGCCGAGGCGGTGCCGATGCGCAAGGTCGGCGACGTCACGCTGCCGAAGACGCAGACGGAGAATCCGCTCAACACGTTCGGCCGGATCGCCATCACCGGCGCGGCCCGGTCGCCGGACGGCTCCCGGGTGGTCCTGCGCACCTACGCGGACGCCTTCGAGTACGACGTGAGCGGCGGTGACATCGTCGGCGCGCTCACCACCGGCAAGCCCCGGGTGACGGCGCTGGCGGACCCGTTCGGCGAGGCCATCAGCTACTCCACGGACGGCAAGACGTTCCTGACCGTGTCCGACGCGTTCCGGTTCGGCGATGACGAGCCCCTCGACATCCTCGCTTACACGCCGTCCACCTCGACCACGGTGCCACTCGCGGCGTCGGCGGGCGGCGTCAAGCAGGGGGCCTCGACATCCTGGGCCGCCGGGCTGGACTTCGACGACATCACCTATCTGGTGGGTGCGGTCGGGGTGATCGGTCTGCTGCTTGTCGGTGCCGGCATCGTCGGCATCGTCCGGGCCCGCCGGCGGCTGCCGGCCGCCGACGCGTCGAAGGCATCGGATCCGGACGACGGTGAGCCGTTCAACCCGCGCGCGGGCCGAGCGGTCGATGGTTCGTCAGCGCTCGGTGACCGTACGGGCGGCGTCTACGGTGGCGGCGCGCCGGCGGGCCCCTACAGCGGTGGCGCGGGTCGCGGTGGGCCGACTCCGGCGGGTGGTGCCGTGTACGGCGGTGGCCGACCGGCCGCGTCCGACGGTGGCTACGGTGCGGCACGGCCGGACGGCGGCGCCGCCAGTGTGTACGGCGGTGGCCGCCCTCCAGCCGGTGGCGGCGGTCGCCCTCCAGTAGGTGGCGGCGGTCGTCCCCCAGCCGGTGGTGGTGGTCGCCCGCCGGCAACTGGTGGTCGCCCCCACGGCGGCGGTCGCCCTCCGGTGGGTGGTGACGGTCGTCCCCAGGGTGCTGGCGGGGGCGGTGGCCGCCCGCAGGGCGCCGGCGGCGTTCCACCGGGCGGACGCCCCGGCAGTGGTGCGTACGGCGGTGACGGTGGCCACACCGGCACCGGTCGCGCGGAGCCGCCTCGACGAGGTGGGCAGGAGCCCGACCCTCGGGGCCAGCGGCCCGGCCGTCGACGTGACGACGACGGGCCTGTCGACCCGTACGGGCAGTATCCCGGCGGGGGGCGCGGTCACCGGGGCGACCGTTACTGATCGGCCCTCACCCGCGTCCCTGACCACCGACTCCGCTGCCGAGCACCGACGCGGGTGAGCGCCCGTGGGCACTCACCCGCCGGTAGGTCAGATGCGGCGCAACACCGCCACGACGCGGCCCATGATGGTGGCGTCGTCACCGGGGATCGGGTCGAAGGCCGGGTTCTGCGGCATCAGCCAGACGTGCCCGTCGCGCCGCCGGTAGGTCTTGACCGTCGCCTCGCCGTCGAGCATGGCGGCCACGATCTCGCCCGAGTCGGCGTTCGGCTGCTGCCGGACGACCACCCAGTCGCCGTCGCAGATCGCCGCGTCGAGCATCGAGTCACCCTTGACCTGGAGCATGAAGACCTCGCCCTCGCCCACCAACTCGCGGGGGAGCGGGAAGATGTCCTCCACGGCCTGCTCGGCGAGGATCGGCCCACCGGCGGCGATCCGACCGAGCATCGGCACGTACGCCGGGGTCGGTCGTTGTGCCCGGGACAGCTCGTCGTCGATGGCCTCGCTGGGGGCGCGGACGTCCACCGCGCGCGGCCGGTTGGGGTCGCGACGCAGGAAGCCCTTCTTTTCCAGCTCCTTGAGCTGGTAGGCGACGCTTGACGGCGACACCAGGCCGACCGCCTCGCCGATCTCCCGGACGCTTGGCGGGTAGCCGTGTCGCTCCACCCAGTTGCGGATGAACTCCAGGATGCGACGCTGGCGGGCGGTCAGGTCGACAGTCGCGGGGTCGGGGAAGGCGCTGACGACCGGGGTCACCGGGCGTACGGCGGGCTGACCCGTCCGGCTGCGCGCGGCGCTGCGGCGTCGGGTGGCCGGGGGGCCCGCCTCGGTGATCTGCTGCGGGCTCTTCGGCCGGCTGGCCCGGTCCTCGGTCACGTCCGTCCTCCCTGGTCGGCGCTGGGTGCCTCGTCGGCTCGTGGTGCGTGCGGTGGTGCCACGTTGTTCATGACCGTATAGGTGAGATCGGTCATTTTCAAACATCTGTACGACCTCTCACCGGCGTGTCGGGGTGAAAAACCGCTCCTGTCGTACGGATGTTCTGATAAATGGTACGTCGGATAGCACTGGTGTTCGATGGTCGACCGTTTTCCGGGCTACTCGGGCCGGCCGGTCGGTAACCCGGGAGAGGTCTCGACGTTGGGGTTTTCGGACGTGCCGGCGGGTGTGGGTGACCGGATCGTGCGTGACGCGCCGGACACGCCGGTCAACTTGACCCGGCTTCCCCGGCGACATACGGTCAACCCCTAGATGTAGTAGTGACACGGGCGTAAGTTGCCCACAGGTTGGGTCCGACTACCGACCGCACTCCCGTAACGTCGATCACGGCGGGCGTCGTCCGAGGACGGCACCGTCGCGGTCGGTCGTGCCCGGAGTCGCTCGGTGCGGGGCGCAGTCGATCATTGTGAAGGAGGTGGGCGATGCGGTGTCCGTACTGCCGACACGCTGACTCCCGGGTGGTCGACTCGCGGGAGGCCGACGACGGTCAGCTCATTCGACGGCGGCGGTCCTGCCCGGAGTGTGGCAAGCGGTTCACCACCGTCGAGGAGGCGGTCCTCGCGGTCGTCAAGCGCAGCGGGGTGACCGAGCCGTTCAGCCGGACGAAGATCATCGGCGGGGTGCGCAAGGCGTGCCAGGGCCGGCCGGTGGACGACGACTCCCTCGCGCTGCTCGCGCAGCGGGTGGAGGAGACCGTCCGGGCCAAGGGGGCCGCCGAGATCCCGAGTCACGAGGTGGGCCTGGCGATCCTGGGCCCGCTGCGCGACCTGGACGAGATCGCCTACCTGCGGTTCGCCAGCGTCTACCGCTCCTTCGACTCGCTCGCCGACTTCGAGCGCGAGATCGAGACGTTGCGGGGCGCGGCGCGCGCCCGGGGGCAGGGTCGGGCCGACGCGGTCGAGGCCGCCGGTCCGGCCAACTGAATCTGCACAGTTTTTCGAGAGATTGGGACGCGCGGTGGGTGACCGCGCAGACGAGGGGGGCGACGGCGTGACAACTAGCCGTTCACGGAGCAAGGCAGGCGCGGGGCTGAAGATCGAGCGGGTGTGGACGACCGAGGGGGTCCACCCGTACGACGACGTCGCGTGGGAGCGCCGCGACGTCGTGATGACGAACTGGCGGGACGGCTCGATCAACTTCGAGCAGCGTGGGGTCGAGTTCCCGCAGTCGTGGAGCGTCAACGCGGCAAACATCGTCACCACCAAGTACTTCCGGGGCGCGGTGGGGACCCCGGAGCGGGAGTGGTCGCTCAAGCAGTTGATCGACCGGGTGGTCACCACCTACCGCACCGCCGGTGAGGAGTACGGCTACTTCGCCAGCCCGGCGGACGCCGAGATCTTCGCCCACGAGCTGACCTGGATGCTGCTGCACCAGGTGTTCAGCTTCAACTCGCCGGTCTGGTTCAACGTCGGCACGCCGTCGCCGCAGCAGGTCAGCGCCTGCTTCATCCTGGCCGTCGACGACTCGATGGACTCGATCCTCGACTGGTACAAGGAGGAGGGGCTGATCTTCAAGGGCGGCTCCGGCTCCGGGGTCAACCTGTCGCGGATCCGCTCGTCGAGGGAGCTGCTCTCCTCCGGCGGCACCGCCTCCGGCCCGGTCAGCTTCATGCGCGGCGCGGACGCCTCGGCCGGCACCATCAAGTCCGGCGGCGCGACCCGCCGTGCGGCCAAGATGGTCATCCTCGACGTGGACCACCCGGACATCGAGGAGTTCGTGGTCACCAAGGCGCGCGAGGAGCACAAGATCCGTGCGCTGCGCGACGCCGGGTTCGACATGGACCTCGGCGGCTCCGACATCGTCAGCGTGCAGTACCAGAACGCCAACAACTCGGTCCGGGTCTCCGACGAGTTCATGGCGGCCGTGGAGAACGGCGGCGGCTTCGACCTGCGTGGCCGGCTGGACGGCTCGGTGATCGACACCGTCGACGCCAAGAAGCTGTTCCGCACCATCTCCCAGGCCGCCTGGGAGTGCGCCGACCCGGGCCTGCAGTACGACGACACGATCAACGACTGGCACACCTGCCCGGAGACCGGGCGGATCACCGCGTCGAACCCGTGCTCGGAGTACCTGCACCTGGACAACTCCTCGTGCAACCTGGCCTCGCTCAACCTGATGAAGTTCCTCCGCGCCGACGGTGGCTTCGAGGTGGAGAAGTTCGTCAAGTCCGTCGAGTTCGTCATCACCGCGATGGACATCTCGATCTGCTTCGCGGACTTCCCGACCGACAAGATCGGTGAGACGTCCCGCGCCTACCGGCAGCTCGGCATCGGCTACGCCAACCTGGGCGCACTGCTGATGGCCACCGGCCTGCCGTACGACTCGGAGCAGGGCCGCTCGGTCGCCGCGTCGATCACGTCCCTGATGACCGGCACCGCGTACCGCCGCTCGGCCGAGCTGGCCGGCGTGGTCGGCCCGTACGACGGCTACGCCCGCAACGCCGAGCCGCACAAGCGGGTCATGCGCAAGCACGCCGCGGCCAACGACGAGATCAAGCCGACCAGCCCGGTGGCCACCGCCATCGTCCGCGAGGCGACCAGGCAGTGGACCCAGGGCAACAAGATCGGTGACAAGTTCGGTTGGCGCAACGCGCAGGCGAGCGTCCTCGCCCCGACCGGCACGATCGGCTTCATGATGGACTGCGACACGACAGGCGTGGAGCCGGACCTGGCGCTCGTCAAGTTCAAGAAGCTGGTCGGCGGAGGCTCGATGCAGATCGTCAACCAGACGGTGCCGCGCGCGCTGCGCAGCCTCGGTTACCCCGAGGAGCAGGTCGAGGCGATCATCGAGCACATCGCCGACCACGGCCACGTGGTGGACGCCCCGGGCCTCAAGCCGGAGCACTACCCGGTCTTCGACTGCGCCATGGGTGAGCGGACGATCGCCCCGATGGGTCACGTGCGGATGATGGCGGCCATCCAGCCGTTCGTCTCCGGCGCCATCTCCAAGACGGTGAACATGCCGGAGGCGGCCACCGTCGAGGACGTCGAGAAGATCTACTTCGAGGGCTGGAAGCTCGGCCTCAAGGCGCTCGCGATCTACCGGGACAACTGCAAGGTCGGTCAGCCGCTCTCGGTGGCCAAGTCCAACAAGACCACCGAGCCGGCCGCCGTCGAGGCCGCGCCGGTCGCCGTCGAGAAGGTCATCGAGTACCGGCCGGTCCGTAAGCGCCTGCCGAAGAAGCGCCCGTCCGAGACGGTCAGCTTCTCCGTCGGTGGCGCCGAGGGCTACCTCACCGCGTCGTCCTACCCGGACGACGGCCTCGGCGAGGTCTTCCTCAAGATGTCCAAGCAGGGCTCGACCCTGGCCGGCGTGATGGACGCCTTCTCGGTGGCCATCAGCATCGGCCTGCAGTACGGCGTTCCGCTGGAGACGTTCGTCAGCAAGTTCACCAACATGCGCTTCGAGCCGGCCGGCATGACCGACGACCCGGACGTGCGGATGGCCGCCTCGGTGATGGACTACATCTTCCGTCGCCTGGCGCTGGACTTCCTGCCCTACGAGCGCCGCGCCGAGCTGGGCATCTTCACCGCGTCCGAGCGGGCCGCGCAGCTGCGGGCCGAGGCCGACGCGGAAACCGCCGCTGTCACCGGAGCGGAGCTCACCGCGATGGCGTCCTCGGCACCGGTGGAGGCCCCGGCCAAGTCGGAGGCTGTCGCCCAGCCGGCCCAGGAGATGGCCGACGTGGCCGCCGCCAAGCCGGCGCCGAGCGTGGGTTCCAGCACCGAGTTGCTGGAGGCCGTGATCGGCAAGGCCGCCGACGCGCCGCTCTGCTTCACCTGCGGTACGAAGATGCGCCCGGCCGGTAGCTGCTACGTCTGCGAGGGCTGCGGCTCCACAAGCGGCTGCAGCTGACGTACGAACGCGAGATCCGCGAGCGCGGCAGGGACCACACCTGCCGCGCTCGCGGCGTTTCCGCTGCTTGATCGACTCCCGTTCCAGGGAACCGGGGCATCAACCTCGTCTGGACACCCCGACTTCACGAAACCCGAGTCGATCGTGCTGCCGAAGGAGATCGGGAACGCGCCCAGCGCAGAGCGGCGATCGCCGTGCCTCTTGCCGTCGAAGGTCCGTCGCGTCGAACCGGGCTACTGGCGCGTTCGCGCGGCGGCGGGCACGGCGTTGCGGAAGAGCATCGCGACAGTGGTCGGACCGACCCCGCCGACCCGGGGTGCGCCGCTGGCGGCGACGAGCCCCGGGCGTTCGCGCGCCCGGGGCTGCGGTCACCCGTTCACTCGGACCAACGATCGTGGTGGATCACCGACGACAGCGGGCGACGTTGACGCCAGCCGTGCCGCTCCAGGTCCGGCGTCTGCTCCAGATGGGTGACCGGGCCGAGGCAGAGCCACGCCACCGGGCGGACGGTGGCCGGGATGCCGAGCAGCTCGCGCAGGAACGGCTCCCGGTAGAACGAGACCCAGCCGACCCCGAGCTGCTCGGCGGTTGCGGCCAGCCACAGGTTCTGGATCGCCAGGCAGACCGAGTAGAGGCCGGCGTCGGCGATCGCGTGACGACCGAGCACGGCCGGCCCGCCCCGTTGGGGGTCGTACGTGACCACGACCGACAACGTCGACTCCCGTACACCATCGATCTTGATCCGGGCGAAGCGTTCCGCCGCCGGGCCGTCGAGAGTGGCCGCGAAGGTGTCCCGCTCCCGCTCCACGTGTCGGTGGAACTCCTGCCGCAGCTCGGGATCGCGGACCAGGATGAAGTCCCAGGGCTGGGAGAGACCGACGCTCGGCGCGGCGTGCGCCGCCGTGAGGATCCGATCCAGCGTCTCGGCGGGGATCGGCGCCCCGGTGAACTGGGCACGTACGTCCCGGCGGCGGTGGATGGTCTCGTAGAGTCCGGTGTTCACGGCAGGCGATTCTCCCCACTCGCGCGGGGCACCTCGCAACGTTTGTGCCACCGGCAGCATAGCTACCGACTCGCGCGCTCGGCGGCGCGCACAGCGTTGCGGAAGAGCATCGCGACAGTGGTCGGACCGACCCCGCCGACCCGGGGCGTGATGGCGCCGGCGACCTCGGCGCACGCTTCGTCCACGTCCGGCAGGAGGCGTCGCCCGTCGTAGCGGACGCCGGCGCCGATGACGACGGCGCCCGGCTTGACGTGCTCGGGTCGCACGATCCCGGGTACGCCGGCGGCGGCGACGAGGATGTCGGCGCGGCGGGTGTAGCGGGCCCAGTCGGGCACGCCCGTGTGCACGACGGTGACGGCGGCGTTGGCGGTGGGGCGCTTCTGGGCGAGCAGCATCGCCAGGGGCCGGCCGAGGGTGGCGCCCCGGCCGAGGATGACGACCTCGCGACCGGCGACGGGGATCTCGTGGTACGCCAGGAGGGCTTCGATGCCGGCGGGGGTGCACGGCAGCGGGCCGGGCAGGCCGACGGCGAGGCGTCCCATGTTCAGCGGGTGCATGCCGTCGACGTCCTTGTCCGGGTCGATTGTCTGTAGCGCCGCGTCGTAGTCCAGATGGCCCGGAACGGGGTACTGCACGAGCAGTCCGTGCACGGCCGGGTCGGTGTTGAAGCGGGCGATGGCCTGGTGCAGCTCGGCCTGGGTGGCGGTGGCGGGCAGGTGCACGTGCGGGGAGTCGAACCCGAGTTCGGCCGCCTGACGCTGCTTGATGGAAATGTAGCCGGCGCTGGCGTCGTCGTCGCCGACGAGAATTGTGGCGAGGCTCGGTGTGATCCCTCGGCTGCGCAGGCGTGTGGCAGCGGCTGCGGTCTCGGCCAGGACGGCTTCGGCGACGGGAGCACCCGGCAGGAGCCGGGCCGTGCCCGCCGGGGTGTGGTGCTCCGCGGATCCACGTGTCGTGGTCATGATGTTCCTCCACGCAGGCGCCCAGGCGGTCGACGCCCGCGAGAGGCTCCCCGATGGTTCGACCATCCCCGTGCCGCCAGTCGCCGGTGCCCTCGATGATGCCGCATCACCAGGGCAGCCGCCCAACCGGACCGGCAGCGCCGCCGCAGGGCGGGCGGGTACGCGGTGCCGCGTCGGCGGCACGAGGGGCCGGTCAGTCGGCCGGGGCGTTCGGTAACACAAGCGGCCCGTCTTACGAAGTAGAGGTGTGAAGGCTACGAGAGAGGACAGCCTGTGAATGAGCCCGGCGAAGCGGGGGGTGACATCTCCGGCATCGGGGCCGATCCGGTGGCCTTCGAGGTCTTCTACCGGCGGCACCTGGAGGCGGTGGGCCGTTTCGTGGCGCGGCGGGTCGACGACCCGCACCTCGCCGCCGACCTGACCGCCGACGTGTTCCTCGCGGTGATCGAGTCGGCGGGCGGCTACCGGCCGGACCGGGGTAGCCAGGTCGGCTGGCTCTACGGGGTGGCCCGCAACGTCATCGGCGACGAGCGGCGTCGGGCGGCCCAGCGACTGAGGGTGACCGGCCGGCTGGCCGGACGACGGGACCTGGGCCCCGATGACATCGCCCGCATCGAGGAGCGGATCGACGCCGAGTCGGCGGCCCGCCACACCTATCGGGCGCTGGGCGAGCTACCCGAGGGCACCCGAACGCTTGTCGAACTCGTCGCCGTCGACGGCCTGACCGTCGCGGAGGCGGCGACCGTGGTCGGGATGTCCCCGGTCGCTGCCCGGGTCCGCCTGCACCGTGCCCGTCGCGTCGTCCAGGCCGTGCTCGCCCGCCCGGCCGCCACCCTCGCCTGATGAGACGGAGCTGACATCATGAACAAGACCGAACAGTCGACCGACGGTTTCGAGGAGCAGCTCCTCAGAGATCTGACCGCCCACGTCGCCCGCCGGGCCGAGGTGGCTTCGGCGACCCGTCCCGCCGGACTCCGTGCCCGGTTCCCGCGCGGTTGGCGCCTGGCCGGAGCGTTCGGACTGACCGTCGTCCTGACCGCCGGCGCGCTGGCGGTCCAGACGATGGGGGTGGGCGACAAGCCGCCGCCCACGGCAACCGCGTCGGAGATCTTCCGGATGGCGGCCGACGCCGCCCGGCAGCAGCCCGAGCTCACCGCCCGGCCCGACCAGTACGTCTTCACGGAATCCCTGGTGACGATGAGGGACCAGCCGGCCAGCGGCCCGTACCGGACGCATCGGAGCCAACTGTGGCAGTCGGCCGGCGGTATCGCGTACTCGCAGGGACGCTATCGACCGGAGACCGATCCGAACGGGTGGAGCGACCTGACCGAGCTCCGTCTCGGTGATCCCGGGGATCCCGAGAAGGAGCTCGATGCCTTCCAGGCGCCGGCGTACCACGGCGACCTGCCCACCGATCCGGACGAGTTGCTTCGATACCTTCGGGAGCACCCGGTCGACCTGCATCTTCCCGAAGGGGCCGATGAGGAGGCCGTCTACGGGGACGAGAGCATGGTGTACACCACCGCGTGGACGATGCTCAACGGCTACGTGCCACCCCGAGCGCTGGCGGCGCTGTTCGACCTGTTGGCACGGGAGCCCGGGGCTGTCGTCATCTCGGGCGACGTGGTGGACGCCGCCGGTCGACACGGGGTGGCGATTCGAATGCCCGGCGTGATCGGTGGTAACCAGGACGTCCTCTTCGACCGGGACACCCACGCCTTCCTGGGCCATCGGGGGTCGGTGATACGCGACGGCAAGGAGTCGGTGGACCTGGCTTCCGCGCTCCTCCGTATCGCCGTCGTCGACCGGCCGGGCCAGCTGCCCTGAGCGGTGCCGGACGCGTCGCCGATCAGGATGTCCCGCCAGCCGGCATCGACGTGGCTGGCGGGACTGTCGGTGCCGTCGCGGCCCGCCGCCAGGACTGAGCTGTCGACTGGTCGTGGTAGCGGGTGAACCCACAACCCCAGGCGATGGCGTCGTCGAGCGGAGATCCTCCGGGACGAGGCTGACGAGGCCCACCGCTGACAAGCAACCGCGAACCGACCGCGTACGACGTGAAGCTCTCCGCCGTGAGGTCGTGCGTTCCCCTCACCGGCGGATCCATGTCCACTGTGACGCGCGACGCGGTGCCACCGGAGAACCACTCGCCGACGGTGAAGGTGACTCCCACGAGGTCCAGCCTGTCGACGCCCGGACGGTTGGTGCGGGCTGGTCCGATGGTGGCCACGACACCGTCGAACGCGAATGCCCGGTTGGCGAGCGTCTCCGGGCTGAATACCTCCACACAGCTCGCCGCGCCAGCGTCCGGCAGTGGCCCGGACCGGTCCCGCGTCGGATCGTCCCCGTCGGTCACCGGGGAGGCGGACAGAGCCGCCAGGCGCGGCCCGTCGGCAGAGTCGTTTCCGCCCCGCGATCCCGCGCCGACAAGATCTAAAGCGACGACACCGCCGCCGAGCGCGAGGGCCGTCGCCGCGGCAGCACCGAAGAGCCCAAGGTGCCGCCTCCTGCGCTGTGTCGATCTGGCCGCGCGAAGCAGATGGTCCACCGGCGTGGGCCCGACGGGTCCACGGTCCGTGAGCCGTTCGGGCAGTCGGCCGGCTTCCTCGTCGTTCATCCGTGACTCCCTACGCAGGTCGGACAGCCGGATTCGGCCGCCCTCCTTGGACGCGCTACCGGCCGCTGTGGATCCACCACGGTCAGCCCGGCCCACCACGGGTCGCGTTGCCGGTGCGGGCGGTGAGTCAGCACACGGAAACGGGGCCTGACCTTCCGAGGAATGGGCTGCGACGATGAGGGCATGACGACCGCTGAGACGTACGCCGAGTTCGGCAGCCGCGAGGCGCGTGGGGTGTCGCCCACGTACGAGCGTCTGGCGCAGGCCGTCGCCCACGACGACGCCCTGCTCGCCCTGCTCGACGGGCTCCCGCCGGCCAAGCGGCAGCCGAATCTGCTGTTCGGCGTCGTGCGCTGGCTCGGCGGCCCGGTCGACGACCCGGCCACCTTCCACGACTACGCGGTGACGCACTGGCCGGCCATCGAGGCGCAGCTGCGGGTCCGGGCCACCCAGACCAACGAGAGCGGCCGGTGCGCGGTCCTGCTGCCGCTGCTCGCCGCGCTGCCGCAGCCCCTCGCCCTGGTGGAGGTCGGTGCGTCGGCCGGGCTCTGCCTCTACCCCGACCGGTACGCGTACCGCTACGGCGATCATCAGGTGGGCTCGGGTGAGCCGGTCCTGGAGTGCGCTGCCGACGGCCTGGTGCCGCCGGTCCGCGTACCCCGTGTGGTGTGGCGGGCTGGCCTGGACCTCAACCCGCTCGACGTGACCGACCCCGGCGACGTGTCCTGGTTGGACGCCCTGATCTGGCCGGAGCACGCGCACCGGCGGGCCCGGTTGCGGGCCGCGGCGGCGGTCGCCGCGGCCGATCCTCCGCTGCTGGTCCGCGGCGATCTGGTGGACGACCTGCCGGCGCTGGCCGCCCGCGCGCCGGCCGACGCGACGCTCGTGGTCTTCCACACCTCGGTGCTCTACCAGGTGCCGGCGCCGCGCCGGGACGCGTTCGTCCGGCTGGTCCGGGAGCTGCCGGGGCACTGGATCGCGAACGAGGCGCCGGACGTGCTGCCGTACGACGGGTTGCCCGACCCGCCGAGCGACGCGCTGCACAACGTCCTCGCGCTCGACGGCAAACCGCTGGCCTGGGCCAGGGGCCACGGCCAGGCGATGACCTGGTTCGGCTGAAGCCGCCGAGCCGCCGAGCCGCCGAGCCGCCGAGCCGCCGAGCCGCCGAGCCGCCGAGCCGCCGAGCCGGCCCGGCCGGCTCAACGAGGCTGTTCGGGCATCCGGGCGTGCAGGGCCCGGATGAACCAGTCCACCGCCGGCGCGGTCGCATCGCCTGTCGACCAGCCGTTGAGCACCGCCACCAGGTCGAGGTAGCGGTCCCGGCGGGGATCGTTGGCAAGCACCAGCCGGTCGAGCAACCGCTGACGCAGGTCGGCGTCGTCGGAGTGACAGTGCAGGCTCGCGTACCGGCTGGTGGTCGCCGCGACCACCGGATCGGCGGCCGGGCTGGTCGGGTCGAGGCCGGCCGCGAGGGCGGGGGCCACCCCGTCCCGGACCACCGCGACGGCGTCCGGGCGGGGTAACCCGGGCACGTCGTGGTCGGTGGCGTGCTGCCGCGCCATCCGCCGCATACTCGCCCGGAAGGTGGGCTCCCGGCACAACTCGGCCAGCTCCAGCCACGCCTGCACCTGCTCGGTGCTCGGGTCGTCGGGCAGCTCCGGTGTCATCGAGACGATCACACCCGGGTACGCGGGCTGGTCGCCGAGGCCGGCGAAGACGCTGGCCAGGAAGTCGCCCACCAGGTGTGCCCGCGCACGGGTGGTGAGCTGGGCCAACCGGTGCAGCTCGTCCACCTCAGCCGGGCCCGACCCGCGCCTCGCCGCGACGGTGAGCACCGCCTGGCGCAGGCGCAGCACCCGGATCTGCACCGCCAACGCCTCGGCGTGCGCGGCGGCCACCTCGTGCAGGGGCACCTCGTGGTCCACCACCCGCCGGATGGTGGCCAGGCCCACGCCCAGGTCGCGCAACGTCCGGACCAGCTCCAACCGGGCCGCCGCCTCGCCGTCGAAGAGGCGATAGCCGGTCGGGCTCCGGTCCGTCGGCGGCACGATCCCGCTGTCGGCGTAGTACCGGACGGTCTTGACGCTCAGGCCGGTGCGTCGGGCCAACTCGCCGATCGTGTACCGCTCCGCAGCACTCATGCCCCCACCCTGCTGTCTCCCCCCGGTGGAGACTCAAGTGACTGACGTCAGCGAGCCCGCTCGTGGCGGAGCAGGACCACACCGTTGCCGAAGACGCGGCTCTCCGCCAGCCGCAGGCCGGTCGGGGCGTCGGCGTCGGGGAAGAGTCGGCGACCCCGGCCGAGCAACACCGGGTGGACGTAGATCCGGTACTCGTCGATCAGGTCGTGCCGGGCGAACGTCGCGGCCAGGTCGGCCCCGCCGAGCCCCAGGTCGCCGCCGGGCTCGGCGGTGAGCCGCCGTACCTCCTCCGGATCCACCTCCCGGACCACCGTGGCGTTCCAGTCGGCGTGGTCGAGCGTGCGGGAGTAGACGATCTTCGGCATGTCCCGCCAGATGCCGGCGAACTCGCGCATCGGCGCACTGCTGGTCGGGTCCTGGTCGGCGGTCGGCCAGAAGTCGGCCATCAGCTCGTAGCTGACCCGGCCGTTGAGGAACCCGCCCATGTGCGCGATCACGTCGTTGAAGTGCTGGTGCAGCTCCTCGTCGACCTGGTGCCAACCGATGTCGCCACCGGGGCCCTCGAAGAACCCGTCCAGCGACAGGCTCATGTGCACAACGATCTTCCGCATGGTGTCTCCTCCGTGCTCGGCACAACGATCGATGCCGAGCATCGTCGGACCCTACGACGAAACCGGCGGCGTGTCCCGCATTCGTCGCAGCGGAGGGCAGACCACGAACGGGCACGCCGCCCCGGTGCCCAGCACGCTCGACCGACGAATCTGACGACGGCCTAGACTGCTGCGGGTGACCCGGAAGGACTGCTGCTGGTGACCGGGGAGCGACGACCCCTGGCGGATCGGCCGCTCACCGAGCCGCACCCGACCCGGCTGTCGCCCGCGCACCCCGACCGGGCCCGGATCCTCGCCACGCACGCCGCCGCGCTGACCGCCGGGGAGGCCGGCTACCTCGACCCGGCGACGGGGTTGTTCGTGCTCAGCGCCGGGTTCCTGGCCCGGCGCGGCACCTGCTGCGGGCGCGGCTGCCGGCACTGCCCGTACGTGGACGATCCACCGTCGGAATAGGCGTCAGCGAGGGCTTCCGCCGGACACCCACACCCCGTACGGTGGCCGACGAACATTCGGCGGAGGGTGGAGCGTGCGCGGGCGGATCGTGGTCGGAGGGCTGGCGGGGCTGCTGGTGAGCGGCTGCGCCGCCGAGGCCGAGCCGGCGGCGGTGCTACCGCCGCCGGTGCCGATCGCCGTGGAGGTGGTGGCGGCCTCCTCGGGCGGTGCCTGCCGGTTGTTGGACTTCGCGGTGATCGAGCAGTTGGTGAAGGTGCGCTTCGACGTGGCGGCGGCCAGCGAGCAGGGCGACACGCACACCTGTGTGGTGCGGACCGGGGGCGCGGCGCTGCCGGAGTTGACGCTCACGGTGTCCGAGACCACGATCGACAAGGTGACGTTCGGTGCGGACGTGGTGCCGGACAGGGCGGCGAAGGTCACCGGGGTGGGTCAGCAGGCGTACCGGCGGACCACCGCCGCGGCGAGCGGGCACGGGCCGGTCGCCGAGGTGGGCTGGCTGGCCGCCGACGGGCGGCTGGCGACGTTGAGCTGGACCGGTGCGCGTGGCAGCGAACGCTCGGCGGCGGAGAAGATCACAGGTGACCTGGCCGCGCTGGCCAAGAAGGTGGACACCCGGGCGCTGTGACGCCCGGGTGGCCGGTTGGTCAGTTGGCGGCGACGAAGACCCGGGAGGCGACCTCGCGGGGGAGTCGCACCCGGTCGCCGGACCTGTCGATCGACACCCCGTCGCGTTCCTGTGCCACGGTCACCGTGGCGCCCGGGTCGACACCGGCGGCGTGCAGTTGACGCAGCACGTCGGCGTCCTTCTGCACGCTCTCGCAGATCCGGCGTACGACGACAGTCCCGGAGAGGCCGGGGAAGGCCAGGTTGCGCTCGCTCTCGACGGCCTCGGTGGCCTCCGCCACCGGCGAGCCCAGCTCCTGTAGCCCCGGGATCGGGTTGCCGTACGGGGAGCGGGTCGGCCGGTTGAGCAGGTCGTACACCCGCTTCTCCACCGCGTCGCTCATCACGTGCTCCCAGCGGCAGGCCTCCTCGTGGGCCTCCTCATAGGGCATCCCGATGACGTTTACCAGCAGCAGCTCGGCGAGGCGGTGCTTGCGCATCACGGACACGGCGCTGCTGCGGCCCTGCACGGTGAGCGCCAGGTGCCGGTCGCCCTCGACGGTGAGAAGGCCGTCGCGTTCCATCCGGGCGACGGTCTGGCTCACGGTGGGGCCGCTCTGCTGCAGCCGTTCGGCGATCCGTGCACGCAGCGGCGGCACCCCCTCCTCTTCCAGTTCGAGGATGGTGCGCAGGTACATTTCGGTCGTATCGACCAGGTCGTGAGACTTCATAACGTCAGCGGCCCTCCGGTGCTAGATGCTACCTCGGGAGGCGGGCCCACGGCCCCCGCCGAACCGCGTGCCCTCGACGTGAATGGTGTTGGATGGTCGCCATGTCCGGTACCCAGGAGCCGCTGGTCGAGGTCGATCAGCTCACTGCCGAGCTCGACCAGGCCGATCCGCCCACCCTGCTCGACGTGCGCTGGCGGCTCGTCGGCCCGCCCGGCCGCGAGGACTACCGCGCCGGTCACCTGCCCGGCGCTGTCTTCGTCGACCTGGACACCGCGCTCTGCGGGCCGCCCGGCGCCGGCGGTCGGCACCCGCTGCCCGACCCGGCCACGCTGGAGGCCGCGCTGCGGGCCGCCGGCGTCCGCGCCGGTCACCCCGTGGTGGTGTACAACGGCGGCGACGGCCTGGCCGCCGCGCGGGCCTGGTGGACGCTGCGCTGGGCGGGACACCGGCAGGTGCGCCTGCTGCACGGTGGCTACCCGGCCTGGGTCGCCGCCGGCCGGCCCGTCTCCACCGCCGCGCCCACCCCGACCCCCGGCGACGTCGTGGTACGCCCCGGTGATCTTCCGGTGCTCGACGCGGGGCAGGCCGCCGAGCTGGCCGCCGCGGACGACGCCGTGCTGCTCGACGTCCGGGCGGCGCCCCGCTACCGGGGTGAGGTCGAGCCGATCGACCCGGTCGCCGGGCACGTGCCGGGGGCGGCGAACCTGCCCGCCGGAGAGTACGTCGGCCCGGACGGGCGCTTCCCGGCCGCCGACGCGTTGCGAGAGCGGTTCGCCGCCGTCGGGGCGACCGACGCGCGAGCCGTCGGGGCGTACTGCGGCTCCGGGGTGACCGCCGCGCAGGCGGTGCTCGCGCTGCACCTGGCCGGCCGCACCGACGCGGCCCTCTACGTCGGATCGTGGAGCAACTGGGTGGCCGATCCGACGCGCCCGGTCGCCCCCGGGCCGACATCCGGGCGCTGACCAGCGCGTGCGGTGGGTCGGCGACGGTCCTCGTGCGACGATGGGCTCATGTCCGACGACACGGTGGTGGTGTGGGACGAGTCGCTGCTCGCCTACGACATGGGTGACCATCCGCTCGACCCGGTCCGGGTGGAGCTGACCGTCGCGCTGGCCCGCGAGCTGGGCATCCTGGATCGGCCCGGCGTGCGGATGGTCAAGCCGGAGCCCGCCGACGACGCCCTGCTCACCCGCGTGCACCACCCGGCCTACCTGGCCGCGGTGCGGGCCGCGCCCCGCGATCCGCTCTTCGCCGGATACGGGCTGGGCACCTCCGACAACCCGATCTTCGAGGGGATGCACGAGGCCAGCGCGCTGATCACCGGTGCGACGGTGGCCGCCGCCGAGGCGGTCTGGCGTGGCGACGCCCGGCGGGCCGTGAACGTGGCCGGCGGCCTGCACCACGCGATGCCCGCCCGCGCATCCGGCTTCTGCGTCTACAACGACCCGGCGGTCGCCATCGCCCGCCTGCTCGACCTGGGCGCGGAGCGGATCGCGTACGTGGACGTCGACGTGCACCACG
Source organism: Micromonospora sp. DT231 (assembly GCF_049847025.1). NCBI lineage: Bacteria > Bacillati > Actinomycetota > Actinomycetes > Micromonosporales > Micromonosporaceae > Micromonospora > Micromonospora sp. DT231. The sequence continues at coordinate 17,246 of NZ_JBNCNO010000014.1, read as the reverse complement.
GCGACGGCGTGCAGCACGTCTTCTTCGACGACCCCCGGGTGCTCACGGTCAGCCTGCACGAGACCCCGCTCGCCCTGTTCCCGTACACCGGGTTCGCGGACGAGACGGGCGGGCCGGGCGCGCAGGGCACCGTCGTCAACATGCCGCTGCCGCCGGGTGTCGACGACACCGGCTGGCAGCGGGCGTTCCACGCGATCGTGCCGTCGGTGCTGCGCGCGTTCCGGCCGCAGGTGCTCGTCAGCCAGTGCGGCGCCGACGGGCACCGACTGGATCCGCTCGCCGACCTCAACCTGACGGTGGACGGGCAGCGGGCCACCTACCTGGCGATGCGCGCGCTCGCCGACGAGTTGTGCGACGGCCGGTGGGTGGCCACCGGCGGCGGCGGATACGCGCTCGTCGAGGTGGTGCCCCGGGCCTGGAGTCACCTGCTGGCCGTGGCCACCGGTGCCGCGATCGACCCGGCGACGCTCACCCCGCCGGGCTGGCGGGAGTTGGCCGCGTCCCGTCGTCTGGGCCGGGAGGTGCCGCTGCGGATGACCGACGACGCGGGCCCGTCGTACGAGCCGTGGCAGCCGACCGGCGAGCCGAACGCGGTGGACCGGGCGATCGCGGCGACCCGCAAGGCCGTCTTTCCGCTGCTCGGGCTCGATCCGCACGATCCACGGGACTGAGCGGAGCGGGAGGGCTGCGCCGGTGACGACCGTGGACCAGCCGGTGGACGTGCTGCTCAGCGACGGCAGCACCGTCCAGTTGCGTCCGATCGACCCGGCGGACGCGCCGGGCATCGTGGCGATGCACAGCCGGTTCTCCGAGCGCACCCGCTACCTTCGGTACTTCTCGCCGTACCCCCGCATCCCGGAACGGGACCTGATCCGGTTCGTCACCGTCGACCACCACGACCGGGAGGCGTTCGTGGTGCTGGCCGCCGACCGGATCGTCGCGGTCGGCAGGTACGAGCGGCTCGGCCCGCAGGCGCCGGACGCGGAGGTGGCCTTCGTGGTGGAGGACGCCTACCAGGGCCGGGGCATCGGTTCGGTGCTGATGGAGCACCTGGCCGAGACCGCCCGCCGCAACGACATCATGAGCTTCGTCGCCGAGGTGTTGCCGAGCAACGGGACGATGCTGCGGGTCTTCGCCGACTTCGGTTACCAGGTCCAACGCGAGTACGCCGACGGTGTGGTGCACCTGAGCTTCCCGATCGCGCCCACCGAGGCCACGCTCGAGGTGCAGCGCGGCCGGGAGCACCGCACCGAGGCCCGCTCGATCGCCCGCCTGCTCGCCCCGCGGGGCATCGTCGTCTACGGCGCCAGCGCCACCGGCCAGGGCGTCGGCGCGGCGGTGCTGGGGCATCTGCGCGACGGCGGTTTCACCGGCGCGGTGGTGCCGGTGCACCCGAGCGCGTCGACAGTGGCGGGCCTGCCCGCGTACCCGTCGGCGGTTGATGCCGGCACGCCGGTGGACCTGGCGGTGGTGGCGGTCCCGCCGGAGGCGGCGACCGCGGTGGTCGCCGACGCCGCCGCCGCGGGGGTGCACGGCCTGGTGGTCATCTCGGCGGGCTTCGCCGAGGCCGGGGCCGAGGGCGCGGCCACGCAGCGGGCACTGGTCCGCGCGGCGCACGCCGCCGGCATGCGGGTCGTCGGCCCGAACTGTCTCGGCGTGGCCAACACCGACCCGACGGTACGCCTCAACGCCACCCTCGCCCCGGCACTACCGCCGGCGGGCCGGGTGGGCATCTTCAGCCAGTCCGGCGCGTTCGGGGTGGCGCTGCTCGCCGAGGCGGACCGGCGTGGCCTCGGGTTGTCCAGCTTCGTCTCGGCCGGCAACCGGGCCGACGTCTCCGGTAACGACCTGCTGCAGTACTGGCAGGACGATCCCGGCACCGACGTGATCATGTTGTACCTGGAGACCTTCGGCAACCCCCGCAAGTTCGCCCGGCTGGCCCGACGGATCGGCCGCGCCAAACCGGTGGTCGCGCTCGCCTCGCCGGCCCGCCCGGTGGGGGTCGGTGACACCGCCGGGCCGGACGAGGTGGCGGTGGCCGCGCTCTTCGCCCAGTCCGGGGTGATCCGGGTGGACACCGTGCCGGAGCTGCTCGACGTGGGTGTGCTGCTGGCCAACCAGCCGTTGCCGGTCGGCGGCCGGGTCGGTGTGGTGGGCAACTCCTCGGCCCTGACCGGCCTGGCCGCCACCGCCTGCGTCGGGCAGGGCCTCACGGTGGCCGACGGTTATCCCCGCGACGTCGGGCCGAGCGCCGGTGCCGCCGAGTTCGCCGCCGCTCTCGCCGAGACGGCCGGCGACGACCACGTGGACGCCCTGGTGGTGGTCTTCGCCCCGCCGCTGCCCGGCCAGCGGACCGAGGTGGACGCCGACGTGACCGCCGCCCTACCGGCGGCCCTCGCGCTGGGCAAGCCGACCGTGGCGACGTTTCTGGTCGGGCAACTGCCGCCGGGGGTGCCCGCGTACGGGGGAGTGGAGGAGGCGGTGCGGGCTCTCGCCCGGGTGCACCGCTACGCCGAGTGGCTGCGCCGCCCGCCCGGGGTCGTGCCGGAGTTGCCAGGCGTCGATCGGCACGCCGCGCCTGCCGCGTTCCGCACCGACGCCACCGACCCCGGTGCGCTGCTGGCCGCGTACGGGATCGACGTGGTGGCGTCGGTGCCCGTCGACTCGGTCGACGCGGCGGCCGACGCGGCGGCGCTGCTGGGCTATCCGGTGGCGCTCAAGGCGGCGGCCCCCGGGCTGCGGCACCGGCTCGACCTCGGCGCGGTCCGGCTCGACCTGCCCGACGAGCCGGCTCTTCGTCGGGCGTACACCGAGTTGGCCACGGCCTTCGGTGCGGACGCGCTGGTCCAGCCGATGGTCCCGCCCGGGGTGGCCTGTGTGGTGGAGCTGGTGGAGGATCCGGCGTTCGGGCCGGTGGTCGGCTTCGGTCTCGGTGGGGTCGCCACCGAGTTGCTGGGCGACCGGGCCTGGCGGGCGGTGCCGCTGACCGACACCGACGCGGCCGAGTTGGTCGACGAGCCCCGGGCGGCGCCACTGCTGCGCGGGCACCGGGGTGCCGCGCCGGTCGACCGGAGGGCCCTGGCCGACCTGCTGCTGCGGGTGGGGCGGCTCGCCGACGAACAGCCCCGCGTGCGGTCGCTGACCCTCAACCCGGTGCTCGCCCGCCCGGACGGCATCGCGGTCCTGCACGCCCAGGTCCGGGTGGGCGGCGAGGCCACCCGCCCGGACACCGGCCCCCGCCGGTTGTAGCACTGGTCAGGCGCGGCTGGAGATTTGCTGCACCGCCCAGGAGTTGCCGTCCGGGTCGGTGAAGAAGACGAAGCCGACGTTGTCCAGTGGGTGTGGCGTGGGGGTCGGGCTGGCGCCCAGCACCTGGATCTCACTCACCTCCACCCCCCGCTCGACCAGCTCCGTGCGTGCCCGCTCCAGGTCGGGCACCACAAGTTGCAGGCCCTTGAGCGAGCCCGGTGGCATGTCCGGGACGACGCCCTTGCCGATCACGATCGAGCAGCCGGAGCCGGGTGGGGTCAGCTGGATGATGCGCGCCTCGTCATTGATCACCGTGTCGTGATCGACAGTGAAGCCGAGCTGGTCGGCGTAGAACTTCTTCGCCCGGTCCAGATCGGAGACCGGCACGATCACCACTTCGAGTGTCCAGTTCATGGGTGCTCTTCCTCTGTCGTCGTTGCGGAGCGCAGCAGGTCGGCCAGTCGGGTGAAGCTCTGCCCGGCCCCCCGCGCCATCGGGTAGCGCAGCACGGTGTCCCGTCCCTGCGCCGTGGCGTAGAGCAGCGTGGTGGTGACTGTCGTTCGCCCGGCCACCTCGGTGAACTCGTGGCTGACCACTGTCTCGCCCGGGTAGGACTGGTCGTCGAAGAGCTCGGTGTAGACAAGTCGGTGTGGCGGCTCGACCTGTCGATAGACCCCGGCCTGGGCCATCCGTGCGCCCTCCGGGCCCTGCGACACGAACCGCCACCGCCCGCCGACCCGCAGGTCGACGTCGCACTCCGCCAGCCGCCATCCGTGTGCGCCGTACCACCGGACCAGCAGGTCGGGTCGGGTGAAGGCGGCGAACACCAGCCGCGCCGGCGCCTCGAACAGCCGACTCATCACGATCTCCCGGTCGCCCGGGGTGTGCACGACCAGCGGTTCGTCGACGCCTGTCACTCGCCCGTCCCGTCCGGTCCGGCGGGCCGATGCTCGGTGCCGTCGACAGACTGGAGCTCGTCGAGCAGGACGTCGAGGCGCTGGTAGCTCTCCGCCCAGTAGTCGCGGTAGGTGGCGAGCCAGGCCGTCGCGTCACGCAGGGGGCGGGCCTCCAGTCGGCACGGGCGGCGTTGGGCGTCCCGACCCCGGCTGACGAGACCAGCGCGTTCCAGCACCCGGAGGTGCTTGGAGATGGCCGGCTGGCTCATCTCGAATGGCGCTGCCAGCTCCGTCACGGTCGCCTCCCCAGCCGCGAGTCGGGCGAGGATGGCCCGCCGGGTCGGGTCGGCCAGCGCCGCGAAGGTCGCATCCAACAGCTCCGTGTCCACTATTCATAACCTCCTGGTTCTATAACCAGTTGGTTTTATCGTGGATGGGTGCCGTCGTCAAGCACCACAGCGGCACGGAAGGCCCTGGCGAACCGCCAGGGCCTTCCGTGGGAACCGGGTGCGTCAGCAGGCGTACGCCTCCAGGCGCTGCGCCCGCTCCGGGGCGCGCAACTTCAGCAGCGTCACCTTCTCGATCTGCCGGATCCGCTCCCGGGACAGGCCGAACTCCCGGCCGACCTCGTCGAGCGTGCGCTGCCGGCCGTCGTCCAGCCCGAACCGCAACCGGATGACCGCCTGCTCCCGCTGGGACAGGGTGGCCAGCACGATGCTGACCTCGTTACGCAGCTCGCCCTGGGCGGCGGCGTCGCTCGGCTCGGTACGCGGGTCCACCGAGGCCACGAAGTCGCCGAGCGCGCTCTCCCCGTCGTCGCCGACGGCCTGGTCCAGGCTGACCGGCTCCCGGTCGTAGGAGATCAGCTCGATGACCTGGATCTCGGGGACTTCCAGGGCGTGGGCGACCTCGGCGACCGTGGGCTCGCGGCCCAGCGTCACCGCCAGCTCACGGCGGGCCCGGACCATCCGGTTGACCTGCTCGACCATGTGCACCGGAATGCGGATGGTGCGGGCCTGGTCGGCCATCGCGCGGGTGATCGCCTGCCGGATCCACCAGGTGGCGTACGTGGAGAACTTGTAACCCTTGGCGTAGTCGAACTTCTCCACCGCCCGGATCAGGCCGAGGTTGCCCTCCTGGATCAGGTCGAGAAACGCCATGCCGCGTCCGGTGTAGCGCTTGGCGATGCTGACCACCAGCCGCAGGTTCGCCTCCAACAGATGGTCCTTGGCCGCCCGGCCCTCCGCGACGACGAGTTCCAGGTCGGCCCGCAACTCCTCGGAGACGGGGGTGCAGGTGGCCAGCTTCTCGTCCGCGAACAGTCCGGCCTCGATCCGCCGGGCCAGATCGACCTCCTGTGCGGCGGTCAGCAACTTCGTCCGGCCGATCCCGTTGAGATACGCCCGGACCAGGTCGGTCGAGATGCCACGCTCGTCGGTGGCGTCCAGGTCGGCGAGGACCTCGGAGGTCCCGTCGGTGTCGGTCGTGGTGGCCGGGCGCGTCCGGTGTTCCGTCATCTGCAGGACCATCTCTGTCTCTCCCCGTTTCCACGTCTGTGCCGTGTCTCCGGCCCAGTGGTGCCGGTGTGAGACACAGCTTGGCGGGCAGGGCGTAAAACGGGAGTGAGGCGATCGGGCACCCGACAGGAATTGGTCGGATCGTTGTGCGGAGTGTCGCCCCGGTCTGTGCTTGCCCGCCCCGGCTACGTTGCGGACGGTCGGCCACCGCGGTCGGCCCCGGACACAGTTGGAGGACGGCGTGGTCTTCAAGCGGCTCATGAAGGCGATGGGGGTCGGCGGCCCGTCGGTCGAGACGGTGCTGGCCAACCCGAACTGCCGCCCGGGCGGGCAGTTGGAGGGCCGCATCCAGGTGGTCGGCGGTGACCACCAGGTCGACATCGACCACGTCGCCCTCGGCCTGGTCACCCGCGTCGAGGTCGAGAGCGGCGACAACGACTACGACACCACGCAGGAGTTCCACCGTCAGCAGGTCACCGGCGCGTTCCGGCTGGAGCCGGGGCAGCGCCACGACATCCCGTTCCGCTTCCACGTGCCGTGGGAGACACCCGTCACCGAGCTGTACGGGCAGCACCTGCACGGCATGACGATGGGGCTGCGTACCGAGCTGGAGGTCGCCCGCGCGGTGGACAAGGGCGACCTGGACGCGGTGTCGGTGCACCCGCTGCCGGCCCAGGAACGACTGCTGGACGCGTTACTGCGACTGGGTTTCCGGTTCGCGCGTGCCGATGTGGAGCGTGGCCACATCTACGGCGTACGGCAGACGTTGCCGTTCTACCAGGAGATCGAGTTCGGTCCGGCGCCGCAGTACGCCCGCTCGATCAACCAGTTGGAGGTCACCTTCATCGCCGACGCCCAGCAGATGCAGGTGGTGCTGGAGGTCGACAAGCGCGGCGGTGTCTTCACCGAGGGGCGGGACGCCTTCGGTCGGTTCACCGTCGCCCACGCCACCGCCGACCGCACCGACTGGACCGCCGAACTCGACAACTGGCTCCGCCAGTCCCTCTCCCGCCGAGGCCTCTTCTCCTAACCCCCACCCCCAACCCCCCTTTCGGCGCGTTGATCATGAGGTTATCGCCACGACACGCCGAGGTGGCGAGCAATAACCTCATGATCAACCAGGAGGGGTGGGGGTGGGAGGGAGGGTGGGTGGGAGGGGGTTAGAGGTCTAGGAGGAGGGTGCGGGGGCCTATGTTCGTGCTTTCGACGAGCATGTGGGCGCGGAAGCGTCCGGTTTCCACAGTCGCGCCCCGTTGGCGCAGCGCGTCGACGACGGCGGTCACCAGGGGTTCGGCCACCTCGGCGGGGGCGGCCGCCGTCCAGCTTGGACGGCGCCCCTTGCGCGCGTCGCCGTAGAGGGTGAACTGGCTGACCACCAGGATCGCCGCGCCGGTGTCGGCGGCGGACCGCTCGTCGTCCAGGATGCGCAGCTCGTGCACCTTGCGGGCCATCGTCTGAGCGGTCTCCGCGGTGTCGGTGTGGGTCACCCCGAGCAGCACCAGCAGTCCGTTCTCGATCGCACCGACCACCTCGCCGTCGACTGTCACGCTGGCCCGCCCGACGGTCTGCACCACCGCACGCATCAGCGGCCCGCCGTCACGCCGGTCGCCACGAAGCGGCAAGCCGTCGCGAAGCCGGAGGCCGTCGCGAAGCCGGAGGCCGTCGCGAAGCCGGAGGCCGTCGCGAAGCCGGAGGCCGTCGTGAAGCCGGAGGCCGTCGTGAAGCCGCAAGCCGTCGCGAAGCGGGAAGCCGTCGCGAAGCCGCAAGCCGGCGCAATGCCCGTCCACGCGGTGGCGGCCCGAGTCACGTGGTCACCGGCTCGATGAAGCCGCGCTCCAGCAGGTGCGCCACGATCGGGCCGGCGGCCTCGGCCATCTCGTCGGGTTCGACGTCGTGCGCGGCGGCGAGCAGGGCGAGCTGGTCACGCAGCGGCAGGCGTCCGTCGGCGCCACCGACAAGCGCCAGCACCAGCGGGTCGATCTCCTCGGTCCAGCGCAGGCCGTGCGGCATCGCCAGGACCTGCCGGTCCACCGCCCAGCCCTCGTCGCCCATGGTGGCCTCCTGCCGCAGCTGGAGGCCCTCGGCGGCCCGGTAGCGCTCGGCGAGCAACGCCTCGGTTTCGCGTACCCGGAGAAAGTCCTGGCGGTCGAACCAGGCGGCGACCTGGTCGCCCAGCGGTGGCTGCACCCGCTGGCGCAGGTCCTCCACCCGGACCACCGGGTCGGCGTGCCCGCCCCGGCGCAGGGACACGATGCCGAAGCCGATCGCCTCCACCTTGTGCGCGTCGAACCAGTCCAGCCAGGCGGCCATCCGCTGCGGGTCGGCGGTCTCGCCGACGTCGGTGAGCCACAGGTCGACGTACGCCATCGGGTCGGCCACCTCGCGCTGGATCACCCAGGCGTCCAGGCCGGTCCCGGCGAACCAGCCGGCCACCCGCTCGTCCCACTCCTCGCCGGCGACGTGCACCCAGTTCGCCAGGTACTGCATGGTGCCGCCCTCGGTGAGCAGGCCCGGGGCGGCGGCGGCCAACTCGGCGCCGATCGCGTCACCGACCCGGCCGGAGTCGCGGTAGACGTGCGTGGTGGTGCCCGGACCGACCACGAACGGCGGGTTGCTCACCACCAGGTCGAAGCGACGACCGGCCACCGGGGCGACCAGGTCACCGCGGAGCAGTTCCCAGTCCTGCCCGTTGAGGGCGGCGGTGGTCGCGGCGAAGCGCAGCGCCCGCTCGGAGAGGTCGGTGGCGGTCACCGACCTGGCGTGGGTGCCCAGGTGCAGAGCCTGGACGCCGGAGCCGGTCCCCAGGTCCAGCGCGGTGTCGACCGGCCGGCGCATGGTCGCGCCGATCAGGGTGTGGGTGGCCCCGCCGACGCCGAGGACGTGCTCGGCGCGCAACGGGCGACCCGGCCGGGCACTCGCGGGCACGTCGGCGAGCACCCACCAGTCCTCGCCGTACGGCTCCAGGTCGACGCCGGCCCGCAGGCCGTCGCCGTACCGCTCGACCAGCCCGCCGGCCAGCGCCTCCGCCAGGCCCAGCGGTGCCAGCGCGGCGGCCACCGCGGCCTCCGGTTCGGTCTGGTCGCAGATGAACACCCGGATCAGGGTGCCGAGCGGGTCGCCGTCCTCGGTGGCGCGCAGCGCGGCCCGGTAGTCGTTACGGCCGACAGCGGCGGTCGCCTGGGCGCCCAACCGCTCGGCGATGCCGTGGCCGGTGAAGCCGGTCCGGGTCAGCGCGGCCCGCAGCGCGTCGACACCGGCGGGGGAGAGCAGCATGTCGTGTTCGTCCACCCCGACATCCTGCCTGCCGTCGCGGAGGCAGCCGTCATCACCCGCGAGATTCGACCCCGACGCTCGGCAGCCCCAGCTCCGCACCGGTCGGGGCCGGGGGCTCGCCGGGCACCGCCAGAGCCGGTGGCACGACAGTCGCCAGCCCCCGCCGCGCGGCCAACCTGTCGATGACCAGGGCGTACGCCGACAGTGCCAGCACGTCGACGACGACGAGCTGCCAGGGGGCGTCGGCCATCGTCTCGTCGGCGGTCAGCCCGCCGAACGCCGCCGCCAGGGTGAAGGCGATCAGGTTGTTCACCACGTGCAGCGCGATCGCGGCCTCGAGCCCGCCGGTGCGGATCGTCAGCCAGCCCAGGAGCACTCCCATGAAGGCCAGGTCCAGGAAGCCCCAGGCCGTGCCCCAGCCGTGCCCGGCGGCGAAGAGCACCGCCTGGAGGGCGATCCCGGGCCAGGGTGTGCGCAGGTACGCGCCGACGGCCTGCACCAGCCAGCCCCGGAACGCGTACTCCTCCGCGGCGGCCTGGATCGGCACCAGCAGGAGGACCATCAGCAGCCCGGCGGCGAATTCCGGCCAACCCACCCACGTCGCTGCCGGCTCGACTACCGAACCCTCGTCGGTCAGCCCGAGCAGGAGGTCCGCGCCGGCCAGCATCACGATGATCAGCGGTGTGGCGATCAGCAGGCAGCGGCCGAGCCAACCCCACCGCAGCCGACCGAGCACCGAGGAGACCGTGCCGGCGGGCCGGCGCTGCACGAGCCAGGCGGTGCCGAGCACCAGTGGGAGCAGCAGCGCCAGCGAGACGATCAGCAGCGCGGTGTCCGGAATCGGGCCGAAGGTGGGGAACCCGTCGGCGTCGTTCGGGCGGTTGGTGAGCTCGCCCACGATTGCGGCGACGACGAAGAGGAAACCCATGACCACCGCCGCCGAGGCGAGCAGCGCGAGGGTGCCGACCAGGGGCCGCCACCAGCGGTGCCGGTCGGTGCGGCCGAGTCGGTGGTACGGGGATCCCGGCGGGGCGGTCCGCAGCATGGCGTCGAGCGTGGCAGACGCGCGCCACCTGTGGTGCGATCGGAGCGTCGGTGTCCGCCCGCACCGGTACGCCGGGCAGGATGGTCCGCATGACGCTCGTGCTGCCCATCGACCCGGAGGCCAACCGGCTGCTGGAGCGCAGCCCCCTGGCCCTGCTGGTCGGGATGGTCCTTGATCAACAATTCTCGATGGAGAAGGCGTTCTCCTCGCCGTACGTGCTCACGCAGCGGCTCGGCCACGACCTGGACGCGGCGGAGCTGGCCGCGTACGACCCGGAGGCCCTGGTCGCGCTCTTCGCCCAGCCGCCCGCGCTGCACCGCTTCCCGAAGGCGATGGCGGCCCGGGTGCGGGAGGTCTGCCAGGTGCTCGTCGAGCGCTACGACGGTGACGCGGCACTGCTGTGGTCGGATGTCGCCGACGGTCCGGAGCTGCTGCGCCGGGTCTCCGCGCTACCCGGCTTCGGCAGGCAGAAGGCGCAGATCTTCGTGGCCCTGCTCGGCAAGCGCTTCGGGGTGACCCCACAGGACTGGCGCACGGCGGCCGGAGACTACGGCGACCCGGGCGCGTACCGGTCGGTGGCCGACGTCACCGACGTCGACTCGCTGCGTCGGGTGCGGGAGTTCAAGCAGCAGATGAAGGCGGCGGCCAAGGCTGCGCGGGACTGACGCTCAGGCGGCGGTCGGGTGTGCCAGCGAGGCCAGCGCGCGCCGGACGTCGGCGAGCGAGACGGTCGCGGAGTCGTCCAGGTCGGCCAGGCCGGCCTCGATCCACTGGCGCATCAGCGTGGTGACCCCGATGCCCCGGGCGTCGGCGGCGGCCCGCACCCGCTCGTAGGTTTCCAGCGGCAGCCGGACTGACCGGCTCACCATCGGCACGTCGGTGTCGGGGGCGGGGAGATCGACCCCCGGGCCCTCGTCGATCAGCTCGGCGATCCGGTCGTCGCCGCTGTGGAACTGCTTGGTCGCGTCGTTTCGGTGCATCGTCACGGCCTCCTCATCGGCGATCTCTCCGCACGGCCTCGTCGTAGCGCTTGGACTCGACGTCGCTCAACTCGCGGGCGGAGAGGATGTCCCAGTCGTTGTCGGTGCCATCGGCCTCGGCGAGCAGCACCGCCAGCCGGCGGCCCCGACGGGCGGCGGCATAGACCACCATGACGTCGTCGCCCAGGTGGCGGATGACCCGTCGGGCACTGTGCAGCGCCTCCCAGACTTCCCCGGGCGTGACGTCGTAGACCCTCAGGTTGGCCAACGCCTCGTCGGTGAAGCTGAACCTGCTGCCCACGTCGCGGAGCGTACCACGGGCGTAACACGTACTGGGATGAGTCGAAGTTCGCTGATCACGGTCCCGCGGTGACAGGATGAGGCGTAATCCCCTCGAGGAGGTCCATGGTGAAGCGTCAGGCCTACCAGCCGATTCTGATCACCGACGCCTCGCGCAGCCAGGGTGACCAGCTCACCAGCCGTCAGCGCCGCTACGTCCTGATGATGGGCATCCGGGTGGCCTGCATCATCGCCGGCGCGATCCTGGTCGGTGCGAACGCCCCGCTGCTCTGGCTCTGGCTGCCGTTGTGCGCCCTCGGCATGGTGCTCATCCCTTGGCTGGCCGTGCTGCTGGCCAACGACCGGCCGCCGAAGGAAGAGCACCGGCTGGCCAACCGGTTCCACCGCCGGCACACGGACGACACCCCGCCGATGAGCCTCAGCGCCGAGGAGCGACCGCACAAGGTCATCGACGTCGAACCCTGACCCGCGAACGGGCCAGGGTTCGAGCACTCGGGAGGCGCGGCCGTGCGCCGACCTCTACGGCTGTGGCCGTGCGCCGACCGCGGAGACGGCCAGCGCGCCCAGGTCGGTGGCGCGGTTCAGCGCCACGGTCGGGGCGGCGTCGGCGAGCCAGGCGGTGAGCAGACCGGCCGCGAAGGCGTCGCCCGCCCCCGTGACGTCCCGCACCGCCACCCGCCGGGCCGGAGCCACCCAGACCGCCGCGCTGCGGTCGACCCAGACCGCGCCGGCCGCGCCGCGCTTCACCACCACCCGCCGGGCCGTCGCCGACAGCGCCCGCCCCTGCGCCGCCGGGTCCAGCCCGCCGGCCAGCACCGTGGCCTCGTCCGCGTTGACCAGGATCAGGTCGACGTCGCGTACCCAACTCAGGAACGCCGCCGCGCCCACCCGCCGCAGCGGGGCCGCGGAGGCCGCGTCGACGCTCGTGGTCAACCCACGCTCGCGGGCGGCGGCCAACGCCCGCAGCCCGGCGTCGCGCGACCCGGCGTCCAGGAGGGTGTACGCGGACAGGTGCAGATGCCCGGCGTCGGGCACCGCCGCGAGGGACCGCTCGACGTGCGCGACGCTCAGCCGGACGTTCGCGCCCCGCTGGCTGACCATGGTGCGCTCGTCGTCGGTCGCCAACACGATCACCGTGCCGGTCGGCACGTCCTCGACCCGCTCGACCGCGCAGTCGACACCCGCCCGCTCCAACTCGGCCACCCGGTCCCGTCCGGCGTCGTCGTCACCGACGGCGCCGACGAGCGTGACGTCCACCCGCTGCGCGGCCAACCAGGCGGCGGTGTTGGCCGCCTGACCGCCTCCGCCGATGCTGATCTCGGCTCCGGTGTCCGAGCCGGCCGCGAGCGGCCCGGACAGCACGGCGACCACATCGGTGATCACGTCCCCGACGACGACCACCCGGGCCGGTCGGGTCATACCGCGGCGGCGGTGTCGCGGACCGCCGCGGCGACCGCGATCCGCGCGGCCAGGTCGGCGTTGCGCAGGATGATCCGGACGTTGACGGCGAGGCTCGCGCCCTCGGTGGCCGAGTGGAAGTGCGCCAGCAGGTACGGGGTGACGGCCTTGCCGGTGATCCCGTCCCGCTCCAGCAGGGCCAGACCGTCGGCGAGCGTCCGATCGTGCAGGTCCGGGTCGAGCTGCTCGTCGACCGGCAGCGGGTTGGCCACGAGCAGCCCGCCGGTGTGCAGCGCGTGCGCGTCGCGGGCGGCGAGCACGTCGGCGACCTGCTCCGGCGAGTCCACCGACCAGTCGAGATCGAAGCCGGCGTCGGTGCGGTAGAAGCCGGGGAACCGGCGGGTGCGGTAACCGAGCACGGCGACCCCGAGGGTCTCCAACCGCTCCAGCGTCGCGCCCACGTCGAGGATCGACTTGACGCCGGCGCAGACCACCACGATCGGGGTCTGGGCCAGGGTGACCAGGTCAGCCGACTCGTCGAAGGTGTGCGTGGCCTCCCGGTGCACCCCGCCCAACCCGCCGGTGGCGAACACCCCGATCCCGGCCGCGGCGGCCACGGCGCTTGTCGCGGCGACAGTGGTGGCGCCGTCCACGCCGGTGGCCGCCGCCACCGCGAGGTCGCGGACGGAGAGCTTCGTCACTCCATCGACAGTGGCCAACCGGGTCAGCTGGGCGTCGTCCAGGCCGACCACCAGCTTGCCGCCGATCATGCCGATCGTCGCGGGAACGGCACCGGCATCCCGGACCGCCCGCTCGATTTCCCTGGCCACCCGCAGGTTCTCCGGCCGGGGCAGCCCGTGCGAGACGATGGTGCTCTCCAGTGCGACGACGGGCCGGCCGTCGCGCAGGGCTTCGGCGACCTCGGTGCCGTAGCTGAGGTGAAAGTCAGTCACACGGGCACCGTACGGGGTCGGGCTCCGGTCGGCCTCAGGTGGACCCGGCCGTGATGACCTGCCAAACTTGACGGTTGGAGGTGCAGACGTGAGCACAGAGGTTCTCGAGCGTCCCGAACTGAAGGACGCCGACACCGGTCCCGAGATGTTCCACTACGTCCGCAAGGAGAAGATCGCCGAGAGTGCCGTCATGGGCACCTTCGTCGTCGCGCTCTGCGGCGAGACGTTCCCGGTCACCAAGGCGGCCAAGCCGGGTTCGCCGGTCTGCCCCAAGTGCAAGGAGATCTACGACTCGTACCGCGAGTGATCCTGGGCCGGCGTCCCGGCCGGCGACGTAGCCTGCGGCGGTGACCACCTCCACCCCCCTGCTCCTCGCCGACCTGACCGGCGTCGCGGTGTTCGCCGCATCCGGGGCGTCGGCGGCGGTGGCCAAACGGCTGGACCTGTTCGGCGTCGCGTTCGTCGGGTTCGTGGCCGCCCTCGGCGGTGGGATCTTCCGGGACCTGGTCATCGACGAGGTGCCGCCGCTGGCCTTCGCCGACTGGCGGTACGCGGGCACCGCCGCGATCACCGCGCTCGCCGTCTTCTGGCTGCACCCCCAACTGGCCCGACTGCGCACCACGGTGCTGGTGCTGGACGCGGCGGGCCTCGCGCTGTTCACCGTCACCGGCACGCTCAAGGCGCTCGACGCCCGGGTGCCGGCCGTCGGCGCCTGCCTCATCGGCATGCTCACCGCGATCGGCGGCGGGCTCGCCCGCGATTTGCTCACCGCCGAGATCCCGGTCGTGCTGCGCCGCGAGATCTACGCCCTTGCCGCGCTGGCCGGCTCGGTCACGGTGGCGCTGCTGTACGTCACCGGGCAGACCGGACCGGCGCCGCTCACCGCCGCCGCCGTCCTGGTCTTCGGCCTGCGCCTGATCGCACTACGTCGACGCTGGTCCGCCCCGGTGGCGACCCTGCGCCCGCCGCGCACCGGTGGAGCCGATCCGCGTACCGACCGGGAGTGGTGAGACGGTCCGGCAGTTGTTTGGTTCGAGTGCGGGATTGTGACCAGCGTGGCGTCGCCTGGGCCGTGGGGCCTGCGCTGGTTATGCTGAGTCGGCCTTCGCGGCAGCTACTGCGCGGAGGCGTTTTCATGGGCGGCGGGACTCGTGGCCCTCGCCCGGGGTCCGCGATCGTGCGGTCGGAGAGGAGCTTCGCGTGGCAGCCCGGACGCCGGTGCTCGAGACGTTCCCGGCACTACGCTCCTGGCAGCGTAAAGCCCTGGTGGAATACCTGCGTCGGCGTACCGACGACTTCACCGCGGTCGCCACTCCAGGTGCCGGCAAGACCACCTTCGCCCTGCGGATCGCGGCCGAGTTGCTCGCCGACGGCACCATCGAGGCGGTCACCGTGGTCGCACCGACCGAGCACCTGAAGAACCAGTGGTCCGACGCCGCGGCCCGGGTGGGCATCCAACTCGACGCCGCCTTCCGCAACGCCGACCTGCACTCCGCGGCCGACTTCCACGGCGCGGTGGTCACCTACGCCCAGGTCGGCATGGCCCCGCAGGTGCACCGCCGGCGCACCATGACCCGGCGCACCCTGGTCATCCTCGACGAGATCCACCACGCCGGTGACTCCCGGTCCTGGGGCGACGGCGTGAAGAACGCCTTCGAACCCGCCGTACGCCGGCTGATGCTCACCGGCACACCGTTCCGCTCCGACGACAACCCGATCCCCTTCGTCAGCTACGAGCGGGGCGGAGACGGGCTGCTGCGCTCCCGCGCCGACTCCGTGTACGGCTACTCCGACGCGCTGCGCGACGGCGTGGTCCGGCCGGTGCTCTTCCTGGCGTACTCGGGAGAGACCCGGTGGCGGACCAACGCGGGGGAGGAGTTGGCCGCCCGCCTCGGCGAGCCGATGACGCAGGATCTGGTGGCGCAGGCCTGGCGTACCGCCCTGGACCCGGCCGGCGACTGGATGCCACAGGTGCTACGGGCCGCCGACGCCCGACTCACCGTGCTGCGTAACGCGGGGATGGCCGACGCCGGCGGTCTGATCATCGCCACCGACCAACAGACCGCCCGCTCGTACGCCAAGTTGATCGAGCAGGTGACCGGCGAGAAGGCCGCCGTGGTGCTCTCCGACGACCAGGGCGCGTCCGCCCGGATCGCGACGTTCGCGGCGTCCGACCAGCGCTGGCTGGTGGCGGTGCGGATGGTGTCCGAAGGGGTGGACATCCCCCGGCTCGCGGTCGGGGTCTACGCCACGAGCGCCAGCACGCCGCTCTACTTCGCCCAGGCGATCGGCCGGTTCGTCCGCGCCCGCCGCCCCGGGGAGACCGCGTCGGTGTTCCTGCCCAGCGTGCCGCACCTCCTCGGGCTGGCCAGCGAGATGGAGACCGAGCGGGACCACGTCCTCGGCAAACCCAAGGATTCCGACGGCCTCGACGACGACCTGCTGGAACGGGCCCAGCGCGACGACCAGGCCAGCGGCGAGCTGGAAAAGCGGTTCGCCGCGCTCTCGGCCACCGCCGAACTGGACCAGGTGATCTTCGACGGGGCGTCGTTCGGCACCGCGGCCCAGGCCGGCACCCCCGAGGAAGAGGAATACCTCGGGCTGCCCGGCCTCCTCACCGCCGACCAGGTTTCGCTGCTGTTGACCAAGCGGCAGGCCGCCCAGCTCGCCGCCCAACGCCGCCGTACCGCCGACGGGGCCGCTCAGCCGGCCGCTGCGCCCACGGCAGCGCCACCGGCACCTATGAGTGCTGCCCAGCGTCGCGTGGCGCTCCGACGCCAACTGAACGCTCTGGTGGCCGCACGACACCACCGCACTGGCCAGCCGCACGGCAAGATCCACGCCGAGCTACGCCGACTCTGCGGTGGCCCGCCGAGTGCCCAGGCGACCATCGAGCAACTTGAGGAACGCATCGCCACCGTGCAGACCCTCTAAAACCTCCCCGCGGTAGCGGGTCCGCGTCCGTGACGGGGCGGCCGCGTGTGGTGCGCCGTGTCTCCGGCGGGGTGCGCCGTGACGTGCGCAGGTTCTCTAGACCCTCCCCGCGGTAGTGGGTCCGCGTACGTGACGGGGCGGCCGCGCGTGGTGCGCCGTGTCTCCGGCGGGGTGCGCCGTGGCGTGTGTTCGGGGTGCGGTGGGGTGTGCGCTCGCGCGTGCGGTGTGGCCTGTGTCCGTGCTGGCGCTTGATCCACTCGGCTTTGTTGGAAACGCGGTGTTCGAGCGAGGTGGAAAGCGCGACTTCCGTGAAACCGAGTGGATCAACGAGGGCGGTGACGAGCACTGCCTGCCCGAAAGGTGTGCGGATACACCCTTTGTGAGGCACCGCTATTGCAAGATCGCGCTATATCCAGGATGTAGTGGTGTCGGCGTGTCGGTGAGGCCACTACATCCTGGTTCGAGCGCGGGGCGCGGGGCGCGGGGCGCGGGGCGCGGGGCGCGGGGCGCGGGGCGCGGGGCGCGGGGCGCGGGGCGCGGGGCGCAAGATCCGCGCAACATCAGGGCAATTGCTGTCTCGCGGGGGTGTCGAGGCAGCAACTTCAGCGATGTTGTGCGGATCTTGGTGCGGTGCGGTGCGGTGCGGTGCGGTGCGGTGCGGTGCGGTGCGGTGCGGTGCGGTGCGGTGCGGTGCGGTGCGG
>NZ_JBNCNO010000013.1:71566-235699 GCF_049847025.1 Micromonospora sp. DT231 | reverse complement strand
TTTTTTGTTTTCGTGGTTTTGTTCTTCTGTTTGGTTTTTTTTTTTGGGTGGGGGGGGGGGGGGGGGGGGGCCCCGCCCCCCCCCCCCCCGACCGCTCACCTCAGACCTCTTCGACCGAGCTCGGCTCGCGCCGGGACAGGTCGATGCCCAGCTCCTCGGCGGCCCGGAACACCTCGTCGTCGGTCTCGCGCATTTCCAGGGCCACACCGTCGCTGGACAGCACCTCGACGTTGAGGCACAGCGACTGCAGCTCCTTGAGCAGCACCTTGAACGACTCCGGGATGCCCGGCTCCGGGATGTTCTCGCCCTTGACGATGGCCTCGTAGACCTTCACGCGGCCGAGCACGTCGTCGGACTTGATCGTGAGCAGCTCCTGCAGGGCGTACGCGGCGCCGTACGCCTGCATCGCCCAGCACTCCATCTCACCGAAACGCTGACCACCGAACTGCGCCTTACCACCCAGCGGCTGCTGCGTGATCATCGAGTACGGGCCGGTCGACCGAGCGTGGATCTTGTCGTCGACCAGGTGGTTGAGCTTCAGGATGTAGACGTAGCCGACCGCGATCGGGTCCGGCAGCGGCTCGCCGGAACGACCGTCGAACAGCTGTGCCTTGCCGGTGCGGCCGATCAGCTGCTTGCCGTCCCGGTTGGGCAGGGTCGACTCGAGCAGACCGGAGATCTCCTCCTCGCGGGCGCCGTCGAAGACCGGGGTGGCCACGTTCGTGTCCCCCACGGACTCGTGCGCGTCGATCGAGCGGAGCTGGCGCTTCCAGTCGGCGTCGTCACCCTCGACCTTCCAACCGGTCTTGGCGACCCAACCGAGGTGGGTCTCCAGGACCTGGCCGATGTTCATCCGGCTCGGCACACCGAGCGGGTTGAGCACGATGTCGACCGGGGTGCCGTCCTCAAGGAACGGCATGTCCTCGATCGGCAGGATCTTCGAGATGACACCCTTGTTGCCGTGCCGGCCGGCGAGCTTGTCGCCGTCCTGGATCTTGCGCTTCTGGGCGACGTAGACCCGGACCAGCTCGTTGACACCCGGCGGCAGTTCGTCGCCGTCCTCGCGGGAGAACGTGCGCACACCGATGACCGTGCCGGTCTCGCCGTGCGGCACCTTCAGCGAGGTGTCCCGAACCTCACGCGCCTTCTCACCGAAGATCGCGCGGAGCAGACGCTCCTCCGGGGTCAGCTCGGTCTCACCCTTGGGCGTGACCTTGCCGACCAGGATGTCGCCGGGGACGACCTCGGCACCGATCCGGATGATGCCGCGCTCGTCGAGGTCGGCGAGCATTTCCTCGCTGACGTTCGGGATGTCGCGGGTGATCTCCTCCGGGCCGAGCTTGGTGTCCCGAGCGTCGACCTCGTGCTCCTCGATGTGGATCGAGGTGAGCACGTCCTGCTGCACGAGGCGCTGCGACAGGATGATCGCGTCCTCGTAGTTGTGACCCTCCCAGCACATGAACGCCACCAGCAGGTTGCGTCCGAGTGCCATCTCGCCCTCGTCGGTGCACGGCCCGTCGGCGATGACCTGACCGGCCTCGACGCGGTCGCCCTCGAAGACCACCGGCTTCTGGTTGACGCAGGAGCCGGCGTTGGAGCGGCGGAACTTGTGCAGCAGGTACGTCCGGCGGTGGCCGTCGTCCTGGTGGATGGTGACGTAGTCGGCGCAGAGATCCTCGATCACACCGCCGACCTCGGCGACAACCACGTCGCCAGCGTCGACCGCGGCCCGGTATTCCATGCCCGTGCCCACGAGCGGCGCCTCGGCCTTGACCAGCGGCACCGCCTGGCGCTGCATGTTCGCGCCCATCAGTGCCCGGTTGGCGTCGTCGTGCTCGAGGAACGGGATCATGGCGGTCGCGACCGAGGTCATCTGCCGGGGCGAGACGTCCATGTAGTCGACGGCGCCGGGGAGGACGTCCTCGGTCTCGCCGCCCTTACGACGGCAGAGCACCCGCTCCTCGGCGAACGTGCCGTCCGCCTTCAGACGCGCGTTGGCCTGGGCCTTGACGAACCGGTCCTCCTCGTCCGCGGTCAGGTAGTCGATCTGGTCGGTGACCCGACCCTCGACGACCTTCCGGTACGGCGTCTCGATGAAGCCGAACGGGTTGACCCGGGCGAAGGTGGACAGCGCGCCGATCAGACCGATGTTCGGGCCTTCCGGCGTCTCGATCGGGCACATCCGGCCGTAGTGGGACGGGTGCACGTCGCGGACCTCGAAGCCGGCCCGCTCGCGGGACAGACCACCCGGGCCGAGCGCGCTCAGCCGGCGCCGGTGGGTGAGACCCGCCAGCGGGTTGGTCTGGTCCATGAACTGGGACAGCTGCGACGTCCCGAAGAACTCCTTGATCGCCGCCACCACCGGGCGGATGTTGATCAGGGTCTGCGGGGTGATCGCCTCGACGTCCTGCGTGGTCATCCGCTCGCGGACGACCCGCTCCATCCGGGACAGGCCGACTCGGACCTGGTTCTGGATCAGCTCACCCACGGTGCGCAGGCGCCGGTTGCCGAAGTGGTCGATGTCGTCGGCCTCGTAGCCGTCCTCACCGGCGTGCAGCCGGCACAGGTATTCCACGGTGGCGACGATGTCGTCCTCGGTCAGCGTGCCGGTGGTGATCGGAACGCCGACTTCGAGCTTCTTGTTGAACTTGTAGCGCCCGACCTTGGCGACGTCGTACCTCTTCGGGTTGAAGAAGAGGTTGTCGAGCAGGGTCTGGGCGTTCTCGCGCGTCGGCGGCTCGCCAGGGCGCAGCTTGCGGTAGATGTCGAGCAGGGCCTCGTCCTGGCCGGCGATGTGGTCCTTCTCGAGCGTGGTCATCAGCAGCTCGGACCAGCCGAACTTCTCACGGATCCGCTCGGCCGACCAGCCGATGGCCTTGAGCAGGACCGTGACGGCCTGCCGACGCTTGCGGTCGATGCGTACGCCGACCGTGTCGCGCTTGTCGATGTCGAACTCCAGCCAGGCACCCCGACTCGGGATGACCTTGACGCTGGAGAGGTCGCGGTCGGAGGTCTTGTCCGGCTGCTTGTCGAAGTACACGCCCGGGGACCGGACGAGCTGGCTGACCACGACGCGCTCGGTGCCGTTGATGACGAAGGTGCCCTTGGGCGTCATCATCGGGAAGTCACCCATGAACACCGTCTGGCTCTTGATCTCGCCAGTGGTGTTGTTGGTGAACTCCGCGGTCACGAAGAGCGGAGCGCAGTAGGTCAGGTCCTTCTCCTTGCACTCCTCGATCGAGGCCTTGACCTCGTCGAAGCGCGGCGCCGAGAAGGAAAGTGACATGGTGCCGGAGAAGTCCTCAATGGGACTGATCTCTTCAAGGATCTCCGCGAGACCCGAGCGTGCGTGCGGGTCGTCCGCCGACCGGCCCTGCCAAGCCTCGTTGCCGACGAGCCAGTCGAAGGACTCGTTTTGGATGGCAAGGAGGTTGGGGACCTCGAGGTGTTCGGTGATCCTGCCGAATGAAACTCGGCGGGGAGCGAATGCGCTCGACGTACGACTGGTCTTCGCAGGGCGGGAAGCTGCCAAGATGCGTCCTTCCGAGGACCGGTGCTGCAGAACGGCTGGTACGCGTGCACTCCAATGACCCCACCAGAAATATCCGTAAACGGACATTTCCGAGCAGGGGTCAAGTCGGAAGGCAGCGCAAACTAGCAGTGTAGCCGAGAGGCTAACCGCTGTCCAGCCCACCCCGCAGGTCGTTTGCGGAACGTGCCTCGGCCCCCGTGAACCGGGGTCTGCCGGGCCGCTCAGAACGCAACGTCCCCACTGGGCCGCTCAGGTCGACGCGGCCGATGGTGCCGCCGCTGTCATACCCACGTCGTGGCCGTCGCAAGCGCGGTGTCTTGCTGGTGCCAGCGTGCCTGGCAGCCTGGGGCCGCGTCAAGGGCCGGTATCCGGGTCGGCCCTTCTTTCCCACCGAAGGGCGACCCGCCGAGCGCGTTCGGATAGACAGTCGCGACTGTCGGCGCCCAGCTCAGAGGCAGGTCGGCCCCGCAACCACAGACACGGCGGGCGGTGATCCGTGTCGGATCACCGCCCGCCGCGACGCGATCGTGTCCCAGCTCACGAGCCAGGTACGCGCAGGTGGAGCTCAGGTCACTTGAGGGTGACCTTGGCGCCCTCACCCTCGAGCTTGGCCTTCGCCTTGTCGGCGGTCTCCTTGTTGACCTTCTCCAGGATGGCCTTCGGCGCGGACTCGACCGCGTCCTTGGCCTCCTTGAGGCCCAGGCCGGTCAGCTCACGCACGACCTTGATGACCTGGATCTTCTTGCCGCCGTCGGCCTCGAGGATGACGTCGAACTCGTCCTTCTCCTCCTCGACCGGGGCAGCGGTGCCGCCGCCGCCACCCGGGCCCGCGATCGCGACCGGAGCCGCAGCGGTGACCTCGAAGGTGTCCTCGAACTGCTTCACGAACTCAGAGAGCTCGATCAGCGTCATCTCCTTGAACGCGTCGAGCAGCTCGTCGGTGCTGAGCTTCGCCATATCTGGCGTCCTTTCCTGATTCTGTTAAGTAAGAACTGGTGCGCCGTGGGGGCCTCAGGCCGCCTCGGCGCTCTCCTTCTCGCGCTTGTCCTGCAGTGCGGCCGCCAGACGGGCGGTCTTCGACAGCGGGGCCTGGAACAGGGCCGCGGCCTTGCTCAGGTTGCCCTTCATCGCGCCGGCCAGCTTGGCCAGCAGCACCTCGCGGGACTCCAGGTCGGCCAGCTTCGTGACCTCGGCCGCGGAAATGGCCTTGCCCTCGAAGACACCGCCCTTGATGACGAGCTTCGGGTTGGCCTTCGCGAAGTCGCGAAGCCCCTTCGCCGCCTCGACGACGTCGCCCGAAACGAAAGTCAGCGCGGTAGGACCGGTGAACAGCTCGTCGAGGCCGGTGATGCCCGCGTCCGTCGCAGCACGCTTCGCCAGCGTGTTCTTCGCGACCGTGTAACTGGTCTCGGCGCCGAGCGAGCGCCGAAGCTGGGTGAGCTGCGAAACCGTCAGACCGCGGTACTCGGTCAGCACGGTGGCGCCCGAGCTGCGGAAGCTCTCGGTCAGCTCAGCGACGGCCGTGGCCTTGTCGGCCCGAATCGGCTTGTCCGCCATGTCCCTCCTCTCTCGTTACTCGAGGCTGGTCCCCGTCACGGCCGAAACCGGAACGGGGGCGGAGGCAGCACGACAACGAAAAAGCCCCGGCGCAGGGCGCACGGGGCGAGAACCGGTGGATCAACACAGTCGGCGGACCATGTCTCACTGCCGAGTTACGCTTGCCGCCCTACGCGGGTCGCCCGTTGTCGCGGGACCTTCGACCGTGCCGGAGCACGGTGACCAGCGGTCTTTGGGTGGTTCCTCATCCATGAGAACACGGATGACTCGGTGAAGACTACGCGCCCCCGGCCACCAGCGCCAAATCGCGCCTGGTGAGCCACACCACCGGACGCCGGCGCCGCTCAGCCCTGGGCCCGCCGCCGCCACAGGTAGCCGCCGACGACCACGGTGCTCCAGGCCAGCGCCCACCCGGTCAGCCCCAGCAGCGTGAGCGCGGCCGCGTCGCCCGCGGTGGTGCGCGCGGCGGCCATGATCGGCGGTGCCAGCCAGGGCGCCACCGAGTCGCTCAGGCCGAGCACCACCGCGCCGACACCGCCCAGGGTCAACACCGCGACGCCGTACGCGGCACCGCCCGCCGACGCCCGGCTGGCCAACGCGCCCAGGGCAACCGCTGCGGGTACGGCGAGCAGGTGCGCCCACAACCCCAGCGCGAGCCCGACCGGGATCGACCTGTGCTCCGGCTCCACCGGGCCGGTGACCCCGCCGACCAGCCACGGGAAGATCAGCGCGACGGCCACCACCACCAACGCCGCCACGCCCACGGCGACGAATCCGGCAAGCCGCTCGCGGGCCACCCCGACTGTCACCTGGGCCAGCCGGCGCTGCACGTCCGGCTCGACGTCGAGAAGGATCTTGGTCTGCCAGGCGAGCACCGGAAAGAGCACCACGGCCGAGACGCCGTACGCCTCGTCCGGCTGGGCTCGACCGCCGCCGTAGAGCGTGCCGAGCACGACGAGGCCGGCGAGCAGTGGCGCCAACGCCCGACCGGTCCGCAGCAAGCCGGCAAGCCGCATCCGCACCAGGGCGATCATCGGGCCTCCTCCGCTGCCTGCTCGACCGCGGGGACGGTCTCGGGCTCCCCGGCTGCCGTCAGCGGCGGCTCGGCGGGTCGGGCAGGACCGGCCACCTGCGGCGGCTCGGCCGGTCGAGCCTGCGGCGCGGTGGTGGAGGCGTCGGCGCGTACCCGAAGAATGTGGTGGCCCTCGGCGCGCAACCGGGCGACGGTGCCGGCGACCCGCGCGGTCGGGACCGCGACCTCGACCACCGCGAACGTCTCCTCCGCCGCCGACGCCTCCTCGGTCAGTGCCCCGTCGGCCACCGACCAGCGGCGCGCGGTCGGCAGCCGGACCGTCTCCCCGCGGTGGTCGCTGACCAGCACGGCACCGCCGGCGGCGAGCACCTCGGAGATCAGCTCGGGAACCAGCTCGCGGGTGGTGGCGTCCAGCCCCTCCCACGGCTCGTCGAGCACCAGCAGGCCCGGTGGTCGCAGCATCGCCTGGGCGAGGCCCACCTTCTGGGCGGTGCCCTTGGACAGCTCCGGCAGCCGGACCGAGCGGAAGGCGGACAACCCGAGCCGGTCGGTCCAGGAGGCGACCGCCTCGTCGGCCGCCGCCGCGCCCAGCCCCGCCATCCGGGCCATTCCGGTCAGGTAGTGGGTCACCGTGAACGGCTGGTCGGCGGGGAACCGCTCCGGCACCCAGCCCACCCGTGCCGGCCGGTCGGTGACCCGGCCCCGGCCGGGGCGCAGCACCCCCGCGGCCACCTGGAGCAGCGTCGACTTACCGACCCCGTTGCGACCCAGGACGACAGCCACCTCGCCCGGACCGATCCGCACGTCCACGCCGCGCAGCACCCACGGCCCACGCCTGTGGTACCGCAACCAGACATCCTCCAGCCGCATGGGATAGAGGGTGCCACATCTAGACGCCTGGACGCGCCGGGGCGCCGCCACGGTCGTGGCGGCGCCCCGGTGGAGCGATCTGTCGGCTCAGGCCTCGGCGGGGTCCCCGGTGAGGTTCTTCACCAGGTTCGGGTCGACCGGAACACCCGGGCCCATCGTGGAGGTCACGATGACCTTGCGGAGGTACTTGCCCTTGGCCGCGGACGGCTTGGCACGCAGCACCTCGTCGAGCACCGCAGCGTAGTTCTCCACCAGCTGGCTCTCCGTGAAGGAGGCCTTGCCGATGATCAGGTGCAGGTTGGAGTGCTTGTCCACCCGGAAGGTGATCTTGCCGCCCTTGATGTCCTGCACCGCCTTGGTGACGTCCATGGTCACCGTGCCGGTCTTCGGGTTCGGCATGAGACCGCGCGGGCCCAGGATCCGCGCGATCCGGCCGATCTTGGCCATCTGGTCCGGCGTGGCGATCGCCGCGTCGAAGTCGAGCCAACCACCCTGGATCCGGGCGACAAGCTCGTCGGTGCCCACCTCGTCCGCACCCGCGGCGGCGGCCTCTTCGGCCTTCGCGCCACTGGCGAACACGATCACGCGGGCGGTCTTACCGGTGCCGTGCGGCAGGTTGACCACGCCGCGGACCATCTGGTCCGCCTTGCGGGGGTCGACGCCGAGGCGCATGGCGACCTCGACCGTGGCGTCGAACTTGACGTTGGTGGTCTCCTTGGCCAGCTTCACGGCCTCGGCGGGGGTGTAGAGCTTGGACCGGTCGATGACATCGGCGGCCTTGCGGTAGCTCTTGCTGCGCTGCATTGCTTACTACTCCTGTGGTCTCTGGCGGGCCGCTCGGCGCGGGCCCTCCCACGGTCGGGTCGACGGCCTGGGCCGACGTCAGTCGTTGACGGTGATGCCCATCGACCGGGCGGTGCCGGCGATGATCTTCTCGGCCTGGGCGATGTCGTTGGCGTTGAGGTCGGCCATCTTCTTCTCGGCGATCTCACGCAGCTGGGCGCGGCTGACCGAGCCGACCTTCTCGGACTGCGGAACACCCGAACCCTTCTGCACACCGGCGGCCTTGATCAGCAGCCGGGCGGCGGGCGGGGTCTTCAGCACGAACGTGAAGGACCGGTCCTCGTACACGCTGATCTCGGCGGGGACGATGTCGCCCCGCTGGGATTCGGTCTGCGAGTTGTAGGACTTGCAGAACTCCATGATGTTGACGCCGTGCTGGCCGAGCGCGGGGCCGACCGGCGGCGCCGGCGTGGCCTGGCCCGCCGGCAACTGAAGCGTGAACGTCTTGACGAGCTTCTTCTTCGGAGGCATGTCACTTCCTGGGGCTTGGAGCTGGGAAAATGCGGCTGTCGCCGCCCTCGGAGCGCGCACGGTCAGCGCGGTGCGACAGCGGCGACATTCAAGAGTAGCGCAGGCCGCAGCCCACTCGTCCGCCGAGGTCGAGCGGGAGGGCGTACGCCGACGTCGGCGGCGGGTCGGACCCGCCGCCGACGACCAATCAGATCTTGGCGACCTGGTTGAAGTTGAGCTCCACCGGCGTCTCGCGACCGAAGATCGACACCAGCACCTTGAGCTTCTGCTGGTCGGCGTTGATCTCGCTGATCGTGGCCGGCAGCGACGCGAACGCGCCGTCGGTGACGGTGACCGAGTCGCCCACCTCGAAGTCGAGGACCTTGATCTCCGGCTTCGACTTCTTCTGCTCGGTCTCGACGGCCGGCGCCAGCCACTTCAGCACCTCGTCGAGCGAGAGCGGGGCGGGCCGGTCGGCCCGGTCGGTCGCGCCGACGAAGCCGGTCACACCCGGGGTGTTGCGAACACACGAGTAGGACTCGGCGGTCAGCTCCATCCGAACCAGGATGTAGCCGGGGAAGACCTTGGCCTGGATCTGCGAACGCTTGCCGTTCTTGACCTCGACCTCTTCCCGGGTCGGCACCTCGACCTGGTAGATGAAGTCCTCCATGTCGAGGCTCGTGATCCGGGTCTCGAGGTTGGTCTTGACCTTGTTCTCGTAGCCGGCGTACGAGTGCACGACGTACCAGTCACCCGGCGCGTAGCGCAGCTTCTGCCTCAACTCGGCGACCGGGTCGAACTCCTCGTCCGGCTCGGGCTCAGTCATGGGGAACTCCGGCTCGCTGGCGGCCTCAATCGACTCGTCACCAGCCGCCGTCGCGACCGTCGACTGCTCGTCCACGGGTCCGGCGGTCTCGTCGTACTCAGGCACGCTCGCTCACTTCCATCACTATCGGCTGGAGGCAGCCGGTCAGTCCGAGTTGCCGAAGACAAACAGCACGACCTTGGCGAAGCCGTAGTCCAGCAGGCCGACGATCGTCAGCATCACCGCGACGAACGTCACCACCACAGCCGTGTACGTCAGCAACTCCTTGCGGGTCGGCCAGATGACCTTACGCAGTTCGGCTACGACCTCGCGGAAGAACCGGGCGATGCGGCCGAACACGCCCACCCGACCCGTTTCCGACCGGGTGGTCGGCCGGCTGTCCGCCGACTCTGCCCGGGCACGGGACCGCGTGGCGGTGCCTCCCCGGGAAACCGGCTCGTCCGCGCTGGAGGCGTCGTCGTCGGCTACGTCGTCGACGACCTCGTCGTCCAGACGATCGTCGCCGGCGTCCTCGCCGTGCCGCTTGTTGTCGGCCACTTCGCCCTCCGTCGCGGAATCTCGGGTCGCACGCCGAGTGGCGTACGCGGCGCTGGTCACGCCGGCCGGGCCTAACCGTCCCGCGACGGGCCGCGGCCGGTGGATCATCCGGAGGGCCCGATTGCCTCGGAACCACCCCGCCGATGCCACCACCACGGGCCGGACGCCGCCAAGCTGGCGGCGCGACCCACGGGAACGGTCAGGCCTGAGGCGCAGGGGTGACAGGACTTGAACCTGCAGCCTGCGGTTTTGGAGACCGCTGCTCTGCCAATTGAGCTACACCCCTGTGCGGCAACACTCGCCCCACCCGGTCACAGACGACCGAACAGGGGTCACTTGCCCCACGGCGGACCAGTGTACGGGTAGCCGCCCGACTTTCCCAACCGGTCTCTCCGCCTCGCGTGGCGGGCCTGCTTCAGCGCGTCGTCCGGATGGTCGCGCGGGCCTGTGAGAGCACCTTCTCGCCCCCACAGGTCGCGGTCACGTCGAGTCGGGTGAGCCCGTCCTCGGTCACCTCACGGACCCGCGCCGTGACCTCGATCTCGGCCCCCAGGTCATCGTCCGGGACGACCACCGGCCGGGTGAAACGCACGCCGTACTCGACCACCGCGTCCGGCGACCCGGCCCACTCGGTGATCGCCCGGCCGACAAGCGCCATGGTGAACATGCCGTGGGCGATCACCCCGGGCAGACCGACGTTCGTGGCGAACCTGTCGCTCCAGTGGATCGGGTTGAAATCACCCGAGGCACCGGCGTAGCGGACCAGGTCCGCGCGGGTCACCTGGAACGTCTTGGCGGACAACTCCATCTCAGGCCTCCCCGCGTACGACGATCTTCGACCAGACGGCCACGACCGGTTCCCCGGCGACTGTGTGCACGTCGGTGCGCGTGGTCAGGAAGCCGTGCCCACCCCTGGTGCTGACGTCCTCGATGGTGTTGACGCAGACCAGCTCGTCGCCGGCGACCACCGGTCGGGTGTACGCGAACCGCTGGTCACCGTGCACCACACGGCTGTAGTCCATACCCAGGGCCGGGTCCTCGATGATCTGGCGGCTCGCGGCCATCGTGACGATCACCGGGAAGGTCGGCGGAGCCACCACGTCGGGGTGACCGAGCGCCTGCGCGGCCTCCCGGTCGTGGTGGGCCGGGTCGGTGGCGCCGATGGCGGTGGCGAACTCGCGGATCTTTTCTCGGCCCACCTGGTAGGGGGCGGTCGGCGGATAGGTCCGGCCGACGAAGGAAGGGTCCAGGGACATGCCGCGAACCTACACGGATAGCACAATCGCCGACCTGGCCGGCAGGCTGCGGCGGAGCCGCACCACACCGGTCAGATCGGCGATTGGAAAGCTTGCACACCGGCCGGCACGAGGCCGGCCCGGGATCAGCGGGTCTCGCGGTGGACCGTGTGCCGACCGTCGCGCGGGCAGAACTTCTTCAGCTCGATGCGGTCGGGGTCGTTGCGCCGGTTCTTGCGCGTGATGTAGTTGCGCTCCTTGCACTCCACACACGCCAAAGTGATCTTCGGCCGGACATCGGTAGCCTTCGCCACGGCGGAGTGCCTTCCTCGCTAACGGAAACAACTACGACGCGCCAGCCTAGACGCTGACAGCGCGGACATGCAAAGTGGGCGCCGGAAGCGCCCATTTTTCTTACGACCACCGGCAACGAGCCCGGAAGACGAGAGTAGCGGTGGCCGGACTTGAACCGGCGACACAGCGATTATGAGCCGCTTGCTCTACCATCTGAGCTACACCGCTGCGATGGGTCCAGCTGAACCCTCGAGCCCCCTTACGGAATCGAACCGTAGACCTTCTCCTTACCATGGAGACGCTCTGCCGACTGAGCTAAGGGGGCCTGCGCGAACTCCCCGTGGGGCGCGCAGAAGTAAGAGTACACGGCCCGGCTCGACAGGTGAAATCGGATCCCCGGTGATCGTCTACGCCCTGGTCAGGGCACGACACGAAGGCGCGGCAGCTCCCCGTTGGAGATCGATTCCGGCTCGACCTGGGCGCCGAACCAGGCGGCCAGCCGCTCGTACGGCAGCGGACGGCTGAACAGGAAGCCCTGCCCGATCTCGCAGCCGATGTCCTGCAGAAGCTCCAGGGTCAGCTCAGACTCCACGCCCTCGGCGACCACCGCCAGGCCGAACTGCTGGGAGAGGGTCACCACGGCGTTGACGATGGCCAGATCCCCCGGGTCGGTCGCCATGCCCTGCACGAAGGAGCGGTCCACCTTCACCTCGTGCACCGGCAGTCGGCGCAGGTGCGCCAGCGACGAGTCGCCCGTGCCGAAGTCGTCCACCGACAGCCGGACACCCAGGTCACGTAGCCGCCGCAGGGTCGGGATGGGCCGGTCGGTGCCGTCCAGCACCCCCGCCTCGGTGATCTCCAGGGTCAGCCGCTGCGCCGGCACCCCGTACTCGGTCAGCAGCTCCTGGACCCGGTCCGGGAAGTGCTGGTCGGTGAGCGTACGGGCCGCGATGTTCACCGCGATCGGCAGCGGCTGGTCGGCCAGCGCCCAGTCCCGGCTGCGGCGCAGCCCCTCGCGCAGCACCACCTCGGTGAGCCGGCTCAACTGGCCGGTGTGCTCGGCCACCGCCACGAAGTCCTCGGGAGCGACAGTGCCGTGCGTCGGGTCCTCCCACCGGGCCAGGCACTCGACACCGACCAGACGCCGATCCCGCAGCGTCACCTTGGGCTGGAAGTAGACCTCCAGCTCGTCTTGGTCCAGCGCGCGGCGCAGATCGCCCGCCAGACCCAGCCGGCGCAACGATCGGGACTCCAGCGCGGGGTTGAACAGCTGCACGCTGCCCGGCACCGACTTGGCTGCCGTGGCGGCCAGGTCGACCCTGAGCAGCAGGGTCGCCGCGTCGCTGCCGTGCTCCGGGTGCACGGCCACCCCGACGGCGGTGTTCACATCGAGGGTGAGCGCGTCGAAGACCATCTCGTCACGGATCTGGTCGCGTAGCTGGGCGGCCAACTCGAGCGCCGCCTCCGCGCTCTCCAACCGCAGGGTCACCAGGAACTCGTCCCCGCCGGCCCGGCCCACCAGAGCCGACGACGGCGCGCTGGCCCGCAACCGGCTGGCGACCTCGGCGAGGACCTTGTCCCCCGCCGCGTGCCCGAGGGACTCGTTGACCTGACGCAGCCCGTCCACGTCGAAGAGCAGCAGTGCCACCACCTCGCCGGGGGCAGCGATCGTGAAGGACTCCGCGAGCGCGCCGGTGATCCGCCGACGGTTGGGCAACCGGGTCAGCGCGTCGTGGTACGCGTCGTGCCGGAGCCTGTCGACAAGCCGCGAATTCTCCAGGGCGACGGCGGCATGCGCCGCCACGGTCTCGAAGATGGGAATGTCAGCCGGAGCGAAGTGACCCACGTCGCTGAGCCGGTTGACCACCTCCAGCGTGCCGATCACCGCCTGCCCGGAACGCAGCGGCACCGCGATGACGTCCTTGACCTTGGAGTCGGCGAGCGCGGACCGCAGCATCGGGTCACCGCCGAAGGCCCGGCCGAGAGCGACCGTCCGACCTGAAGCACGCGTCTTCTCCCGAAGCACCGGCGGCGTCGGGGCGACGTCGAGCAGACCCCGGTCGTCGAGGCGTGCGCTCAGCAGGACTTCGGGGTGCCGGCCCTGCGCCGGAAGCCACAGCGTGGCGTACTCCGCCTGCATGAGAGACCGGACCCGGCCGAGCAGCACGTCTGTCAGGTTGCCGGCCTGACCCGCCTCGCTCATCGCCCGGGTCAGCTCGTACAGATCGCCCAGGGTGCGGTGTTGCCGGATGAACTGCGAGTATGAACGGTAGAGCACGAAGCCGGCCGCCCCGAGGGCCAGCAGGAGCAGGCTCGACCAGAAGGTCGTCGCCAGCGCGATGAGGATGATCAGCCCGATCGCCACGTTCAGCACCGTGGTCAGCAGGACCTGGACGGCCGTGCGCACCGTCTCCCGCGTGCCCTGCCAGCCCTGCAGGAGCGTGATCACGCCGACCACGGCAACAAGGCTGATGAGCGTGTTGGCCGTGACGGCGGCGAAGAGCACGCCCCAGGTTGCGGGCCCCACTCGCTCGTGATGCGGCACAGCGGCCAGCACCAGGCCGGCCACCGAGCTGCCGGCCGCCGCCCGGGCGACGTTGAACCAGAACTTCGGCGGGGCGTAGCCTCGCTGCATCTGGGTGAAGAGCTCGGCTGCCGTGGCGACGACGACCACGAGGAGCGGCGACAACCAGTACGCCACCAGCACCAGCGGGATCTCGCTGAGCGTCACCACGACCGCCTGGCGGCGGGCCACCATGCTGAGCGTTGGTATCCCGGCAGCGACCATCACCACCAGCAGCGCAACAGCAATCGGCCAGTCCGCCAGGTGGCTCGGCACCGACAGGGCGATGACCAGACATCCCACCAACGCCATCCCGGCGAGTGGAGCTGTGATCAGCCAGGCGTGTTCGGTTGTACGACGTCGGACAGCCCTAGGTGACACCGCACCGCCCTGTCATCGCTCACGTCATCGCCGCACCGGAGTCACCGGAGGACGGCGGACTGCGCTCCACTCGGAACCGAAACGCTGTGGCCCGTGGGCGCGCCCCATTCGACGGAGGTGGACTGGAAGGCGCCACCGAATTGGGCACCTAGGAGGCCAACGGCCAGCGCGGCGAGGGTAAGGGACGCCATACGCAGCCGGCCAAAGTTTCGACCAGACATTGGGAACTCCTGTCGGCAGGGGGGCAGTGCGGGGATGGAGATTCCACGATGGTGCCACAGCGACGTCCGCCAGGAAAGTTCCCGACCCGCGATCAGGCCGACCGACCTGCGAGCTGACCCGCTCGGCCGGGCAGGCACAACGTCCGGCCAGACCATCTGCTGTTCGACCCACGCTGGCACGGCCAAGAAACGACCTAGCAGGGGAAAGCGCACCTACTAGACGTAACAGTTGAATTGAACTGCCGCCCCTCTGTCCCGGATACGCACACTACTCGCCGCTACCTCGCGGCAACAGGGCACTGTCATCTATCTGGTGACCGCGCCCGGCGCCCCGATCGCCCGGACGCTGATCCACTCCCGGGTCGGGCTCAGGAGTTGCGCAGCGGCCGGAACGCGGCCCGCAGCTCCGCGACTCCTCCCACGCGGCGCCGTGGCCGCCGCGGTCGGCCTCGTTGACGTACGAGAGGTCCGGGTAGACCGTCTCTGCCCAGCTACGCGGGGCAGCCCAGATCTACGACGGTTTGCGCCTGTTCGGCAGGAGCCGGACCCGGCGGCGAACAAGGTTGATGTCGACCACCTCCACCGACATCCGCTCGCCGAGTTGAGGATCGTGGGCGAGCGCGGACTTGTGGACCAACCCCTGGATGCCGTCTTCCACGGCCACGAGGACACCGAACGGCACGATCTGTGTCACCTCACCAACCAGGACGGCGCCGAGACCTGTCCGGGCGAACTCGGCCATGGGGTCGGGCTGCAACGCCTTCAGCGACAGCGACACCCGCTCGCGGTCGAGGTCGACGTCCAGCACCATGACGGTGAGCCGGTCCCCCACGTCCACGACGTCGGTCGGGTGATCGAAGTGCCTCCAGGACAACTCCGGGCAGTTCACCATGCCGGTGACACCGCCAAGCTCCACGAACACCCCGAAATTCTCGATCTGGACCACCACGCCAGCGGCGACCTGGCCACGCTCAAGCGTTCCCAAGCTCAGTTGCGCGCTGTCGTCGTCCCCCTGCCCCATAGGTCCACCCTAATCAACCGGGGGCCTCGCCGATCTTGTCGTTCCTGGTGTCGTTCCCGCCGTCGATGCGGTTGGCGTGGACCCGGGAGCAGGACGGCACGCCGTGGCCCAGGCGCCGGGCGACCTCGGTCGGCGGGACGCCGGCACTAAGGCAGAGCGAGGCCGCCGCGTGGCGCAGGTCGGAGGGCCGGCGTACGAACGGTTAAGCGCCTTCGATTCGGTCAGCGCCTTCTCGCGGATGAACCTCCAACAGCGGTCACCGACCTACCCCGACCGCAGGTCGAATGCGGTGGTTCCGCGTGCCGGCCCGCCGGTACTGTCCGGGCTCACCAGGAATCCGAGCGGCGAGGTCGACATACATGAACAGCGATGACGGTACGACGGTGCTGTGGCGCCCAACCGGACCGAAAGAGCTGGATCTCGTCCGCGAGTCCGGATGGCGGGCGTGGCCACCGCGCCTGCCGGATCAACCGATCTTCTACCCGGTCCTCAACGAGGACTACGCGGTGATGATCGCCCGGGACTGGAACGTGCCCGCGTCCGGCGTCGGCTACGTGACCCGCTTCCGGGTCGAGTCGGAGTTCCTGAGTCGGTACCCGGTCCGCCAGGCTGGCGGTAAGACCATTCTGGAGCTGTGGGTGCCGGCCGAGGATCTGGACGAGTTCAACGCGCACATCGTCGGACTGATCGAGGTCGTGCACGAGTTCCGGTAGCCGCCAGCCGGCGGCGAGGGTGGCCGTCATCGGATGATCCCGACGACCTGAGGCCGGTTGTGCTGAACGACGCCGACCGGAGGCAGCACGGCGACTGATGCCGGCGGCATCACCGGAGCCGGCGGCGCGGGTTTCGACGGGCCGATTGCCCTTCGGCTGATCGCGCTCCGACGCCGGCAGGGTGGCGGGGTCGCTGGACAAGACGACCTCACCAGGGCTAAGCCGTGCCGGGGACGACGAAGGCCCCTGACTTGCGTTTCCGCAGTTCAGAGGCCTTGCCGTTCCCTGGTGGCGGGTAGAGGATTCGAACCTCTGAAGCTTTCGCGACGGATTTACAGTCCGCTCCCATTGGCCGCTCGGGCAACCCGCCAGGGCACCCCACCGCGTCGTAACGCGGCGGCGGAAGCAAGGATAGCGGCTCCCCCCGGTACCGGCGCAACCGGGTACGGTCAGGGGGTCGTGCCGCTGGTCGGCGGCCGACGGCAGGCCCAGACCGCCGGACAGCAGGAGCAGAAACATGGCAGCGAACCCGTCGTTCGACATCGTGAGCAAGGTTGACCGTCAAGAGGTCGACAACGCCCTCCGGCAGGCGGTTAAGGAGCTCGCGACTCGGTTCGACTTCCGCGGCACCGGGGCGGAGATCTCCTGGTCTGGCGACGAGGCGATCGGCCTTCAGGCAGAGACCGAGGAGCGTGTGCGCGCCGCACTGGACGTGTTCAAGGAGAAGCTCGTCAAGCGGAACATCTCGCTGAAGGCGCTGGACGCGGGCGAGCCGCGCCCGTCGGGCAAGATTTTCAAGATTGACTGCAAGGTCGTCCAGGGCATCGAGGCCGACAAGGCCAAGGCCATCAGCAAGAAGATCCGCGACGAGGGCCCGAAGGGCGTGCAGGCGCAGATCCAGGGTGACCAGTTGCGGGTCACCGGCAAGAAGAGGGACGACCTCCAGGCGGTCATCTCGCTGCTCAAGGGCGAGGACTTCGGCGTCGCCCTACAGTTCGACAACTACCGGTAGGGCAACCGCTCCACCGCAGGTCGCTGGCTCACCTGGGCCCCGCGGCCTGCGCAGATGTCGTCGCCACTGGTCATCGTTGGCTGGCTTTGTTCGGCCCCCGGCGGCCTGGCGGCGGCCCCACAACCTCCGACTAAGGCCTGTTGTCAGAAGAGCTGGCCGGCCTGCGGCGGGCCCGGACGACGACCGGCGGCGTTGCGGTTCCGCCCGGATACAACACCGGAATCGGACCGAAACGGCGCCTTGCCGGATCGCCGCCCGGACTCCGCCTCGGCACGACCGCCCTGATGAAACAGGCCTTAACCGCGACGATCTGGCCTGGCCCCACGTACCCACGCGTCGAAGTCGTCGACGGTGCGCGCTCCGTGGTCGAGCACCGCCGTGTAGATGTCCCAGCTTCGCACCTGTTGGCCGTACTCCGCTCGACCTGCCCACGCGTCTTTGATCGTCAGGATCGCCGCGCGGCTCGCGGTGGTCAGTCGTTGCGGCAGCGTCCGCAGGTGCTCCAGGTCGGGCTGGCGGTCTGGCTCGTCGACGAACCAGATGTCGACCGACCACATCTCGCCGAGCTGGCTGGCGCACTGCACTTTCAGGTACAGGCCGTCGGGATAGGTAGGGTCGATGTTCCAGCGACCGGTGTCGTTGCGGAAGGTCACCTCACGTACGCGCTGATGTGTTGCGATCCGCGCGCCTGTCGTTGCCACAGCCTCGGCGTCGAGCCGGGTCGAGATCACGGTGAGGTCGAGGTCGCGCCACACCATCAGGCCGAGCGCGGCGCTGCCGACGCAGACAACCTCGCCGTGGGCGGAGAGGTGGGCGTCCAGACCGAGGTCTGCACGCACCTCCAGCGCCTCACGCTGTAGCTCGTCCTGTCGGCGCAGCAGCTCGCTTGTTCGCATCCGGGCGATGATGCCAGCCATCGCCGAGCGAGATACCGGCTGAGTTCGCAGTTCCTTGATGTCGGGGCATCTTCGCGCCCGCGATAGCCCGACATCAAGGAAGCCGAGTGGATCAAGCCCAGCGGGGGCACGCCCGACCCGAGGCAGGCACGAGAGCGTCAGACCGGGACGGGGGCTTCGGCGCGTACCGCTGTGGTTTCGGCGCGGGCGATGGGCCCGGCGGGCAGGGCCGCGACCCCGGCGCCGACGGCGACGGCCGCCCCGGCGAACAGGAACGCCCACCGGACACCGCCGGCGTGATCCACGATCAGGCCGGCCACCGAGCCGCCGGCGGCGCTCGCCGCTACCGCTACGGTGACCACCCACGTGTACGCCTCGTTCAGCATGCCGGCCGGGGCGATGCGGCCGACCAGGGTGTTCTCCAGGGTCAGCGCGGGCGCGATGGTGGCTCCGCCGACGACCAGGGCGACGCCCAGCGCCAGCGGGGTGGGCATCACCGCGAACACGGCGAAGGTGGCGGCCAACGCGGCGAGCAGCAGGGCGAACTGTCGGGTCATGTTGACCGCCGGCTTGCGGACGCCGAACCAGAACCCGCCGATGGCGCTGCCGATCCCCGGACGGCCAAAAGGAGGCCGGCCAGGCTCTCCGGGTCGCCCGTGGTGTGGCCGCTGGCGAACGCGGGGACGATCACCCCGGCGGCGCCGAAGGCGATGCCCAGTCCGGCTACGCAGATCAGCAGGGCGGGAAAGCCGGCGACCCGCAGCGGGCCGAGCCCTCGGGCGTGGTGCTCGCGGGGGTGCGGTTGCCAACCGCGCATCACCCGGCCGAGGGCCACGGCGGTGGTGCCGACAAGGGTGACGACGGCGGCACCGATCAGCGCGGCCGCCGCGTCGGCGATGAGCACGAAGGCGGCGACGAGCAGTGGGCCGAGCACGAAGACGATTTCGAACAGCGAGGTCTCGGCGGCGAGCGCCGTGTTGCGCAGGGGGTACCGGCCGGATCCCGGGTTGGTCAGGTCGTTCCAGGCGCCACGGATGGCGGCGGTGAGCGGCGGGTAGGTGGCGCCGGCCACGGCGCTGGCGAGGTAGATGGTGAGCAGGGCGTCGTCGCCCGAGCGGCTGGCCAGCAGCAGCCCGATGAGCGCCAGCGGGTGGGTCACGGCGGTGACGAGCAGGACGGGGCTGGGGCCGACCCGGTCGGCGATCCGCCCGGCCACCGGGCTGAGGGCGGCACCGGCGACGGCGTAGATCCCGCCCGCGACGGCGGCCAGCGCGTACCGCCCGGTCACCTGCTCGACCACCAGCAGCAGCGCCAGCGGGGTCATGCCGATGCCGAGCCGCCCGACGATGCCGAGGATCAGCAGCATCGGGGCGCCGGGAATCCGCCAGACACCCAGGTACTGACGCAGCGCGGACACCGTGAACCTCCCGGGGATGTAATGAGCGTGAGCCGTTACGACCCTAACGCCACCGAAGTGCCGGCCGACAACCGAAATACAGCGCTCCGCCCGTACCCGGGGTGCGCGGGTACGGGCGGAGGCGGTGGATCAGCGGGTCAGCGTTGGAACTGCACCGGCCCCGCGTTGGCGGCCATCTGCTCCAGCCGGGCGACGCGGTCCTCCATCTTCGGGTGGGTGGAGAAGAGCGCGGCCATGCCGCCACCCCGGAACGGGTTGGCGATCATGAGGTGGGCGGTGCTGGTGAGCTGGCCCTGAGCCGGCAACGGCCGACGGCGGGCCACCGCGTCGATCTTGCGCAGTGCGCTCGCCAGGGCCAGCGGGTCACGGCTCAACTCCGCGCCCGAGGCGTCCGCCTGGAACTCGCGGCTCCGGCTGATCGCCAACTGGATCACGGTCGCCGCGATCGGGCCGAGGATCAGGGTGAGCAACAGCACGGCCGGGTTCGGCCGGTCCTCGTCGTCCCCACCACCGAGCGGGATGAAGAAGGCGAGGTTGGCGAGCAGGGTGATGATGCTGGCCAGACCTGCCGCCACGCTGGAGATCAGGATGTCCCGGTTGTAGACGTGCGACAGCTCGTGCCCGATCACACCGCGCAGCTCGCGGTAGTCGAGGATCTCGGTGATGCCCTGGGTCACGCAGACCGCCGCGTGCTGCGGGTTGCGACCCGTGGCGAACGCGTTCGGTTGCGCGGTCGGGCTGACGTACAGGCGCGGCATCGGCTGCCGGGCGTCGGTCGCCAACTCCCGCACCATCCGGTACAGGTCGGGGAACTGTGCCTCGGTGACCGGTTGCGCGCCCATTGAGCGCAGTGCGAGCTTGTCGGAGTAGAAGTAGGTGACGCCGTTCATGACAAGTGAGATGAGGACGGCGATGACCAGGCCGCCACTGCCACCGAACCCGTAGCCCACCGCGAGGATCAGCGCGGAGAGCAGGCCGAGCAGTGCGGCGGTCTTCAGACGGTTGTGGTGCACGATCTCTCCTTCGGTGCACGGATCGCCGGGATCCGCTGACCGGTGCAACAACCCGGTACCCGCCAACCATCCGTCTCAACGCTGAGAGTTCACTGAGACTGGAATCCGCAGGTCAGCGGCCCGCGAGGTCGAGCACCAACTGCGGGGCGACACCCAGCACCACGGCGGCCACCGTCGTCACCGCCAGCACCACGGCCACCACACCCACCAGGGGTACGGCGACCGCACCGCCCCCGCCTGTCGCCGCGACCGGGCCGGGCTCCGTCGTCGCCGGTGCCCAGAGCGCGGCGGTCACCCGCAGGTAGTACGCCAGCCCGATCACCGCGTTCAGCGCCACCACGAGCGCCAGCCACGCCGCCCCACCGTCCAGCAGGGCCCGCACCACTGTCACCTTCGCGAACAGGCCGGCCAGACCGGGCGGCAGGCCGGCCAGACCCACGAGCGCGAGACCGAGCGCCGCGCCCCGCCACGGGTGCCGGCGGGCCGCCCCGCGCAGGTCGTCGAGCGTGCCGCCGTCCGCACCGGTCGGGCGCAACGCGGTCACCCCGGCAAACGCGGCCAGCTCCAACACCACGAAGAAGACGGCGTACGCCACCGCGGCGGCGTACGCGGCGGAGCGTGCCTCGTCCGTGCGGCCGGCGGCCAGCGCCAGCGCCCCCAGCGGGGCGAGGATGTAGCCGGCCTGCGCGACGGACGACCAGGCGAGCAACCGGACGGTACGCCGCTGGCGCAGCGCGACCAGGTTGCCGACGGTCATGGTGAGCACCGCGAGCACGGCGAGCACCGGGCCGGTCTGCTCCGCCGGCAGCGCCTGCCGCATTACGGCGAGCAGCGCGACGAGGCCACCCAACTTCGACGCCGTCGACAGGTACGCGGCCACCGGCAGCGGCGCCCCGTCGTAGGTGGCCGGCGCCCAGGCGTGGAACGGCACCGCCGCCACCTTGAACGCCAACCCGACAAGCAGCAACGCCACCGCTGCGGTGGTCAGCGGCAGGTCCCGCACCTCCGGCCGCTCGGCGAGCAGCGCGCCGAGCCGGTCCAGGTGCAGCCCACCGGTCACCGCGTACAGCAGCGCCGCGCCGAGCAGCGTGATGGTGGTCGCGACCACGCTGACCACGAAGAAGGTGAGTGCCGCCTCGGCGCTGGCGAGGCTGCCCCGACGCAGGCCGACGAGCACGTACAGCGGCAGGGTCAACGTCTCCAGGGCGACGATCAGCGTGATCAGGTCGCCGGCCGCGCCGAGCACCACACCACCGGTCATCGAGCAGGCCAGCAGGAAGCAGTACTCCCCCACCGGCGACCGTCCGCCCCGCAGCGCCGGCACGGACAGCCCGAGCACGCCCAGCGTCAGCAGCGCCACCACCGCGCCGACCAGAGCGGCCCGACCGCCGAAGATCCAGGAGCAGTCGCCGCCGACACAGAACGTCCGCCGCTCTCCGGCCGCTCCGACCAGGGCGGCGCCGACCGCGGTGCCGAGCGCGCCGAGCGCCGCCACCACGATCGTGGCCCGTGGTCGCGCCAGGAGCAGATCGGTGATGAGCACGAGTACGGCGGTGCCGGCGGCCAGGTAGGCCGGGAGCAGCGCGACGTTGTCCACGCTCTGCACGCCGGTCATGGGAAGACCACCCCGATCAGGTCGTTCACGGGACCCTCGGCCACGCCGAGCACCAGCGTCGGCACCAACCCGATGGCCAACGCGAGCAGCACCAGCGGCACCCACGCGGTCAGCTCCGCACCGGCCAGGCCGGGACCGACCCGCCCGACGGCGGCACTCGGCCGATTGTGGGTGACCTGGCGCAGCAACCGCAGGAAGTACGCGGCGGTGAGCGCCGCACCGACAGCCGCCAGCACCCCTAGGGTGGTCCAGAGCGGGCCGCCCACCTGCACGGCGGCGATCACCGCGAACGCCTCGCCCCAGAAACCGGCCAACCCGGGCAGGCCCAGCGACGCGATCGCCGCGAACGCCAGCAGACCCGCCAACCGGGGTGCGGTCTCCCGCAACCCGGACAACTCAGCGAGGGTGCCCGTGCCGGTCCTGTCCTTCACCGCCCCGGCCAGGAAGAACAGCAGGCCGGTGATCACGCCGTGCGCGACGTTGCCGATCAACGCCGCCTGGATGCCAACGGTGGTCAGCGTGGCCACACCCAGCAGCACGAAGCCCATGTGCCCCACGCTGGAATACGCGATCAGCCGCTTCACGTCGGTCTGGGCCAGACAGACGAGCGAACCGACCAGGATCGCGGCGACGGCCAGCACGCCGAGCACCGGCGCCGCCCACCGGGCGCCCTCCGGCGCCACCCCCACCGCAACCCGGATCAGACCGTAGGTGCCCATCTTCAGCAGCACCCCGGCCAACACGACACTGCCCACCGTGGGGGCCTGGGTGTGCGCGTCGGGCAGCCAGGAGTGCAGCGGCCACAGCGGGCTCTTCACCGCGAACGCCACCGCGAACAGCGTGAACGCCGCCAACTGGGTGCCCCTGGACATCCCCGCGCCGCCGGTCAACCACATCAGATCGGCGGTGCCGGTGGCCGCGACCACGACGTACACGCCGACCAGCAGCAGCACCGAACCGAAGAGCGTGTAGAGCGCGAACTTGCGGGCCGCCCGACGCCGGTCCGCGCCGCCCCAGCCGGCGATGATCGCGTACATCGGCAGCAGGACGACCTCGAAGAAGAGGAAGAACAGCACCAGGTTCAGGGCGAGGAAGGTGCCCAGGATGCCCACCTCGACCACCAACAGCAACGCGACCAACGCCCGGCCACTGCCGCCGTCCGGCACCCGCCACAGCGTGTACGCGCAGCAGAGCAGCGTGAGCAGCGCGGTCAACACCACGAGCGGCCAGGAGACCCCGTCGACGCCGAGGTGGAGACGCAACTCCAGACCTGGCACCCAGGGCCGATCCAGGTAGTGCCACGGGAACACCGCCGGCTTGTCCGACCAGACCACCCACTGCAGACGGCCGAACACCAGCCCCACCGCGGCCACCAGGGTCAGCGCCGCCGCGACCGTCCCGACCAGCCGGGCCGCCCGGTCCCGGGGTGTCGCCACCACCGCGACCGCACCCAGCGCCGGCACCGCCAGCACGGTAACCAGCAACACCTGCCCAACCCTCACCGGACCGCCTTCGTTCGCGACTGCGGGGCGCGCAACCCCGGCGCACTCCTCGCGCTCACAAGCCCCGCCGCTGTTCGCGACTGCGGGGCGCGCAACCCCGGCGCACTCCTCGCGCTCACCGGACCACTCCGATCGCGGCGGCGGCGAGCCCGATCAGCAGCGCGCCGGCCAACACACCGGCGGCGGCCCGGGGCAGCGCCGCCCGGTGCAGCGCGGCCAGCCCCGTACCCAGACCGGTCGCGGCCCGGCCGCTGCCCTCGACGGCACCGTCCACCACCACCTCGTCACCGAGGCGGGTGACGCGGGCCAACGCGCGGACGGGGCGTACGACGAGAGTGTGCTGGACGTCGTCGAGCCGGAACGCGCGGGCGAAGACCGGCCGCAGCGGACCCAGCGCGGCCGCCGGGTCGGCGGCCGGGTTCCGCCGCCAGCCCAGCGTGACGAGCCCCGCGCCGACCAGCAGCAACGCGAGCGGCAGCAGCACTCCCGACCCGACATGGACCAGGCCGTCCTCGGAGCCCGCCACCGGCACCGTCGGGAACCGCAGGCGGTCGGCGAACGCGCCGACGAACCCGACCAGGCCGAGCAGCGCGGCCGGCACGGTCAGCAGCAGCACCGGCCAACGCAGCACCGCGGGCGGGTCGTGCGGCCGGACCAGCGGCAGGCGTGGGGCGCCGAAGAAGGCGCGGAGCAACAGCCGGCCCGCGTACCAGGCGGTGATCGCCACGCCGAGCAGACCGGAGATCCAGACGATCCAGCCCACCCAGGACGGTGCCGGGCCGGTGCCGTCCAGCGCGGCGGCCTCGGCCACCGTGAGGACGCCGTCCTTGCTCCAGAACCCGGCCAACGGCGGCACCCCGGCCAGCGCGCCCAGGCCCACCACCGTGCACCAGAACGTCACAGGCATGCCGCGCCGCAGCCCGCCCATCTCCGACATCAGGGTGGTGCCCACGGCGTGGATCACCGCGCCGGCGGCGAGGAACAGCAACGCCTTGAACGCGGCGTGGGTGAGCAGGTGGAACAGCGCCGCCGCCGGTGAGCCGACCGCCAGCGCG
This sequence comes from Micromonospora sp. DT231, assembly GCF_049847025.1. Lineage (NCBI taxonomy): Bacteria > Bacillati > Actinomycetota > Actinomycetes > Micromonosporales > Micromonosporaceae > Micromonospora > Micromonospora sp. DT231. The sequence goes on along the minus strand of NZ_JBNCNO010000013.1, from coordinate 211,113 downwards.
CCGGTCATGTAGCCCAGTTGGGACACCGTCGACCAGGCCAGCACCCGCTTGATGTCGTCCTGCGCGGTGGCGGCGAGCGCGCCCAGCAGCAGGGTGATCGCGCCGAGCACCCCCAGCACCGTCAGCGTCACCGGCGCGGCCGTGAAGATCGGATAGAGGCGGGTCACGGCGTACACCCCGGCGGCGACCATCGTCGCCGCGTGGATCAGCGCGGAGATCGGCGTCGGGCCGGCCATCGCGTCCGGCAGCCAGGTGTGCAGCGGGAACTGGGCGCTCTTGCCGGCCACCCCGGCGAGCAGCAGCAGACCGGCGGCGGTCAACGTCGCCGTGGAGTGGTCATGGGCGAGCACGTCGGCGATCCGGAAACTGCCCGTCGACACACCCAGCAACGCGATGCCGAGCAGGAACCCGACGTCACCGACCCGGGTCACCAGGAAGGCCTTCATGGCGGCGGCGGGGGCGCCGGGCAGTCGGCGGTCGTGGGCGATGAGGAGGTACGAGCAGAGGCCCATCACCTCCCAGCCGACCAACAGCATGATCAGGTCACCGGCGACCACCACCAGCAGCATGGCGCCGGTGAAGAGGCTGATCTGCGCGGCGTACGGCGGGTAGCGGTGGTCGACGTCGACGTCGTCGTGTGGACCGCGCCGCAGGTAACCGATCGAGTAGACCTGCACGGCCAGCGCGACAGCGGTGACCGCCACCGCGACAAGCGCGGCGGCGCCATCCAGCCGTACGCCGAGCGTCACCGCCAGCCCGCCGACGTCGACCCAGGTGGTCGACGTCTCCGTCGGCCTGTCGACGGTGAGCAGCAGCGCGACGGCCAGCGCCAACGCGACGGCCGCGCCGGTGACGCCGAGCGCCACGGCCACCTGTCGCGCCCGGCCACCCGTCGTGTCGCTGTGGCGTGGAGCCGGCGGCAACAGCAGGCCGGCCAGGCCGGCGACAAGCGGTACGGCGGGCAGCAGCGCCCCGAGCAGCCCGGTCACCGGCGAGCCTCCGTGTCCAGGGCGGCCGGCTCTCGCCCGCCGACAATCTGCGCCGGCTCTCGCCCGCCGACGGTCTGCGCCGGCTCGGTCAACGGCACGTCATCCACCGCGACGGTGGCCCGCAGCCGGTAGAGCTGCAGGACGATGGCCAGCCCCACCCCGATCTCGGCGGCGGCGAGGACGATCACGAACAGCGCGAAGACCTGCCCGGAGTGCGGCAGCACGGCGCGGGCGGTGGTGTCGGCGGTGACCAGGATCAGGTTCACCGCGTTGAGCATCAACTCGACAGACATCAGCACCAGCACCGCGTTGCGCCGGCGCAACACGCCGTAGACGCCGAGGCCGAACAGCAGGGCGGCGGTGACGTACGGGATGACCGGCCTCACCGGCGCCCCCCGGGCGAGCTGTCGGCCAGGTCAGCTCCCCGGCCGTCGCGGTGCGGGCCAGCTCGGCCGATGTCCGGCCGGGACAGCACGATCGCGCCCACCAGGGCGGACAGCAGCAGCACCGAGAGCACCTCGAACGGCAGCACCCAGGACTGGAAGATCTGCTCACCCAGCCGCTCGGCGGTGCCCGCGGCGGGCAGCGCGACGGTGCTCCAGCGGTACGCGTCGACGAGCAGGACGGTCAGCCCCAGCCCGGCGCCGCCACCGATCAGGGCGGCCGGCCAGCCGGGCCGGTCCAGGTCGTCGGAAGCGCCGATCGGCGCACGGGTCAGCATCACCGCGAACAGCAGCAGGACCACCACCGCGCCCACGTAGATCAACACCTGCACCCAGGCCACCAGCTCGGCGCTGAGCACCAGGAAGTCACCGGCCAGCGCACCCAGGCACACCACCAGGTAGAGCCCCGCCCGGACCAGGTGCTTCGTGGTCACCACCAGCACTCCGGCACCGACCGCCACCGCGCCGAGAGCGAGCAGCAGCACGTCCGCGCCGGTCACCGGCCCGCCTCTCCGACCCGGGCAGACTCTCCGCCTCGGGCGGTCACGACGCGGGGTCCTGGTCGGCGTCGGGGCGTACCGAAGGGGCCGGACGCGCGGCGGCGGCCTTGCGGGCCGCGGCGGTCTCCTCCTTGGCCGGCTCCCCGTTCGGGTCGTGCGCGGGCGGCGCGGGAACTGTGGCCATCCACTGACCGAGGTGGTCCTTGTCGTGCAGCAGGTCCTTGATGTCGTACTCGGCGTACTCGAATTCGGGTGACCAGTAGAGCGCGTCGAACGGGCAGACCTCGATGCAGATGCCGCAGTACATGCAGAGCGAGAAGTCGATGTCGAACTTGTCGAGCACGTTGCGCTGGCGGGGGCGGGCGGCGCCGGGCACCACCACTTCCTCCTTGTGCGAGTCGATGTAGATACACCAGTCCGGACACTCCCGGGCACAGAGCATGCAGACCGTGCAGTTCTCCTCCGACAGCGCGATCACGCCACGCGAGCGGGGCGGCAGCTCGGGGGCCACGTCCGGGTACTGCTGGGTGGTCGAGCGGCTGGTCATCGTCTTGAGCGTGACCGCCAGCCCCTTTACCAGGCCCGCGCCGGGCAGGCCGCGCGCGCCGGTGGCGCCGGCCGGGTCGCCGTGCTCGCTGGGGTGGGTCATGCCGACCATCCTGCCCTGTGGCCCCGGCGCGCGCGACCACCACCCACAGGTCGACGACCCCAGGGTGTCCGTGGGATGCGCAAACCGGCCGGAGGATCGATGACGAACGAACTGGAAACGTTTCGCGTTCCAGAGGGCGGCTGGACCACCGACGATCCCGACAGACTCCCCGACGACAATCGCCGCCGCGAATTGCTCGACGGCATTCTGCTCATGCCGCCGCCTCCTCGAACCACACATCAGAAGCTCACGGCACGTCTCATGGCGGCGCTGAACGGCATGGCACCAGACGGGTACGACGGCGTCCACGGCGTGGAGGTGCGGCTGAGCGACAGGCGGACGTTCGTGCCCGACGGGGTGATCATCCACGCCGTGAACGACGAGGGGCACCGGCACTGGTACACCCCGCGGGACGTCGTGCTCGCCGTCGAGGTCGTCGGAGAGGGCACCGAGACGCTCGACCGGGTGTTGAAGCCGGCGCTGTACGCCCAGGCCGGCATCCCGTACTACTGGCGAATCGAGACCGAAGGCGCGTTGGAGGTCGTGACCCACCGGATCGACGCGGTGAACGAGGTCTACACGGAGACCGGGCGGTGGACGAAGTTCGTCGACACCGGCGAGCCGTTTCCGATCAATCTGCCGATCAGCCGGATTACGCCCCGGGCCCGCTGACGGCCGGCGGGAGCATCTCGACGCCGAGCTGTTGCAGCAACTGGAACAACTCGGTGCAGCCCCACACCTCGACGATCCGGCCCGTCGGGTCGAAGCGCAGGAACGTCGCCCCGGAGTAGCTGACCACCTGCCCGGTCGGCGGTACCGGCCCGAACTGCCCGGCGTGCGTGCCGGCGGCCCGCCAGTGCACGGCCACCCGCTCGCCGGCCGCCACCACGTCCACGATCTTGTAGCGCAGGTCCGGGAAGGCCGCCCGCCGCTCCCGGTGCCAGGCCAGCGTCGCCTCCGGCCCGGTGCCGCCCAGCCCCGGGCACTCCTCGGCGACCAACTCGTACGCGGACTCCTCCCGGCGCGCGTTCCACACGTCGGTGATGAACCGCCGGGCCGCCGCCTGCACATCCGTCATGCCGGCAGGGTAACCGGGCCGTCCGGCCCCGAGACGGGCCAGGTTGCGCCGCACCCCACGGCCGGGCCGAAGATCAGCGAGGATGGGACGGAGGCGGGCAACGGACCGGAGGATGACGTGGGCGAGGACACAGGCGGAAAGTACGTCGAGCCGGGTGGCGAGTTCACCCGCGACCAGCGGTACATCGCCACCCGGATCACCGAGGACGGGCGCGACGGATACCCGGTGGAGCCGGGCCGGTACCGACTGGCGGTCAGCCGGGCCTGCCCGTGGGCCAACCGTCTGATCATCGTGCGTCGGCTGCTCGGCCTCGAGGACTCCATCTCGATGGCGGTGGCCGGCCCGACCCACGACGCCCGGAGCTGGACCTTCGACCTCGATCCGGGTGGCCGGGACCCGGTGCTCGGCATCGAACGCATCCAGGAGGCGTACTTCAAACGCTTCCCCGGCTACGAACGCGGCATCACCGTCCCGGCGATCGTCGACGAGCCGACCGGGCAGGTCGTGACGAACGACTACGCGCAGATGAGCCTCGACCTCTCCACCCAGTGGCGGGCGTACCACCGTCAGGGCGCCCCGCAGCTCTATCCCGAGCACCTGCGGGCGCAGATCGACGAGGTCAACGACGTGGTCTTCCGGGACGTCAACAACGGCGTCTACCGGTGCGGGTTCGCCGGCAACCAGGAGGCGTACGACAAGGCGTACCACCGGCTCTTCGACCGGCTGGACTGGTTGACCGAGCGGCTGACCGACCAGCGATTCCTGGTCGGCGACACCATCACCGAGGCCGACGTGCGGCTGTTCACGACGCTGGTCCGCTTCGACCCGGTCTATCACGGCCACTTCAAGTGCAACCGGCAGAAGCTCAGCGAGATGCCGGTGCTGTGGGCGTACGCCCGGGACCTGTTCCAGTCCCCCGGCTTCGGCGACACCATCGACTTCGACCACATCAAGCGGCACTACTACGAGGTGCACCGCGACATCAACCCGACGGGGATCGTGCCGCTCGGCCCGGACCTGTCCAACTGGGTCACCCCGCACGGTCGGGAGGCCCTGGGCGGTCGCCCCTTCGGCGACGGCACCCCGCCCCCACCCCCGACCGAGCCGGTAGACCCGGCCCACACCCCGCTGCGCTAACCAGAGCATCCCGGCCCCTCGTCCGCGCCGATCTTGCACTTTCTGTCGTCGAGATGCCCCATTTGGCAACTTTCGTCGGAGCAGAAAGTGCAAGATCGACGCGGGAGTGAGGCGGGAGGGAGGCGGGAGTGAGGCGGGAGTGAGGGCAGGGAGGGTGGGCAGGGAGTGAGGGCGGGGGTGGGGCGGGTTGTTTACAGGGCTACGCGGACTGCGGCCGTGAGGACCAGTTGTGCGAGGGATGCCGGTACCAGCACCAGCCAGCACAGGCGCTGGAGCTGGTCCTCACGGAGCCGGGGGTAGGACACCCGCAGCCAAATGATCACGAAGGACACCGCGAAGATCTTGAGCAGCGTCCAGAGCCAGCCCAGCTGATCGTCGGCGAACGGCCCCTGCCAGCCACCGAGGAACAGCACGGTGGTCAGCGCGGCGATGACCACGATGCCGACGTACTCGGCGAGCAGGAAGAACGCGAAGCGCAGACCCGTGTATTCGGTCATGTAGCCGAAGACCAGCTCCGAGTCCGCCACCGGCATGTCGAACGGCGGCCGGCGGATCTCGGCCAGCCCGGCGACGAAGAAGACGATCATCGCGGGCGCCTGCCAGAGCAACCACCACGGCTGCCACGCCTCGACGATGCCGGAGAGGCTGAGCGTCCCCGCCGCCATCGCCACCGAGGCGGCGGCCAGCACCAGCGGCAGCTCGTAACCGAGCAACTGGGCGGCCCCGCGCAGCCCACCGAGCAGGCTGTACTTGTTTGCCGACGCCCACGCCGACATGAGCACCGCCACCACACCGACACCGACCACGGCCAGCACGAAGAACAGGCCGATGTCCAACGGTTGCCCGACCAGGTCGTTCGGGCCGAGCGGGATGACCAGCAGCACCAGCAGGTAGGGGACCAGCGCCACCGCCGGGGCCAGCCGGAACACCGCCCGATCGGCCTCGCGCGGGGTCACGTCCTCCTTCTGCACGAACTTGACCCCGTCCGCGACCAACTGGGCCCAGCCGTGGAAGCCACCCGCGTACATCGGGCCGAGCCGGCCCTGCATGTGCGCCATCACCTTGTGCTCGGCCTGGCCGACGAGCAACGGCAGGGTGAGGAACGCGACGAGCACGCCACCCACCCGCAGCACCAGCTCCACCCAGAGCGGCATCAGGTCGTACCCCCGTCGTCGTCGGTGCGGCCGTCGCGGGCCGCCGGGTCCGCGACCGGACCCGACCCCGGCTGGTCGGCCGAGCCCGGCCCGCCACCGGGCGCGGGCGTCGCGGGCGCGGCCGGGCCGTCGGCGGGCGCGGGCCGCGTGGATGCGGCCGGGTCGCTGTCGCCCGCGGCGGACCTGGGGGTACGCGTCGGACGGGTCCCCGGAGCGGGCCGCGCCGGACGCTCACCGGCCGGGCGGGCCGGGGTGCCGCCACGCGGGCCCTCCCCCACGCCACCGGCGCCGGCCGGGGTGGGTGTGGTCCCCCACTCGCCCGGAGCGGGTACGCCCGGCGGGCGGATCGGCCGGCGTCCACCGCCGGCCTCGGACTCGCCCGGTTCCTTCGCGCCCGGCCAGGGCTTCGCGACCCGGGAGGCGAGCACGAACTCCTTCCGGAGTGGGTGCCCCTCGAACTCCGGCGGCAGCAGCAGTGGCAGCAGGTCACCGTGGCCGGCGAAGCCGATGCCGAACATCTCGTGTGTCTCCCGCTCGTGCCAGGCGGCACCCGGGTAGACGTGGACCACCGAGGCGACCGTGGCCGCGTCGCGCGGCAGCCGGGTCCGCAGCAGCACACCGTGGCGCAGCCGCGTCGACCAGAGGTGCGCCACCACGTCGAAGCCGTCGGTCAACTCGTCAACGGCGGAGAGCCAGTCGAAGAAGTCGCAGGCCAACGCCTCGTCGTCGCGGGCGGCCCGAACAGCGGTCAGCCAGCTCTCCGGCGGGACGTCCACGGTGGCGCGGGCGAACCGTTGCCCGCCGGAGACCGACGGGGTCGCCGCAACCGGCGCGAGCAGCGCGACCAGCCGAGCGCCGAGGGCTTCGGGAGTCATGTGGCTGATCCTAGTGCCGGCCGGGTGCGCGCCTGGCCGCCGCCGAGGCCCGGTGATCTGCCGGCTTTGCGAGCGGCGCAGCCGTCGGCGGGGAAAGATGAGCACGTGCGCGCTGTGACTGTGAGACCCGGAGTCGCCAACTCGCTGAGCCTCGTCGAGGATCAGCCGGAGCCGGCTGCCGAGGAGGGCTCGGTGCTGGTCGAGGCACTGGCGGTGGGGATCTGCGGCACGGACCACGAGATCATCGCCGGTCAGTACGGCGAGGCGCCGCCGGGCGCGGACCGCCTGGTCATCGGGCACGAGTCGCTGGGCCGGGTGATCGAGGACTCCAGCGGCACGCTGCAACCGGGTGACCTGGTGGCCGGGATCGTTCGGCATCCCGACCCGGTCCCCTGCCCCAACTGCGCGGTCGGCGAGTGGGACATGTGCCGCAACGGCCTGTACACCGAACACGGCATCAAGGCGCTACCCGGGTTCGCCCGCGACCGGTGGAGGATCGAACCCCGCTTCGCGGTCGGGCTCGACCCGGCGCTGGCCCAGGTCGGCGTGCTGTTGGAGCCGACGAGCGTGGTGGCGAAGGCCTGGGACCACATCGAGCGGATCGGGCACCGGGCCGAGTGGCAGCCGCAGACCGTGCTGGTGACCGGGGCCGGGCCGATCGGGCTGCTGGCCGCCCTGCTCGGCACCCAGCGCGGGCTCTCCGTGCACGTGTTGGACCGGGCCACCGACGGGCCGAAGCCGGAGCTGGTCGCCGGGCTCGGGGCCACCTACCACACGGTGCCGGTCAACGACCTGCCCTTCGAACCGGACGTGGTGATCGAGTGCACCGGCGCGCCCACGGTGGTCCTCGACGTCATGTGCAAGGCGGGCCCGACCGGCATCGTCTGCCTGGCCGGGGTGTCCAGCGGCGGTCGGAGCATCGACTTCGACGCCGGTGCGCTCAACCGGGCGTTGGTGCTGGAGAACAACGTGGTCTTCGGCTCGGTGAACGCCAACCGGCGGCACTGGAACATGGCGGCGCAGGCGCTGGCCCGCGCCGACCAGGTGTGGTTGGAGTCGCTGATCACCCGTCGGGTGCCGGCCAACAGGTACGCCGACGCGTACACCGCCGGGCCGGACGACATCAAGGTGGTGTTGGAGTTCGCCTCCTGAGTGCCGCCCCGCCCGCTCAGATGCCCGGTAGCCGGCCGTTGCGGAACAGGTCGACGAAGAGCTGGTGGTCCTGCCGGGCGCGCACCCCGTACGCGTGCGCGAAATCGACCAGGTGGGCGACGAAGCCCTGCTCGTCGGCGTCCACCGCGGCCACGATCGCCTCCTCCGTGGAGTAGTCCACCAGGTCGTGACTGGACTCGTCGTCGGCGACCGAGTGCATCCGGGCCACCGCCCGGCCCAGGTCGACGAGCACCCCGGTCAGCTCCTCCGGCTCGTTCACGTCCGACCAGTCCAGGTCGGCGGCGTACGGGGAGACCTCGGCGACGAGCTGACCGGCCCCGTCCAGCTCGGTGAAGCCCAGCCACGGGTCGGCGTGCGCCTGCAACGCCCGCTGCGACTCGGCGGTCCGGTGCCCCTGGTGCTGGAAGTAGTCGCGGACCGACTTGTCGGTGACGTACCGCGCCACGGCCGGCACCTGCGCCTGCTTCATGTAGATGACGACGTCGTTCTCCAGGGCCTGGGTGTGCCCCTCCAGCAGCAGGTTGTACGACGGCAGCCCGGCCGAACCGATGCCCACCCCCTTGCGCAGCACCACGTCCTTGATCCGCGCCGCGACCGGCCGGAGCTGCGTCGAGGCGGTCGGCAGGGTGCCCAGGTAGTCCTGGAAGGCGGCGCGCACCCGGTCGCGGGTGGCGTCGTCGACCTCGAAGACCCCGTCCCCGATGGAGAACCGCCGCTCGTAGTTGTCGATGGTGGTCTGCGCGGCGAGCAGGTCCACGCGGGTGTTGAGCCGGGCCTGCTGGAGCACCCGGCGCAGCACACCGTCGGCGTTCTCCAGCGTGATCGAGCCGATCGCGTCGTCGCCGCCGGCGGCGATCGCCCGCAGCTCGGCCAGGTACGACCGGGCGAAGCCGGCGACCAGATCACCGATCGCCGTGTCGGAGAGCGCCTTGCCGTAGCCGAGCAGCGCCACGCTGGCCGCGAGCCGACGCAGGTCCCAGGTGAACGGCCCGACGTACGCCTCGTCGAAGTCGTTGACGTTGAACACGAGTTGCCCGGAGGCGTTCATGTAGGTGCCGAAGTTCTCCGCGTGCAGGTCGCCGTGAATCCACACCCGGCTGGTCCGCTCGTCGAGGAACCGGTCGTCGGCGAAGTCACCGCGCTGGTCGGCGTAGAACAGCGCCGCGCTGCCCCGGTAGAAGGCGAACGGGGAGGCGGCCATCTTCCGGAACTTGCGGCGGAAGGCGGCCGGGTCGATCGCCATGGACTCGCCGAACTCGTCGGTGAGCACGTCGACGATGTGGGCGGACCGCTGATCCACTGAGCTGCTCATGATGCGCAGGCTAGTCCGGCCCGGCCACCCGCACGTATCCCGGCACCGATGCTTGACGACACCAAATTGATTGTCGTGCGACGGCAACCATTCCCTGGGTTCGCCGGTGTCTAACAAAGCAGTCGATGCGATCCGCACCGGCCACCATCACGGGAGGACCAGCCATCCATGTTCAGAAAAACGGGGACCCTGCTCACCGCCGTACTGCTCGGCCTGACCGCGACCGTCGCCACCACCGGCCCGGCGGTGGCCGCGCCGGCGGACCGCGACGGTCGCACGCTGTCGGTGGGCAAGCTGATCCTGAGCCCGACCGAGCGGGGCTACCGGGGCAGCGTCGCGCTGACCGTCACCAACACCGGCAGCGAGAGCGACTACTTCTACTACAAGCTGCGTGAGCCGGTGCCGGGCGCCTTCCAGTTCGACGGCACCGCGTGCGACATGTTCGACATGCGGGTGGAGGACAACCGCCGGGTGGCCAACTGCTCCCTGACGGACAACTGGGCCGACCTGGCCCCGGGCGAGAGCAGCCGCAACGTGCTCGACTTCCACGTGCTGACAAACCCCCGGACCTACCCGATGATCATGAAGGGGGGCTGGGTCGAGGTCTACTCCAGCATCGACGGTCTGGTGGCGCGTACCCCGCTCAGCGCGCTGTTCCGGTCCACCAACGGGTCGCTGACCCGTCCCCGCCCGTACGTCCAGGACGCGCAGCCGGACGCCTCGATCAGGCTGGACGGCCCGGTGACGGTCCTCCCGGACGGTGAGGGCAACCTACGGGTGCCGGTGACGATCCGCTATGACGGCGACGCGCCGCACGTCAGCTTCTCGGTGCGGGTCAGTTCCCTGCCCGCCGGATCCGTGTTCTGGCACACCGACCCGACGAGCGGTCCGGTGAACGGCGGCGGCGCGCTGGTGCCGGTGCCGGAGCTGCGGTTGATGCCCGGCGAGGAGTACAGCTTCGCGCTTGTCGTCAGCCCGCCGACCGATCCGGCCGATGCCAGCGAACTGATCGACATCGAGGTGGCGACCAACTGGTACCCGACCACTCCCGACGCCGACCCGAGCGACAACGTCGTCCGGACCACCCTGGCGGTCGCGGCCAACGGCTGACCGGCCACTCGGGCCGCCGCTCGGAGAAGTCCGGGCGGCGGCTCGGCCGTCGTCAGTTCGTCGCGGGTGGGCGTACCGGCGCGGCGGTGAGCGAGTCGACGGAGCGCGGGGCGGCGGCTTCGCGGGGCGGCGCGTCCAGCGGGGCGGCCAGCAGATCCCGTTGCGGCACACCGCCGATGCCGGACTGCTCGGCGGCGATCTTCTCCTGGAGGCGCAGGATGCCGTGCAGCAGCGCCTCCGGCCGGGGTGGGCAGCCGGGCACGTAGACGTCGACCGGGATGAGCTGGTCGACACCCTTGGTCACCGAGTACGAGTCCCAGTAGGGGCCGCCGCAGTTGGAGCAGGCGCCGAACGAGATGACGTACTTCGGTTCGGGCATCTGGTCGTAGAGCCGCTTGATCGCCGGAGCCATCTTGTCGGTCACCGTGCCGGACACCACCATCAGGTCGGCCTGGCGGGGACCGTGGGCGAACGGAATCACGCCGAGCCGGATGAAGTCGTGCCGACCCATGCTGGTGGCGATGAACTCGATCGCGCAGCAGGCCAACCCGAAGTTGAACACCCAGAGCGAGTAGCGGCGGCCCCAGTTCAGCACGAACCGGATCGGCTCACCCACCACTGCCGGTAGCTGCACGACCGCCCCCTTCCGTCCCCCACGGGACAGTCAACCACAGCAGCTCCGAGCCTCGTTCGTGGCTTCTCCGGGCTACGCGCGTCACCCGACGAAGAGGGTCGCGGGAGGATCATCGTGAAAGCTCACGCCAGACAAGGATCGAGGTGCCGGTCGGGCCCGGCCAGCGGTGCTGGCCGGGCCCGTTACGCACCGCTCAGGCCGTCACCGTGGCGCCGGCGGTCAACTCCGCGACGCCCGGGCCGGGACCGATCTTCCCAGGAGTGCCCGGGCCGGGACCGATAGCAAGGATCACGCCCGGACCAGGACCGATCTTCCCAGGAGCACCCGGGCCGGGACCGATGGCAAGGATCACGCCCGGGCCGGGACCGATCTTCCCAGGAGCACCCGGGCCGGGACCGATGGCAAGGATCACGCCCGGGCCGGGACCGATCTTCCCGGGAGCACCCGGGCCGGGGCCGATGGCGAGGGACACGCCCGGGCCGGGGCCGATCTCACCGGGAGCACCGGGGCCGGGGCCGATCTCGCCCGGCGCACCGGGGCCGGGGCCGATCGCCGTGACGGCTGCCGCCGCGCCTCCCAGGCCCAAGGCGAGCCCGGCCACCGCTGTCACTCCGCTGATCAGGATCTGACGCATCGTCATTTTCTCTCCCCGTCTCGGTGGTGCTTGATGACTTGACCGTACGGAACCGGCGAATGCGATGAAACCTACATATAGTTATACATATTAATATTGATGACTGATGTTCGATTGACCGATCTGTGCCATCCGGTGCGCTGTCCCGGACCGGACAGGAACGTCGAACGGCTCACCCGCAACCTGCCGACGCGCCCAGGTGTGTGACGGGTGCTGGCGACCCACGCCGCCCGCGGCCACCACGGGGAGGACGAGTGCTTGTGACAAGAGGAGTACGGGTGGGCGGACGTCCACCCGACCCGCCGGGCAACTCCGCGCCGGAGGCCGCCGAACTGGTCTTCGACGACTTCTACCACGCCCATTTCCGGGGACTCGTGGTGCAGTTGACCGCGTACACCGGTGACCTCGGGCAGGCGCAGGACCTGGTCCAGGAGGCGTTCTGCCGGGCGTACGCCCGTTGGGACCGGATCGCCGGATACGAGGACCCGGTGGCCTGGGTCCGCCGGGTCGCCTGGAACCTCGGCCACAACCGCTGGCGGCGGCTGCGGACCGCCCAGAGGTGGCTGCTGCGGCAGCGGGAGACGCACGTCCCGGAGCCCAGTCCCGACCGGGTGGCCCTGCACGCCGCGTTGTCGACGTTGCCGCCGAACCAGCGGCGGGCGGTCGTGCTGCACTACCTCGCCGACCTGACGGTCGCGGAGATCGCCGCCCAGGAACGGGTCGCCGAGGGGACTGTCAAGTCCTGGCTGCACCGGGGCCGGGCCGCGCTCGCCACCCAGCTACGCGACACGAACGAGGAGGTGCGGGATGTCTGAGCAGGAGGCCGTCGGCCTGGCCGAAGAGTTCACCCGCTACCGCCGTACCCTCCTGGAAGAGGTCGAGGTGCCCGGCCCGGCCGCCGTCCGGCGGACGGTACGAGGCCGCGGCCGGCGTCGGCTGGCGACCACCGCCACCACGGCGCTCGCGCTGTTCGGCGGGTCGGCCCTCGGGTACGCGGCGATGAACGGGCCGGACCACCGGCCGGATCCGGTCGAGCCGACGCCCAGCATCTCGGTGTCGCCCACGCCGGGCGGCTCGGCCACCCCGACTCCCAGCCCGTCCGCGACACCTGGCGGTCCCGCCTCCGCCGTACCCGACGGCCGGATCAGCCGGGCACAGTTGCTCGGCGCATCGGTGACCCTGCCGGCGTGGCCGGCCGGATCGGACTGCCCGACGTCGCAGACGCGGCTCAGCGGCGACAACCGGGAGGGCGTCAACTGGCTCGCGGCGCTCGACCACGGCGACGTCGACGGGGACGGCGCGGTGGAGACCGTGGCGCTCGTGCAGTGCGTGTTCGGCACCGGGGGGCCGACGCAGGTGGTCGCCTTCGACCGGGACGAGGGTGGGAAGGTGGTCACGCTGGACCGGGTGGTCGCGACCACCATCGACAAGCCGCAGTGGTTGATCGCGCTCGACGTGGTGAGTGACGGCACGGTCCGCGTAGAGGTCGGTGACATCGCGCCCGGCGGCGGTTGGCCCGCCGAGTGGTCACAACGGCAGTGGCGGGGCTACCGCTGGAAGGGCGACGCCTTCGCCCAGGTCTCCGGGCCGACGAGCTTCGGCCCGAACCGGCACGACGTCAACCTTGCCGTCACCGCCACGAACCTGGTGCTGGCCGACGCGCCGGACGGCTCCCGGGTCGGCACGGTGACCGTGCGCGTCCGCAACAAGACCGGACTGGCCGCCCACGTGGCCCTGCGGCTCGGCCTGCCGGCGGCGGTACGCCCGGACGGCGGTGGCTGGACGGCCTGCCGCAACGACCCGGAGACGACCCGGGAGCCGGTGGCCTGCGACCTCGACGGGCTCGGCGCCGGCAAGGAGGTTCTGCTGACGCTGGGCTTCCGGGTCGCGGCGGGCACCACTGTCGGTACGGGCAAGGCCGACGTGGACGCGCGGCCGGTGGACGCGGACTTCGACGTCGTGGAGGAGGTCTACGACCCGGACAACACAGTCGAGATCACCTACCGTTGAGCCGGTCCGGTCCGGTCCGCCGTCGTCCGACGCGCGGACCGGACCGCGCGGTGTCACCAGGTGGGACGTTGCAGCAGCCCGACGAACTCGACGAGCAGCCGCTCCCGCAGCGCCGGCGGCGCGGCGTCCAGCAGGGTGTTCACGACCGCCATCCGCCCCGGCAGCGGGGAACCGTCCGGCTCACCGCCCAGGCCCAGCCCGGCGGCCAGCCCCGCGACCAGCTCCGGGGTCAGCGCGTCCGGGGTGAGGGAACCGGCCAGCGCCGTCAACTCCGCGGGCAGATGGACCGGACCGGCCGCCCGAGCGGCGTCCACCGCGTCGACCAGGTCCGGGCCGAAGTCGCCGACCCGGGGCGCGACCGAGGCGGTCACCGTGAGGTGCACGCTCGCCGGCAGTCCCGCGTACGACAGTTGGGGTTGGGTGTGCCAGCCGCGCGCGGTCAGCTCGTCCACGAGCACGAACAGGTCGGGGCCGCCCTCGGCGGCGGTGAAACAGACAACAGTGGACTCGGGCTCGGCCAGCAACCGCAGCCCGTCGACGGCGCGGACCGCGTCGGCCAGGCCGGCGACCGCGTCCCGGGTGACTTCGGCCAGCCGCAGGTAGCCGTCGTCGCCGAGGTGCCGCAGAGTCGCGTACGCGGCGGCGATCGGCCCGCCCGAACGGGTGGACGCGATCACCGGATTGATCATGGTGTAGCCGGGCCAGTCCGCGTACGCGAAGTACTGCGGGGCACGCAGCCGGGCCTCGCGGTGCAGCAGCACCGACACCCCCTTGGGCGCGTACGCGTACTTGTGCAGGTCCACCGAGATGGAGGTGACCCCTCCGACCGCGAAGTCGAACGCCGGCACCGGCTCGCCGAGGCGGCGCAGGTAGGGCAGGGTCCAGCCACCGAAGCAGGCGTCCACGTGGCAGCGCACCCCGGCGGCGGCCGCCACGGCGGCGATCTCGGCGACCGGGTCCACCACGCCGTGCGCGTACGACGGCGCGGAGCAGGCGACGAGCACCGTCTCCGGGCGGATCGCGGCGGCCATCGCGGCCGGGTCGGGGCGCAGCGTGTCCGGGGACACCGGCACGACGTCAAGCGCCACCCGCAGGTAGTGCGCCGCCTTGGCGAACGCGGCGTGCGCGGTCGACGGCACCACGATCCGGGGCGCCGCGATCTCCGGGTGCGCGTCCCGGGCCGTCTTGACGGCGAGGATCAGCGACTCGGTGCCGCCGCTGGTGACGCTGCCGACGACGTCCGGGGCGGTCGTGCCCGGGCCGGCGCCGAGAACCCGGCCGGCGGCGCCGACAAGCGCGTTCTCCATGGCCAGCAGCGAGGGGAAGGCGGTCGGGTCCAGTCCGTTGACGTGCGCGCTCTCCCGGTGCGCGGCGGCAGCCAACTCGTCCAGCCCGGGCACCGCCGGGTCGTAGACGTACGCGAACAGCCTCCCCCCGTGGGTCGGCCGGTCCCCGGCGCGCAACTGGCGCACCTCGGTGAGCGCCACGTCCGCGGCAACCCCGGGAGGCAAGACCCTGCTCTCGTCGATCATGGAGTTATGGTGCCCTTCTCGTGACTGTCAACGGCTTTCGTCCCCCACCACAACTCCATGATCGACCCGTTCGGCGCGGGTGGCGGCGGCCAGGGCGGCGGGGGTCAGGGTGTAGTGGCGCAGGAGGAGGACTGGTGGGGCGATCAGCAGGGCCGGGATCAGCGTGAAGCCGAGGAGGACGCCTAGTCTCGCCGTGTCGGACTGGGCGGCTGCCGAGCCGGTGTCCGAGGACACGTAGCCGGCGAGCTGGAGCACCAGTCCGTAGATGCCCGGGCCGAGCGCCAGGCCGAGGGTCTCCCCGGCGGTCCACAGGCCGGTGAAGACACCCGCCTGCCGTCGAGAAGTGCGCGCCGTGTCGTACGCGATGCAGTCCGGCAGCATCGCCAACGCGAAGACCTGTTGCCCGGCGTACCCCACGCCGATGAGCGCGACCACCAGGTAGACCGCGACCGGCGGCAGCACCGGCGCGGCGACCAGGGCGAGTGCCCCGACGGCGAGGATCAGCGAGCCGACGACGAGCGCGGTCCGCTTGCCGAGCCGGGCACCGACCCGGGTCCAGAGTGGCATCACCAGCAGCGCCGGTCCGACGAAGCAGACGAAGAGCAGGGTCGGCCCGCTCTGCTCGTCGCGCAGGATCTGCGCCGCGAAGTAGTTGACCCCGGCCAGGATCGTCGCCACCCCGGCGGACTGCACCACGAAGCAGATCAGCAGCGCCCGGAACGGGCGGTTGGCGCCGGCCACGGCGAGTTGGGCGCGCAGCGTGGGCTCGCTGCCGCCCACCGCGCCGGTCGGCGCGGACCGGGTGCCGAGGAACGCGCCGAGGGCACCGAGGGCGATCAGCGCCGCCACGAACAGGCCCATCCACCGGTGCCCGGCCACGCCGCCCCCACCGGCGCTCACCACGAGCGGCGCGACCGCGCCGGAGACCAGGATGGCCAGCGCCAGCACCGCGATCCGCCAGGTCATCATCCGGGTGCGCTCGGCGTAGTCGTCGGTCAGCTCCGCCGGCATCGCCACGTACGGCACCTGGAAGAAGGCGAACGCGGTGGCGGTGGCGAGGAAGGCGAACGCCACGTACGCGACCGAGCCGTTACCGAACGGCGCGGCGAAGATCGACGCGAACAGGACGGCGAGCGCGAGACCGCCGACGAGCAGGTACGGCCGGCGGGCGCCCCAGCGCGATCGGGTGCGGTCGGAGATCCGCCCGGCGACCGGGTTGACGAGCACGTCCCATGCCTTCGGCAGCAGCACCAGCAGGGCGGCCAGGCCGGCGGCCACGCCCAGCGTGTCGGTGAGGTAGGGCAGCAGCAGCAGACCGGGCACGGTACCGAACGCGCCGGTGGCCAGGGAACCGAGCGCATAGCCGGCGTGCACCCGTCGAGGCAGCGAGCCGGCGCCCGGCGGCGGTTTCATGGGGCCGAATATTACTCACGTTGCGGTGCAGCTCACATCCCCCTTCTGCGGGCGTGAACCCGCCACCCGTGGCGGGCATCAACGCGGGCGTGAACCCGCCACCCGTGGCGGGCATCAAACAAGTCAGGTTGCCGGCAGTGAAGGCCGCAACCGCGTCCGCAGTCTTGGAGTGTTACCACCGCCGAGGGCAGATCAGCCTGGCGGTCACGGGGGAGGGACAGTGACGTCAACGATGGGAGCCCGCGCCAACGAGCCACCGGCGGTACGGACGGCCGGTTCGGCGGTCGAGACGATCACCTTCGACGACTTCTACCACGCGCACTTCGGAAGCGTGACCGCCCAGCTCTGCGCGTACACGGGGGATCTGGGCCACGCCCAGGACCTGGCCCAGGAGGCGTTCTACCGAGCGCTGGCCCGCTGGGACCGCCTGGTCCGCTACGACGACCCGGTGGCCTGGGTCCGCAAGGTCGCCTGGAACCTGGCACACAGCCGCTGGCGACGCCTTCGTACCGCCCGCGACTACCTGCTGCGACAACGGCGCACCGAGGCCGAGGTGGCCGGGCCGACACCCGACCGGGTCGCCATCGACGCGGCGCTGGCGCAACTGCCGCCCAACCATCGCCGCGCGGTCATCCTGCACTACCTGGCCGACCTGTCGGTCAGCCAGATCGCCGCGCAGGAGGGGGTGGCCGAGGGCACCGTCAAGTCGTGGTTGCACCGCGGACGGACCGCCCTGGCCGCGCTGCTCGACGAGAACACCGAGGGGGTACGCGATGTCTGACCTCGACCCACTGCTGCGCGAGCGGCTCGGCGCGTACCGCAATGACGTGATCAGCCAGGTGGCCGGTCCCGGTCCCGACAAGGCCCGGCAGCTCTTGCGCCGACGTCGACGGATGACGGTGGCCGCCGCCGCGGTGGCGGTCGTCCTGGGGGTGACCCCCGTCGTCATCAACGCCGCGCTGCACGCCGACCGGACTCCGCCGGTGCCGGTGGAGTCCGTCCCACCGCCGGCCCCGTCCACGCCGGCCCCGCCGACGCCCACGCCGACCGGGTCGCCGACGCAGACGCCGACACCCTCCGGCACCGCCCCGACCGGCCCGGACGGGCGAATAAGTCGGGCGCAACTGCTCGCCACACCTGTGGATCTGCCGAACTGGCCGGCGGGCATGGCGGAGGGCGGCTGCACCACCTCGAACGTCCGGCTGAAGACCAACACGAAGAAGACCTACGTGTCGGAGCTGGCCGACGACGAGTTCGAGTACGGCGACGTCGATGGCGACGGAGCCGACGAGACCATCGCCATCGTCGCCTGTCGGTACGGCGAAGCGTCGGCGAAGCAGGTGGTGGCCTTCGAGCGGAACGCCGACGACCGGATCGTGACGGTGGGCCGGGTGGTCCGGACCGACGACGAGTTCAAGGACGTCCTCGCGGCGGAGATCACCTCGACCGGCTCGGTGCGGGTGACGGTGGCCGACATCGTGCCGTGTTGCGAGGTCCCCACGTATCTCCGGCGGGAACAGGTGCGGACGTACCGGTGGGACGGGGAGTGGTTCGAGCAGACCGACGGCCCCACGACATTCGGCCCGGATCCCCGGCTCACCAACCTGAAGATGAGCATGACCCACGAGCTGGTCGAGGTCCCCGGTACGGACGCCCTGCGTGAACTCACCACGGTCTTCACGGTCACCAACGCCGGCCCGGTCGACGCGCCGCGGGTGTCGTTCCAGAACATCGAACACGGCGAACGGGCGGGCGGCGAATGGGCCCGATGCGAGCCGGGAAAGCTGTGGGACACGACCAGACCGGGGTGCCTGCTACCGGGCGTACCGGCTGGTGAGTCGCGCCGCTACACGTTCGTCCAACGGGTACCTGCCCAGCCGGGTGCCGACGCCCGCACCGTGAGTTTCTCCGTCGTGCACGGCGACGCCCAGGGCCGCTGGTGGCCCGACCTCAAGCCAGACGACAACGTGGTGCGGTCCCCCATCCCGCTCTGAACAACCCCGAGGTGCCCCCCGGCCCGGGGGGCACCCGTCCCGCACACCACGGGCCGGTGGTCACGGCCTCTCCTCCGGCGACCATCGCGCCGCCGACATGTCCACGCCCTCGCCGCGCAGCGGCGCACCCTCGGCGCGCAGTCGGGACCGCGCCTCCCGTTCGTGGCCGGGTGGCAGCCGGCCACCCGACGTCACCACCCGATGCCACGGCACCGAGCCGCCGTGTCGGGCCATGATGCTGCCCACCAGCCGCGCGGAGGCACGACCCGAACGCTCGGCGAGCGCATCGGCGACCGCGCCGTACGACATCACCCGGCCCGCCGGGATCCGCTCGACCAGGTCGAGCACCGCCTCGACGTACTCGTCAGGAGTCACAATCCGCCACCATATGGGAAGGCCGCCGGGCGCAGCGGCCGTGACCACGCAGAATGGTCGGGTGCGCGACGCAGTCACGGCAGCCCGGCGGGTCGTCGTCAAGATCGGATCTTCCTCGTTGACCACCGCGACCGGCGGGCTGGCCGACGAGCGCGTCGACACGCTCGTCGACACCCTCGGTCGGCTGACCAGCGAGGGACGCGAGGTCGTGCTTGTCTCCTCCGGCGCGATCGCCGCCGGCCTCGCCCCGCTCGGGCTGCCCCGACGCCCGCGCGACCTGGCCACCCAGCAGGCCGCCGCCAGCGTCGGGCAGGGCCTCCTGATCGGCAGGTACGCGACCAGCTTCGCCCGGCACGGCCGCACCGTCGGGCAGGTGCTGCTCACCGTCGACGACGTGACCCGACGGGCGCACTACCGCAACGCGTACCGGACGCTGCGCAAGCTGCTCGACCTGGGGGCGGTGCCGATCGTCAACGAGAACGACACGGTCGCCACCCAGGAGATCCGGTTCGGTGACAACGACCGGCTGGCCGCCCTGGTCGCCGCTCTGGTGCACGCCGACCTGCTGGTGCTCCTCTCCGACGTGGACGCGCTCTGGACCGGCGACCCCACCAAGCCGCACTCGACCCGGATCGCGGAGGTGCGTGACGACGCGGACCTCGCCGGGATCACCATCGGCGGGGCCGGCCGCTCCGGCGTCGGCACCGGCGGCATGGTGACGAAGGTCGAGGCCGCCCGGATCGCCACCGGCTTCGGCATCCCGGTGGTGCTCACCGCCGCCGACCTGGCCGCGTCGGCCCTGGCCGGCGACCCGGTCGGCACCCTGTTCCATCCGCAACGGCAACGCCCGACGGCCCGGCTGTTCTGGCTGGCCCACGCCACGTCACCCCGGGGGCGGCTGCACCTCGACCCGGGCGCGGTGGCGGCCGTCGTCGGGCGGCGCAAGTCGCTGCTACCCGCCGGCATCACCGCCGTGGACGGCACCTTCACCGCTGGCGACCCCGTGGACCTGGTGGACACCGCCGGCGCGTCGGTCGCCCGCGGGTTGGTCAACTACGACGCGGTGGAGCTGCCGGGGCTGCTCGGCCGCTCCACGTCCGAACTCGCCGCGGCGCTGGGCCCGGCGTACGAACGAGAGGTCGTCCACCGCGACGACCTCGTCCTGCTGTGAGCAGAGAACCTTCCCACGAACGAGGAGAGTTGGCATGAGCGTCGTCGAGCAGGCGCACCGGGCGCGGGACGCCGCCGCGGAGTTGGCCGTGGCCACCCGTACGGTCAAGGACGCCGCGCTCGTGGCGATGGCCGACGCGCTCGTGGCGCGTACCCCGGAGATCCTGACCGCGAACGAGACGGACCTGGCGGCCGGCCAGGAGGCCGGGCTGAGCGCGGCCGTGCTGGACCGGCTCGCCCTCGACGCGGGTCGGGTGGCCGGCATCGCCGACGCGCTGCGCCAGATGGCCGCGCTGCCCGACCCGGTCGGCGAGGTGGTCCGCGGTTCCACCCTGCCCAACGGGCTGGAGCTGCGCCAGATCCGGGTGCCGTTCGGGGTGGTCGGCATCATCTACGAGGCGCGGCCGAACGTGACCGTGGACGCCGCCGGGATCTGCCTGAAGTCCGGCAACGCGGCGCTGCTGCGCGGGTCGTCCTCGGCCGCGCACTCCAACGCCGCGCTCGTCGCGGTGTTGCGCGACGCGGTCGCCGGCGCCGGGCTCCCGGCCGACGCGGTGCAACTGCTCGACGCCAGTTCCCGCGACTCCGTCAAGGAGCTGATGCGCGCCCGTGGCCTCGTCGACGTGCTCATCCCCCGCGGTGGCGCGTCCCTGATCCGCACCGTCGTCGAGGAGTCGACGGTGCCGGTGATCGAGACCGGGGTGGGCAACTGCCACGTCTACGTGGACGCCGCCGCCGACGTGTCACAGGCCGTCGCGGTGACGTTGAACGCCAAGACGCAGCGCCTGTCCACCTGCAACACCGCCGAGTCGCTGCTGGTGCACGCCGGCGTCGCCGACGCGTTCCTGCCGCCGATGCTTGCCGCTTTCGCCGAGGCCGGGGTGACCGTGCACGGCTCCCCAGAGGTGGCCGCGTACTCCGCCGCCGTGGTCCCGGCCACCGAGGAGGACTTCGCCACCGAATACCTGTCCGCCGACATCTCGGTGGCGGTGGTCGAGTCCCTGGACGCGGCCGTCGGGCACATCCGGCGCTACGGCACCGGGCACACCGAGGCGATCCTCACCGACTCGGCGAGCGCGGCCCGGGAATTCGTCGCGCGGGTGGACTCGGCCGCGGTGATGGTGAACGCCTCGACCCGCTTCACCGACGGCGGCGAGTTCGGTTTCGGCGCGGAGATCGGCATCTCCACGCAGAAGCTGCACGCCCGTGGCCCGATGGGCCTGCCCGAGCTGACCAGCACCAAGTACGTCGTCACCGGGGACGGGCACCTGCGCGACTGACAGTCCTCCGTGGACGTGGTCCCACCACTGTGTGCCGGGTCGCTAGTCTGAGGTCGATTCGGCGCGGCTAGTCCGGGGAGGCGACATGCTGGGCGAGAAGGCCCTGGAGGAGCAACTGGCGCAGGCACGTGCCGCGCTGCGGGATGTCAGCCGCACCGTCGCGCCCCCGGAACCTGTCGAGTCGGTGGGCGAGGCGGCCGACGGGCGGATCCGGGTCACCGTCGGCAGCGACCGGCGGGTCAGCGCCGTCGACCTCGATCCCCGGGTGCTGCGTGAGGGCTCGGAGCAGCTCGCCGAGGAGTTGCGCCGGGCGGTGAACGCGGCCCTCGACGGGCAGGACGAGGCGGCGGCGGGGACGGAGCCGATGCCCGACCTGGCCGCGATGGCCGCCACCGTGGAGCGGCTCCAGGACGAGGGCCTGCGGCAGATGCGGGAGATCACCCTGGCGGTCGGCGAGACCATGCGGAAACTGCACGGGAAGAGTTGACGATGGACCCGCTGGATGTCGACGTCGACTCGGTACGCCGCGGAGCGGAGCAGTTGGCCCAGGCCAAGGAGCAGGTCGGGCAGGCCTTCGAGGCGTTCCAGGCGGCGGTGGGCAGCTACGCGCAGGCCTTCGGCGGCGACGAGATCGGGATGCTGCTCGGCGTCGCCCACCAGGCCTGCGTGGACGGGCTGACCGAGTGCCTCAGCACCAACCTCGTCGAGTTGGACAACTACGCTGCCGGCCTGCACTCGATGGCGGACGGGTACCGGGCCGTCGAGGAGGGCGTCGGCGATCTCTTCCAATCAATTCTCGGCAAGCTCGGCAGCTGAGCCCGCCGCACGGGGAAAGGAGTCACGGTGGGCCTGACGCTTCCGGGTGAGCTGGTGTCGTTGCTCTCGATGATCGGGTACGACTGGCCGGAGTCGGACGAGACGGCACTGTTCCAGCTCGCCGGCGAGTGGACCGGCATGGCCGACCGGATCAACGGGTCGGTCGCCCAGCTGGAGTCGGCCGCGCGGACGGTGCTGGACACCAACCGGGGCGAGAGCTTCACCGCCTTCGCCGACGAGTGGAACGACGGGGAGTCGGCCGCGCGCAACATCGCCGACGCCACCGACCCGACGAACATCATCGCCATCGGGCTGATGGCCGGGGCGGGCGTCGTGCTGGCGTTGAAGATCCAGGTGATCGTGCAGCTCATCCTGCTGGCGATCCAGATCGCGCAGGCGATCGCGACCGCGGTGGTCACCTTCGGTGCGTCGCTGCTGGAGATCCCGATCTTCAAGATGATCACCGGGTTGATCATCGACCAGCTGATCGGCATGACGGTGGACGCGGTGCTCAATGGCTAAGAAGCGCACCTCGCCGCCCCGGCAGACGCAGGCGAAAGGCGCCAGGATCGTCTCGGCGTTCCTGGAGAACGCCGACGTGTTCCGCACCGCCAAGACGGCCGGCACCACCCCCCGCGGCCCGGCCGTGCTGGTGCTGCGCAACCGCCCGGACTTCGACAAGAAGGACTTCGACCGCAAGGCCAGGGACCTGGTCCGGCTCGGCCAGGAGGGCCGGCTGAGCAAGGCGAAGTCGGACCGGA
This sequence comes from Micromonospora sp. DT231, assembly GCF_049847025.1. Taxonomy (NCBI): domain Bacteria; kingdom Bacillati; phylum Actinomycetota; class Actinomycetes; order Micromonosporales; family Micromonosporaceae; genus Micromonospora; species Micromonospora sp. DT231. Next base: position 188,074 of record NZ_JBNCNO010000013.1, on the reverse strand, counting down.
CGGCCAACAACGTCTACCACCGCGGGGGCCGAGGGACCAAGCCGGGCACCCGGACCCGCACCAACGTCTTCCGGGACCGGGTGATCCGTCGGCTGACGAAGAACGAGAAGCTGACCCAGCAGCACGGTGACCGGACGACCAACCAGTACCTGGCCAACAAGAAACTCGTCGATCGCCTCTACGACGGCCGGGGGCCGATCCGGGCCCGGGGCGAGGGACTGGACCCGGACCATATCCACGAGCTGCAACTCGACGGAAAGGACGAATACGCTAACCTCAGGCTGATGGACGCCTGGACCAACCGCCAGCTCGGCAGCGATATCTCCGTGGCGTTGCGCGACGTCCCCGAGGGCACCCCGATCATCGTGAAGTTCCTGCCATGACCAGCGCGGACCCCACCGTCCTCGCCCGGATCGCCGAAAAGCTGGAGCTGCTCACCCGGGTCGAGGCCGAACACGGCTTCGGTGTGCGTATCGAGGGGGCGGCCCCGCTGGAACCGATCGCCGACCTGCCCGGCGTCGCCGAGGTCTACGCCCTGTTCCAGCGCCTGGAGGGCGACAACTTCCGGTTCCACGCGCCGAAGGAGATCCTCACCCCGCAGGCCTGGGCGGAGGACGAGGTCGACCCGACCGACCCGATGGGCAGCCCGCTGATCGTCGGCTACGAGATCGACAGCGTCCCCACCGGCCTACGGTCCGAGATCCGCGGCGGCGACCCGCTCTACCTCGACCGGGAAGACCTGGACGTGTACTACATGGAGTCCAGCGCCTACGTCTACCAGTACGAGCACCCCGACGAGGACGTCGAGTTCACCATCATCGCCCCCGACGTCGCCACGTTCTTCGACGAACACGTGCTCGGCCCCCGCTACCCGGAGCTGACGGCCATCGTCCTCGGTCCCGCCGCCCCCGAGCAGCGGCTGCGCAAGGGCCGGCACGCCGGCGAGTACGCCGACAACTGGCGGCGTCTGCTGATCACCGCCGGCCTGTCGTCCTGACCGACCCGACTCCTGTGACCACGAAGGATCGTCATGGCCGCTGACCCCCGGTTCCGTGCCCTGTGGCACGAGGACGAGCTCATCCCGTACCCGCGCGAGGCGTGGCTGGACGGGGGCTTCAGCCCCGACCTGCTCCCCGCCGGTGACGAGATCCCGCTCGACGTGGCGGTCGTCTACACGGCCTTCCTCGAAGACGACATCGAGCTGTACGACACCATGCAGTTGAGCACCGAGGACGGTTCGCTCGACATCCGGCTGATCGTGGTGGGCGCGGTCGCCGACAACCCCGACCTGCTCTACGTGCTGGACCCGCGCAACGGTGAGATCCTCCAGTTCGATCTGAACCAGAAGGACATCCAGGGCGTCAACAGCAGCTTCCGCACGTTCGTCGAGTTCCTCTACCAGTTCGCGCTCTTCGTCGAGGCGGACGAGGGCAAGGCGGGCCGGGCGGAGCGGGCCGAGACGCTGCGGACGGTGTTGGAGGGCATCGACCCGGCCGCCTTCGCCCCGGACGGCTGGTGGCCGCTGGTGATCAGCCAGTTGACGTGACCGGCTGACAGGCCCGGATCGCCCGCAGCGTGGTGTGCACGTCGAACTGGTGACCGTCGTCGCTGTCCCAGCCCCCGTCGCTCCGCTGGGTCCTGGTGAGCCGCTCGCGGGCCGCGACGAGCAACCAGTGCTCCTCGCCCATGTCGACCCGGCGCAGCGTCCCCGCCAGCCAGGCCACGTCCGCCGGGGACAGTTGGGGGATCCGCTCGGCGAGCACCGACTGGATCAGCGCCGACTCGTAGTACATCTCCTGCCGGTGCAGCACGGCCGCGCTCAGCCAGCCGGCGGGCACGAAGGAGGGCCACCGGCCGTCCGGGGCGAGCTGCGCGGCGAGCGCCTGCGCGGCGGCCTGCACCACCCCGGCGTACGACCCGCCGACGCGGTGGTCCAGCGGCCCGGCGGCCCGGGCGTCCAGCCCGCCGACACTGAGCCAGAAGCCGGCGTTGGCGGTGAGGTAGAGGCGGGCCTCCGGGTCGCCGGGCCGGGCCCACTCCGGGGCGAGGTCGGCCAGCGACGGGTCCTCGTCCCAGCCGCCGTCGGGCAGCTGGGAGGCGGCGAGCCAGTCCAGCGCGTGCCGGGCCGCCGGGCGGCCGAGGGCACCGAGGTCGTCCAGCTCGGCCAGGCGGAAGCAGGTCGCGTCGACGGAGCCGACGGCACCGTCCAGGACGGCCGGCCAGCCGCCGTCGGGCGTCTGCCCGGTCTCGGCGGCGTCGAGCACGCGGTCCGGCACCGGCGCACCGGTGCGCAGCCGGGAGAGACGCGCGCGGTCGACCGCGTCCCCGTGCGCCACGACGAAGCCGATAGCGGCGTCCATGTCCACCACGGCGGTCACGCTACCTGCGTAAAGGTCGTCGCGCCTCGGGGAATCGGCCGAGGCCGGGGCGGGTGAGTGGCCCGCCGCCGGCCCCGGTCGTCGTTCAGTACGCGGGAAGCGAGGGATCGATCTGCTTGATCCAGGAGAGCACGCCGCCCTGCACGTGCACCGCGTCGCGGAAACCGGCCGCCTTGACCGCGGCGAGGGCCTCCGCCGAGCGGACGCCGGACTTGCAGTGCAGCACGATCTGCTTGTCCTGCGGGAGCTTCGCCAGCGCCTCGCCGGAGATGATGTCGCCCTTGGGGATGAGGGTGGCGCCCGGGATGCGGACGATCTCGTACTCGGCGGGCTCCCGTACGTCGACCAGGAAGATGTCCTTGCCGGCGTCCTGCCACTCCTTGAGCTCCAACGCGGTGATCGTCGCGTCGAGGGTCGCCTCCTGGGCCTCCTCGGAGACCGCGCCGCAGAAGTCCTCGTAGTCTTCCAGCAGGTCGGTGACCGTCGGGTTGTCGCCGCAGAGCGCGCAGTTCGGGTCCTTCCGTACCTTGATCTTGCGGTATTCCATCTCCAGGGCGTCGTAGACCATCAGGCGGCCGACAAGCGGCTCACCGATGCCGGTCAGCAGCTTGATCGCCTCGTTCACCTGGATGGAGCCGATCGACGCGCAGAGCACACCGAGCACGCCGCCCTCGGCGCAGGAGGGGACCATGCCGGGCGGCGGCGGCTCCGGGTAGAGGCAGCGGTAGCACGGGCCGTGCTCGGCCCAGAACACCGACGCCTGGCCGTCGAAGCGGTAGATCGAGCCCCAGACGTACGGCTTGCCGAGCAGCACCGCCGCGTCGTTGACCATGTAGCGGGTGGCGAAGTTGTCGGTGCCGTCGACGATCAGGTCGTACTGGGCGAAGATCTCCCGGACGTTCTCCCGGTCCAGCGCGGTGTTGTGGATCTCCACCTGGACCAGCGGGTTGATCTCGCGGATCGACGCGGCGGCGGACTCGGCCTTGGACCGGCCGATGTCGGACACGCCGTGGATGATCTGACGCTGGAGGTTGGACTCGTCGACGGTGTCGAAATCGATGATGCCGAGCGTGCCGACCCCGGCCGCGGCAAGGTACATGAGGGCGGGCGAGCCGAGGCCACCAGCGCCGACACAGAGCACCCGGGCGTTTTTCAGCCGCTTCTGCCCGGTCACCCCGACATCCGGGATGATCAGATGGCGTGAGTAGCGGCGGATCTCGTCAACTGTCAGCTCGGCGGCGGGTTCGACGAGCGGGGGCAACGACACGGTGGACTCCCCGGGATCGGCGGTGTGAACCGCGCCATTGTTGCTCGCGGGAGCCCCGCTCGGCCATGAGGGACGACACTGGTCCGCGATGCGGGAGCGGGAATAACCGACGACCCGGTCGATCAGGGGACGATGTCACCCGCGTAGCGACGGCCGTCGACGTAGGGCCAGGCGTTCGCGACACAGCCGCGCAGGCCGTACGTCTGCTGCTGCATCACCGGGGCAGGCTCCCCCGGGCCGGGGCAGGCCTCGTGCTCCTCGCCGAACTCGTGGCCCACCTCGTGGTTGATCACGTAGGTGCGGTAGGTGTCCAGCGGAGCGCCGTAGTCGGGGACCGCCTCCATCCAGCGGGCCAGGTTGATGATGACCTGGCCGGGCAGGCGGCAGGAGGTGTAGCGCTCGGTGGTCAACCCGCCCTCGGCGCACATCCGCTCGGACGTGACAGGGGTGGCCAGGTAGATGGTGAAGTCCGCCGCCCCGGCGTCCGCCACCCGCTGCACCCGCAGCTCGTCCGAGGCGATCCAACTGCGCTTGTCGGTCAGCACCTCGTCCACCTTGGCGGCGAACGCGGCGGCGTCCTGGCCGGTGCCGCGTTCGACGACGACCCGGTAACGGCGCAGCGGCCCGTCCGTGCCGTGCACATGCGTCGCACCGTCGGCCGCCGTGAAGCGTCCGGCGCCGACCGAGGGGTAGCTGGTGGGTGCCGGGTGCGCGGGCGCCCCGCCCCCGTGGCCCATCTCGCCCTGGCTGGTGGCGGGAGTGTCGGTCGGCGGTTCGCCGCCCCGGTCGAGCGTCACGCCGATGCCGGCGGCGAGTACGACGACGAGCGCGCCGAGCAGCAGGGCGCGGCGACGCCGTCGGCGCATCCGGACGAGCGTGGGACGCGCGCCTTCGTACGCCGACCGACCCGGCTGGTCGGGCGGCGAGGGCGGGCCGTAAGGGGACGACGGCGTCATGACGTCGAGCCTGCCAGATTATTCGGGCATTTCTCCGTCTTTGCCGTTATTCCGGCAAGCCGCCCAATGGTGAATGAACAGGGTGCCGTTCAGAGGGCGGGGCCGGCGTAGCGGCGTCCGTCGAGGTACGGCCACGGGTTGACCCGGCACCCGTTGAGGAAGAGCGTCTGCTGCATCATCACCGGCGCCGGCCGGCCCGCGCCCGGGCAGCGCTCGTGCCGGTGCCCGAGTTGGTGACCGACCTCGTGGTTGACCACGTACGTCCGGTAGACGTCAAGCGGCACGCGAGCCGAGACGAGATGCGGCACGGACAGCCGCCACCGGTCCAGATTGATGATCACCTGGCCGGGTGCCCGGCAGGAGGTGTACGGCCGTCCATCGATCCGGATGTCCACCCCTCCGTCGGCACACATCCGACCCGCCGTGCGGGCGGTCGCCAGGTAGACGGTGAAGTCGCGAGGCGCGTCCCCCGGCACCTGCTGCAGCCGCAGCCTGCCGCTGTCGACCCAACTGCCCGGCCCGGCGAGCGCCACCTGGACCGCCTGCGCGAAGTCCGCGGCGACCTCGTCGCTGCCCGACTCCACCGCGACCCGGTACCGCCGCAGCTCACCCGCGCGACCCAGCACGGGGCCGGAACGGGCGTCGTAGCCAAATCTCCCGGTGCCGGCGCTCGGGACCGCACCGGGCGCCCGCAGCACCGGCGACGGGCTGGGCCCGACCGAGGCGGAGGGCGACGGGCCGACCGACGGCGGCAGCGGCGCGGCCACCAGCGGCGCCAGCGTGCCGACCTCGTCGGCGGCCAACCGGTCGGCGCCGGGATCCCCGCCCGGCCCCTCGGCGATCACGATCACCGCCGCGCCGACCGCCACCACCACCGCCACCAGTTGGGCGAGCAGAGCGAGGCGTCGCTGACGGCGACCGGGAAGGTGGACTGAGCTGGGCATCCAGGTCAGCCTGCCAGATCGGACCGCCTGGCGGTGTCCTCCGTTTCGGCGAGCAGGCCGACCACCGCCCGGGCGACCAGGCGGGGCACCTCCAACTGCGCCACGTGACCGACGCCGTCGAGCATCATCAACCGGCTGTCCGGGATGACGCGGGCGGTCTGCGGGGCGACCCGCACGTCGACAAGGCGATCCTGACGGCCGCCCACCACCAGGGTCGGCGCGCGTACCGCCGCGGCGAGCCGCCACAGCGAACCCGACCCCGGCAGGTACGCCCGCAGGAAGCTGGAGACCAGTCCGCGGAACGTCCGGACGTACGCGGCGGCATAGTGCTCGGCCTCGTACCGCACCCGGATCTCCTCCAGCGCCTCGGCCCGACGCTGGTCGCAGATCCGGCTCAGGTCGGCGACGCACGCCTCCAGCACCTGCTGGGCCATCACCTCGGGGGCGAGCTGGGTGAGGTGCCGGGCGACCAGCCGCTCACCTCGCGGGATGGCGAGCACCGGCAGCATGCGCCCCTGCAACGAGCGGCGGAAGTCGAGGAACGGCAGGGCCGGGGAGATCAGGGTGAGGGTACGGACCAGGTCCGGCCGGAGCCCGGCGACCTGCACGGCGACCGCACCGCCCAGCGAGTTGCCGAACAGGTGCACCGGGCCCCGACCGGAGTGCTCGATCCAGCGGACGACAAGATCCGCGAAGGCCGGAATGGTGTAGCGGGGCCCCGGCTCACTGCGACCGAAGCCGGGCAGGTCGATGGCCTGACCGTCCAGCCGGTCGGCGAGCAGCCCGGCCAGGTCGGTCCAGTTCTGTGACGACCCGCCCAACCCGTGCACGTACAGCGCGGGTTCCGCGCCGGCGGCGGTGGCCGGGGTGTCCCGCACGTACGTGCCCAGGCCGTCGAGGCGGACCTCCCGGCCCGGCCAGGGCGGTGGGACCTGATGATCGGGGAGCAGATGGTCGGGCCAGAGGGTGGCGCTTCTCATCGGTCCAGTCTGCCTCGGACCACTCAGGACAGCAGCGCCTCCAGCCGACGGTTCACGGCGGCCAGGGTCGCCCGGACCACCGCCTGCCGGGGATCGCCGGCGACCAGAGCCGAGCCGGCGAGTTGCTCGACCCAGCCCGCACAGACGAGCAGCACCACCACGGTGGCCACCTCGCAGTTGCCGAACGGCACCACCGCCGCGTGCTCGACGAAGCAGCGCCCCCGCTCGGCGTTGTCGGTGCCCCGCAGCAACTCGTCCACCGCGGCGGCCGCCGCCACCGCGCAGAGCCGCAGCACGTAGCCGTCCACCGCCGGCCCGGTGGCGTACCCGGAGGCGCTGTCACCGTCGGCCAGCAGCCGGACCTCCACGTTCGCGTCCAGCCCGAACGTACTCACCTGCACGTGGTCGATCACCACCCGCGGGCCCGGCACGCCGCCGGTGTCCAGCGGTCGGGACGGTGCCGACTCCGTCGTGGTCACCTGACCACCGGAGTACGACGTGCCGAGCGTGGCCGGGCTGCCGGTCGCGGCGCCGGCCGGCGCGGCCGAGACCGATCCCGGCTCCTCGACGGTGGCGCGACCCCGGTGCGGCGCGTTCGGCCGGCGGCGGCGCGAGGCGTCCGTGCCGGTCCACTGCTCCGGGCCTGCCGGTGTGGCCTCCGCCGGGGCGCCCGACGGACGACCCGACGCCGTCGGCTCGGCTGCCCGGATCTCACCGGTACGGGAATCCGGACCACCGTCGCGCGGAGCCGCGCCGGGTGACTCCGCCGTACGCCGCTCGGCAGGTCGGGGCTCGGCCAGGCGTCGGCGCACCGGCGGGGGTGGCGTGCTGGGCAGGCCGGGCACGTTCTGCGGGGCGGCGGCCAGCCCCATCCGTTCCTGCAGCAGCCGGGCCACCTGTCGGCTCACCTCGGCCGGGTCGGCGCCGTCGGCCAGGTCCAGGCGCAGGCTGTGCGCCCCCGCCGGGGTACGGCGCAGCGCCGCGTCACGGACACCGGCGACCTCCCGAACGGCGTCCAGGATGGCGTTGACGTCGAACCCCTCGGGGCGCTCCCGCAGTGGGGCTGGTTCGTCGTCACGGCGAAGGTGGGTCGCGATGCGGGCGAGTTCCGGGGTTTCGGCGGGTGGCTCCACGGCTGGCGGCTCCGGCACGATGGGCACGTCCGGTTCCGCGGGGACGCGCTGCGGCAGCACCACCGCCCTCGGGTCTGGTTGCCTGCCGTCGTCGGCCGGCTCGGCCGACGACGTCGGGTCGGGGGCGGATCGGCGAGCCGCGTAGGGCGAGGTGGAAGCGGCTGCCGGCCGGTCCAGGCGCCCGGACCCGCTCGTGGCGGAGGGCGGGACCGCCCCGGTGGAGGAGAACGCCGTCTCGGCGTTCGTCCGCGCCGTCGTGCGGGGTGCCTCGACGATAGGCGGCCCGGGCGGTTCGGGTGTCGCCGGCCGGAGCCGGAATGGTCCGATCGGACGGGGCGGCCCGGACGTCTCGCCCGTCTCACCGCCGCCGGCCGCGCTCGTCGACTGGCTGGCCGGCCAGGACGGGCGCTCGGCAGAGGCGGCGGGGATCCGACCCTCGGACCAGTCCGGCCGCTCGGCCGGGGAGTTGCTCGCCGTCGAACCGCCGACCCACGAGGGGCGCTCCGCCACCAGGGGCGGGCCCGCCGGGGCCGGGGGCGCGTCGGCCAGCGTGGGAGGCGGCCCGGCCGGTGCCGGAGGTGGCGCGTCGGCAGGTGTGGCTCCGGAGACCCAGGAGGGCCGCGTCGGCGGGGCGCTCGTCGGCGTCGGGTCGGACCCGCCGGCCCAGGACGGCCGCCCTGGCGTCGGGCTGCTCGGCCCGGGGGCGGACCCACCGGCCCAGGAGGGGCGTACCGGCGGGGTGCTCGTCGCCGCCTCGGACCCACCGGCCCAGGACGGGCGTACCGATGGGGCACTTGTCGGCGTCGGGTCGGACCCGCCGGCCCAGGACGGCCGCACCGGCGGCGCACTTGTCGGCGTCGGATCGGCTCCCCCGGCCCAGGACGGCAGCGGCGGCGCCGAGCTGGTGGGCCCGGGGTCCGACCCCCCGGCCCAGGGCGGACGGTCGAGTCGGGGCGCACCGGACCCGGCCCAGGACGGACGGTCGGCCGGCGGGCCGCTTGTCGGCGTCGGACCACCGGCCCAGGACGGACGATCGGCCGGCGGACCACTTGTCGGCGTCGGACCACCGGCCCAGGAGGGGCGCTCGGCAACCGGTGGTGTCAGGCCTGACGACGGCGCGGGCGGCCCACTGGTGGGGGACGCGTCCGCGTCGACAGCCCGGGGCGCGACAGCCGGCGGGGCGGCCCAGGACGGGCGATCCGACGGCGGCGAGCTGATCTGCTCGGTGGGACGCACGGGCGCGGCCTCGGACCCGGACTCACCCCGGTTGACGTCGTACCCGCGGGGCGGATCGGCACGCACCGGCTCGTACGGGCGGGGCGACTCGGCGCGCACCGGCTCGTACGGCTGCTGTGGCTCGGCGACCCAGCCCGGCGCGGGCTCGTCCCGGGACGGAGGGCCGGCCGGCTCGTCGTCCGGGCGGGACCAGGGCGGCGCCCACCCGCCGGAACTCGGGCGGTTCCAGTTCGGCCCCGACCAGTCCGGCTCGATGGCCGGCGACTCCCCCGCCCGCTGTGCATCAACTGGTCGGGAGGTGTCCGGGGCGCGCTGCGGCTCGGTGGCGTCGGCGTGCCCGGCCGGCCCCGGTGGGCGGCCGGGCGCTGCCGGCTGCTCGGGTGCGAGCGGGTCCCGCCAGTCACGCGGCGCGGCCGGGTCGTCGGCGGCCAGCCGCTCGCTTGTCGGCGCGCGGAAGCCGGGCGGCACCTCGAAGCCCGACGCGGCGGTGCCGACGGGCGGCACCTGCACGGCCGGTGGCGCGGAGGTGGGCAGGCCGGGCTCGGCCCAGCGAGCGCGGTGCGCGGCGGCCGGATCGACGGTGGAGCGTGGGGCACCGCCCCGGTCGGGCTCGCCGACGCCCTGCTCCTGCGGCGGCACGGGACGTTGCGCGGGCACCACCAGCCGGTCACCGGACGCCTCGGGTCGACCCTCGGCGGGCAGCCCCGGCGGTGCGCTCACCGGCGCGGCGCGGCCGGCGGGCGGTGCGAGGCCGGGATGGCGGACGCCGTTGGCGTCGTCCGGGTGGTGCACGCCGTTCGTGTGGTGGCCGTTGGCGCGGGTCGGCGGATCGAGGTCACCCGGCAGCCCGACCAGGGGCGCCGGCAGGTCGCCGTGTCGGGTGGACGAGGTGCGCCAGCCGGCCGCGGGGTCGGGTTGCCAGCGCGGCGCCTCGTCCCGGGCATCCTCGCGATCGGTGGCTCGGGGCCACCCACCCGCCGGGGGCGCCCACCCGCTGACGGAACGGCCCGGGTCGTCGTGCTGACCCGCTCCGTCACCGTGCTCTCCCGGGGTGGCGGCTCCGGGTTGCCCTGTTTCACTCACCGCGCGCTCCTTGGTCGCCCCCGCTGAGGCTACCGTGTGCCGAGAGTGGCGATAAGTTACAGCGGCGGGCCATTTCCACGACGGGGGTCACGGGCCTCGCCCGGTCTGGGGGGAAAATGCCGGCTCGTACGGAGAACTCGGAGGATCCCATGACCGCTGCGGGGAACGGTGCACAGACCGCTGGCCGGCCCACCCGCCTGCCCCGCTCCGCGCGCCGTAAGCAGCTTCTGGCTGCGGCGCAGGAGGTGTTCGTCGCGCAGGGCTACCACGCCGCCGCGATGGACGACATCGCCGAGCGGGCCGGGGTCTCCAAGCCGGTGCTCTACCAACACTTTCCCGGGAAGATGGATCTCTACCTGGCACTGTTGGACACGCACTGTGACGCCATCGTCGCTCAGGTGCAAGATGCGATGCGCGGCACCAGCGACAACAAGGAGCGGGTCGGCGCGTCGGTGCGGGCGTACTTCGACTTCGTCGACCACGAGAGCGAGGCGTTCCGGCTCGTCTTCGAGTCGGATCTGCGCAACGACCCGGCGGTGCGGCAGCGGGTGGAGCGGGTCGAGCAGGGCTGCATCGCGGCGATCACCGACACCATCATCTCGGACACCGGGGTTAGTCGGGCCCACGCCGAGTTGCTCGCCTCCGGGCTGGTCGGCGCGGCGGAGACGGCCGCGCAGTTCTGGCTGGCCGGTGGACGCCAGGTGCCGAAGGCCGAGGCCGAGGCACTGGTGGCCGCGCTGTCCTGGCGGGGCATCGCGAGCTTCCCGCTGCAAGGTGAGTCAGCCTGACCGCCGACCCCGTGATCGGATAGCCTTCCCAGGGCGGTTCTTTCGCCCCAGTTGAGGAGGCACAGTGGAGGTCAAGATCGGCGTGCAGTACGCGCCGCGTGAGCTGGTAGTGGACAGCGCGCAGTCGCCGGCCGAGATCGAGCAGATCGTGACCGACGCCTTCGCCGGTGACGGCGGCACGCTCTCCCTGACCGACGAGAAGGGCCGGCGGATCATCGTTCCGGTCGAGAAGGTCGCCTACGTCGAGATCGCCGAGGCGTCGTCCCGGGCGGTCGGCTTCACCGTCCGCTGACCGGTCCGGCCATCGCGGCAGGCAGTCCTTCGACCACCTGCCGCGGGCCGGTGCCGTGCTCGACGGTTCCGGCGGGCACCGACCCTCCGCGCGGCGTTGCGTCCACGAACGGCCGACACCGCGCCCGGCACGGCCCGTCCGGTTCCCGCGCACCGCTCGGATGACGTCGCACCACCCCCGTCCGGCCGGGACGCCCGCCGCGCTGTTCAGCGCGCGCCGGTGACTCGCGCGGGGTACGCCCCAGCGGCATATCTGTGACACAGGTCACAATCCCCGCCCCCGCGTGTCGCCTGGCCGACCGGGAATCGGGACGAAGCCATGCCTGTTCAGGTAGCATGGAGCAGTTGCCGTGGGCGCCGATCTGATCGAAGCTCAGCCCGCGGCGCGCGTGCGGCCCGGTCCGGCTCGGCAATCTGCCGCCGACCGTGTGGCCCGCGTCATACCGAACGCGCCCTGAGGACATGACGGGCGCACCCACGAGAGGGCACCCCCACATCCACATGAGCGACCTGACTCAAGATTTGCTGGACGGCCAGGAACTGGCCCCCACCGCCCCGGTCCGACCGGAGGCCCCCACGTTCGCCGCACTCGGCGCCCGCGCCGAGACCGTCGAGGCCCTGGCCTCGGCCGGCATCACCCGCGCCTTCGCCATCCAGGAGTACGCGATCCCGATCGCGCTGCGCGGCGTCGACCTTATCGGTCAGGCGCCCACCGGCACCGGCAAGACCCTCGGCTTCGGCGTACCGCTGCTGGACCGGGTCTTCGCGCCCGGCGAGGGCAGCGACGGCGTCCCCCAGGCGCTTGTCGTCGTCCCCACCCGTGAGCTGGGCATCCAGGTCGCCAAGGACCTGGCCGCCGCCGGCCGCACGCGGGGCGTCCGGGTGCTGCCGATCTACGGCGGCGTCGCGTACGAGCCGCAGATCGACGCGCTGCGCAAGGGCGTGGAGATCCTGGTCGGCACCCCGGGCCGACTGATGGACCTGCAGAAGCAGAAGCACCTCCGGCTGGACCGGGTGCACGCGCTCGTCCTGGACGAGGCCGACCGGATGCTCGACCTGGGCTTCCTCGACGACGTCGAGAAGATCCTGGCGATGCTCCCGGAAGACCGCCAGACGATGCTCTTCTCGGCCACCATGCCGGACCCGATCGTCACGCTGTCCCGGCGCTTCCTGCGCCAGCCGATGACGATCCACGCCGGGCACACCGCCGAGACCGGGCCGTCGCCGCAGACCCAGCAGTTGGTCTACCGCACCCACTCGATGAACAAGGTCGAGGTGGTGGCGCGCATCCTCCAGGCGGAGGGGCGCAGCCTGACCATGATCTTCACGCGGACCAAGCGGGCCGCCGACCGGGTCGCCGAGGACCTCGACTTCCGCGGCTTCGCGGTCGCCGCGGTGCACGGTGACCTCGGCCAGGGCGCCCGCGAGCGGGCACTGCGCGCCTTCCGGGCCGGCAAGATCGACATCCTGGTCGCCACCGACGTGGCGGCCCGTGGACTGGACGTCACAGGCGTCACCCACGTCATCAACTACGACTGCCCGGAAGACCAGGACACCTACACCCACCGGATCGGTCGTACCGGCCGGGCCGGCGCGACGGGCGTCGCGGTGACATTCGTCGACTGGGACGACATGCCGCGCTGGCGGATCATCGACAAGACCCTCGGTCTGGAGATGCCGGAGCCGCCGGAGACGTACCACACGTCGCCGCACCTCTACACCGACCTGCACATCTCCACCGAGGTCAGCGGCACGCTGCCCACCGCCGAGCGCACCCGGGCCGGGCTGTCCGCCGAGATCGAAGAGGATCTGGGTGGCACGACCCGCTCCCGCCGGGGCGACAGCGGTGGCCGGGGTGGCCGACGCGGGGAGAGCCGCGGCGAAGGCGGCCGAGGCGAGGGCCGCGGCGAGCGCCGTGGGCGAGGTGACGGTCGTCGGGACCGGTCCGACTCCGGCACCCCGGCCGTCGCCGAGGCGCCCGTCGCCGACGCGACCGAAGAAGGCACCCGTACCCCCCGGCGCCGGCGTCGCCGCCGTGCCGGCGAGGCGGTCGTGGGCGAGCCGACCGCGGTGATCGCCGCTGACGCCGGCCCCACCGAGCCGGCCGCAGCGTCCGACGGCGAGCCGTCGAAGCCGCGCCGCCGCCGTCGCCGCCGTGGTGGCGGTTCCGACGCCGGTACGCCGGCCGAGGCGACCGCCGACTGACCACCAGCCACACCTGACATCCCCCGCACCGCCTCAAGCGGTACGGGGGATGTTCCCTTCTCCCACCCCACCTGCCGGGAATGGAACGATGCCGGAATCACTGGAAGCCGCCCTGACCGAGGTCCGGGCGTTGCTGCTCGACCCCGCGCTGACCCGGGCGGTTGCCGCCGGACGTCGCCGCGGTCGCCGCCCCACCGTCGCGCGGGCCGAACTGCGGCCGGTGACGCTCAAGGCCGGGTCCCGCATGCAGATCACCACGTCTGACGGCGCTCGCCCGTACACCCGCAACATCGCCTCCGGTCCCGACGCCGCTGCGGCGGTCGACGAACTGCTGGCCGAGCCGTTCGGCAACTGGCACGTCGAGACGACCGCCGCGACGCTGCAACTACGGGTGACCAAGTCCGGTGAGGCGCAGGTGCACCGGGCCGCGACCGCCCGTCCGGCGGCGACACCCGCTGGCAATGACCGGGCCAAGGAATATCTGCTCGATCCCGGTGACCCGATCTTCGCCGAGATCGGCGGCTCGGCGGCCAAGCGCCGCCAGGTGGACGCATTCCTGCGCGCTCTGGCCGCGACCCTGCCCGACGAGCTGACCGGTTCGCTTCGGGTGGTCGACCTGGGCTGCGGCAACGCCTACCTGACGTTCGCCGCCTACCGCTACCTGACGGGTCGTGGGCTCGACGTCCAGTTGGTCGGCGTGGACGTCCGCGAGGACCAGCGGCGGCGCAACACCGAGCTGGCGCAGCGGCTGGGCTGGGCCGACCGGATCAGCTTCGTGGCCGGCACGATCGCCGACGCCGTCGTCGACCCCGCCCCCGACCTGGTGCTGGCGCTGCACGCCTGCGACACCGCCACCGACGAGGCGCTGGCCCGCGCGGTGCGCTGGGAGGCCCGCTGGGTGTTGGCCGCACCGTGCTGCCACCACGACCTGGCCAAGCAACTCCGCGCCCATCCCGCCCCGGCCCCGTACGAGTTGCTGACCCGGCAGGGCATCCTGCGCGAGCGCTTCGCCGACGTACTCACCGACGCGCTGCGGGCCGGACTGCTGCGGGCGCACGGCTACCGGACCGAGGTGGTGGAGTTCGTGGACTCCCAGCACACGCCCCGGAACCTGCTGATCCGCGCCCGCCGCACCGGCGCCGAGGCGACCGGGCCACAACACGAGGAGTACCGCGAGCTGGTGGACCAGTGGCGGGTCACCCCCCGGCTGGCGACCCTGCTGGCCGCCGACGGACAGCCGACGGATCGGCAGCCGGCGACGTAGTCGGCAGCCGGCAACGGGATCGGCAGCCGGCAACGGGATCGGCAGCCGGCGACGTAGTCGGCAGCCGGCGACGTAGTCGGCAGCCGGCGACGTAGTCGGCAGCCGGCGACGTAGTCGGCGCCTGGGCGGCGGCTAGCGACGCCGTTCGCCGCTGCCGCCGCGATCCCGGCCGGTGCGCTCGCCGGCGCCACGGTCGAGGACTGTCACCCGCTCACCACCGCTGCGCTGGCCGGCCCGTCCGCCGTCGGCCGGCGCGGTGGGGAACGGCACCACCTTGCCCACGCTCTCGGCGTTGCCGGCGGCCGCGAAGGCGTTCCAGGAGATGTCCACAAGCAGCTTCTTCATCTCCGCGTGCCGGATGGCCGCGTTGTGCTGCAAGGCCATCCGGGCGCCCAGCACCACGCCGACAAGCGTGGTGGTGATCGCGCCGGTGGCCGCCAGCACGTGTTGGCCGGTCGCGGAGTCGGTGCGGAGCACCAGGACCAGCAACCAGCCCCAGAACCCGGCGGCGAAGACGCCGGCCTTGGCGACGAAGAAGAGGCTGACCGCACCGGGCTGGTACGGCTGGGGGCGGCTCGATTCGGCCATGGTGCTCCTCGGCGGTGGTCCGGTCGAACACGGCTGGCATGCGGACGCCACGCCGGGGACGGGCACCGAGCCTAGTAGAAGAACGATGATGATCGCTCGGTGCAATTTTCATTCTGCACAGACGCTGCAGAGAAAGTCTCGTCCACGGGACAGTTTGTGCGCTCAGTCAATTGTTTCGGGCCCCCGGCGTACTACCCTCGAAGGCGCATTGTCCCGGTGTTCCGGCAGGGGGAAAGACACGCAGGGATGGGATCAGCCGACGCAACACCGCAGATGGCCTTCGCCCGCTTCGTCCGGCGCGCCATCGACGACGCTCGCGACGAACGTGGCTGGACCGTGACCGATCTAGCCGCGCACACAGGTGTGGGTCGTTCCACCGTGTTCCGCTGGCTGGCCGGTGACTGGCAGGACTATCCCGAGTTGGCCAAGGTGCGCGGCTTCTGCGCCGCACTGGATCTGCCGGTCGCCGCCGCGTTCCGCGCGCTCGGCCTGCCCGACGCCGGCCCCACGCCCCGCCGACGCCACGACGAAGGCCCGGTCGAGGCCGACGTCCGCGCCATCCTGGACCGCCTGGCCGACCCCACGGTCCCCGCCGAGGAGAAGCACCACATCCGCGACCTCCTCCGCTACCTGGCCCGCCGCCCAATCCGCCGCGCCGGCTAACCCCCACCCCACCCCCACCCTCGCCCCACCGCGCCCCGCCCTCGCCCCGCCCTCTCCCGTTGATCATGAGGTTATTGCCACCGGCTGCGGCGTGTCGGGGCAATAACCTCATGATCAACGGGAGAGGCGCGGGTGGGGCTAGGGGACAGATAGGGTGAATTCGGCTGTTTTGACCTCGGCGTTGACCTGGAAGTCGAGGTAGAGGCGGTAACGGCCGGGGCCGGGGGTGGTCAACCAGAACTGGACCTGGCCGTTCACCAGCTCCGGCTCCGGGTGCACGTGCAGGTAGCCGAGGTCGCCCTCGCGTAACGCCACCAGGTGCCCGTACGCCCCGAGGTAACGCTCCAGCGGGGCGGCACCGCCGGCCCCGTCGATCCGGAAGGTCAACGGCACGGTCGTCCCGGCCCGCGGGGTGCCCTGGTAGCCGACGGTGAACCCGTCCACAGTCGTCGAGGTGGCCGGCGCGGGCAGCGACCGGGGCTGGTAGTCGCCGGGCGCGACCAGGTCCGCGCCGAGGGTCACCGCTGTCTGCGCGCCGTTGTCGGCGACCACTGTGAAATCGGCGTACGCCCGCCAGACACCGGGCTGCGCGAGGGTCAACGGCACCGACCAGGTGCCGTCGGCCGCCATCGTCGGGTGCAGGTGCTGGTAGCCGGTCAGGTCGCGGCGGACGACGATGAGATGCATCGGCTTGTCGTGTACGACCGCGAAGCGGGTCACCGGCCGGCGCTGCGCGTCCCGCACCTGGAAGCGGAGCTGACCGGGGCGACCGGCGGCGAAATCGGCACCCAGCGGGGCCAGGGTGAACCCGGCCGAACTGACCGCCAGCCCGCCCGGCTCGGTGGCCGCGCCCTGATCGGTGCTCGTGGTGGTGCCGTGGCTGTGCGGCCCGGCGCCCGGGGGGTCGGTGTGCTCGGCGGCCAGGGACGGGCCGCCGGTGGTGGTCCCGGTCGGGTTCACCCGGCCGAGGCCGAAGCCGAGCAGCACCGCGAGCACCAGCCCGCCGACCACCAACGCCAGCCGCAGCGTGCTCCGGTCCGGCGCGGCAGAGACCGGGCCAGACACCACGACCCCGCCGTGCCCCTGGTCGGACACCACTGCCCCGCCGGGGACCGGATCAGAGACCGTCGCCCCGCCGGGGACCGGGTCAGCCGCCACCGCCGCGTCGGAGACCGGGGCAGCCACCGCCCCGCCGGAGACCGGGTCAGCCGCCACCGCCGCGTCGGAGACCGGGGCAGCCGCCACCGCCGCGTCGGAGACCGGGGCAGCCGCCGCCTCGTCGGGGACCTGGTCAGGCACCACCGGCACGGCGGCGGGGTGCTGGTCGGTCATGCCGCCCACCGTACCGCCGAGTCGGACCACCCCAGGCTGACGCCCGGACGGCGTGGCGACTGTCGCATTCGCCGCGGCCCGGGAACTTTCCCGCACCGACGTGTGCGGAGCGGTCCGCCGGGGTGCTGGCGGGTCAACCGGCCACGGCGAGGGCGAGCGGGAGCACGTCGGGTGCGCCCGCCCGGCGCAGGGCTCGGGCCACCAGGGTCATCGTCCAGCCCGAGTCGACCAGGTCGTCGACGAGCAGCACCGGGCCGTCCAGGCCGGCCACGGCGTCGGCCAGGTCGGCCGGCACGGTGAACGTGTCGTGCAGCGCGCGTACCCGTTGGGCGCTGTTGCCGCGCGGCCCGGCCGGGCCGCCCGGACCGGCCGGGGTGACCTCGCCGAGCAGCGGCAGCCGGCCCACGGCGGCGATCCGCTCGGCCAGCGAGCCGACCAGCCGGGGCCGTCGCCGGGAACCGACCGCGACCACCCCCACCGGCCGGCGCGGCCACGGGTCGTCGCCGTGCGCCCACGCCTTCAACACCTCCAGCACAGCGCCGGCGACGTCGTCGGGCACCGGCGCGTCCGGCGCCTCCGGGCCGACGAGATCACGAAGCCGGCCACCCCAGCCCAGGTCGGAGAGGCGCCCGACGGCCCGGCCGGGAAGCGCCTGCTCCGTGGG
Organism: Micromonospora sp. DT231; assembly: GCF_049847025.1. Classification (NCBI taxonomy): domain Bacteria; kingdom Bacillati; phylum Actinomycetota; class Actinomycetes; order Micromonosporales; family Micromonosporaceae; genus Micromonospora; species Micromonospora sp. DT231. The sequence continues at coordinate 170,302 of NZ_JBNCNO010000013.1, read as the reverse complement.
GGCGATCCGGCCCTTGAGGGGTACGCCCACCGCGTCCAGGCCGGTCGGCCAGAGCTTCTTGGGGGCGATCTCCACGCCGGGTCGGCCCAGGAACGTCTGCGCGGCGGCGAGCGCGGCCGTCGACACGTCGGCGGCGAAGAGCGGGTCGGCGCACCTGTCGCACCGCCCGCAGTCGGCCGCCCCGGTGTCGTCCAGGCACTCCCGTAGATACCGCATTCGGCAGTCGGGTGTGGTCGCGTACTCCCGCATGGCCTGTTGCTCGACGGTGCGCGCCTCGGCGACGCGCCGCAACCGGGCCTCGTCGTAGACCCAGGGCTCGCCGGTGGCGAGCCAACCACCGCGCACCCGGCGGACCGCGCCGTCCACGTCGAGCACCTTGAGCATCAGCTCAAGCCGGGCCCGGCGCAGGTCGACGAGGGGTTCGAGGGCCTGGGTGCTGAGCGGGCGGTCGGTGTGCAGGGCGGCCAGCACGGCACGCACCTGCTGCTCCGGAGGGAACGCCAGCGAGGCGAAGTAGCGCCAGATCGCGGCATCCTCGACGCCGGGCAGCAGTAACACCTCGGCGTGCTCGACGGCGCGACCGGCGCGGCCGACCTGCTGGTAGTACGCGATCGGCGAGGGCGGCGCGCCCAGGTGTACGACGAAGCCCAGATCGGGTTTGTCGAAGCCCATGCCGAGGGCGCTTGTCGCGACCAACGCCTTGATCTTGTTGTCGAGCAGGTCCTGCTCGGCGGCCCGCCGGTCGGCGTCCTCGACCTGTCCCGTGTACGAGGAGACCGGATAGCCGCGGGAGCGCAGGAACTCGGCCGTCTCCCCGGCCGCCGCCACGGTCAGCGTGTAGACGATGCCCGAGCCGGGCAGCTGGTCCAGGTGGTCGGCGAGCCACGCCAACCGGTGCGCCGGGCTGGGCAGGTCGAGCACGCCGAGGCGCAGCGACTCGCGGTCCAGGGTGCCGCGCAGGACGAGGGCGTCACCCAACTGCTCCGCCACGTCCTGGGTGACCCGGGTGTTGGCGGTAGCGGTGGTGGCCAGCACGGGCGTGCGCTCGGGCAGCTCGGCGAGGAACGTGCGCAGCCGCCGGTAGTCGGGCCGGAAGTCGTGCCCCCAGTCGGAGACGCAGTGCGCCTCGTCGACCACCAGCAGCCCGGTGGTCGCGGCCAGCTTCGGCAGCACACCGTCGCGGAAGTCCGGGTTGTTGAGCCGCTCCGGGCTGATCAGGAGCACGTCCACCGCACCGGTCTGGATCTCGGCGGTGATCTCGTCCCACTCGTCGAGGTTTGCCGAATTGATCGTGCGCGCCCGGATGCCGGCCCGCGCGGCCGCCTCGACCTGGTTGCGCATCAACGCCAGCAGCGGAGACACGATGACAGTCGGGCCGTGCTCGCCGCCCTCCCGGAGTAGGGCGGTGGCCACGAAGTAGACAGCCGACTTGCCCCAACCGGTGCGCTGCACACAGAGCACCCGCCGCCGGTCGACGACCAGGGCTTCGATCGCCCGCCACTGATCCTCGCGCAGCCGGGCGTGGTCGCCGGCCAGCCGACGCAGCACCGCCTCGGCCCGCTCCCGTACCGCTGCCCGCTCGTCGCCCATCCGGCATTTCTACCAGCAACGGGAGACATCCCTCCCCGTCGCGCCCTGTGCGGGTCGCCTCACTCGCCCCGGCCGGGCGGGGCGGGGCACCTCACTCGCCCCGGCCGGGCGGGGCGGGGCACCTCACTCGCCCCGGCCCGGCGCGACGGGTCCGGGCGCGGCCGTGGGCGGGCCGGGCACGGCCGGCGGGGGGAGGAAGACGAGCAGGTCGCGCAGGGAGTCGGTGAGCACCGGCGGGAGGAGGCACCGGGCGGCCAGGTCCTCCATCGAGCCGAACGGGCCACGGAGCCAACGGTCCATCACCACCTGCCGCGCCTGCCCGGCGGTGATTCCGGGCAGCTCGGCGATCGTCCCCTCCTGGACCGCGTTGACGTCCACCAGGCCACCGTCGTCGAAGCTGCGGGGCAGGTCGGGCCGGCCGATGTGCAGTTCCTGCCGCGCTGCCGGGTAGTGGTACATGAGGTAGCGGGCCTGCTCACGGCGGACCCGACGGTCGTCGACCACCGGTGGGGGCGAGCCCGCGATCCGATTGGTGAGGGCCGACCAGAGCGCGCCGTTGAGCAGGATCGTGTGCACGACCCCGACTAGCCAGACGAGCATCCAGGCCACGATCAGGAGACCTTCGGAGTCGCTCATCTCCTCCGAGTCGCTGTTGCCGAATATCACGATGATCGTGGCGGTCAGCGACAGGTAACCCACACCGGTGAGCCCGTTGCGCCAGCTTCGCCGCCAACTGGCGTAGAGCAGCACCACCAGCCAGGTGAGCAGACCGAAGGAGAACACGGCGGTCAGCGTGCCGATGACCGTCACGCTGACACTCAGCCAACTCGGTGCCGACTGCCCCCGGGTGTCCCGGGACGAACGCCCGTCCGGGGGCATCGCGACCGGAAACGGAACGGGCTGCGGGGTGACCGCGACAGCCGGCGGCCCGGGCGGGCTGGGCGGCGGCGGCGCGGTCGGCGTTGCCGGCGGTGCTGTCGGCGGCGCGGGCGGCGCGGTCGCCGGCGGCGCGGTCGGCGTTGTCGCGGGCGGCACGGGAAGCGTGGTCGGCGTTGTCCCGGGCGCCGGCGGCGCAGGCGGTGCCGTCGGCATTGGCGCAGGCGGTGGCGCGGGCGGGTCGGCTGGTTGGCGAGGGCTGGGAGCGGTCGCGGGGTGTGGCGTTTGCGGCTCGTTCGACGGCTTCGCCACGGCGAGGGTCGGGTCGGAGCAGAGGATGCGCCGGTGCAGTTCCTGAAGCGCCTCGCCCGGCCCGATGCCGTACTCCTCCCGGAGCAGGCCGCCGAACTCACGGTAGGCCGCGAGCGCCTCCGCCTGCCGCCCGCTGCGATAGAGCGCCAGCATGAGCTGCTGCCGCAGTCGTTCCCGGACCGGGAACTCGGCCACCAGCTCGACCAGTTCCCCGACCATCTCCCGGTGCCGGCCGAGGTCCAGCATCAGATCGGCCCGGGTCTCCAACGCCACGGCCCGCAGCTCGACCAACCGTTGCCGCGCCGCTTCCAAGAACGGCCCGGTGAAGCCGGTGAACGGTTCTCCCTGCCAGAGCGCCAGGGCGGCGGCCAACTCGGTGAGCGCCTCGGCGGTACGACCCTCGGCCCGTCGCTGCCGGGCGCTGTGGATTCCCCGCTGGAAACGGACCGCGTCGAGCGCGTTCGGATCGACGCGGAGCAGATATCCGGCATCGGTGAGGCTCAACACCTGCCCCGGCGTACGAGGCGACCGGTCCGGCTCCAACACCCGACGCAGACCGGCGACGTACTTCTGCACCACGTTGGGGCCGTTCGCGGGCGGATCCTCCGGCCAGACCGCCTCGACGATCTGCCCGGTGGACACCGGACGGCCCGCCGAGAGCAGCAGCACGGTCAGCACCGCACGCTGTTTGCCGGGACCGAGGTCGATCTCGCGGCCGGCGTACCAGGCCCGCTGAGGCCCGAGGATCTCGAAACGCAGCGTTCCTGACATGCGAATTTCCGCTCCTGACACCTCCGGCAGCGCCGGACGGCAGTGCCCGGCAGCCGGACGGCAGCATATCGGCAGCCGCACCGCCGTGCCTGCCGCCACCATGGTCATCGGCACCAGCCACGCAGCGAGAAAGAGAAATGTGATGACACAGGCAACGGGCAGCGCGAGCACCACCCGACGCACGGTCGGCGTGATCGCCGCCATGCTGGCCACGACCACCCTGCTCGGGGGGTGCGGGCCCAAGACCGAACCGGCCTCGGCACCGCAGAGCAGCCCGAGCGCCAGCCCGACCGCCGACCCGAAGCAGGCGCTCCTCGATGCCGTTCCGGACGGGGCCGAGGGGACGTTCCGGTTCAGTGGCAGGGACGCGTCCAGCACGATCAGCGGACGAGTCGACCCGGACGCGAAGGGCGTCGAGTTGAACACCACGATTCCGGCCGGCGCCGATGGCATCTCCGTCAAGATGTCGGTGCTGATCATTGCGGAGGAGGCCTGGATGAAGATGAAGTTGACCGGCCAGGCGGGCCTGCCGAAGTTCCCGGACAAGTGGATGAAGCTGGACCGCACCAAGCTCGCCGACAGCGAGACCATTCCGGCCTACGACGGTGTCGACCAGGGCAACGCGGGTCCGCTCATCCAGGCGGCCACCTCGGTGCAGGAGAAGAGCCCCGGGCAGTACGCCGGGGTCATCGACGTCAGCACCGGTAACGCCGCCGAGGTGCTGGAGGAGGGTGAGGCGGCGGCGCTTGGTGAGGCCGGCAAGACGGTGCCCTTCACCGCTGTCGTCGGCGCGGACAAGCGCCTGTCCTCGCTGACGCTGAAGATCCCGGCGGCCGGCAAGGCGAAGGCGTACGACTACGTCGTCAACTACGCCGACTACGGCGCCGCGCCGAAGATCAGCGTGCCGACCGGCGCCGCCGCGACGGTCGCGCCGAAGATGGCGTACGAGATCTTGAACGGCTGACCGACCACGTAGGAGGGCGGCGACCACACGGGGGGTCGCCGTTCTCCGCGTCCGTCTGTGCTCGCGTGGTCAGCGGCCGAGGACCGATCCTCCGTTGACGCCGAGGACCTGACCGGTGACGTAGCCGGCGGACGGGCTCGCGAGATAGCGGACTGCCTCGGCGATGTCATCGGGTAGCCCGGCCCGCCCGACCAGGGTCGCCGCCACCCGCTGCGCGTGCCCCTCGGCGGTCATCCGGTCGCCGAAGAACTCGGTTTCCGCGACATAGCCGGGGCTCACCACGTTCACCGTGATCTGGTCCGGACCGAGTTTGGCCGCCAGGTCGTACGCCCAGCCGTGCAGGGCTGCCTTCGCGGCCGAGTACGCCCCACCGCCGCCACGCTGGGCGGCGATCGAGCTGACCAGGATCACCCGCCCGCCGGGCCGACGCAGGACCGGCCGCAACGCCTCGGTCAGCAGCACGGCGGTGAGCACGTTGGCGTCCAGGTTAGCCCGCCAGTGCGCGGCGGTCCCCTCCAGCGTGCCGGTGTCCCCGCCCAGGTAGCCACCGGCGTTGTTGACCACCACGTCGACCGGCCGACCGTCGACCGCCGCGAGCACCCGGTCGAGCTGCGCCGCTTCGGTCAGGTCCGCGGTCACGGCCGTCACGGCGTCCGGCCGCCCACACTCGGAAGAGATCCGCTCGGCGGCAGCAGTCACCACATCGTCCCGCCGCCCAACGATCAGAACGTCGTACCCGTCCCGCGCGAGCGAACCCGCAACAGCCGCACCAATCCCGGTCCCGCCCCCACTAACAACAGCAACCCGCGCGCCCATCGTCCCAACCTCCCCAGACAGAGAACCCCGTCGATCATGACGTTATCGCCATTCGCGACGGCGTGTCGTGGCTATAACGCCATGATCGACGGGGTCAAAAGAGGGTCAGGGTGGGGGGCGGCGGAGGGTTTTGGTTAGGCGGGGGGCGAGGCTGGTCAGGCCTCCGGGGAAGAAGTAGACGGCCAGGATGAAGACCGTGCCCAGGACGAACAGGGGCTGGCTCAGCGGGCGGCTGAGGACGGCCGGCAGGTTGTCCACCGCGTCGCTCGTGCCGAACGCGGTGAGCCGGTGGTCGAGGTACATGTAGAGGACGCCGCCGAGCACCGGTCCCCACCGGGTGCCCGGCCCGCCGAGCACCACCATGACCAGCAACGACAGGGTCAGCTCGGAGGACGTGATGTGCGGTGAGGCGCCACCGACGATCAGGACGTAGACCACCCCGCCCGCCGACGCCAGCCCGCCGGCCAGGGTGAACGCCACAAGCTTGTAGCGGTACGGGTCCAGTCCGAGCACACCGATCCGCCGCTCGTCGTCGCGCAGCCCGGCCAGCACCCGGCCGGTAGGCGAACCGCTCACCCGGTGCACCACGAAGACCACGAGCGTCAGGTACGCGAGTGCCAGCCAGTACAGGTTCACCGTGTTCGTCACCCCGACCAGCCCGGCGGGCAGCCCGGACACGTCAAGTGGCAGGCCCTCCTCGCCACCGGTGAGCCCGCCGAAGTCCCGCGCCACCAGGATCGCTCCGACCTGCGCGAAGGCCAACGTGACCATGGCGAACGCGATGCCCACGGTCCGCAACGCCACCGCGCCGAGCAGCGCCGCGAGGATGGTGCCGCCGGTGATCGTCAGCAGCGCCGCCTGCCACAGCGGCAGCCCGGCCCTGGTGACGAGGATGTCGGTGCCGTAGACCCCGGCGGCGAAGTACAGCGCGTGCCCGAAGGAGAGCATGCCGGTCCGGCCGAAGAGCAGGTCGTACCCGGCGGCCAGGCCGCCGAAGATCAGGCAGATGGCGAGCAGTTGCAGGGTGCCGGGCGAGTTGACCGGCCCCTCGAAGATCCCCGGCAGGGAGATCGTCGAGTACGGCAGGATCGCCAACACCACCACCGCGACAAGCGGCAGGAACGGGCGGATGCGGTGCACCCGGCCTGGTCGCGGCGACGTGGGTGCCGGTGCCGGGGTCACGTCGAGAAGCGTCATGCCGTTGCCACCTTTCCGGCGATGCCCTGCGGGCGCAGCAGCAGCACCACGGCCAGCAGCCCGACCACGCAGATGTCGCCGAGCCCGGACGTGCCGTAGTAGTTGACGAACTGCTGCACCAGCCCGACGACGACCGCCGCGTACGCGGAGCCGACCACCGAGCCCATCCCCCCGATCACCACCACGATGAACGCGAAGATCAGCAGCGAACTGCCCTGGCCGGGCGAGACGGTGCCGAAGTAGACGCCGCCGAGGGCCCCGGCGAGCGCGGCGGCCGCCCCACCGATCGCGAAGACGAGCGTGAACGCCTTGCGCACGTCGATGCCGAGCGCGGTCACCATCTCCCGGTTCTCCACCCCGGCCCGGATCACCAGGCCGTACCGGGTCCAGCGTAGGAACGCCAGGATCGCGCCGAGCACCAGCACCGCCGCGATGATCAGCAGCAGGCCCCCGTTGGGCACCTGCGCGCCGAGGATGCCGGTCACCTGCCGGGTCCAGTCCGGACGCGGGAACGGCCTGGCGTCCGCACCCCAGGTGGCCTGCAACAGCGCCACCCCGGCCAGGGAGAGGCCGACGGTGACAAGCACCTGCTCGATGGTGCGGGAGTAGAGCGGGCGGATCAGCACCAGCTCGACCAGGATCGCCACCAGCGTGCCGGCGGCCACCCCGAAGGCGACCGCGAGCACGAAGCCGAACCCGTCGGAGCCCGCGCCCGGCAGGTTGCCCGCCGCCCACCAGGTGCCGTACGCGCCGACACCGAGGAACAGCCCGTGCGCGAAGTTGAGCACGTCGGCCAGGCCGAAGACCAGGGACAGGCCGGACGCGACGAGGAAGTACAGCGCCGCCAGGCCGAGCCCGGTCAACGCCAACAGGATCACGGTGCCCATCAGTGGTTCACCTCCGCCGAGCCCACCCCGAGCAGCGACTTGGTCAGCGCCGTCTCCAACAGCAACTCGTGGGCGTCGCCGGTCCAGGCCACCTTGCCGGCGGCCAGCACCACCGCGTCGCGGGCCAGCCGGCGTACGACCGCCAGGTTCTGCTCGACGAGCAGCACCGGCACCGACTCCGCGACCCGTTCCAACACCTCGGCCACCTCGGTCACCACCTTCGGCGCCAACCCCTTGGTCGGCTCGTCGACCAGCAGCAGCCGGTTGTCGTTGAGCAGCACCCGCCCGATCGCGAGCATCTGCTGCTGCCCGCCGGAGAGCGAGCCGGCCCGTTGCCGTCCGCGCCGGTCCAGCTCCGGGAAGAGCGCGAAGACCTTGTCGTACGCCGGGCTGGTGCCGCGCCGCTCGGCGAGCCGCAGGTTCTCGGCGACGGTGAGGCCGGCGAACACGCAGCGGTCTTCGGGCACGTAGCCGAGCCCACCGCGGACCAGCCGGTGGGTGGGCTGGGCCAGGAGGCTCTGCGCGCCCATCCGGATGGTGCCGCGGACCTCTCCGGCGGGTGGGGTGAGGCCGACGATCGCGCGCAGCGTGGTGGTCTTGCCGACGCCGTTGCGGCCGAGCAGGACTGTCACGCCGGTCGGGGCGACCGTGAAGGACACCCCCTGGAGGATGTGCAGCCCGGAGATCCGGACCGACAGGTCCTCCACCGTGAGAACTGGTTCCATCAGAGCGACTCCCCCAGGTAGGCCTCTTGCACCGTGGGGTTGGCCATCACCGTCTCCGGGGTGTCGCAGGCCAGCAACGCGCCGTGGTGCATGACGGCGATCCGGTCGGCCAGCTCCAGGATGACGTCCATGTGGTGCTCGACCATCAGCACCGCTCGCCCGCTGTCGCCGGTCAGAGACTTGATGACGGCCACCAGTTCGGGGAGGTCCTCGGCGCTGACGCCGGCCATCGGTTCGTCCAGCAGCATCACCCGCGGTTCACCGGCGAGCAGCAGGGCGATCTCCAGCTTGCGCTTCTCGCCGTGGGCCAGGGTGCCGGCGAGTGCCGTACCCCGGTGGGCGAGGCCGACCCGGTCGAGCGCCGCGTCGGCGGCGGCGGCGACCTCCCGGTCGGCCGCTGCCCGCCGCCACAGTGCCATCGAGCCCCCGCGGTGCGCCTGCACGGCGAGCCGGACGTTCTCCCGCACGCTGAGCGAGCCGAAGACCGAGGACGCCTGGAAGGTACGGCCCAGCCCGAGGCGGGCCCGCCGGTGCGGCGGAAGCGCACCGATGTCCTGCCCGTCCAGGACGATCCGGCCCTCCGTGGCCCGGCGCAGGCCGGTGATCAGGTTGAACAGTGAGGTCTTGCCGGCGCCGTTCGGCCCGATCACGCCCAGGAACTCCCCGGGCGCGAGGTCGAGGTAGACGCTGTCGACGATGGCGACCTCACCGATCCGCCAGGTCAGACCGCGGGTGGCGAGCATGGCTCAGCCCTTCATGGCCACGGCCGGCGGCGCGGTCTCGTCACCGGTGAGGCTCTTCTGCGCGGTCGCCGTGAACGCGGTGCCGCTGCCGGTCAGCTTGGCCTGGAACATCGGCTGGAGCAGCGCGTGGTCGGCGGCGCGGATGGTCATCTTGCCCTTGACCCCGTCGAAGCTCCACCCCTCCAGGGCGGTGACCATCTTGTCGACGTCGTCCCCACCCTCCTGCACCGCGCGGACCACCATCTGGGCGGCGGCGAAGCCGTCCGGGTGGAACAGGTCGATGGTGCTGACCTTGGCCTTCAGCGCCTTGCTGGCCTCGGTGTCGCTGGCACCGTCGAAGTAGTGCGACAGGAAGGAGATCTTGGTGCCGGCCGTGCCGAAGGTGGGCCAGGACGAGCGGATGTCCAGGCCGGTGACGACGGTGGTGGACGAGAGCACGCCCTGCTGGTCGAGGCTCTGCCACATGGCCGGGGCGGTGGTGCCGGCCCAGGCCACGAAGAGCAGGTCCGGCTTGGCCGCCTTGATCTGGCTGGCGAACGGGGTGAACTCGGTGGCGCTGGCCGGTGCCCGGACGCTGCTCACGCTGGCGCCCGCACCGCCGATGACGGCCTTGACGGCCGCCTCGTTGGCGTCGCCGAAGGCGCCGTCCTGGGCGAAGACCACCACCTTCTTGCCGGTCGGGTCGCCGATGAACGACTTGGCGGTCACCACGTCCTGGTAGGACTGCCGCCCGGATCGGAACGTGTACTTGTTCGCGCCGGTCACCGCGTCGGTGGCAGCCGGGCCGGAGATGAACATGACCTTGTTCTGCGCGGCGATCGGCGCGACCTGAAGTGCCACCCCGGAGGCGGTGGAACCGGCAATGATCTTCGTGCCCTTGCCGATCAGGTCCTTCGCGGCGGAGACCGCCTTGGCCGGGTCACCCGCGTCGTCGACCTCGGTCAGCTCGATCTTCCGGTCACCGACCTTGCCGGTGCCCTTGGTGGCGAAGTCCAGCCCCGCCTTGAACCCCTCGATGTACTGCTTTCCGTAGCTGGCCAGGGCTCCCGACTGGGAGTACACCAGGCCGACCTTGACCGGCGCGGCGTTGTCGCCGCCGCCGGTGGCGGTGTCCTGCGGGCTACCACAGGCCGTGGCGGCAAGTGCCGCAGCCATCATCGTGGCGGCGGAGAGGAACGCCCGCCGCGTGTGCCGGACCGTCATCGCGACTCCAGGGTGAGGACAGGATGCTGTGTTGTCGGCTCACGCTAGAAGTGACGTCACCCACGGGCTATGTGGCGGAAACACACAAGTAACGGGAATGAGGTGGCCGGAGGTTACAACGGGCCGCATCACCACCCGGGAGCCCTCCCCGTCCGATGGCCCAAACCCCCACGGACCTCCCGACGCGTGTGTCGCCTCGCGCCACAGGCCCCGCCCGGTCAACCGCAGGACCCGTCGTGGTCGGCCGGGTACGTGCGTGCGTGCGTGCGTGCGTGCGGCAGCACCATCGGCGAAGTCGCGCCCGAAGTCCAGCTCACCCGTCCAAGATCGTGCTCGATCATGGACGTAGTGGCCTCGGACGCGCGGGGATACCACTCGATCCTGGATCGAGCGTGACCTTGGACGGGCAAGCGCGCGAACGCTCGCCGAGAGCTACGCCGGGCACAGGAAAGCCGCATCGCGGGCGCTGTCACTGCTGCACGACGGCGAGCTGGTCAACGGTCAGCCCGGTCGCGGCACGTACGTCGCCGACTCCTCCGGCGGCAGCAGCACCTACCCGTCCAAACCAACCCACCCGCCACGCCCAGCGGTCAAGATCTGCGCAACTTCCCCGATGGTGCTGCCTCAATCGGCGGCGAGACAGCAACATCGGTGAAGTTGCTGCCTCAGCCCGCCCCGACGCCCCCGACGCAACGCGATCTTGCGAGCGGTGGCCCGGACGTGCCGCTGGCCCGTCGTCCGGGTGGCGGACGACGGGCCAGCGGATGGGCCAGGCGTGATCGGCCCGGCGGTCGGCTCGCAGCGGATCAGCTCCGGGCCGACGTTGAGAAGGGGGCAGGTGCCGGCCTGGGCGGATCAGCTCCGGGCCGACGGTCCGAAGGGGCCAGGTGCCGGCCTGGGCGGATCAGCTCCGGGCCGACGGTCCGAAGGGGCCGGGTGCCGGCCTCGGCGGATCAGCTCCGGGCCGACGGTCCGAAGGGGCCAGGTGCCGGCCTCGGCGGATCAGCTCCGGGCCGACGATCCGAAGGGGCCGGGTGCCGGCCTCGGCGGATCAGCTCCGGGCCGACGATCCGAAGGGGCCGGGTGCCGGCCTGGGCGGATCAGCTCCGGGCCGACGATCCGAAGGGGTCGGGGTGCCGGCCTGGGCGGATCAGCTCCGGGCCGACGATCCGAAGGGGTCGGGTGCCGGCCTGGGCGGATCAGCTCCGGGCCGACGATGAGAAGGGGGGCGGATCAGGCGCCGGCGCGGGCGGCGACGGCGGTGTCCGGGTGGTCGCTGAAGACGCCGTCGAGGCCCAGGCCGAGGAAGAGTTCGTACTCGGCGGTGATGTCGCCGCGCGCGTTGGGGTCGGCGCCGATCCGGAAGTCGACGGGGAGGAACTGGTTCTCCGCGCGGAACGTCCAGGAGTGCACGAGCAGCCGCTCCCGGTGCGCGTCGCGCACCACGTTTGTGGGGGCGAGCAGGGCGCCGGCGGCGTCCCGGGGCACGATCAGGTTCTTGTTCGCGCCGATGCCGTCGGCGTACCCGGCGATCCACTTCAACCCGGCCGGCGTGGCCAGGTCCTGGTAGCCGCGGGTGTCGCCGGCGGCGGTGAAGTCGTACGGGCGGCCGGTGGCGTCGAGCAGTTGGACCAGTTTGACCTCGGTCAGCTTGCTGAGCCGGCGCAGGTTGGCCGTCTCGAACGACTGGATGAAGACCGGCGAGTTCTTCCGGTCCAGCTTGTTCTGCCGCAGCACCCGCAGCAGCGGCTCCTCCAGCGGCAGGCCGATCGAGGTGAAGTAGGTCGGGTGCTTGGTCTCCGGGTAGATGCCGATGGTGCGGCCCCGTGCCCGCCCCTCGGTCCGGGCCAGGTCGATGACCTCCTGGAGGGTGGGCACCTCGAAGCGGCCGTCGAACGCGGTGTTCGCCACGCGGACCTGCGGCAGTCGCTCCTTGGCCCGCAGCGTCTTCAGTTCGGCCAGGGTGAAGTCCTCGGTGAACCAGCCGGTCACGGCGACGCCGTCGATGGTCTTCGTCGCCCTACGGGCCGCGAACTCCGGGTGCGTCGACACGTCGGTGGTGCCGGAGATCTCGTTCTCGTGCCGGGCGACGAGCACCCCGTCGGAGGTGGCGACGAGGTCCGGCTCGATGTAGTCGGCGCCCATCCGGATCGCCAACCGGTACGCCTCCAACGTGTGCTCCGGTCGGTAGCCGCTGGCGCCCCGGTGAGCGATCACAATCGGCCGGGCGTTCGGCCGGGAGCGGTCCGCGTCGGTCGCCGGACCGGCCTCGGCCATGGTGGGCACGGCCACGGCGGCGGCGAGCAGCACGCCGGCCAGGCCGAGGGTCGGAAGGGTACGTCGCATCGCCGTCTCCTGTCGTCGGGGGAAGCGGCTTCAGCAGATCGCCCCGGGTTGACCGGCAGTTGGTCGATGGCTGGCCGGAAGGTGAATCTCCGGAATGCGCGTTCCCCCGCCGGGCGACGGGTGGAAAAGGAAGATTGTCTGGTGCGCCGGTTCTTCCGCAACCCCGTGCGGCTGGTGCCGTTCGCCTTCCTGGTGCCGATCCTGCTCGGCGCCGGGCTGCTGATGGCACGGTGGGCGACCGTCGATCACCAGCGTCCGCCGCTGGTCACCGCCCTCTTCACCGCCACCTCGGCGGTGTCGGTCACCGGCATGGCCATCACCGACACCCCCAACTACTGGTCCGGCTGGGGACTCGTGGTGATCACCCTGCTCACCCAGCTCGGCGGTCTCGGCATCCTCACCGCGGCGGCGCTCGTCATCCTGGTGGTCGCCCGCCAGCTCGGCGTGCGCAACCGGTTGCTGGTGCAGGCCGAGACGGCGGAGTTCGGCATCGGTGACGTGGGCCGGCTGCTGCGCCGGATCGCGATCACCGTCTTCGCCTGCGAGGCCGTGATGACCGCTCTGGTCGCCGGCCGGCTCTGGTGGGCGTACGACTATCCGCCCGGACGGGCGCTCTGGTCGGGCGTGTTCCATGCGGTCCAGGCGTTCAACAACGGCGGCTTCGCGCTCTACACCGACGGCCTGCTGGCCTTCGACCGCGATCCGTGGGTGTCGCTGCCGCTGGCGTTCGGGGCCATCGTCGGCGGGTTGGGGTTCCCCGCCCTGTTCGAGGCGGTCCGGGAGTGGCGTAAGCCGGCGGGGTGGGCGGTAGCGACCAAGCTGACCATCTGGGGCAGCATCGCCCTGCTGCTGCTCGGCTTCGTCGGCCTGCTCGCCGCCGAGTGGACGAACGCCAGCACCATCGGCTCGTACGACGCCGGAGGCAAGGTGCTCGCGTCCTTCACCCAGATCGCATTGAGCCGCACCGGCGGTTTCACCGTGCTGAACATCGCCGACCTCCAGGAGGAGAGCTACCCGCTGCTGATCGTGCTGATGTTCATCGGCGGCGGCAGCGCCAGCACGGCCGGCGGCATCAAGGTGTCCACGTTCTTCCTGCTCGCGTTCACCATCTGGGCGGAGTTGCGCGGCGAGCCCGACGTGACGGTCGGGCACCGCCGGGTGGCCACCGCGAGCCAGCGGCAGGCGGTGACCGTGGCCCTGCTCAGCGTCGCGCTTGTCACGGCCGGAACCATGCTCCTGCTGCTGCTCACCGAGGGCGTGCGGTTCGTGGCGGCCCTGTTCGAGGTCACCTCCGCGTTCAGCACCACCGGGCTCACCATCGGTCTGGCCGGCGAGTTGCCGGCCAGTGGTCAACTGGTGTTGACGGTGTTGATGTTCATCGGCCGGGTCGGGCCGCTCACCCTCGGGTCGGCGATCGCCCTGAACACCAGGCGCAGGCTCTACCGCTATCCGCAGGAACAACCAATTGTCGGCTAGGAAGCGAGGAGGGTCGAGGTGTCGGCGAGACGATCGGACGGCGGCGGCATCGTGGTGATCGGGTTGGGTCGTTTCGGCTGCCACCTGGCCGCGTCGCTCACCCGGATGGACCGCGAGGTGTTGGCCGTCGACCGTAACCCGGAGAAGGTGCAGCGCTTCTCGGACCAGCTCGACCGGGTGGTCCAGGCCGACGCGACCGAGGACGGGGCGTTACGGCAGCTCGGCGTTACCAGCTTCGGGCGGGCGGTGGTGGCCATCGGGGCGTCGGTGGAGGCCAGCGTCCTCACCGTGCTGGCGTTGGTCGAGCTGGGTGTGCCGCAGATCTGGGCACGTGCCACCTCGCAGAAACACGCCAAGATCCTGTCGTCGGTGGGCGCGCATCACGTGATCTTTCCGGAGGCGGAGACCGGCGAGCGCGTGGCGCACCTGATCGTCAGCCGGCTGCTCGACTTCATCGAGTTCGACGACGACTTCGCGATCGCCACCGTCCGGGTGCCGGAGTCGCTCGTCGGGCGCACCCTGCTCGACCTGCGTCCGGAGGAACGTTCCGGGGTCCGGGTGATCGGCGCGAAGGCGCCCGGTGAGCGTTTCCGGTACGCCGCGGACGACACGGCGCTGGCCCAGGGTGGGCTGCTGGTGGTGGAGGGTGGCATCGACCAGGTGCAACGGTTCGCGGAACGACGTTGACGGTCATGTGCCGGGCCTACCGTGGCGCCCCTCCGGGGCTTTCACCCTTTTCCCGGACCACCCGGCCCCTTGCCGTGACCGGGCTTCGCGGGACCCTTCTCGGGACCCGTCGGGGGCTTCGCCTTCGGCGCGCCACCGCCCGCGCCGCCGGGTGCCGTCGCCTTCTTCGGCGGGGCCTTCGGCGTGGTGGCCGCCTTGATCGGCGGGGCCGTGGAAGGCGTACTGCCGGCGACCCCGGAGACGCGCACCCCGCAGGCCACCTCGCCGAGCCGGAACTCCACAGGCAGCGGGTTCGCCCCGCTGTAGGTGCCGGTGAGGGTCAGCTTCTCGGCGGCGCCGGGTGCCAGTGCGGCGCGCTGGTCCGCGGGCCGGACCACCACGGTGCTCCCCTGCTGGTGCACGGGCGCGGGTTCCGACTTCGTCACCGTCTGCTGACCGGGGAAGCTGAAGCTCATCGCCCAGTCCCGCAGGTCCCGGTCACCGGTGTTGGTGAGCGTCAGGTCCGCGGCGAAGTCGGTGCCGGAGTCCGTGCGCAGCGCGTACGCCACCTCGCACGGCACCTTCGTCGGCAGGCCCATGCGGGCCTCGGTCGTCGGCCGGCCCTCGCCGCTGGCCGGACTGCGTGAGGTGAATCCCCACATCGCCCCGGTGACCGCGATCAGCCCGACGGCAGCCACCCCGGCCTCCACCCGCCGACGCCTGGTCACCCGCTGCCGGGCGCGCCGGTCCCGATTGCGGGTACGCGACAGCGGCAACGCGTCGGTCGCCGCCGACCAGGGCAGGATCGTGGTACGCGCACTGCCCAGCAGGACCGGGTCCAGGGGGCCGGCGGCCGGGGAGACCGGCACGGCCGCGAGCATCCCGGCCGCGTCGGCGAGGATCCGGGTCACCTCGGCGGTGGCCGGTCGGTCGGCCGGCCGCTTGGCCAGGCAGCGCCCCACCAGGTCGGTCACCTCGGCGGGCAGGCCGTCGACGGCGGGCATCGGCTCCGGGTCGTTGTACATGTGGGCGCGCAACATCTGGGTGGTCGTGGTGGCTCGCCACGGCAGCCGTCCGGTGAGCATCCGGTAGAGCAGCAGCCCGACGGCGTACACGTCGGTGGCCGGGGACACCTGGCCGTTGTCCAGCCGTTCCGGAGCGAGGTACGCGGGGGTGCCCAACAGCGCGCCGTCCGGCCCCTTCTCGCTCTCCCCCACGAGCGCGGAGATGCCGAAGTCGACCACCTTGACCCCGGTCGACGTGAGCATGACGTTGCCCGGGGTGACGTCGCGGTGCACCACACCCCGGGCGTGGGCGGTGGTCAGCGCCGAGCTGACCTCCGCGCCGATCGTGACCGCCTCGCGCCAGGGGAGCTGACTCTCCCGGCCCAGTCGACTGGCCAGCGACGTGCCGTCGACAAGCTCCATCACGACGTACGGCACGGTCAGGCCGACCTGCTCGGACTCGCCGTAGTCGTACACGTTCGTGATGTTGGGGTGGCAGAGGCGCGCGGCGGCCTGCGCCTCGATCCGGATCCGGTGGCGGAACGCCCGGTCGCTGGCCAGCCTGGAGGCCAGCACCTTCACCGCGACCTGACGGCCGAGCACCTCGTCGTAGCCGCGCCACACCACCGACATGCCGCCCGCGCCGAGTTGCTCGATCAGTCGGTACCGCTCATCGAGGAGCTGCGCGCCGTTTCGGTCCCCACCACCCATGGTGACCGATGTTGCCCAGGATCAACCGCCCTACACCTGGAGTGTCGGAATCGGTCAGAGTTGTCACCCGATCAGGCGGTCGCCAACAGTTGATCCACCGGGGCGTAGTCGTCGGTCAACACCAGGGCCCCGCCGACGAAGTCCGTGAGGGCCGCGCCGGACAGCAGGCTGACCTTCGGATCCACCTGGTCCAGCCGGGTCCGCACGGCTGCCAGCGGCAGCGGCGCGTCGGAGCCGACGATGAGGAAGTTGGAACCCTGCTCCTCGGCGAGCGCCTCCGGCGGCGCGATCAACGCGACGTGCCGGAACTCGGCGGCCACCGTGGCCAGCTCGGCGCGGATGAACCGCAGCGGCGGGTAGTCGATGACGTTCTGCACGTACATTCCGCCGGGGCGGGTCACCCGGCGGATCTCGGCAGCCATCTCCCGGGTGGCCAGGTGCCAGGGCACCACCAGGTGACCGAACGCGTCGCCGACCACCAGGTCACGGCTGTCCGTCGGCTCGCCGCCGACGAGCATCCGGGCGTCGCCCACCACCGCCCGCAGTTCCGGCCCGGTCCGTACGCCCAGCTCCTGCTCGCCCAGCTCGACCAGCCCGCCGTCGATCTCGAACACCACGTTCTCGGTGCCCGGCCGGGTGGCGGTCAGGTAGCGCGGCACGGTGAACCCGCCGCCGCCCAGGTGCAGCGCGTCCAGCCGCTGACCGGCCGGCGCGGTGACGTCGGCGACCGCGCCGATCCACTTCGTGTACGCGTACTCCAGGTGTGTGGGGTCGGCGAGGTCCACGTACGAGTGGTGGGCCGAGTTGAGCAGCAGCGTCCGGCCGGTGGGCCGGGCCGGGTCGGTGGTGACCCGGGCGCAGTGGTACGCGGTCTCGATGTCGCACGGGTTCGGTGCCACGGTGCTGAGGCCCGCCCCGACCAGGCCGAGCACGGCGAGCGCGGCCCGGGTCCGCGCCGGACCGGGCACGTCGGTGGGCTCCTGCCGGCGCAGATACCAGCCGAGGCCGATGCCGACCAACCCGAGCGCGACCGCCAGGGTCAGCAGGATGACGGTGCTGCGCAGGGCGGCGACCAGCACGAAGCCGGTGAGCAGGGTCGCGGTGATGCCGCCCAGGGTGCCGATCCCGGAGAGTCGACCGACCACCTGGCCGGTGCGGCGCAGGTCGGCCAACTGGAGCTTCACGACCAACGGGGTGACCGCGGCCAACAGCGCGGCCGGCACGAACACGGCAAGCGAGACCAGGAGCAGGATGCCGCTGGCCGCGCCACCGCGCAGCACCTCCCCGGCGTACCGGACCACGGGCAGGGTGACGGCGGTGGCGATGCCGGCCAGGACCAGCGCCGGGGCCAGCAGGCCACGCGGGTTGCGCCGGTCGGCCAGCCAGCCGCCGGTCCACGCCCCGTAGGCGATCGCGGCCAGCGCGACGCCGATCACCGAGCTGGTCACCTGGAGGGTCACCCCGACGTACGGGCCGACCAGGCGCAGCGCGACGGTCTCCAACACCAGCACGGCACCGCTGGAGAAGAAGACCAGGAAGGCGGCCAGGCCGTTGGGCAGCGCCCGGCCGGTGACCGGCACGGACGGGGCCGCGGCGGCCGGCGGGGCCGCGACGTCGGGCGTTGGGGAACTCATCGTCGCGATGGTACGCAGCGAAGCTGGCGTTCAGGGTCAGTACAGCGATAGATGAACGTGGTTCGTGTGGGACGCGGCGGGACTGCCGCTGCCGCTGTACGAACGCCACCCGGTGCCGGGATGCCAGATCTGCCGGTACCAGATCACGTAGAGCACGCCCAGTCGGTCGGCGTTGCGCACGTGCCAGGCGGCCAGGCTGTCGCCGTACGCCTTGTCGCCGCCTGTCGCGTTGCGATCCTCGAAGCCGTTTGTGGCCGCCGCGAAGTCGCAGGCACGCCCCTTCGGGTGCTCGCCGCCGCCACCTTCACGCTTGCAGGAGACGTGCCGCTTGTAGCCGGCCGCCTGGGTCTGGTTGAGCGCGTTCAGGGTGCGCGGGGTGATGCAGCCGGAGGTGGTCGGGTCCTTCACCGAGCAGGACTCCGACGGCCAGGATCCGTCGGAGTTACGCGGGGCGGGCTTCGCCGAGGCGGAGCTGCCGCCGCTGAAACCGTTGCTGCTGCCCGAGCTGACCTCGGCGAGCGCCTCCTCGGCCTCCTTCTTCTTCTTCGCCATCACGGCGAGCTGCTTCTGCTGCTCACGGACCTCGGCGTCGATGGCGACCTTGGCCTGCTGCGCCTCCTGCCGGGCTTCGACGAGATCACGCAGCCGCTTGCTGTCCCGCTGGGCCATCAGGTCGAGATCGCTGGCACGTTCCAGGAACGCCTGCGGCGTGGCGGTGTTGAGCAACATCGACGCCGGGCCGAGCCGACCGATCCGGTAGGACTGTGCGGCGACCTCGCCGACCTGGGCGGTGAGGCCACCCATGCGGCTCTCGATCGCCGTCAGCTCGCCGGTCAACGCCGTCTGGCGGCGCTTGGAGTTGTCGAGCTTGGCCTTGGCCTCGATGTGCCCCTTGGCGGTCAGCTCCAACGCGTCCCGCAGCTTCTTGCTGCCGCCCTCACCGGGCTCGGCGTACGCGGGAACGGCGGCACCGCCGAGTACCAGGGCGACGGCGGCGAGCACGGTGAGCAGGGTGCGGCGACCGAGCCGCGGGTGGAGCCTGGTCCTGGGCACGAAAGCGTCCTTCCGTCGACCGCCGGCCCCCGGTGAACAACTGCGCGGCGGCGTCCCCGCCGGCGCCGGTCGGCGGCCTGCTGGCGGAGACCGCCGGTCACGATACCGGACCGCGGGCCGGTGACCAGCCCCCTGACGCCCCGGACGCCCCGATGTCGACAGAGCGTTCCAGCGCCATCGCGCAGAGCGTCCAGAAGCCTCGCGCAGAGCGTCCAGACGCTCCCCAGACGCCTCCTGCGGTGTCCGGATCAGGGGGCGAGGAGGGCGTCGCGTACGTCGTTCCAGATCTGCTCGTTGGCCGCGACGAGCAGACCGCGGCCGTCGTCGGAGGGGTGGTAGTCGGCGCCGTCGAACCTGCGGGCGACGCCACCGGCCGCGCGGACCAGCAGGGTGCCCGGAGCGTGGTCCCAGGGCAGGGTGCGCCAGAAGAGGACGAACTGCTGCTCACCGGTGAGGATGTCCAGGTATTCGCGGCCGGCACAGTGCTGGCCGGGCAGCAGCTCACCGAGGTGGCGACCGCCGGCGCGGACCCGGTCCCGGATGTCCGGCGGCAGGAACTTGGTCATCGCCGCGCCGCGCAGCTCGCCGAGCGGCGGCAGCGCGGCGGTGGTGTCGACAGGTCGGCCGTTGAGCAGGGTGCCGTCGTCCGCCGAACCGACGGCGAGGGTGCCGGCGAGCGGGTCGAGGATCCAGCCGGCGACCGGCCGTCCGTCGGTCAGCAACGACACCATCAGCGCGAACGGCCGGCGACCGGCGGCGAAGTTGGCGGTGCCGTCGACCGGGTCGACGAGCCAGACATCACCGGCGTCGCGCAGGTGCCCCAGCAACCCCGGGTCGTCGGCGACACCCTCCTCACCGACAACCGTCGAGCCGGGCCGCAGCCGGCGCAACCCCGCCGACAGCAACTCCTCGGCCCGGCGGTCGGCGACGGTGACCACCTCGCCGGGCGCCTTCTCCGACACGTCGGCGTCGTCGAGCTTGCGGAACAACGGCAGCACGACCTGGTCGGCGGCCTCCCGCAGGAGGTCGCCGACGTCGTCGAGCAGGGTGTCAGCCACGCGGCGGCAACTTGACCACGCTGACGAAGAACTCGTCGATCTGGCGGACCACCGAGATGAAGCGCTCGAAGTCCACCGGTTTGGTCACGTAGGCGTTGGCGTGCAGCTGGTAGCTGCGCAGGATGTCCTCGTCGGCCTGCGAGGTGGTGAGCACCACCACCGGGATCCGACGCAGTTCCGGGTCGTTCTTGATCTCTTCCAGCACCTCCCGGCCGTCGCGCCGGGGCAGGTTGAGGTCGAGCAGGATCAGGTCGGGCGCCACCGCGTCGGTGTACTGGCCCTCCCGGCGCAGGTAGGCCAGCGCCTCGGCGCCGTCGGAGACGACGGTGAGCCGGTTGCGCAGCTTGTGCTCCTCGAACGCCTCCTGGGTCATCAGCACATCGCCCGGATCGTCCTCGACCAGCAGGACCTCGATCGGGCTCTTGCCATCCGCAGGCGCGGTCATCCCACCGTCTCCCTCATGTCACCCGTTCTACCGCCTTCCGGCGACCTGTCGGCCCGGTCCGGCCGGTCCGACCCCTCGGACTGCTCGGTCGGCGCTGCCGGAGTCTCGTTCGAGGGCGTGGCGTCGCCCGCCGGCAGGGCCTGCGGCTGCTCCGACGAGTCGACGGCGGCGGCCGCCTCCAGGTCCACCGGAAGCGCCGGCAGGGTGAACCGGATCGCCGTGCCCTCCGGCACGTCGGTGTCCACCCAGACCCGGCCGCCGTGATATTCGACGATCTTCTTGACGATGGCCAACCCGATGCCGGTGCCCGGGTACGCGTCCTTCGAGTGCAGCCGCTGGAAGATCACGAAGATCTTGTCGGCGAACTCCGGCTCGATCCCGATGCCGTTGTCCTGGCAGGTGATCTCCCACTCGGAGTCCACCAACCGGGCCGAGACGTGCACCTTGGGCGGCACGTCCGCCCGACGGAACTTGATCGAGTTGCTGACCAGGTTGGCCAGCAGGTTGGTGAGCAACGGTTCCTCACCGGAGATCACCGGCAGGTCGCCCCAGGTCAGCTCGGCGTCGGCGTACTGCCGCGCGGCCTCGGTCTGGCCGGCCACGTCGCCCATCACCTTGTTGAGGTCGACCTCGACGAAGCCGGTGGTGAGCCGGCCGATCCGGGAGAACGCGAGCAGGTCGTTGATCAGACGCTGCATCCGCTGTGCGCCGTCCACCGCGAACGCGATGTACTGGTCGGCCCGCTCGTCGAGCTGCCCGGCGTAGCGACGCTGGAGCAACTGGCAGAAACTGGCCACCTTGCGCAGCGGCTCCTGCAGGTCGTGCGAGGCCACGTACGCGAACTGCTCCAGGTCACGGTTGGACCGGGTCAACTCCTCCGCCTGCTTCTGGAGCTGGCTGTTGACCCACTCGATCCGCTCGCGGGCACCCCGCACCTCGGCCAGGTCGGCGGCGATCTTCTGCCGCATCGCGTCCACGTCGTCGCCGAGCCGGATGAACTCAGGTGGGCCGGTGGTGGCGATGCGGTGCTGGTAGTCGCCCTCGGCGACCTCACGGACCTGGGTGGCCAGGCCGGTCAGTGGCCGGATCACCATCCGGTCCAGCGAGAGCAGCAGCACCGCGCCGGCCACGACCACCACCAGGGCTGCGACGATCAGCAGCACGACAAGCACGTTGCTGCTGGTACGCACGTTGTCGGCGGTCTGCTCCCGGGCGGCCAGCACCTCCTCCTGGAGGTCGTTCACCGCCGTGCGCACCTCGTCGAACTGCTGCCGGGCCCGCTCGGTGACGAGTGCCTGACCCGCGCTGGTGCCGCTGCGCTCGGTGGTGGTGATCACCGGCTCGGCCACCGACTGCCGCCACTGCGCGGTGCGCTCCTCGACGGTCCGCAACTCCTGGCTGATCTGCGGATAGTCGTCGAGCAGCGCCCGCATCGAGACGGTGACGCTCTGCTCTTGGGCGAGCCCCTCCCGATAGGGGTTCAGGTCGTCCGGATCACCGCTGACCGCGTACCCACGGATCGCCGTCTCCTGGTCGAGCAGCGCGTTGAGCAGCTCCTGGGACTGCACCCGCAGTGGGCCGGTCTCGTTGAGGACGGCGTCGATCTGGGTGCGGTTGCGGGCGGCCATCGCCGCCTCCGCGCCGGCCAGGGCGATCAGCAGCACCCCCACGACGGTGAGCAGCGTGATGACCCGGCGGCGCAGACTCCAGCCGCCGACCACCGGCTTCACCGGCCACCACCACGGCTCACCAGCAGCATTGCCACGTCGTCGGCGAGCGCGCCGCCGTTCAGCCGCTCGGCCCGGCCGACCAGCCAGGCCGGCAGCTCGGGCAGCGACACCGAACGGTTGGCCGGCTCGTCGAGCAGCCCGCTCAGCCCCAACACGTCGAGGCGATCGTTGCCCGCTCCCACCCGCCCCTCGATGAGGCCGTCGGTGTACATCAGCAGGGACCAGTCATCGGTGTCGAACTCCAGGTCGTAGGCGATCGGCCGGCGGGGTCGTACGCCCAGCAGTCGGCCGCCGGGCGCGGGCACCGGGGCGACCCGGCCGCCGGAGAGCAGCAGCGGCGGCGGGTGTCCGGCGAGTCGGACGGTAGCGCGGTTGGCGTCCAGGTCCAGCCTGGTGGTGGCCACCGTCGCGAAGATCTCCTGAAGGCGGCGCTCACTCATCAGCACCTGCTCCAGCGCGGGCAGCACCTCGTCGTCCGGCACTCCGGCGAGCACCAGGGCCCGCCAGGCCACCCGCAGCTCGACGCCGAGCGCGGCCTCGTCCACCCCGTGCCCGCAGACGTCGCCGACGATCAGGTCGAGACGGTCCGGGCGGGTCTGCACCACGTCGAAGAAGTCGCCGCCGATAAGCGCGGCGTGCCGGCCGGGCCGGTAGAAGGTGTGCACCGCCACCTGGTCGGTCGTCATCAGCGGCTGGGGCAGCAGACCGCGTTCGAGGCGGGCCGACTCGGCCTGCCGCAGCTCGACCTCCCGCAGCCGGCGGGCGTTCTCGTCGGCGCGTTTGCGCTCCACGGCATAGCGCAGCGCCCGGGTCAGCAGCACCCCGTCGACCTGACCCTTGACCAGGTAGTCCTGTGCGCCCTCGGCGACCGCCACGACGCCGAGGTGCTCGTCCGAGCGGCCGGTCAGCACGCAGACCGCGGCGCCGCTGGACATCTCCAGCACCTGACGCAGCCCGTCCAGCCCCTGCGCGTCGGGCAGGCCCAGGTCGAGCAGGACGCAGTCGACGTCGTTGATCCGCTGCCGCGCCTCGCGCAGGCTGGTGGCGACCATCAGGTCGATCATCGAGTTGGTCTCGGCGAGCAGTTCCCCGACGAGGAAGGCGTCGCCCTCGTCGTCCTCCACCAGCAGCACCCGCAGCCGTTCGCCCGGCGGCAGGTTCGCGTGCCGCGCCAGGCCACCGTGCGGGTACGGCACAACTGGGGACCCGGCCGAGCCGGACCCCCGGTGCGGCCGGGTCACCGCCGCGAGACGCGGGAGTTCGCTGGTGATGTCGGGCTCCTTCCGAGTGCCCTGCTGATCCTGTATTAGACAACGGTCGCACACAACACGATGCCCGTGGCACGGGCGGGGATGGGCCGCATCACTGCCCGCCGACGGACAAACCACGCGGGTGATCGGTGCCCGGCCGACCGGCCATGCCATCCGGGAGCGCCGGAGGGCAGGATGGTGCCACCCCAGGCCCCACCACCCCCCGAGGAGTTTCCGTGGGCGCACCCCCCACCCCGGCCACGACGGGCACACCGGCTCGTCCGACTCCGGGCGTACCCCCTGCGGATCGTGCGCTGACCAGGCCGCACCGCCGGCTCGTGGCCGCCGCCGCGGCGCTCGTGGCGCTGGTCGCCGTCGGCGCCGGCAGCCTGCTCGACCTGCGCACGCCGACGCCGAAACCGGCAGACGCCCCGGTGGGCGAGTTCAGCGCCGCTCGGGCGTACGAGGACGTGCGGGTGATCGCCGCCCGGTCGCACGTCGCCGGCAGCCCGGCCAACGACCAGGTCCGCGCGCACCTCGAGCAGGAGTTGCGCGGGTTGGGCCTGGAGACCGAGGTGCAGGACACCGTGGCCCCGGAGGCCGGGCAGCTCAGCGGCGCGGCGGGCGGGGCGACCCTGGCCCGCGTCCGCAACGTGGTGGCCCGGCTGCCCGGCACCGACTCGACCGGCCGGGTCTTCCTGGTCGCCCACTACGACTCGGTGCAGACCGGGCCGGGCGGCAACGACGACGCGGCCGGCACGTCGACCATCCTGGAGGTGGCCCGCGCGCTGACCACCGGCCCGCGGCCCCGCAACGACATCGTCTTCGTGTTGACCGACGCGGAGGAGGCGTGCCTCTGCGGCGCGTCCGCGTTCGCCGCCAGCCACCCGCTGGCCGCCGACGGCGGGGTGGTGCTCAACCTGGAGGCGCGCGGCTCCACCGGCCCGGTGATCATGTTCGAGACGTCCCGGAACAACGCGAAACTGGTGGACGTCTTCGGTCGGGCCGCCCCGCATCCGGTCGGCACCTCGTTCGCGGTGGAGATCTACCGGGCGCTGCCCAACGACACCGACTTCACCGCGTTCCTGGACCGGAAGTTCGTCGGGTTGAACTCGGCGTACATCGACGGCGGCGCGATCTACCACACGCCGCTCGACACGCCGGCGGCCATGGACCGGAGCAGCCTCCAGCAGCACGGGGACAACGCCCTGGGCCTGGCCCGGGAGTTCGGCCGCACCGACCTGACCGACCTGCGCTCGGGGCACGACGCGACCTACTTCCCGGTCCCCGGCGGCCTGGTCCGCTACCCGGGCACGCTCACCCTGCCGCTGGCCCTGCTCGCGGTGGCGGCGGTGGCCGCGCTGGGCTGGCTGGTCCGTCGGCGGGGCCGGGCCAGCACCGGCCGGTTGGCCGCCGGCTTCGGGCTGGCCCTGGTGCCGATCGTGGTCGCGCCGGTCGCCGCGCAACTGCTCTGGCTGGCGATCACCAAGATCCGACCGGGGTACGCGGAACTGCTCGACCCGTACCGGCCGATCTGGTACCGGTTGGCCGTCGTGGCGCTCGCCGCCGCCACCCTGTTCACCTGGTACGCGCTGCTGCGCCGCCGGATCGGCCCGGCCGCGCTGGCCGTGGGCGGGCTGGCCTGGCTGGCCCTGCTCGGGGTGCTGCTCGCCGTGGCGGTGCCGGGCGGGGCGTACCTCACCACAGTGCCGGCGCTGGCCGGCGCCCTCAGCGGGCTGGTCGCGCTGCGTACCCGGCAGACCGGGCCGTGGCCGGTGGTGGCGGTGACCGCCGGGGCAGCGGTCGGTGTGGTCATCCTGCTGCCCACCGTGGTGCTGCTGTTCCCCGCGCTGGGGATGGGCATGGGCGGGGTGGCGGCGCTTGTCGCGGTGCTGCTCGGCCTGACCGCCCTGCCGGTGGTCGACCTGCTGCACCCGCAGGCCGGCGGCCAGCGCGGCCTACGGGCGTTGCGGGCCCGCCGGCTCGGTGTGCTGCCGGCGGCAGCCGCCGCCGTGGCGACCGTGGTGCTCGCCGGGGTCGGGCTGGGCGTCGACCGGTTCGACGCCGCCCATCCCGCGCCGACCCACCTGATGTACGCCCTGGACACCGACACGGGCCAGGCGCAGTGGGTCAGCCACGAGGACGAACTGCAACCGTGGACGGCCCAGCACATCGACCCGGTCGCGCGGGAGTCGCTGCGCTGGCGGTTCCCCACCCTGGGCGACGAGTCGCTGCGGGTCGGCACGGCTCCGAACGCCAACCTGCCAGCGCCGACCGTGCAACTGCTGTCGGACAGCACCGTCGGCGGTGAGCGCACGCTGCGGGTGAAGGTCGTGCCGCAGCGACAGGTACGCCTCGTGTCGCTACACGTGGACGCGAAGACCGCCGAGGTGAAGCGGGCGGAGGTCTCCGGTCGGGCCGTTCCGGTGGAGCGGCAGCCCACAGTCGAGGAGGCGGGTCTGGACCGGTGGGGCTTCGGGGTGGTCTTCCACGCTCCGCCGCCCGAGGGGATCGAGGTGACGCTGACCGTGCTGCCGCGGGCACCTCTGGTGTCGCTGCGGGCGATGGACGCCAGTGACGGGTTGGACGCGCTGCCCGGTTTCCGCCCCCGACCGCCGGGCGTGGGTGTCGTCGGGTCGCACAGCTCCGAGATGCTGGCGGTCGCCCGCACGTATCCCTTCTGACGGGTCGGACGGTGGTCCGGCGGAGACCGCTTCCCGCCGGACCACCGCACTAGTCGTAGAGGGCCGACACCCACAGGTGGGTCATCGTGTCGACCAACAGTTTCCGGTCGTCGAACGGCGGCACGCCGCACGCGGCCAGGTAGTAGAGCCGCTCGCCGGTCCACGTCAGCGATGCGGCGAGCGCGTCGACGTCGACGCCGTCGAGCCGAGCCGCGACGGCCGGCTTGGCCTGGCGCTCGGCCTCGATCCGGGTGACCGCCGCATCGGTGAACGTCGCCATCTGGGCCAGCCACAGCTCGCGTAGCTGCGGGTCGGACGCCCAGCTCTCCACGATGGCGCGCAACACCGCCGCGTTGGACAGCCACAGGTCGGCGCCCGCGTCGATGCCAGCCCGCAGAGCGTCACCAGGGCTGGCGCTCCCCCGCACCCACGGCTGCGCGGCCGCGTGGCCGGCGCCGACCGCCCGACGCACCAGCTCGGCCAGCGCCGCCTGCTTGCCCGCGAAGTAGAAGTAGAAGCTCGCCCGGGAAACCCCTGCCGCAGCAATGATCTCGGCGACGCTGAGCGTGTCGAAGGTGCGCTCACGCAGCAGCTCACGCAGGGCGTCGAGGATGCGCTCGCGCAGCTCGACGTCACCGCGCGGAGGTTCGTCACGTCGGGCCATCACAGTCCCGAGCATAGCGTACGAAGCATCTGGACGACTTGACCAGACAGCATGTATGGTCGATGCATGACACAGATCGCCGTCCATATCGTGGTGAACGATCCCGACGCTGCGGCCGCCTGGTACGCGCAGGTGCTCGGCGCGCAGGAGACCAGTCGTGTGCCGCTGCCCGACGGCCGCCCGCTCACTGTGGAGCTGCGGGTCGGTGACACAGTGCTCGCCGTGGCGGGCGAATGGCCGGACCGTGGCCTCCGTACGCCGGCGGCTCTGGGCGGCAGCCCGACCGCCTTCCACCTGCCGGTCTCCGACGTCGATGCCGCCTACGACCGCGCGATCGCCGCCGGAGCCACCGCGTTCGAGCCGCCGCACGACGCGTTCTGGGGCGACCGCACCGCACAGTTCCTCGACCCGTCCGGGCACCGCTGGGCGATCAACCGGCACCTGCGCGACGTCCCCGCCGACGAGATGGCCGAGCACGTGGCGGCGATGTTCGCATGAGGTACACGACCTTGGGGCGTACCGGTCTGCGGGTGTCCGAGCTGGTGCTCGGCGCCATGACGTTCGGTGAGCAGGGTGGCGTCGGCGCGCCGATCGAGGAGTGCCGGCGCATCCTCGACGCCTACGCCGAGGCCGGCGGAAATGTCGTCGACACCGCCATCAACTACCGCGGCGACACTAGCGAGGAGATCCTCGGCGAGCTGCTGGCCGGCCGGCGCGACCGGTTCGTCGTGGGCACGAAGTACACGGTGACCCGTGACCCGGCTGACCCCAACGGTGGCGGCAACCACCGCAAGAATCTCCGGCTGTCGCTGGAAACCAGCCTGCGCCGCCTGCGCACCGACCACGTCGACATCTACTGGGTGCACATCTGGGACCGGCACACGCCGATCGAGGAGACCATGCGGGCGCTCGACGACGCCGTCACCGCCGGAAAGGTTCTCTACATCGGTGTGTCGGACACACCGGCCTGGGTCGTCTCCCGTGCGAACACGTTGGCCGAGTGGCGTGGCTGGACTCCGTTCGCCGGACTACAGGTGCCGTACAGCCTGATCAACCGCGACGCCGAGCGGGAGCTGCTGCCGATGGCCGAGGCGTACGGCCTCACGGTGACCGCCTGGAGCCCGCTCGGCGGCGGCGTGCTGTCCGGGAAGTACACCGCCGCGCCGTCGACCGGGAAGACGCGCCTCGACCGGGACGCGATAAGTGACCGGGACCTCGGTGTGGCCCGGGTCGTGCAGGAGGTAGCTGACGAACTGGGCGTCACCCCCGCTCAGGTTGCCCTCGCCTGGACCCGCCGACGAGACGGCGTGCTGCCGATCATCGGAGCGCGGACCCTCGACCAGCTACAGGACAACCTGGGCTGTACGACGGTCACGCTGCCGCCGGAACTGGTTACGCGGCTGGAATCGGCGACCGGCTTCGACCTCGGTTTCCCGGCCGACTTCATCGCCCAGACCACACCCTGGGTGTTCGGCGCGGGCGCACTCTGACCCTCCGCAACGCACCGGGCCGGATCGAGACGAGGAGAGGCGCGGCTCAGCCGTACGCCCTGTGCGGCTGAGCGTCACCCCTGCGAGGATCGGGCCATGCTGCGATCCGTCGAGATAACGGCCGCCCTGACCCTCGGCGGATCGTCCTTCCACAACCTGCACTGGAAGAGCGATGTGGAACTCAGCCTGGACTGCTTCATCTGCCAGAGGACCGGCCGCACCACCGGCTTGACGCACGGCGCGGAACACGGCACCTGCTCCGGTGACAGCAAGACCGGCCGGCACCCGGCGGCCGCGCGGATCTCCGCGTTCGACAGCACCTCCGAACGGGAACTGACGATCCTGCGCGCGGTGGTGGAATATTGGTGGGCGCCATTCCACGACGCCAAACGGGACCGGCCCTCGCTCGCGCTGACCGGCGACCCCTGGGTCCGGCTGCATCTTGGCTATCTCTGCCCGGAACCGGTCCAGTCGGGCACCTTCTCCACGCAGACCAACCTGGTCCGCCCTCAGACCCACACCTGCGAGCACTGCGCAGCGCCCATCGCGCACAGCCACGACGCGCCTCGCCTCCAACTCCTCACCTAGACCAGACCGCCGCAGACCGACCCCGGTGCTGCCTTCTCGCTGCCCCTGGGGTGCCCCGGCAGGCCGTCCCTTTCCTGAGTACCGGGACGGATGCGCGCCGACGGGATCGACGATGTTCTAGCAGCATGTCGCGACACACCATCGGCAGTCGACGGGCACTCGATCCGGCGCGCTGGGGGCGGACCGCCCTCGGCGCGCTGATGGCCTGCCTCGTCGTGCTGCCGTCCGCTGGGTGCTCCTTTTCCGCTCACGACAGGGCTGGGGACCAGGTCTTGAAGGAGGCGAAACAGATCGCCCACGAAACCGAGGCGTGGGCAACCGACTCGCTCAGCCTGAAGGGCTGGAAGAGCAACCAGTCCGTACTCGATCGGCTCGTCGCCGAAACCGGAGGCGAACTGCTCACCTCCTCGGTCCACGATCCGGACGAGCATGGGGTTGGCCTGCTGTCCAGGGTGGAGGTCGTGATGGTGGGCCTTGCATCCGAGGGCTGGCTGGCCGACGAGGACACGTCCTACAACATCTGCGTACGGTTCGACGTCCGCCGGCGAACCAGTGGGCCCCGCGAGATCACTCCCGTGGTGATCGAGAGCCCATCCGGGGTTCCGGCCACCCGGGCACCGCAGTGACGTCGGGGCGAAGCTAGATGCAATCTAACTTCGGCTCCATCTACCTAAACCCCGCTGGCGCTACTCTCGGCGGCATTGCTCCAGGGCAGGGGCGGCTGGCTCTCCACCGGCGGGGTCGGCGGAGAGTCCTCAAGGCATGTCGGTGGTAGTGCCTCACTGGCGAGGGGCCCTTCGCTGTAGACGATAAGTGCGAAGGGTTATCCAACCGAGCAAGCCGAGGCCGACGATGGCCAGCGCTCCGAACCACCCGCCGAGACCGCTCAGCGCCAGAAGCCCAGATGCCACGCCAAGGCCTACACAAAACCATCCATACTGCGCGACGGATTGGAAATTGCTCAGTTCTCGCCGTGGAGCCCGACCGGTAACGAGCACGACCACGCCCCACGTGGTGGCCAGCACAGCCATGCCGCTGCAGACCCACGTGCCGATTCCACCAATGACGTCCTCCATCGCCTGAGATTAAGCGACCAGCAGCTATGTGGTTAACCACGCCCAGCACAGGATCGAAGCCGCGGATCTGCCACCGCTAAGGCCGGCTCGTTCTGGTCGAGGCGCTAACTTCCTGCGGTGAGCTACGACATGGTCGTTCAGCGGTTCGAGCAGGGCGATGCCGCCCCGATGCCGGGTGATGCCTTCCTGGCCGTCTTCGCGCCCAGGGCCGACCATCGGAACCTCAGTACAGCTACTGGCACATCAGCGCAGACGACGGCAGCACCGCAGACGTCTACGCCACCCCTGCCGACGACACGCTCCGCAGTCTGATGATCAGCGGGTTCTCTGGCGGCGCCGTTCTCGACATGCTCGTCACGTTCCTCGGACTGGCCGACGCCGTTGTGCTCCCACCTGGCTGCCCCGCCCTGGTCGCACACGAAGGTCAGCGGTGCCACCTCTTGCAGGGAGCTACGCCGACACGGGCTCCGCACGTGCCGCACTGGGACTGCGGTGCCATGACTGGACTCCCTGGGGGATTTGGTAGTCCGGGTGAGGATCGGTCTCGGGTTCGCGCATCGAGCCCGACGCCGCGAGGCCCCGCAGGTAGATCACCGAGCCATCACGTGCGGCGATCCGGATCGCCGCAGCGACCGGCCCCTTCGTGCCTGGCTCACCGCAGAGTTCCCACGACGCGAAGACCTCGGGGCGCGTGGCGTCCAGCAGTTGGTGCGCGAACGCGAGCATTCGAGCTGCCCGATGCTGCATCGACAGCGGCTCCGTGGGCAGCTGCACCGGCGTGGCGTCACGCGGTGCGGGGAGGGCCGTGAGCAACGCC
Source organism: Micromonospora sp. DT231 (assembly GCF_049847025.1). NCBI lineage: Bacteria > Bacillati > Actinomycetota > Actinomycetes > Micromonosporales > Micromonosporaceae > Micromonospora > Micromonospora sp. DT231. Next base: position 139,526 of record NZ_JBNCNO010000013.1, on the reverse strand, counting down.
CGCGTGTCCGATGACTTGTGCAGCACCGAGATTCCGGGAGGGGACTGGCCCCCTACCTGAGCGTCCCGTCCGTACCGCTCGATCGCGGTGATGTCCGGATGTTCAGAGGCCCGCAGTAGGGCCTCCATCACGTCCAGTGCCTGGGATACCTGCACGGTGCTTTCCGATCTGATGGCGGGATCTGGCCAGCTCACGGGCCGGGTCAGTCTAGCCGCGGCAGTGGGCGGCCCTCTGTTCCTGGACGTGGTGGCGGTCATCGGGTCCAGGACACGAACCGCTCGTGCAACTCCGCGGCCGGGGTGTCCGGCATCTCGACGAGGGCGGCGTCCAGCAGCGACGCCAGGTACATGGACAGGCTGACCCGGTTCTCGCCGTACGTCTCGGCGAGACGAACGCGCGCGGGATCGCAGGGCCACGGGGTCTCGCAGGTTCCGCAGTCCCACGTCGGCCGGCCGGGCAGGTGCTGACCCTGCAGTCGGTCGCCGAGCGCTCTGGCCGACCGCTGCGCCAGGTCGGCGCGGGCCGCCCGGACCGTCGTGGGTTCCTCGCCCATCACTGGGCTGCTCCGACGTAGCGGGCGTAGATGGTGATCCGCCCGTCGACGGTGCGGGCTGCCGCCTCGAACGCACCAGCCGGCCGCCACGCCAGCTCGGCGCCCTCGCGGATGCGCGTGCAGTGGGCGCGGGTGTTGGCGCCCTCGGCGACGACACCCCACTCACCGGGCCGCGCACGCAGCTCGGCGGCCATCCGCCGGACCCGCTCCACCGGGGTCATCCCGTCGCGGGTGGCCGGTCGACGGGTCACCGGCGGCGGAGTCTCCCACCGGATGATGGCCTGGCTCTGGCTCACCGCATGTCCCCGCAGGTGCGAGGAATCGAGCCCGGCGGCAGCGTGGGCAGGTCGGCGCACTCGGGTTTGGGGTGGGTGTCACCGGGCTCGCCCCGGTCGAGTTGCACTGGCTGGCGGCGCCAGCGGAACGGTCGGATCATCACGACAACCTCCACGCGGCATTCTCGTTACTGCTCGTATCCATGCGATCTACCCTGCGGCGGTACGCTCAGTGGAGTCGATGGGTTGCGCGTTGCCGGGGAGCATCAGCAACCCGGCAACCCCGGCGGAAGGCCGAGACATGCCATCGTTCGGCACCCAGATGCGGGCAGCACGGGAAGCCCGAGGACTCAGCCTGGCCGGCCTCGCCGAGCTGCTTCCCGCCGACAAGGGTCACCTGTCCCGGATCGAGAATGGCCACCGTCGCCCCGGTGAAGACCTGGCCCGTCGAGTCGACGAAGTCCTCGGCACCCGCGGCGAGCTGATCACGTGCGCCGCCCTGGACGTGTCCGCCGCCCTGGATGCCCGACCTTGGGAAACCGCCGACCTACTGCACCGGATGCGCGCCAACGACGCCTCTCCCGCCACCATTGAAACCTTGCAGGCGACCGTCACAGAGCTGTCCTGCCAGTACGGGTGGCGAGATGCCCGGGAACTCCGCGCCGAAGGCCAGGGCTGGATCCGCGAGGTCGTCCGGCTGCTACACCGCCCGACCGGGCTGCGGCAGCACCAAGAGCTACTAGTCTGCGCCGGATGGCTGGCGCTTCTGGTTGGCTGCGTCGAGTACGACCTCGGGATGCGAGCCGGAGCGGAAGCCACCCGCACTGCCGCCCGTCAGCTCGGCGACGAAGCCGGCCACACCGGCATCACCGGCTGGTCGTGGGAGATGGCCGCATGGTTTGCCCTCACCCAGTCACGCCACGGCGCGGTGCTGGCCGCCTCTCGTGCCGGGCAACGGGCCGCCGGACGGCAAGGGGTGACGGTGCAACTGATCGCCCAGGAAGCCAAAGCGCTGGCTCGACTCGGCGACGCTTCCGCAGTACGCGAGGCGCTAGACCGTGGCCTCCAGTTACTCGACGCCCTGCCGGCACCGGACCGGCCCGACAACCACTTCGAAGTCGATCCCGACAAGTGGCTGTTCTACGCCATGGACGCCTACCGGCTCGCCGGCGACGACGCCCTCGCAGAGCACTACGCCACTGAAGTCATCCGCGCCGGCACCAGCCCCAACGGCGTCGAGCGGTCACCGATGCGGGTAGCCGAGGCCCGCCTCACCCTCGCCGCCACCGCCGTGCGTTCCGGCGACCTGGAACGCGCCGTCGACTCGGGGCTGGCCGCATTCACCGCGGCTCGACGGTCCCTGCCGTCCCTGCTGCTGGTCGCTGGTGAGGTCGACGCCGAGTTGCACAGCCGGTATCCACGGGAACACCCCACCCAAGACTTCCGGGAAGCGTTGAACGCGCTCAGGTAGGACTCTCCCACGCGGCCTGCGAAGCGGGCCGCGTCGTCACTACTTCCACCGAAAGTGCACGAAGAGACGGCCGAAGTTCTTCGAGTCCTTTTCCACGCGGTGGTAGAGCTGCTTGACGTCCTTCTGGTCGAGGAACCGCAGCACCCGCTTCTTGAGCTGACCCGACCCCTTGCCGGGGATGATCTCGACGAGGGTGGCCTTCTTCGCCACCGCCTCGTCCATGATCCCGCGCAACGCGCGGTCGATGTCCTGCCCCTTGTTGAAGATCTCGTGCAGGTCCAGCTTGAGCTTCATGCCACGGCCCCCGCCCGGTCAGGTCCCATGCCCGCCATCCTAGGCACGCCGGGTGGCCCACCCGCCGGGCGAGGAAGAGCCCGGCCGTCGGACGACAAAGGGCACGAAAGGACGACGAGCCGGACGACGAAGGGGCGGCCCCGAAGGACCGCCCCTCGCATCGTCACCGGTCCACGCTCAGCGCGTGCCGCCCACCCGGGTTTCCACCCGCTGCAGCGCGATCCGGTAGTCGTCGTTGGTCGCGTACATGGCGGCGGCGATCCGTAGGTGCCGCAGCGCGTCGGTGTGCCGGTTGAGCCGTTCCAGCGTCCGACCGAGCACGTGGTGCGCGTAGTGGTCGCTCGGGTCCCGTTCGACAAGCTCGCGCAGGTGCTCCTCGGCCCGGTTGAGCTGGGCCGACTGGAAGTACGCCCGAGCCAGCAACTGCCGGACCGCCGCGTTGCCGGGTTCGGCGTCGACGATCGGCTCCAGCAGTCGGGCCGCGCCGCTCGGGTCACCGGTTTCGAAGAACATGGTCGCCCGCCGGTAGTCCGCCAGAAGATCCATCTGCCCACCTCCTCGGGTCGCACCGTCACCTGTTCCGACGCTGGCACAACGCCTGGCGTTTGGCGACTGTTCCCGCTGTCGAAACTGCGCAGGGTGCTGGACGCCCTGCCCGCGCGCGATCCGCAGCAGGGTCAGGTTCGCGCGTCGCGGCGGCTGGCGGCCAACTCCCAGGCGCGGACGCCACCGACGATCCCCGCCGTGTTCGGCACCACCACCACGTCGTCGCCCATCCGGGCCAACTGTTCGGGCCGGATCAGTCGGGAGTTGCCCCCGCCCAGATAGAGCCGGTCCCAGCGGAACACCGGGCGAAGCCCGTCGACCACCTGCCGGATCCGCCGGGACCAGAAGGCGTCGCCGAGCCGCCGCCGTTCCGGCTCACCCACGTACGTGTCGTAGGTGGTGCCCCACCGCACCGGCGCGTGCGACAGCTCCAGGTGCGGTGCGAGCACCCCGCCGTCGTAGAGCGCGCTGCCCAGCCCCGTCCCCAGGGTCAACACCAGTTCGCAACCGGTGCCGGCGACCACGCCGGCGCCGTGTACCTCGGCGTCGTTGAGCACCAGCGCCGGCACCCCGAACGCGTCGGCCAGCGCGCCGCGCGCGTCCCAGCCGGACCACTCGGCGACCAGGTCCGGGTCGACCCGGCCGCGCGGGCCGCTGCGGGTCACGTAGTGCGGTGTGGTCACCACCACCCCGTGCCGGATCATCCCGGGTACGCCGACCGTGAGCCGGTCCGCCGCTGGCAGGCGCCCGCCCAGATCCAGCAGGGTCCGGACGAAGAGCGAGGGCGGCAGCGGGTACGGGGTCGGCACCCGCAGCGGCCGGGCCCGCATCGTCCCCGCCTCGTCGAGCACGGACGCCTTGATGCCTCCGCCGCCGCAGTCGATCGCCAGTGTGGTCACCACGCCGTTGAGTCTGCCCGCTGGGGGCTGGTCGTATGCGGGCGGCCGGATAGGCTCCCGAACTGATGAGCGCCACGATGATCGTGAAGGACCTGGCCGCCGGGCACGGTGACCGCCCCCTCTTCGCCGGGCTGGACCTGGTGGTGGCCCCCGGTGACGTGGTCGGCCTGGTGGGGCCGAACGGGGCCGGCAAGTCGACGCTGCTGCGTACCCTCGCCGGGTTGTTGCCGGTCGAGGCCGGCAGCGTGCGACTGAGCCCGCCCACGGCGAGCGTCGGGCACCTGCCGCAGGAGCCGGAACGGCGGCCGGGCGAGACCGTGCGGGACTTCCTGGCCCGCCGGACCGGGGTGACCGCCGCGCAGGCGGCGTTGGACGCGGCGACCGAGGCGCTGACGGCCGGGGCGGTGGGCGCCGACGACGCGTACGGCGACGCGCTGGAGCGCTGGCTCGCCCTCGGCGGCGCGGACCTGGACGAACGCGCCGAGCAGGTGAGCGCGGACCTGGGGCTCGCGGTCGACCTGGACCACCCGACGACCGGGCTCTCCGGCGGCCAGGCGGCCCGCGCCGGGCTGGCGTCGTTGCTGCTCAGCCGGTACGACGTGTTCCTGCTCGACGAGCCGACGAACGACCTGGACCTGGCCGGTCTGGAGCGGCTGGAGGAGTTCGTCACCGGGCTGCGGGCCGGCACGGTGCTGGTCAGCCACGACCGCGAGTTCCTCCTCCGCACGGTGACCCGGGTGCTGGAGTTGGACCTGGCGCAGCAGCAGGTCAACCACTACGGCGGCGGCTACGCGGCCTACCTGGAGGAGCGCGAGGTGGCCCGCCGGCACGCCCGCGCGGACTTCGAGGAGTACGCCGAGACCAAGGCTGGGTTGGAGGCGCGGGCCCGCACCCAGCGCGGGTGGATGGAGAAGGGCGTGAAGAACGCCCGGCGCAAGGCCACCGACAACGACAAGATCGGCCGCAAGTTCCGCGCCGAGGCGAGCGAAAAGCAGGCCGCCAAGGCCAAGCAGACCGATCGGCTGATCGAACGGCTCGACGTGGTCGAGGAGCCCCGCAAGGAGTGGGAGCTGCGGATGGAGATCGCCGCCGCGCCCCGCGCCGGCGCCGTCGTGGCCACGCTGCGAGGTGCGGTGGTACGCCGGGGAGGGTTCACCCTCGGCCCGATCGACCTCCAGATCGACTGGGCGGACCGGGTGGCGGTGACCGGGGCGAACGGCTCGGGCAAGTCCACCCTGCTGGCCGCGCTGCTCGGGCGGCTGCCGTTGGACGCCGGCAGCGCCTCGCTCGGACCCGGGGTGGTGGTGGGTGAGGTCGACCAGGCACGAGGGCTGTTCCTCGGTGACGCGCCGCTGATCGACGCGTTCCACGCGGCCGTACCGCACATGTCGCCGGCGGACGCGCGGACCCTGCTGGCCAAGTTCGGGCTCCGGTCGGCGCACGTGCCGCGACCGGCGGCCACCCTGTCCCCCGGTGAGCGGACCCGGGCGGCGCTGGCGCTGCTCCAGGGTCGTGGGGTCAACCTGCTGGTGCTCGACGAACCCACGAACCACCTGGACCTGCCCGCCATCGAGCAGCTTGAGTCGGCGCTGGCCAGCTACCCCGGAACGCTGCTGCTCGTCACCCACGACCGACGGATGCTGGCCGCCATCGAGACCAACCGGCGCCTGCGGGTGGACGGCGGGCGGATCGCCGAGGATTGATCCGTGCCAGCGCGCCGGCGCGGGGTGAGAATGACGCCATGCTCAAGTGGGAGTACGCCCTGCTGGTTCGCCGCCGCCAGGCGGCGACGAACGACCTCGGCTGGGAGGTCGTCTTCGTCTGGTACGGCCCGGACGGCTCGATGGTCGACGTGACGCCGTACGGCGACACCTCGCTGGCCCACCTGAACCGGGCCGGTGACCAGGGCTGGGAGTTGGTCGCGATGAGCGAGGACCCGTCCCTGCCCGGCCACCACGAGTTGCACCGCTACCACCTCAAGCGGCCGAAGCCCGCCGACCCGCCGCCTCGCCAGCGGATGCGCGGAGGCCGGCGCACCCTCTCGGGCTGACCCTCGCCGCGCGGGGTCGACCTGGCCTTCGTGGCTACGACACGCCCGTCGGCGGCGTGCGGACCCGGACGAGCCGAGCCGAGCCGCGCGGAGCCGAGCCGCGCCGAGCCGAGCCGAGCCGAGCCGAGCCGACGATCGGGGCATACCGGGCGCGAATGCGGGTAACGCGCGGCGGGAGGTGGCCCGAATGGTCGCTTTGGCACAGACTCCACCCTCGGCCGACCGGCTGCGGGCAATCGACGAATCCCTCACCCAGGCATGGGCGGACCAGGCTCGGCACGACGACCGGCTGCGGGGCCTGGCCGTCGAGGTGCGGTTCGACCGGGGGGTGGCCCACCTCAGCGGGGACGTCGCCGAGCCCGCCGAACTGCGGCTGGTACGCGACCTGGTGGGACGGCTGGCCGGCGTCTACGGCGTCTGGTGCCGCGTCGGCGTCGGCGGGCGCGCACCCGTGGTCGTGGACCTCGGGTGCGGTCCGACCAAGCAGTGGTCGGGCAACCTGGGGCTGGACATCTACCCCGCGCCGGGGGTGGACGCGGTCGCGGACCTGTCCGGCGCGCTACCGCTCGCCGACGACTCGGTGGATGTCCTCTTCGCGGTGCACATCCTGGAGCACCTGATCGACTTTCTGCCGCTGGTGGACGAGTGCCACCGGGTACTGCGTCCGGGCGGCGTGCTGCACGTGATAAGCCCCTGGTGGGGGCATGTGAACGCGGTGGCCGACCCGACTCACGTCCGGCTGATGGACGTCCAGACGTTCAAGGGGATCTGCCAGCTCCGACCGCCGGGCGCGCCACGGTGGTACCCGCTACACGCGGGCTGCGACGGCGCCTCGATCTTCGCCGACCTAACCCCCCTCCCCCCAAACACCGACCCAGCCCCCCAAACCCACCTAGCCCGCTTCTTCGACTAACCCCCCCCACCCCACCGGACCCCCCGTGTCCCACCCCCCGGGCCCCGCGTTGATCATGAGGTTATAGCGGCGACACGCCGGCGTGGATGGCAATAACTCCATGATCAACGCGGGAAGGGGGTGGGTGGGGCCGGGAGGGGGAGGGGGTAGGGGGTAGGGGGAGCTAGGGGGTTTGGGTTGATTCGCGTAGTTCTAGGCGGTAGGGGGCGGAGAGTTCTCTTGTGGGGGCGGTTCGGTCGCCGTCCAGGCGGTTGGCCAGGAGTTCGACGGCCAGTTGGGCGATCCGCTCCTTGTCCGGGGCGACGGTGCTGAGCGTGGGGATGGAGAACCGGCCGTCCTCGATGTCGTCGAAGCCGACCACCGCCACGTCCTCGGGCGCCCGCAGGCCGGCCTCGTGCAGAGCGCGCAGGGCACCCAGGGCAAGCGTGTCGTTGAAGCAGAAGACGGCGTCGGGGCGTACGCCGGAGGTGAGCAGGCCCCGCATGGCGGCGGCGCCGTCGGCGCGATGCCAGGCCGGCGCGGGCGCGACAAGGGTTTCGTCGTAGGCGAGCCCGGCGGCGAGCAGCGCGTCGCGGTAGCCGGCCAGGCGCAGCCGGGCGCTGGCGCCCTCGTCGGTGCGCTGGGAGCCGATGGCCGCGATCCGGCGGTGGCCGAGTTTGATCAGGTGTTCGGTGATCTCCCGGGCGGCGGCCACGTTGTCGATCACCACGCGATCCGCGGGGCCGTGCTCGACCCGTTCACCGAGGAGCACCATCGGGGTGCCGTCCAGGCTGGCCAGGTCCTCGGCGGTGAGCGCCAACGGGCTGAAGATGAGCCCGTCGATCAGGTGGTCGGTGATGCCGGAGGCGACCACCCGTTCCTGTTCACGCCGACCGCCGGTCTGGTCGATGAGCACCGTCCAGCCGTACGCGGCGGCGGCGGTGACCACGTAGCGGGCCAGCTCGGCGAAGTAGGGGATGTCCAGTTCCGGAACGGCCAGCGCGATCACGCCGGTGCGGCCCTTGCGCAGGTGGCGGGCCGAGAGGTTGGGCCGGTAGTTGAGTTCGGCGATCGCCTCCTCGACGCGGGCACGGGTGTCCGGCCGAACGTGTACGTAGCCGTTGACGACGTTGGAGACGGTCTTCACCGACACCCCGGCCCGTTCGGCCACGTCTTTGAGCCTGTGTCGCACTCCGCAACCTCCCCGAGGTAACCCAGCGCACCATACCTTGTCACCTGCTCTTTACAACGTTGCCTACAACGTTGTAGAAACGGTGGACACCGGGTGAACGGTGACTGCGCTCACCCGGGCGACAGCACGAGGAAAGGTGGCACCCCCTTGCGGACCGCGCAGCTGACGGTCGACCCGGCCTTCTCCATCGGCCCGGCCGACCGACGCCTCTTCGGCTCCTTCGTCGAGCACATGGGGCGGTGCGTCTACGGCGGCATCTACGAGCCCGGCCACCCCAGCGCCGACTCCCGTGGCCTGCGTCGCGACGTGCTGGACCTGACCCGCGAACTGGGCGTCTCGGTGGTCCGCTACCCGGGCGGCAACTTCGTCTCCGGCTACCGCTGGGAGGACGGGGTCGGCCCGGTCGGCAACCGGCCGCGCCGGCTGGACCTGGCCTGGAAGACGATCGAGACCAACGCGTTCGGGCTGGACGAGTTCATGACCTGGGCCGCCGAGGCCGGGGTCGAGCCGATGATGGCGGTCAACCTCGGCACCCGCGGGGTGCAGGAGGCCCTGGACCTGCTGGAGTACGCCAACCACCCGGGCGGCACGGAGCTCTCCGACCTGCGGCGCAAGCACGGCGCCGAGGATCCGTACGGGGTGCGACTGTGGTGCCTCGGCAACGAGATGGACGGCCCGTGGCAGGTCGGCCACAAGACCGCCGACGAGTACGGTCGCGTCGCCGCCGAGGCCGCCCGCGCGATGAAGATGATCGACCCGTCGATCAGCCTGATCGCCTGCGGCAGCTCCAACCGGCGGATGCCCACCTTCGCCTCCTGGGAGGCGACGGTGCTGGAGCACACCTACGAACACGTCGACTACATCTCGGCGCACACCTACTACGACCCGTCCGACGGCGACCAGGCAAGCATCCTGGCCTCGGCCGTCGACATGGACAACTTCATCACCGAGGTCGTCGCGACCGCCGACCACGTGGCCGCCAGGCAGCGGCACAAGCGCAAGCTGAAGATCTCCTTCGACGAGTGGAACGTCTGGTACGAGTCCCGCCTCCAGGCCGACCTGGACCGGCGCGGCTGGGTCGAGGCCCCGGCGCTGATCGAGGACGACTTCACCGCCGTCGACGCGGTGGTCGTCGGCGACCTGCTGATCACCCTGCTCCGGCACGCCGACCGAGTCGGGGTGGCCGCGCAGGCGCAACTGGCGAACGTGATCGCGCCGATCCGCACCCGCAACGGGGGCCCGGCGTGGCGGCAGAGCATCTTCCACCCGTTCGCGCTCACCGCCCGCTACGCGCGGGGCACCGTGCTGCGCACCGAGCCGGTGTCGCCGCGCTACGACACGAAGAAGTACGGGGACGTGCCGGTGCTCGACACCGTCGCCGTGCACGACGAGGAGACCGGCGAGCTGACCGTGTTCGCGGTCAACCGGGACTCCACCGATCTCCCGCTGGAGATCGACCTGCGCGGCATGCCGGGTATGTCCGGCCTGTCGTTCGAATGCATCGCTGCCGGCTCCGACCCGTCAGCGACGAACACCGAGGCCGAGCCCGACCGGGTGACGCCTCGGAACCTACCGATCCCCACCCCCGACGGCGGCCGGTGCTCCGTGCTCCTGCCCGCCGTGTCCTGGAGCGTGCTCCGCTTCGGCCCGGCCAGCGCCTAGCTGTCGCACCGGGCTGAGCAGGCACAATTCATACCGTCCCCCCTCAAGGAGAGATAAAGCATGATCCAGAACGACATGAGCCGGCGGCGCCTGCTCGGCCTCGGTCTCGGACTCGGCGCCGCGGCCTCGCTGACCCTCGCGGGTTGCGGCGGCGGCGATGACAACGCCTCCGGGCCGGCCACCGGCAACGGCGGCAAGGAGTACACCGGTCCCAAGGTCGACCTGAAGCTGTGGAACGGCTTCACCGGCGGCGACGGGGACATCTTCAAGGCGCTCGTCAACCAGTTCAACACCGAGCACCCGAACATCGCCGTGTCGGTGGCCACGTACCAGTGGGAGGACTACTACAACAAGCTCCCCGGTGCGGCCTCCAGCGGCAACGGCCCGGACATCGCGGTCATGCACATGGACCAGCTCGCCACCTTCGCCGCCCGCGGCGTGATCAGCGAGCTGGACGACGTGGCCAAGAACCTGGAACTCTCCGAGGCGGACTTCGCGCCCACGGTGTGGCAGGGCGGGCTCTACAACAACAAGCGGTACGGCATCCCGCTGGACATGCACCCGCTGGGCTTCTACTACAACAAGGCCGTCATGCAGAAGGCCGGCCTGGACCCGAACAAGCCGCCGACCACCAAGGACGACTTCACGGCGGCACTCGCCGAGTTCAAGAAGTCGGGCGTGCAGGGCTTCTGGATCAGCCCGTTCCAGTTCACCGGCGGCATGACGTTCTACTCCCTGCTCAACCAGTGGGGTGGCAGCCTCTTCGACGCCGAGGTGGCCAAGGCCACGTTCAACTCCGGCCCGGCGGTCGAGGCGTGCACCTGGCTCGTCGACATGATCAAGCAGGGCCACTCGCCGGCGAACGTCGGTCAGGACGCCGAGTACCTGGCGTTCAAGAGCGGCAAGAACGCCTTCACCTTCAACGGCATCTGGCAGATCAACGATCTGAAGAAGAGCCCCGAGGTGCAGTGGGGTGTCGCCCCGCTCCCCCAGCTCGGCAGCAAGCCGGCGGCCTGGGCCAACTCGCACAACTTCACGATCGTGAAGCAGCGGGCCAACAACGCCAACAAGGTCTCCGGCGCGAAGGTCTTCATCAACTGGCTGAGCCAGCACTCGCTGGACTGGGCCAAGGGCGGCCAGATCCCGGCCCGTAAGGACGTCCGGGAGAGCGCCGAGTTCAAGGCGCTGCCGGAGATCTCGGCGCTCGCCCCCGAGCTGGAGTACGCGGCGTTCCCGCCGGCGACTCCGGGCCTCGGCGAGGTCATCAAGACCTTCTACGACTCGTTCAACGTGGCCGCGCTCGGCAAGAAGACGCCCCAGCAGGCGCTCGACGAGGGCGTGGCCAAGGCCAACAAGCAGCTCGAGGAAAACCGCAAGAAGTACGGGAGCTGATCACCAGTGGCGGACGTGATCGAGGTCGGGGCGGCGCGCGGTGACGCGCCGCCCCCGGCGGCCAACGCAGCCCGCCGGACCGCTTCGGCGGGTCGGACCAGACGGGCGACGCCATACCTGTTCCTTGCCCCGTACCTGATCCTGTTCGGGGTCTTCGGCCTGTTGCCGATCGTCCTCGGGCTCTGGCTGAGCGTGCACCAGTGGGACTTCCAGCTACCCAACCGGCCGTTCGTCGGGTTGGACAACTACAAGCAGCTCTTCTCCAGCGACTCCGCCGTGTACGGCGACTGGTGGCAGAGCATCCGCGCCACCGCGATCTTCACGGTGCTGTCGGTGCCGCTGCTGGTGGTCGTACCGCTGGGGTTGGCCCTGCTGCTCAACCGCTCCTTCCCGGGCCGGACGTTCTTCCGGGCGGTCTACTTCGCGCCGTACGTGCTGGGTGTCGCGGTGATCGGCCTGCTCTGGCGGTTCCTGCTTGACGCCAACCTGGGCCTGGTCAACCGGCTCCTCGGCGTGGTCGGGTTGCCGTCGGACACGCCCTGGGTGACGAACATGCCGTGGGCGTGGATCTCGCTGGTCGGGGTGACCGTGTGGTGGACCTCCGGCTTCAACGCGGTGATCTACCTGGCCGGGCTCCAGGACATCTCGCCGGAGTTGTACGAGGCGGCCCGGATGGACGGGGCCAGCGCGTGGCAGCGCTTCCGCAACGTCACACTGCCCGGGTTGCGCCCGGTGCTGCTCTTCGTGATCACGACGACGGTGCTCGCCTCGGCGAACATGTTCGGCCAGTCGTTCCTGATCACCCAGGGGACGCCCGGCACGGAGACCCGCACGGTGGTGTGGTTCATCGTCGAGGAGGGCCTGCGGAACAACAACGCCGGTCGCGCCGCCGCGATGAGCATCGTGTTCGCCCTGCTGCTGGCGGTCGTGAGCATCGCCAACTTCCGCCTCTTCCGCTACAAGGAAGACTGAGGGGATCGCCATGACGACGCCCACGCCGACCACGAACGGCTCCGGATCGGGGCTGCGCCGGGTCGGGCTCTACGCCATCCTTGTCGCGCTGACTCTGGTCTTCCTGGTCCCGCTCGTGTGGATGGTCATCACCTCGCTGAAGACCTACACGGCCGCGCAGGAGATCCCCCCGAGTTGGCTGCCGAACCCGCTCGCGGGTTACGGCTACGAGCAGATCCTCAACAACTCGGCGAACCCGGTGCTGCGGTGGTTCCTCAACAGCATGGTGGCCGCCACGCTGCACTCGCTGCTGGTGCTGGTGACCGCCTCGATGGCCGCGTACTCCCTGGCCCGGCTGCGGTTCCGGGGGCGCGGGGTGACCTTCGCCCTGATCGTCGGGACGCTGTTCATCCCGCCGACCTCGTTGATCATTCCGAACTTCCTGATCGTCGACCAGCTCAACTGGATCGACACCGTCGCCGTGGTGGTCGTGCCCGGCGCGGCAAGCGCGTTCGGGGTCTTCTTCCTGCGGCAGTTCTTCCTCTCCCTGCCGAACGAGCTGGAGGAGGCCGCCACGCTCGACGGCGCCAACCAGTGGCAGATCTTCTACAAGGTGGTGCTGCCGCTGTCCAAGCCGGCACTGGCCACCCTTGCCGTGCTGTCGTTCCTCACCAACTGGAACGACTTCCTCTGGCCGATCTTCGTGCTGTTCAGCCCGGAGAAGCTCACCCTGCCGCCGGGCCTGGGCCTGCTCCAGGGCTCGTACGTCACCGACTACCCGGTGATCATGGCGGGCGCGGTGCTGGCCAGCGTGCCCGTGCTGATCCTCTTCGTGCTGGCCCAGCGGCACATCATCCAGGGCGTCTCCCGCAGCGGTCTGAAGGGATGACGGCCGGGAACCTCCGGCGAGGCGGTGCGGCGGCGATGGTCATCACCGCCGCACTGCTCGTCGGCGGCTGCGCCGACGACGAGTCCATCGACACGAGCAGCGGGAGCCGCATGTTCACCAACCCAATCGTGCAGACCGACGCCCCGGACCCGCAGGCGATCCAGGTGGGTGACACCTGGTACCTGTTCCACACCAACGCCGACGGACGCAACGTCCCGGTCCGCACCTCGTCGAACCTGGTCGACTGGTCCGAGGCAGAGGATGCCCTGCCGACGCTGCCGGACTGGGCGGACGCCGGCAAGACCTGGGCACCGGAGGTCATCCAGTTGGGGCCGGACCGGTTCGCGCTCTACTACACGGTCGCCGGCCGGGAGTCGGGCCGGCAGTGTGTCGGGCGGGCGGTGGCCAGCGCGCCGCAGGGGCCGTACTCGGACGACGCGGACGGCCCACTGATCTGCCAGGCCGACCTGGGCGGCGCGATCGACGCCAGCCCGTTCCGGGACACCGACGGCAGCCTGTGGCTGCTGTGGAAGAACGACGGCAATGCCATCGGGGTGGACACCTGGCTCTGGTCGCAGCGTCTCGCGGACGACGGCCTGACCCTCGTCGGCGAGCCGACGAAGCTGCTCAAGCAGACCGAGCCGTGGGAGGGCACCCTGATCGAGGGGCCGTTCTTCCACCGCCAGGACGGTCGGCTGCTCCTCTTCTTCGCGGCCAACGCCTACGACCGGGCCGAGTACGCCGAGGGCTACGCGGTCTGCGAGAGCCCCACCGGCCCGTGTGTGAAGGCCGCCGAGAACCCGATCCTGAAGAGCACCGAGGCCGCCTCGGGCCCCGGCCACGCCTCGATGGTCGTCAAGGACGGCCGGACGTGGCTGCTGTACCACGCCTGGCCGCCCGGCCAGGAGGGCAGCACCGACCCGGGCCGACAGGTCTGGCTCGACGAGGTGACCTGGGTCGACGGCAAGCCCGTGGTGAAGGGTCCGACCGCCACGTCGCAGCCTCGCCCCTGAGCCGTCGCTGAAGGGCCCCCGCGATCCCGCGGGGGCCCTTCAGCGGATCTCACGCATCCGGGGCGACCGCCGGTTCGTGCCGGGCCAGCCGGTTGCGGCGGTAGCCGTAGCCGAAGTAGATGATCCCGCCGAGCAGCATCCAGGCCAGGAACCGCAGCCAGGTCTCCACCGACAGGTTGAGCATCAGGTAGAAGCAGGCCAGCGCCGAGACGATCGGCAGCACCGGGGAGAACGGCACCCGGAACGGCCGCTCCAGGTCCGGCCGCTTGCGGCGCAGGATCGGCACCGCGATCGACACCAGCACGAACGCGCAGAGCGCGCCGATGCTGACCAGGTCGGCGAGCGCCGACAGCGGCAGGAAGCCGGCCAGCAGCGCGACCGCCACCGTCATGATCGCCGAGATCCGGTACGGGGTGCCCCAGCGCGGGTGCACCGCCGCGATCGACGGCGGGATCAGCCCGTCCCGGGCGATGGCGAAGCCGATCCGGCCCATGGCCACCAGGTCGACCAGGATGACGCTCGTCAGGCCCGCGACGGCGGCGATGGAGACGAGCGTCGCCGCCCAGCCGGCACCCACCGACTCGAACGCCGACGCGATGGGGGCGCCGCGGTCGATCTCGGTGTACGGCACCATGCCGACGACCACGAGAGAGACGCCGATGTAGAGCACGGTGGAGATCAGCAACGTGCCGAGCAGACCCAGCGTGAGGTCCCGCTTGGGCTTGCGCGTCTCCTCGCCCAGGTTGGCCACGGCCTCGAAGCCGGTGTACGCGAAGAAGACCACGGCGGCGGCGCTGAGCACCCCGACGAAGCCGAAGACCGACGGCTCCAACCCGAAGAGCGCCTGCGTGACCGGCTGCTTGATGCCGTCGTCACCACTGCCGGCGGGCTCGGCCGCCGGGATGAACGGGCTGAGGTTCGAGGCCTTGACGAAGAACAGGCCGGCGACCACCACGAACACGCAGATCGCCACCTTGACCAGCACCAGCAGGTTGGTGACCCGGGCGGATTCCCGGATGCCGATGATCCCCACGATGCCCAGGATCAGCACGATCGCGATCGCGCCGACGTTGACGGTGCTGCCCTCCTCACCGAACCACCGGGTCGGCAGGTCGAGCAGTTCGGCGAGGTAGCCGGACCAACCGCGGGCCACCACCGCCGCGCCGAGCGCGAACTCCAGCAGCAGGTCCCAGCCGATGATCCAGGCGACGATCTCGCCCATCGTGGCGTACGCGTAGGTGTAGGCGCTGCCGGCCGTCGGCACGCTGGAGGCCAGCTCGGCGTAGCAGAGGGCGGCGAGCAGGGCGACCACGCCGGCGATGGCGAAGGAGATCACCACGCCCGGTCCGGCGCTGTCCCGGGCCTCGATTCCGGTGAGCGTGAAGATGCCGGTGCCGATCACGATGCCGATGCCGAAGCCGGTGAGGTCGATGGCGCCGAGCCGTCTCTTCAGCCCGAGCTTGCCGTCGCTGCCGTCCGCCTCACCTTGGGCTATCACGTCCTTGATTGGTTTTGTGCGCAGCACGGACACCCGGTCACCCCTCCCACCGTGCGACCACCTCCGTGGCGGCCGGTGACCGCCGTTGCTACCCAGCGACGCGATTGGTCAACCACGAACCCTTGCGGCACTTGCCAAACTGTGAAAATTTTCTACCAGCAACGCGGACATCGGCGGCGAATCCTGCCGCGCGCCGCGAACCATCCGGGAGCCCCAACGAAGGGACACACCGCATGAGAGCCACCCGACTCGGAGTCGCCGGGCTGGTCGCAGCCCTGCTCGGCACGACTGTCACCGCCACCCCCGCGAGCGCGGCGACCGATGCCGCCGCTCCCACCACCACCTGCGTCACCGACCCGGCCACGCCGAAGCGACAGTTCCGAGCCATGTGGATCTCGTCGGTCGTCAACATCGACTGGCCCAGCAAGGCGTCCCAGACCAGCCCGGACCGGATCGCCGCCCAGCAGGCCGAATACTCCGAACTGCTCGACCTCGCCGAACGACTGCACCACAACGCCGTCGTGGTGCAGGTCCGGCCCACCGCCGACGCGCTCTGGCCCTCGACGTACGAGCCCTGGTCGGAGTACCTGACCGGCGTCCGCGGCCAGGACCCCGGCTGGGACCCACTGGCCTTCCTCGTCGACGAGTCGCACAAGCGCAACCTGGAGTTCCACGCCTGGTTCAACCCGTACCGCGTCTCCATGCCGGCCCCCGGCGGCGCCGGCGCCGACCTGACCCAGCTCGCCCCCGGCCACCCGGCCCGGCAGCACCCCGACTGGACCTTCGCCTACCCGCCGGCCGGCGTGGCCGGCAGCCGGCTCTACTACAACCCCGGCATTCCCGAGGTACGCGAGTTCGTGCAGACCGCGATGATGGACGCGGTCACGCGGTACGACATCGACGGCGTGCACTTCGACGACTACTTCTACCCCTATCCCAGCGGCACCTACCAGGTGCCCGACGACGCCACCTTCGCCGCGTACAACAGGGGCTTCACCGACCGGGCCGACTGGCGGCGGGACAACATCAACCTGCTGGTCCAGGAGATGAGCGGCAGGATCAAGGCGGCGAAGCCATGGGTGAAGTTCGGCGTCAGCCCGTTCGGCATCTGGCGCAACAAGGCCGCCGACCCGCTCGGCTCGGACACCACCGGCAGCCAGTCGTACGACATCATCTCCGCCGACACCCGCAAGTGGATCAAGCAGGAGTGGATCGACTACGTGGTGCCGCAGCTCTACTGGTACATCGGCCAGTACCCGGCCGCGGACTACGCGCGGCTCGTGCCGTGGTGGGCCGAGACGGTGCGCGGCACCCGCGTACAGCTCTACATCGGCCAGGCCGACTACAAGAGCGGCGACCCGGCGTACGGGTCGTACTGGCAGAACCCGCGCGAACTGTCCGACCACCTGACGCTCAACCGGTCGTACCCGGAGGTGCGGGGCAACGTGCACTTCTCCGCCGTCCAGGTGCGGGCCAACCGGCTCGGCGCCACCGACACCTACGCCGCCGAGCACTACTCCCGCCCGGCGCTGGTGCCGGCCATGCCGCACCTGCCGGCCAAGCCGCTGCTCTTCCCGGTGGTCACCAGGGCGGCCCGGGAGAGCGACGGGGTTCGGCTCACCTGGCGTCAGCCGGCGGACGGCGTCGGGCCACTCGGCGCCGCCACCTCGTACGCGATCTACCGGTTCGACGGCCTCACGCTGCCCGGCCGATGCGCCACGGCGGACGCCGCGCAGCTGGTCGACACCGTCCGGGCCACGCCCGGCGGCTCGCAGTCCTGGGTGGACACCTCGGCCGAGCCCGGTAGGCGCTACACCTACCAGCTCACCGCGCTCGACCGGTCGGCCAACGAGAGCCCGGTGAGCCCGCCGGCACTCGTCGGGCGCTGACCCGTACTCCCGAATGCCCCGGTCGCCCCGCGCGCCCGGGGCATTCGCCTGTTTCGACGTATGTCACCAATAGTTTGCGAGTCGCATTCCCGCTGGTCGATCCCTTGATCGAAACTTATCGCATCCGGTGACCCGCCGGTAACTTCCGTCCCACCCGCTCACCCCCGCGGAGGTAAACCCGTGCCCCGACGTCTCGCCACCCTGTTCTCCTCGGGCGCGCTCGCGCTGCTCGCCACCCTCGCCATCGCCTCCCCCGCCGCCGCCGTCACCCCGGCACAGAAGCTGTCCGTGCTGTCCAGCTGGACGCAGACCAGCGCCTCCAGCTACAACTCCTGGAACAGCGCCCGGGTCAACCGGGCCCCCTGGGCCGAGTACAACTTCACCTGGTCCACCGACTACTGCTCGTCCAGCCCGGACAACCCGCTCGGGTTCACCTTCAGCCTCGGCTGCTACCGGCACGACTTCGGCTACCGCAACTACAAGGCGGTCGGTCAGTTCCCCGCGAACAAGTCCCGCCTGGACAGTGCCTTCTACGAGGACCTGAAGCGCGTCTGCACCACGTACAACACCGTCGTCCGACCGGCCTGCTACAGCCTGGCCTGGACCTACTACCAGGCGGTCAGCGTCTTCGGTTCGGTGGCAGCCGTCCAGCAGGCCGACATCGACCGCGCCGCCCAGATAAAGGCCCAAGCCGAAGCCAACGCCAAAACCCACTAACAGCCCACGCCCACGCCCACGCCCACGCGATCTTGCACTTTCTGTCGCCGGTTTGCCACTTTGGCACCGTTACGTGACGACAGAAAGTGCAAGATCGCCGGGGTGGGCGGGGTGGGCGGGGGTGGGGGTGGTTAGGCGCGTTCGGTTCGGGTTGCGGGGTGGCGGTCGGGGTTGGCGGGGTGGCGGGGGGTGGGCTGGGACAGGCCGGTGCTGAAGCGTGTCGAATCGGCGGCCAGGTCCGGATGTTCCACGTCCAGCGCCAGCGCCGCGGCCTCGTCCAGCCCCAACTCGGCGCCCTCGCCGTACGCGTCGTCGAACACCGCGTCGCCCAACTGCGCGCGCAGTTCGGCCTGCTGTTCGGCCCAGTAGCCGCCGTAGATGCCCGGGGTCGCGCGCATGCTCGCCCGGGTGGCCTGCGCCGCCCCGAACAGGCGAGCCGCGGTCAACCGGTCCCCGCCGATCGCGCAGCGCACCGCCACCGC
Source organism: Micromonospora sp. DT231 (assembly GCF_049847025.1). Classification (NCBI taxonomy): domain Bacteria; kingdom Bacillati; phylum Actinomycetota; class Actinomycetes; order Micromonosporales; family Micromonosporaceae; genus Micromonospora; species Micromonospora sp. DT231. Next base: position 120,861 of record NZ_JBNCNO010000013.1, on the reverse strand, counting down.
GTTCAACGTGTCACACGCCCGACCGTGGTAGCCATGACCCATCCGCGAGCGCAGCGCCACCAGCAGGTGCTCGTGAGCGGCGATCACATCGCCCCGGGCCAGCGCGACCATCCCGAGCAGCATGTCCACCGACCGCCGGCCCCGCTCCACCGGACGGGCCGCCTCCACCGGGCGGACCGCCCCCAGCAGGTCCGCCGACTCGGCCAGGGCGCCTCGCCGCCAGAGCAGCTCGGCGAGGCTGAACACCGCCAACAACGCCTCGCCGACCACGTCCTGCCCGTGCGCCCAGTCGATGACCTCCCGGCACACCCGCTCGGCCTCGACGAACTGCCCCATGTCGACAAGTGGTGCGGCCCGGCCGGCGAGCACCCGGGCCAGCAGACCGGCATCACCGGCCTGGCGGGCGGCCGCCTCCGCCCGCTGGGAGTAACGCAGCTCCTCGGCGAACTCACCGTCCGCGCCGGCGTGCAGCGAATGCATGTGGTAAACCGCCGCCAGCTCCGCCTCCGGGATCCGCTCACCCGTCTCGGCGAGCCGCCCGTACAACCGAAACAGCCACAGCCGCCCCTCCCGGGCCAGGCCCCGCTCGAGCCACCACTGGTCCAGGCCGCCGGCCAGACCGAGACCGGCACGGGCGCTGCCGCCGGTGGCGCACCACCGCAACGCGGCGCGTACCTCCCCGGCCAGCGGATCGAGGGCATAGAGCGACAGCGTCACCGGACGGCCGTCCTGACCCAGGTGTGCCCGGTCCACCGCATGGGCCGACCAGGCCACATGCCGGTTCCGGGCGGCCTTCTCCTCACCCGCCTCGGCCAACCGCCGCGCCGCGTACGCCCGGATCGGGTCGAGCATCCGGTAGGTGCTGCCGGTGGCTCGCGGCTCGGCCAGCACCATCGACTTGTCCACGAGCACCGAGAGGGGATCCAGCGGGTCGTCACCCAGCAGCCACTCCACGGTCGCCAGGTCCACCGGGCCGGCGAAGACCGACAGCCAGCGCAGCAGGCGGGCGGCCCGAGGGCCCAGCGTCCGGTACGACCAGGTGACCGTGGCCTGCATGGTGAGGTGCCGTTCCGTGGCCGACCGCTGCACCGCCCTGCTCGCCGGGGTGGGCGGCGACGCCCCGGACGCCGCGGCGACCAGGTCCACGGTGTCCTGCTGGTTGCCGGACCAGCCGCGCTCCACGGGTGGCGGATCCGGGTCCTCCCGGCCGGCGTCCAACGTGCCGAGAACATCGTCCAGGCGCTCCGCGAGCTGGCCCACCGAGAGCACCCGCAGCCGGGCGGCGGCCAACTCGATGGCGAGCGGCAACCCGTCCAGCCGCTGCACCACCCGCCGGAGGTCGGCCGACTCGGCCGGGTCCGGCCGCCGGCCACCCCGCGCCGCCGCCGTACGGTCCAGCAGGAGCGCCACCGCGTCGCTCTCCACACCGTCGGCCTGCGGGTCGACCGACAGCGGCGGGATCCGCCACACCACCTCGCCCGGCAGGCTGAACGACTCACGGCTGGTCGCCAGCACCCGCACCCCCCTGCCGCCGGACAACAACCTGGCGATCACCTCCGCGCAGGCGGCCGGCTGGGTGTCACAGGTGTCCAGGACGACGAGCATGCGGCGACCGGCCGCGTACTCGACAAGGGTGTCCAGCATCGGCCGACCCGGCTCGGGTCGCAGGCCGAGCACCGCGGCGATCGCGAACGCCACCAGCCCCGGGTCGGTCACCGCGGCGATGTCGACAAACCACACCCCGTCCGGGTACGCCTCGACGACCCCGCTTGCCAACTCCACCGCGAGCCGGGTCTTGCCCGCCCCGCCCGCGCCCAGCACCGTGATCAGGCGGTGTTGCTCCACCAGCAGGCTCAACTCGACGCGCTCGGCCTGCCGACCGACGAACGACGTCACCTGGGTCGGCAGGTTGTGCGCCACCGCGTCGGCGGTGCGCGGGCGCGGGAACTGCCGCTCCAGGCCCGGCGCGACCAGTTGGAAGAGTCGTTCCCGGTCGTCGAAGCCGCGCAGCCGGTGCAGACCGAGGTCGAGCAGTGTCGCACCTGGTGGCAGCGGCTCGGCCCGACGGGCGGTGGGCGCCGAACAGAGCACCTGCCCGCCGTGCGCCGCGGCAGCCACCCGGGCAGCCCGATGCACCTCGGGGCTGGCGTAGTCGCCGTCGCGCGGCTCGGCGTAACCGGTGTGCAGGCCCATCCGCACCCGAGGTGCGGCCTCGGCGGTCGGCCAGTCGTGGCTGGACAGTGCCCGCTGGGCGGTCAGGCAGGCGGTCACCGCCGCCGTCGCGTCCTGGAAGGCCAGGAAGAACGAGTCGCCCTCGGTCAACAGCTCCGCGCCACCCGTGGTGGCCAGCGTGCGGCGCAACAGCCGGCGGTGCTCGGCGAGCACCGGGCGGTAGTCGGGGCCGAGCAACTGGGCCAGCCGGGTCGAGCCCTCGATATCGGTGAAAACGAAGGTCACCCAACCGCTCGGGAGCTGGATCCGTGGCGACATGCGTGGAACCTCCGCCCGTGACGTCGGGTTCATGCTGCCTGAGTCCGAGCGGTAACGCATCGTAAGAACGGTCGGGCAGATGCCGCCTCAAAGTGCCACTCGGACCCGCTCACGGCAAGGCCAGCCCACCAGGTGGCGGTGAATTGGTCCGATCAGCAGCCGCAGGAGCCTCCGCAGCACCCACCACCGGAGGGTGCCGGGGCACCACCGACGGCCCCACCCCGGCCGGTGACCGCGACCGCGGAGAGCAGCTTGACCGTGTCGGCGTGTCCCTGCGGGCAGGAGGCCGGGTCAGCGGCCGCCGCCATTGGACGGTTGACCTCGAAAGTGTCGCCGCAGGCGCGGCAGCGGAACTCGTACCGGGGCATGCACCCAGGGTACGTGGATCTGACGTCCGGCGGAGGATGGGTGATACTCGACGGGTGGTGGACGGCGAGGACGACACGCGTGTGCAACCGTTACGACCGGCCGCGCCGCTGGACGGGCCACTTGAAGGCTCGGGAGCCGCGCCCGACCCGGTCCGCGCGGTGCCCCGCCCCCGCCGGCCCTGGCTGAGCAGCCGGACCGCGAGTACGCCGACCACACCCAGCCCGACCGACGCCGCCACGTCCGAACCGGGCTCGGGCGTGACCGACGGCGGCACGAAGGACCCGGCCAAGCCCGATCCGGTCGCGGACGGCGGCGCCGACACGCAGGTAACGGCCCCCAAGGCCGACGACCCGAAGGCGGCCGGCAGCGCCACTGATCCGGCCACGTCGAAGTCCGCCACCGGGCCGAACGCCGACACGCCGACCGACAACGCGAAGACCAGCGCACCGGCCGACGACGCGAAAAGCGACACGCCCGCCGACGACGCGAAGACCAGCGCACCGGCCGACGACACGAAGACCGGCACGCCCGCCGACGACGCGAAGACCGTCATCGTGGCCGCCGCGGACCCGGCGAAGACAACCGTGGACGAGTTGTCCCCCGTACCGGCGTCCGGCCCCGCCCGGCGACGGCGGGTGCCGTTCGCGCACGCGGTTCGGCTGCCGCCGCGCCAGATGGCAGCCTCGGCCGCCCGCGCGACCCGGGCCTGGGCTGGCCGACCGAGTGGTCGGCTCACCCTGCCCGGCCTCTTCCTGCTGGCGCTTGTGGCCGCGACCGCTGCGGCGGGCGCCCTGCTCGTGCCGGCCACGATCCGCGCACCCCGCCCGGTCTCGGCCGACGCCTCCGGCACGCCCACCGTGCCGCCAGGGGCGGCGTCCCGCCTGCCCACCGGTCCACTGCCCACCGGGCTGGTCCCCACCGGCCCGCTGCCCAGTGGCGGGCTACCGGGCGGCGGGCTGCCCAGCGGGTTGCCCAGTGGCGGACTACCCAGCGGTGGACTGCCCACCGGACCCGGCATCGGTCCGGGGGGCGGCGGGCGGCCGTCGGACGCCCTGGCTGGCTGGGCGCAGCAAATCAGCGCCAGGGTGAACATTCCGGCCGTCGCCATGCAGGCGTACGGCTACGCCGAGCTGATGCTCGCCCAGACAAACCGTAGCTGCGCGCTGAGCTGGACCACGCTGGCCGCGATCGGGCAGGTCGAATCGGGGCACGGCTCGGCCAACGGCGCCCGGTTGGGGCAGGACGGCAAGGCGCTACCAAAGATCATCGGGCTGCCGTTGGACGGCAACGGCGGCCGGATGCGGATCATCGACACCGACCGTGGGGTGCTCGACGGGGACACGACGCTCGACCGGGCGATCGGGCCGATGCAGTTCATCCCGACCACCTGGCAGGAGATCGGCGCGGACGCCGACAAGGACGGGATCAAGGACCCGCACGACCTGGACGACGCCGCCCTGGCAGCGGGGAACTACCTCTGCAAGGGCGGTCGCAACCTGAGCATCCCGGGCGACTGGTGGAACGCGATCCTGTCCTACAACGATGTACGGCGGTACGCCCAGGAGGTCTACGACACCGCCAACCGGTACGGACGGGCCAGTCGCCTGTGAAGTGATCGTCTCGATACGTTGGAGAACTGGACACTTCCCCCCGGCCTCTGTTAGCGGCAAGCTAGACGGGTGATGGTGCGCGAGTGGGACCCTAGGACCGCGTCGTCCGCCGAGATCGCGTCGCTGCTGGTCACGCTGAACGCGGTGCTGGCGGCCGATCTGCCGCAGGATCCGCCGTGGCGGGAGACCTCACTGCGCGAATACCTCGCCGAGGTGATGCCCGGCGAACGGCGGATCTCCTGGATCGCCCAGGCGGAGCCGACCGACCCCGGTGATCCGGGCGCGGTGCTCGGCCAGGTGCACGTGCTGCTCCTCGGTGACATCGGCGTGCTCGAGGTGCTGGTGCACCCGTCCGTGCGGCGCGGCGGCCTCGGCCGTGACCTGGTCCTGCGTGCCGCCCGCCGGGTCTACCAGGAGGGCTTCCGTTCGATCGGGGTCGAGGTGGTCGGTGACACGCCCGCGGTCGGCTTCTACGAGTCGCTCGGCTTCACCAAGGAATACGTGGAGACGCGCAGCGTGCTCGACCTGACCGCGGTCGACTGGGCCGAGCTGACGCAGATGGCCAACGGCATCGCGGCGGGCTACCACCTGGAGTTCTTCCCGGGTGGGCCACCGGACGACCTGATCGAGGCGTACGCGCGGGCGAAGGCCGAGGTGCGCGACGTCGACGACGGTGAGCTGCGCCCCAGCTCCTACGAGCCGGAGCGGCTGCGCGACAGCCTCGACACCCTGCACCGGCGGGGCATGAAACCGTACATCGTGCTTGCCCGGCACGAGCAGAGCGGCGAGGTGGCCGGCCTGACCGAGGTGGTGGTACCCGCGCAGCACCCGACCCGTGCCGACCAGTACGACACGATCGTCGCGCAGGACCACCGGGGCTACGGCATCGACCGGGCGATCAAGGCCCGAATGCTGCTGGAGCTGCGCTCCGCCGAGCCGGAGCTGATCGAGGTACAGACCTGGAACGCGCAGGCCAACGAGGCGATGTTGAAGGTCAACGCCGAGCTGGGCTACCAGCCCGACCGGGACTGGTGGGAATACAGCGTCGACGTCGCGGAGCTGGTGCACCGACTCGATCCGCCGCGCTGAGGGAATTCACGCAACTGTCCACTAGGGGATGGACGCTGGACCATCGCGCACCTTAACGTGCGTTGACTCCCATCCACCCATCGTGGAGGCCCTATGCGCCCGCGCCGCTCAATCGCCGCGCTCGCGACCGCCACCGCCGCCGTGACCATCACGGCGCTCGGCGTCGCACCCACCGCGGCCAGCGCCGCGCCCACCGATCTGTTCATCTCGGAGTACGTCGAGGGTTCGTCGAACAACAAGGCGATCGAGCTGTTCAACGGCACCGGGGCCCCGGTCGACCTCGCCGCCGACGGCTACCGGCTCCAGCTCTACTTCAACGGATCGACAACGGCCACCACCATCGCGTTGACCGGGAACGTGTCCGCCGGTGACGTGTTCGTGTTCGCCAGCGCCTCGGCCGGGGCCGCCGTCCTCGCCCAGGCCGACCAGACCACCGGGGCCAGCCTGTTCAACGGCGACGACGCGATCGTGTTGCTCCGGGGCGCCACGGTGCTCGACTCGATCGGGCAGGTGGGCGTCGACCCGGGCACCGAGTGGGGCGCGGGCGTCACCAGCACCGCGGACGACACACTGCGCCGCCTGCCGACTGTGACCAGCGGCGACACCGACCCGACGGACGCGTTCGACCCCGCGGCCCAGTGGGCCGGTTTCCCGGTGGACACCTTCGACGGCCTCGGCACGCACACCGTGGACGGCGGCGGCCCGGTCGACGTCCCGGCCACGCTGACCTGCGGCGGCCCGTTGGTCACCAGCGCGGGCACGGCGGCGAGCCGGGAGGTCACCGCCACCGACCCCGATGACACGATCGTCGACCTGGCGGTGACCTCGGTCAGCCCGATCCCGTCCGCCGGCTCGATCACCCGTACCGCCTTCAGTCCCGCGGAGGGCAGCGGCGGCACCGCCCGTGCCACGATCGGCGTGAGCGCCGACCTCGCCGCCGGGGCGTACACCGTCGCCCTGACCGCGACCGACGCGGGCGGTGGCACCGCCACCTGCGCGCTGGCCGTGCAGGTGACCCGGGAGCTGACCGTCGGCGAGGTGCAGGGCCCGACCACCGACGCCGAGGCCGGTCCGACCGACCGGTCGCCGCTCGCACCGGCGAGCGGCAACGGCACGAGCAGCACGATGTACGACGTACGCGGCGTGATCACCCAGTTGACCCTGGCCCGCACGTCGGCCGGCGCGGAGCAGCACGGCTTCTTCCTGCAGAGCCGTACCGGCGACACCGACGGCGACCCGACCAGTTCCGACGGCGTCTTCGTGTTCATGGGCGCCTTCACGTCGCTGATCGGCGGCTACGTGCCGACGGTCGGCGACGAGGTCGTGCTGCGGGCCCGGGTGTCGGAGTACTACACCTTCACCCAGCTCTCCGGCGCGTCGCTGGTCCGCCGGATCGCCACCGGCCTGGCCGTGGACACGACTGTCGCGGTGACCGACGCGGTGCCGCCGGTCGAGCTGACCGACGCGCTGCGCTTCTGGGAGCGGCACGAGGGCGCCCGGATGCGGGTACGCGCGGGCAGCGGCGCGGTGAGCGGACGGGACGTCTTCTCCTCCACCGCCGACGCCGAGTTGTGGGTGGTCGACCGCGACGACCCGCTGCTGGACCGCGCCGACCCGTACGCCCGGCGGGTCTTCCGGGACTCGCACCCGCTGGACAACGACCCGACCCGCCGCTTCGACGACGGCAACGGCCAGCGGACGCTGCTCGGCAGCATGGGCGTGAAGGCCACCGCCGGGGACAGCGCCGCACTGCTCCCGCCGGCGCACACCTTCGACACGCTGCGCGCGGACGCGGTGGGCGGGGTCTACTACTCGTTCGAGAAGTACGGCGTCCAGGTCGAGCAGGCGGAGTTCGCCGCCGGGGCCGACCCGTCGAAGAACAACCCGCCGAAGCCGGCCGACCGGTCGCAGGAGGTGGCCGTCGCCACCTACAACGTGGAGAACCTGTACGACTACCGCGACGACCCGTTCGACGGCTGTGATTTCACCGGCAACGCCGGCTGCCCGGGTGTCGACCCGCCGTTCGACTACGTGCCGAGCAGCGAGGCGGACTACCAGCAGCAGTTGGGCGCACTCGCCGACCAGATCGTCTCCGATCTGCACGCACCGGACCTGATCCTGGTGCAGGAAGCCGAGGACCAGGACATCTGCACGGTCTCCGGTGCCGCGCTGAGCTGCGGTGACACGAACAACGCGGACGGCGCTCCGGACAGCATCCAGGAGCTGGCGCTCCGGGTGGCGGCGGTCGGCGGGCCCGCGTACGCCGCTGCCTATGACCGGACCGGCGCGGACGCCCGCGGGATCACCGCGGCCTTCCTGTACCGCACGGACCGGTTGTCGTTGGCGGCCGCGACGGCGAACGACCCGCTGCTCGGCTCGGCACCGACCGTGCAGTACCGCGCCGCGGGGCTGCCGGCCAACGCCGACGTGCAGAACCCGAAGGCGCTCAACGCGGTGCTGCCCTCCGACGTGGACACCTCGACCGGTCGGGACGGGAACAACGTCTTCACCCGCGCTCCCCAACTGGGCAAGTTCAGCGTGGCAGCGTCGCCCGGTTCGACCGAACGGTTCACCCTGTACGCGCTCAGCAACCACTACTCCTCCGGCCCGGACGGCCGGGTCGGGCAGCGGCGGGAGCAGGCACGCTACGGCGCGGCGATCGTCACCGCGATCGAGGCCGCCGACCAGAGCGCCCGGGTGGTCTACGGCGGGGACCTGAACGTCTTCCCCCGCCCGGACGATCCGTTGCCCTTTGGGCACCAGGAACTCAGCGCCACCGGCGCGCAGCCCACGCCGTCGGACCAGCTCGCGCCGCTGTACGAGGCGGGTCTGCACAACCTGTGGGACAACCTGGTCGCGGAGGTGCCGGCGTCGGCGTACTCGTACAGCTTCGAGGGGCAGGCGCAGACACTCGACCACCTGTTCGTCAACGACGCGTTCTACGGCGATCTCGTGCAGGTGCGGGCGGCGCACATCAACGCCGACTGGCCGGCGGAGTTCACCGGCGACGGTTCACGGGGGTCCAGCGACCACGACCCGCAGGTGGCCCGGTTCCGGTCCCGTGCCTCGCTCACCGCCGCCGACGCGGCCGTGGTCGAGGGCAACCAGGGCACCCGGCAGCTCACCTTCACCGCGACCGTGTCCCGGCCGTTGTCCCAGCCGGCGCTGCTCTGCGCCACCACCGTCGGCCTCACCGCACAGTCGGGTGCGGACTTCGACACGTACGCCGGTTGCAAGGTGTTGGCCGCCGGGCAGACGTCGGTGGCCTTCCCGGTGACCGTGCGCGGTGACCGCAAGCGGGAGTCGGACGAGAAGCTGACGCTGCTGGTGGCGGGCGTACCGGGCCTGCGACTGGCCGACCCGCTGGCGACGGGCACCATCACCAACGACGACTGATCCCGGAGTCTGGTCGATGACGGCCCGCCGCCCCGAGTGGGGTTCGGCGGGCCGTCGCCGATCCACGCGTCAGCGGTATCGCCAGAGCTGTGGCGGCGGCGGATCGCCCCGGTGCTGGGCCACCCGCACCTCCCACTGACTGCGCCGACGCATCGCGTCCCGAACCTCCCGGTTGCGGTAGAACGTCTCGGGTGGGCGGGCCAGCCCGTAGATGTCCGCCCACCACTCCCCCGGCTCGGGGTCGAGGATGGTGTCCAGGTGCGACGGGTAGCGGCGCCTCGATGCGGCCGATTGTCGCATGGTGCACTTCCGCCCACCGGGCCAGCTCACGTTGGCTCAGGTCGGCGTGACGACGGATCGCCCGGACAATGCCGACGACCGGCCACGGCGTGTCGGAGGGCTCGCTGAGTATCACCTGCCGCCGCGCGGTGCTGGATGCTCCCGCATCCGGAGGTATCGGTGAGTCGTCCATGCCGCCACCGTCCCGGCTCGCTCCGTTTCTCGCAGCCCCGTCTGCCGAGCCTGTGGAAAACGAAAGGACCTGTGGATAACGTCCTCGTCGCCAAGGAGCAGGGACGGTAGCCCAACCCTTCCCTCCTTTGCTCTGCACCCCAATATGCGCCAGTCGCGGACCGTAGCCGTCGCATCCGCGGGTGCAGAGCAAAGGTAGGCATGGAGGGTCGGGGCCAGGGGCCGGCCAAACGAAACCCGGGGCCAGCCGCCGAGGCCACATCCTGTGCACGCTCCATCAAGCGCGCCACGATCGATGCGCCTCCTCGCGGCCGGACACCGCCGGGCGAGTCGACTGGGCGACGTCAGAGGTCGCAGAGGCGGCGACCGGAGCCGATGTCGTCGAGTGCCGCGTGCAGGTCGCTGATGCGACGCTCGGCCTCGGCGATCAGCCGATCGTGCACGCCCTGCCAGTCCGCCGGCCCGGCGTCGGATGGCAGGGCCGCGAGCAGGGCGCGGATGTCGTTGACGGTCAGGCCGACGCGCTGGGCCACTCGCGCCACCCTGATCCGGCAGGCCGCGTCGGAGTCGAAGCGCCGCTGGTTGCCGCTGGTGCGGGCAGCCGAGATGAGGCCCTGCCGCTCGTAGAACCGCACGGCAGAGCCGCTGACCCCGCTCTCCCGGGCCACCTCGCCGACCGTCAACGTGCCCATCGCCACTCCCCCGCCACCATTGACTTCACTATTACTTCAAGTCCTAGCGTCCGAGGCATGACTACGCAAGAGGACACCGCTCCGCCGACCGTCGCCGTGCTCGTCGGGAGCGTCCGTCAACCTCGGGTGGGCCGCTCGATCGCCGACTGGTTCGTCACCCACGCGGGTCGCCGAGCCGACCTCGACCTGGACCTCGTCGACCTCGCCGAGGTGCCGCTGCCCCTCGTCGACACCCCTCCCGGGGGCAACGCGGCCAGCCCGATCAGTGCCCGGTTGGCCGCCGCCGACGCGTTCGTGGTGGTGACACCCGAGTACAACCACAGCTTTCCGGCCGCCCTGAAGAACGCCATCGACTGGCACTACCGGGAGTGGGCCCGCAAGCCGGTGGCCTTCGTGTCGTACGGCGCCGGTTCCGGCGGCATCCGCGCGGTCGAGCAGCTCCGGCTGGTCTTCGCCGAGGTGCAGGCCGCCACCACCCGCTCCGGGGTGGTGCTGCGGGCACCGTGGGAACGGCTCGACGAGACCGGTCGGCTGGTCGACGACGAGCCGCTGCGACAGGCCGCCGACTCCACGCTGAGCGAGCTGGCCTGGTGGGCCGAGGCGCTGCGCGTTGCCCGTCGGGCCCGGCCCTGAGCCTCGACATGGACGCATCCGCGCGACGGCTCGGCTGGTACCTGACCCTGGGTGGCCTGCTCGCGGTGATCGACACCACGGTCACCGTGGTGGCCCTCCCGAAGCTGGTCGACGACCTCGACACCAACCTCACCACGATCGGCTGGGTCACCAGCGGCTACGCGCTCGCCCTGGTCGCGGTGATGCCCACCGCCGCCTGGGCGATCGGCCGCTTCGGTGCCCGCCGCACCTACCTGACCGCGCTGCTGCTGTTCACCGCCGGCTCGGTGCTGGCCGGAGCCGCCTGGAACGTCGAGTCGCTGATCGTGTTCCGGGTGCTCCAGGGGTTGGGTGGCGGGCTGCTCAACCCGGTCGGGATGGCCCTCGCGCTCGCTGCGGTGCCGGCGGGGCGGCGAGGACGGATGATGAGCCTGCTCGGCCTGCCGGTCCTGGTCGGGCCCCTGATCGGGCCGGTGCTGGGTGGGCTCCTGCTCGATCACGCGTCCTGGCGGTGGATCTTCTGGATCAACCTGCCGGTGGGGTTGCTGGCGGTGTTGCTCGGCCGATCGGTGCTGCCGGCCGCCGACCCGCGACGACCACCGGTCCGGCTGGACGTCGTCGGGTTGCTGCTGCTCTGCCCCGGCCTGGCGCTGGCGGTGTACGGGCTCAGCGTCACCGGCGAGCGGGGCGGGGTGGTCAGCACACCTGTGCTGCTGCCGCTCGCGCTCGGCTCCACGCTGGTCGTCACCTTCGTCTGGCGGGCCGGCCGGATACGGCAACCACTGCTGAACCTGGCCGTGCTGCGCGCCCCGGGGATGGCCGGAGGCGCCGCGACGGTGGCGTTGTTCGCCGCCGGATACTTCGGCTCGTTCCTGATCATCCCGGCCTACGTGCAGGTGGTACGCGGTGACTCGGCCACCCTGGCCGGGGTGATCGGCATCCCGCAGGCGCTGACCACCGGGCTGATGCTCCAGGTCGCGACCCGGCTCGTCGACCACGTCTCGGCGCGGCGGGTCGTCGGGCTCGGCATCGCTACCGCCGTGGCCGGCACGGTGGCCCGGGTGCTGGTGCTCGACGCCGACACGTCGTACCCGCTGCTGGCCGCGCTGGGTGCGGTCATCGGCCTGGGCATGGGCGCGACGCTGATGCCGACGATGACCGCGGCCAGTCGATCACTCCCGCCCGCCGACCTGCCGTCCGGCTCCACGCTGCTCACCACCGTGTCGCACAGCTCGGTCGCCGCCGGCACCGCGCTGGTCGCTGCCGCCCTGTCCTGGCTGGCGGGCCAGCTCGTCCCGAGCCTGGGCGGCGGGGGCATCACGGCCGCCAGTCGGCTCGACCCGGCGAGCCGGCTCGGCCTCGCGCCGGACCTGGCGCAGGCCACCCGGCTCGCGCTGGCGGTGTCGGCCGTGCTGTTGGCGCTCGCCTGGCTGACCAGCCGGCGACTTCCGTCCGCCGTCGCGGGTGCCGACGAGATGGCCACCCCGGCGGGAACCGCGGAGTCGGTCAGTAGCGCTGACGCAGCAGCCCGGCGGCCTCGACCGCCCAGTAGGTGAGGATGACCTGCGCGCCGGCCCGCTTGATCGAGGTGAGCGTCTCCAGCATGACCCGCTCCCGGTCGACCCAGCCGTTCGCGGCGGCGGCCTCGACCATCGCGTACTCGCCGGAGACCTGGTAGGCGGCCACCGGCACGTCCACTGCGGCTCGCACCGCCGACACCACGTCGAGGTACGGCAGCGCCGGCTTGACCATCACCAGGTCGGCGCCCTCGGCGACGTCCAACGCCACCTCACGCAGCGACTCGCGCAGGTTGGCCGGGTCCTGCTGGTAGGTGCGCCGATCGCCCTCCAGCGCCGACTCCACCGCCTCCCGGAACGGGCCGTAGAACGCCGAGGCGTACTTCACCGCGTACGCCAGCACGGCCACGTCCTGGTGCCCGGCGGCGTCGAGCGCCTTGCGTACCACGCCGACCTGGCCGTCCATCATCCCGGACGGCCCGACCATGCCGACCCCGGCGGCGGCCTGGGCCACCGCCATCTCGGCGTACGCGGCCAGGGTGGAGTCGTTGTCGACCTCGCCGCCGGGGGTGAGCAGCCCGCAGTGCCCGTGCGAGGTGAACTCGTCCAGGCAGAGGTCGCTCATCACCACCGCGGCGTCGCCCACCTCGGCCACCACGTCGCGGATGGCGACGTTCAGGATGCCGTTCGGGTCGATGCCGCCGGAGCCGGTCGGGTCCCGCCGCTCCGGCACGCCGAAGAGCATGATCCCGCCGACGCCGGCCTGGACCGCCTCGGCCGCCGCCTTGCGCAGCGAGTCCCGGGAGTGCTGGAGCACCCCCGGGAGCGACCCGATGGCGCGGGGCTCGGTCAGCCCCTCCTTGACGAACATCGGCACGACCAGCTCGGCCGGGTCGACCCGGGTCTCGGACACCAGCCGGCGGATCGCCGGGGTGCGGCGCAGCCGGCGGGGCCGGATCTCGGGGTACGACATGACAGGCCCTCCTCGAACGACTACCGGAAGCGCAGGGCGGTCGGGCCCTGCACCTTGGAGCCGCGGCGCTGCTTGGCCGGCATGGCGGCCAGCTTCTCGCGCAACTCGACGGCGTAGGCGGCGAGCGCCTCCACCAGGTCGGGCACCGAGGCGTGCGGTGGCTGGACGTCGACCCGCAGGCCGAACTCCGTCGCGGTCTCCGCCGTCTTGGGCCCGATGACGGCAACAACGGTACGCGCGTGCGGCTTCCCGGCGATGCCGACCAGGTTCCGCACGGTGGAGGACGACGTGAACAGGACAGCGTCGAACCCGCCCGACTTGATCGCGTCCCGGATCTCGGCGGGCGGCGGCGCGGCCCGCACGGTCCGGTACGCGGTCACGTCGTCGACCTCCCAGCCGCGCTCGGTGAGCCCGGCGGCGAGCGTCTCGGTGGCGATGTCGGCGCGCGGCAGCAGCACCCGGCCCACCGGGTCGAGGATCTCGTCGTGCGGGGAGAACTCGGCAAGCAGACCCTCGGAGGACTGCTCCCCGGCGGGGATCAGCTCCGGCTGGATGCCGAACGCGCGCACGGCGTCCGCCGTCGCCTCACCGATGCAGGCGATCTTGACGCCGCCGAAGTGCCGGGCGTCCAGGCCGTGCTCGGCGAACTTCTCCCACACCGCGCGGACCGCGTTGACCGACGTGAAGATCACCCAGGCGTACCGGCCGTCGACCAGGCCCTTGACCGCCCGCTCCATCTGCGCCGGGGTACGCGGCGGCTCGACCGCGATCGTCGGCACCTCGCACGGGATCGCCCCGTACGCCCGCAGCCGCGCGCTCATCGCGCCGGCCTGCTCCTTCGTCCGGGGTACGAGCACCTTCCAGCCGTACAGCGGGCGGTTCTCCCACCAGCTCAGCTTGTCGCGCTGACCCACACCGACACCGACGGTGAGCACCACCCGGCCGGTGAAGCCGAGCGCGGCGGCCACGAAGCTGTCCACCGTCGACGTGGTCGTGTACTGGGTCTCGCCGGTGCCGTCGCCGGTCACGCCGACGCCCGTGGTGCCGTCGACCCCGACGGAGAGCAGCCCGTCCCGGACGGCGGCGAGGTCACCGGCGTCCACGGCGAGCGCGAGCGAACCCCGCCCGACGGCCGCGGCCAGCGCCTCGAAGTCCAGTGCGCTGACGTCCTCGACGTCGGCTGCGGTACGCACACCCGGCAGCGGAACACCCGCGTAGGTGGCCACACCCTCGGCCTGGCCGACACCGGGCACCACCTCGAAGTGGGCGGCGGTGCGGGCCACGGCCTGCACCTCCTTGACCACCGAGTCGTGGCCGAACGGGTCGCCGGCGACCAGGTGCACCGCGTTCAACCCGGAGCGGGCCGCGGAGATCAGCACCTTCGCCACGTCCCCCGGCGCGCCTTCGGCGGGGGTGAACTCGGCATCGTCGGAGGCCTCGGCGCGTACGACGGCGAGCAACGACTCCGGGACTCCCCGGTCGTAGATCACCTGGTCGGCGTCGACCAGGGCGTCGTGGGCCCGACGGGTCAGCAGCCCTGGGTCACCGGGGCCAGCCCCGACGAACGCGATACGGCCGACGGGCTTACGGGTGCGGGTCATTCTGTGCTCCCAAATTGCTGGGTCCCCGGGCCGGTGTGTCCTTCGTGGCCGAGGATCGAGTCGGCGCCGAGGTCGAGGAGTTCGGCGGCGAGTGCCTTACCGATCTCCGCCGCGTCGGCGGGCGTTCCGGTGCGCGACAGCCGGAGGTCACGCGTGCCGTCCGGGCTGATCACCGCCCCGCGCAGGTAGATCTCATCGCCGTCGTCGCCCTCGGCGAGTTCGGCGTAGGCGGCGACGGGTGCGGAGCACCCGGCCTCCAGGGTTGCCAGAAACGCGCGTTCCGCGGTGACCGCGGAACGCGACGGTGCGTGGTCGAGCGTCGCGAGCAGCTCGACCAGGTCGTTGTCGTCGACCCGGCACTCCACGGCCAGCGCGCCCTGGGCGGGCGCGGGCAGCATCAGCATCGGGTCCAGCGTCTCGGTGATCACGTCGACCCGACCGATTCGGGCCAGTCCGGCCCGGGCCAGGACGACGGCGTCGAGGTCGGCCTCGGGGCCGAGCACCCGCGCCAGGCGGGTGTCGATGTTGCCGCGGATCGGGGTGACCTCCAGTTGCAGGCCGAGCGCGTGCAGCTGGGCGATCCGGCGCAGCGCGCCGGTGCCCACGGTGGCTCCGGGCGGCAGCTCGGCGAGCGTCCGGCCGCCCTGGGCGATCAGCGCGTCACGCGGGTCCTGTCGGGCGGGCACCGCGGCGATGTGCAGCCCGGCGGCGGCAGCCGTGGGCAGATCCTTGTAGGAGTGCACCGCGAAGTCGATGGTCCCGGCGGTCAGCGCGTCGCGCAGCGCGGAGACGAACACCCCGACGCCGAGCCGGTGCACCGGCGCGTTGGAGCGGTCGCCAGCGGTGACCACCTCGACCAGCTCGACCGGGCGGCCGGTGGCGGCGGTCAGCGCCTCGGCGATCTGGCCGGACTGGGCCATCGCCAGGGTGCTGCCCCGGGTGCCGAGGCGCAGGGGGGCGGTCATCGCGCACCTCCGAAGGGTGGGGTGGGCTCGGCGGCGTCGGCTCCGGAAACCGGGTCGACGCCGGGCAGTGCCATGCCGAGGTCGGGGGTCAGCACGTCCGGCACGGTGTCCACCGGAGAGGTCTGCGGCACCTCGAGGTCGAACAGCTCGCGCAGCAGGGCCGCGTACTGGTCGCCGCCGGGCTCCGCGGCCAACTGGCGGACCTTGACGGTGGGCTGGTGCAGCAGCCGCTGCACGACCCGGTGCACGGTGCGGGCCACCTCGGCGCGCAGGTCGTCACCGAGGTCGGGGCGACGCTGGGCGAGCCGGCGCAGCTCGGCGGTGACCACGTCGTCGGCCCGGCCACGCAGCGCGGCCACGGTGGGTGCCACGTCGGCACCACGCAGCCAGGTGAGGAAGCTCTCCACCTCGCCCAGCACGATCCGTTCGACGGCGGCGGCGTCCGCGGCGGCCGGACCGTCGGCGAGCAGCGCCGCCATCCGGTCGATGTCGATCACCTCGACGCCGGGCAGCTCGGCGACACCATCCTCCACGTCGCGCGGGACGGCCAGGTCGAGCAGGACCAGCGGGCCCCGGAGCGGGTCCCGTTCGGCAAGCGCCGCGCCGACCACCGCTCGGGTGAGGACCGGTTCGGTGGACGCGGTGGCGGCCACTACGATGTCCACTGTGGAGAGGGTGTCGGCCAGCTCGGTCATCGGAGCGGCGCTCGCCCCGTACGACTCGGCGAGCCGGACGGCCCGGTCGGCGCCCCGGTTGCTGACGGTGAGCGGGCCGGCGCCCAGCCGGGACAGCGTGGCCACCCCGAGTGAGCCCATCGCGCCGGCGCCGACCACCAGGGCCGGGTGGCCGGCGAGGTCGCCGTCGAGGTGCCCGGCGGCCAGCTCCAGCGCGGCGGTGACGACGCTCTGGCCGGCGCGGTCGATGCCGGTCTCGGCGTGGGCCCGCTTGCCGACCCGCAGCGCCTGCTGCATCAGCTCGTGCAGCAGGCGGCCGGCCGAGTCGGCACCGGTGGCCCAGTGGTACGCGTCGCGCAACTGGCCGAGGATCTGCGCCTCGCCGACCACCATCGAGTCCAGACCGGTGGCGACCCGGAACACGTGGTCCACGGCAGCGGTGTCGTAGTGCACGTACAGGTGGCTGGCGAGCGCGGCCGGCGAGCTGCCGGCCTGATCGGCCAGGACGGCGCACACGTCGCCGAGCCCGCCGTGGAAACCGGACACGGCGGCGTAGACCTCCACCCGGTTGCAGGTGGAGACGATCACCGCCTCGGCCACGTAGGGCTGGGCGATCAGGCGATCAAGGGTGCGGGTGAGGTCGGCGGGAGGCACGGCCAGTTGTTCCAGCGTGGCGACCGGGGCGGTCCGGTAGGACGCGCCGACGACGAGCAGTTTCACGTGCCGATCGCCTCCTGGGTGTCGGTGGCCGCGAACCCGCCCGGCAGGGCCGTGAGAGCGGACCCGCCGGTGGCGGGCAGCGCGGTCAGCGACGCCTTGCGGTGCTCGTGGAAGGACAGAATCTGCAGCTCGATGGCGAGATCGACCTTGCGCACGTCGACCCCCTCCGGCACCGAGAGTACGCACGGCGCGAAGTTGAGGATGCTCGTCACGCCGACGGCGACCAGCTGGTCGGCGACCTGCTGGGCGGCCGCGGCCGGGGTGGCGATCACGCCGATCGCGAGGGATTCCTCCGCGGCGACCGTCGCCAGCTCGTCGACATGCCGGACCACCAGGCCGTTGATCTCTTCGCCGACGCGGGAGAGGTCCGCGTCGAGCAGTGCGGCGATCCGGAAGCCCCGGCCGGCGAAGCCGTCGTAGCCGGCCAGAGCGTGACCGAGATTACCCACGCCGACAAGGGCGACCGCCCGGCGTTGGGTGAGCCCGAGCACATTCTCGATCTGCTCGATCAGCAGCGTGACGTCGTAGCCGACGCCCCGGGTGCCGTACGAGCCGAGGTGGGAGAGGTCCTTGCGGAGCTTGGCGGAGTTGACGCCGGCTGCGGCGGAGAGCTCCTCGCTGGAGACCGTCTCGTGCCCGGTGTCGGCGAGGTTGTGCAGCGCGCGCAGATATTCCGGAAGCCGAGCGACGGTGGCCTCGGGCAGATCCGGGAGCGCTGGTACGGCACCGGCGCGGCCGGGCGCGCCTGGGTGACGGTGCTGACTCATGAGACTCCGTGCGGTGCGATCCTCGGCCAACTCCGCTGGTCGGCCGCTTATGGACTCCCGCTGGCGACCGAGATTGCCGGCTGTGCTAGCAGGGCGCGTCGGAGTCACAGAGTAGGCGCTTGTGAAGACGTGCACAAATCGCGATCTTGTCGCTGCGCGCCGCGACTCCACCAGCACCTCCATTCCGCAAGATCGATTTAGCGACTTTCGCCCGCGCCGCCCGGCCAATTATTGCTCAATCCCGACTTCTCTGACCAATCCCGCGCCGAGCCTCACAGTGTCGCTCCGCAGGTGGTAGGGGCAGCACTACGGGGGAGAGGCGGGGCTTCGGGATGGGGATCGGAAGCCGCAATGCCTAGCCTTTTCCCATGACCGCCGTTGCCGCCACCAGCGACCAACCCACGCTGGCACCGAGCATTCCCCGCCAACTCTTTGTCGACTCCGGCTACGTGCTACTCGGTCTACCCCTGGCGGTGGCCAGTTTCGTCGTCCTCATCGTCGGCACCGCGGTCGGCATCGGCCTGGTGGTGACTGTCATCGGTCTGCCGATCCTCAGCGGCACCCTGTACACCGCCCGAGGGCTGGCCGACATCGAACGGCTGCGGCTGCCCGCGGTGCTCCGGCAACCCCGGATCCGGCCGCACTACCGGCTGCCCGAGGCGGGCGCGAACGCCTGGCGGCGGATCTTCGTGCCGATGCGGGACGCCCAGTCCTGGCTCGACCTGGCACACGGCATCCTGCGGCTGGTCGCGGCGGCGGCCACCTTCCTGGTGACCGTGATCTGGTGGGCCGCCGCGATCGCCGGCTCGCTCTACTGGGTGTACGACTGGGCGCTGCCCCGGCCGAGTGGCGAGGACCAGGACCTGGCGCAGTTGCTCGGCCTCGGCGACTCGACCACCGCCCGGATCGGTCTGAACACCGCGCTCGGGGTGTTCTTCCTGATCACCCTGCCGATCGTGGTCCGGGGATGCGCGCTGCTGCAGGCCAGCTTCGCCAAGGCCATGCTGACCGGGGTGGCCGAGATGCGCGACCGGATCACGGTGCTGGAGGAGCAGAAACGGGCCGCCGTGTCCGCCGAGGCGTCCGCGCTGCGCCGACTGGAACGCGACATCCACGACGGCCCCCAGCAGCGCCTGGTCCGCCTGGCCATGGACCTCAGCCGGGCCCGGATGCAGCTCGCCTCCGACCCGGAGGCCGCCGGCCTGACCATCGACGAGGCCGTCACCCAGACCCGGGACACGCTGGCCGAGCTGCGGGCGCTGTCCCGGGGCATCGCCCCGCCGATCCTCGTCGACCGGGGTCTGCCCAGCGCCCTGGCCGCGATCGCCGGGCGCGGGCTGATCCCGATCGAACTCCAGGTGGACCCGCAGCTCGGCACCCCGGGCGGGCGGCTCGACCCGGCGGTGGAGAACACCGCGTACTTCGTGGTGTCCGAGGCGTTGACGAACGTCGCCAAACACGCACGGGCCACCGAGGCCGTGGTGGCCGTCGCCCGGCAGGGCGTCCACCTCCAGGTGCGGGTGGGCGACGACGGACAGGGCGGCGCACACCTGGCCAAGGGGCACGGACTCGCCGGCATCGCCGACCGGGTCCGGGCCGCCGGCGGCGAGCTGGCGGTGATCAGCCCGGTCGGCGGCCCCACCGAGATCCGCGCCGAGCTACCGCTGTGACCAGTCCCGCGCCGCGCACACATGACCGGCCGGACGTGGTAGACAACACAGCCATGCGCATCGTGATCGCCGACGACGCCGTCCTGCTCCGGGAGGGGCTGGTCCGGCTGCTGACCGAGAGTGGGCACGAGGTGGTGGCCGCCGTCGGGGACGGCGACGCGCTCGTCAAGGCGGTGGTGGAGCACCAACCGGACGTGTCGATCGTCGACGTCCGGATGCCGCCGTCGCACACCGACGAGGGACTCCGGGCGGCGGTGGAGGCACGCCGGCTGGTGCCGCGTACCCCGATCCTGGTGCTCTCCCAGTACGTCGAGGTCTCGTACGCCGATGATCTGCTGGCCACCGGCGGCGCCGGCGGCGGCATCGGCTACCTGCTCAAGGACCGGGTCGCCGCGATCGAGGAGTTCCTGGACGCGCTGCGCCGGGTGGCGGCCGGCGGCACGGTGCTCGACCCGGAGGTGGTCGGCCAGCTCTTCGCCCGACGCCGCCGCGACGACCCGCTGCGCGAGCTGACCCCCCGCGAGCGTGAGGTGCTCGCCCTGATGGCCGAGGGACGCTCGAACACCGCCATCGCCCGCGCCCTGGTGGTCAGCGACGGCGCGGTGGAGAAGCACGTGCGCAACATCTTCACCAAGCTCACCCTGCCGCCGGACACCGAGCAGCACCGGCGGGTGCTGGCCGTCCTCACCTACCTGCGGAACTGACCTCCCGCGCCAGGTCGACCGCGTCGGTGAGGGTGTCGGCCACCGGGTGACCGGAGGCGCGCAACCGGGCCGGGTCGGTGAACCCGCCGGTGTAGAGCACCGCACGGCCGCCCACCGCGAGCGCGGCGTCCGCGTCGTCGATGGAGTCCCCGATCAGCACCACCGACGCGCCGTCCACGCCCAGCTCCGCCAGGTGCGACCGGAGCGACTCGGCCTTGCGGCCGCCGCCGACCGTGGCCCGCAGCCCGTCGACCCGGGTGAAGTGGCCGGTCAACCCGTACGTGTGCACGGTCGGCACCAGCTCCTCGTGGAACCACATGGAGAGCAGACTCTGACTGCCCGGCCAGGCGGCCATCGCGGCGCGCGCGTCGGCCGCCAGCTCACAGGTGGTCAAACCGGTGCGGTACGCGTCGTGGAAGATCTTGTCCAGTCGACCGAACTCGTCGTCGTCGACGGCCTTCCCGAGCACCTCGGCGTAGTATTCGGCGATCGGCCGACGGAACCGCACCCGGTGCTCGTCCAGGCTGACCGTCGGCCCACCAAGGCTCGTGAACACGACGTTCGTGGCGGACACCACGAGGCTGAGGTCGTTGAGCAGGGTGCCGTTCCAGTCCCAGACGAGGTGCGGCGGTGAGGTCATCAGAGCACCATAGGCACTCCTCAGAGCTGTGGCGTGGTCAGGTCCCGCAGCAACCGGTCCTCCTCGACCCGCCAGTAGCCGTGCTCCTTGCCGTCGAGCAGCACCACCGGCAGTCGGTCTCCGTACTCCCTCTCCAGCCCCTCGTCGTCGGTGACGTCCCACTCGACCCACTTGTCGCCGGTGACCGCCACCACCCGGTCGAGAGCCGCCTTGGCGTCGTCGCACAGGTGGCAGCCGGGTCGGGTGATCAGGGCGAGCCGGGCGTCACTGGACATCGCTTACCTCCGTCTGGGGTTTCGGCGCTCGCCGGCAGGTCGGTCGGAACGGGCACCTGTCGCGCCGACGCCGTCACCACGTACGCCCGCACAGTCTCGCCGGTTCGCGGATGCGGCACACCCGGTACCGCCGACTCGGTCTGCGCGGTGATCAAGTCTGGCACAGCGGCCGGCGACCGGCCACGACCGACGGACGGGACGGGTGTTCGGGCGGTGCGACCGCAGCGTCCCGTCTACGGGACTGCCCGGTGTGCCATCGGCGATCCGATCAAGTCCCGCCGATGGGATGGGCGGCGTCGTCCGCAGACGTTTCGGCCACGCCCACACGGCCACCCGTGACGATCGGGACAACCGAACGGGCGACAGGCCGCGACCAGCGCATCCATCGAGGAACACCGGGTCGACGGAAAGTCAATCGCACACGACGGACAACCGGTCCGGCAGTGGTCGAACGGAGCGGGAAATACTTCCGCCTTGTGTAACGGACTTGCCACGCGCGGGTGACGTTGGCCCTATTATCACTCGGGTCGGCTCACCCCATTTGCCGTGAGTCGACACCCCTCAGCCCGAGGAGGCCCCCGTGCCTGTTAGCGCATTGGACCAGCACCTCCAGGGGATTTGCCGCCCATCGGCAACCCCCGCGACCGTCCTGCCCGACCGACTGCCCGGTCGGTCCGCCCCGACAACGCACAGACCGGCCCATCCGGCGACCGACGGGACGGGGGCAACTCGGTGACCACCTTCGGTTACGCGGAACGCCCGCTCGGCCTGACCGGCCAGCCGGCACGCTCACACGTCAACGAGAGACCGACGGTCCGTGCCCCGCTGGACGAACCACACGGCGCCGCCGTGCGGGGCGACGGCGCGACCCAACGCACCCGCAGCCGGCCACACCACAACGAGCCGCCGCCGCGGCCCGTGGTGCCCGGCGGAAACGCACGGCCAACCGGCGGCCGGGTCGCCGTTCCACCCCGACCGACAATGCCGGCGCAGGGTCGACGGGTCAGCGACACACCGACGGTGACCACCGATCCAGCGGCGGGCGAGACGGCGGTGATCCCGGTGGTGCCGGCCACCACCGCCACCACCCCGACCGGCTTCCCGAGCCGCCCGGACCCGTCCGACCCGGCCACCGAGGTCTGGACTCTCATCGAGCGCGCCCAGGCCGGCGAGTCCGAGGCGTTCGGTCTGATCTACGACCGGTACGTGGACACCGTGTTCCGGTTCATCTACTTCCGGGTCGGCAACCGCCAACTCGCCGAGGACCTCACCTCGGACACCTTCCTGCGTGCGCTCAAGCGGATCGGCAGCTTCACCTGGCAGGGCCGCGACCTCGGCGCCTGGCTGGTGACGATCGCCCGCAACCTGGTCGCGGACCACTTCAAGTCGGGCCGGTACCGGCTGGAGGTCACCACAGGTGACGTGCTCGACGCCGATCGGGAGGACCGGGGCCCGGAGGGCAGCCCGGAGGCGGCGGTGGTGGAACACATCACCAACGTCGCGCTACTCACCGCCGTCAAGCAGCTCAACCCGGAGCAGCAGGAGTGCATCGTGCTCCGCTTCCTCCAGGGCTTCTCGGTCGCCGAGACAGCTCGCGCGATGGGCAAGAACGAGGGTGCCATCAAGGCCCTCCAGTACCGCGCCGTGCGTGCCCTGGCCCGACTGCTCCCGGACGGCTTTCAGCCGTAGTTTGTGGCGGCGGGACCGATGGACGTCGATCGACGTCCGTGCAGCTCAGGGTCGGTCCCGCCCGGTGACGACGATCACTTTCTGTAATTTCCGCCCCGCCAGGCCCGTAACCCGTGCCCGGTCCGCCGCGTTTCTCCGGGTGCGACCGGTGGTTGTCCCGGCAGGCCGGGGCACCGAGGTCCGACCGGCGAGCCGGCGGCACCTCACCTCCGTGGTGTCACACTGCCGCCCGGTCCCCGGCATTGACGGCGGCCGACCGGCCGTGACCAGCGAGAGGAGGTGCCTGCGGTGGACGACATCCTCTTCTCTCGCCGGCGCGCCGAGCGCTTCGCGCAGCTTCTCGACGAGGCCAACGGCGCTCGGCGACACCACGTACGAGCCCGGGTGGACAGCCAACTCGCGCCCCTCGTCGCGGTGGGCCAACGGATCAGGACCGACCCTCCGGCTGTCGAGGTGGACCAGGACTTCCGGACCGGTCTGCGGGCGATGCTGCTCGCCACCGCCGAACGGGAAGGGCTCGGCACCGCGCCGACGGCCGGCGAACCTGCCGCCACGCGTCCGGCCACGACCGCCCGGGGCCGGCTGCTGCCGGCGGTCACCGCCCGTCGGGCCCGAGCCCGGGGCGCGATCCTGGTCGGCATCGCCGCCGGCGCCATCGCCGTCTCCGGCATCTCCGCCGCCAGCGAGAACGCGGTGCCCGGCGACGCGCTGTACGGCATGAAGCGCTCGACCGAACGGGCCCAGCTCGCCCTGGCCAGCTCCGACATCAGCCGCGGTCAACTCCTCCTGGACTTCGCCCGGACCAGACTCGCCGAGGCCTCCAAGCTGCGCGGCGACCGGATCGGCTACAGCGCCGTCCTCGACGACATGGACGCCGACACCCGTCAGGGTGTCCGCCTGCTGACCACCGCGGCGGCGCAGCGGGCGGAGCCGGGCAGCCTGGAGACGCTCAACACGTTCGTCACCAGCCAACGCCGGGCGGTCAGCGGTCTGCTCGACGGGAGCACCCGCGTCGACCGGGAACGGACCCAGCGGTCCCTGCGCCTGCTGGACAGCATCCGGGAGCGCTCCGACACGCTGGGCGCGGCGATCGCCTGCGGCCTGCCGGCCCCGACCACCAGCGACACCCTCGGCCCGTACCCGAGCGCCTGCCCCGGGGCGCGCTGACCCCCTCCCCCTATACCGCACGTCCGACCGGCCTCGCCACAGTTCGTTCTGTGCCCGGCCGGTCGACCGTGCGCGGCGGCTACCCTCGCTAGGGCATGTGTCAGAAGCCCCGGCCAGGGTCTTCGACATGCCCTGGGGCATCCGTCGTTACTGGTGAGGAAGGGAGTCGAGTGGCGCGCAGCCGCAAGGTGACGGTCAGCACCGACGCCCACGGGCACACCGCGGGCTGGGCCGAGACCGACCTGACCCCCGCCGTCACCCCCGCACCCGACCCGACCGCTGCGGCCTTCTTCGACGTGGACAACACGATGATGCAGGGCGCGTCGATCTACTGGTTCGCCCGTGGGCTCGCCTCCCGCAACTACGTCACCACCGCCGACCTGGCCCGCTTCGCCTGGCAGCAACTGCGGTTCCGGTTGTTGGCCCGGGAGCACGCCGGTGACATGTCCCTGGCCAAGGAGGCCGCGCTGGCCTTCGTCGAGGGCTGGCGGGTCGACGACGTGGAGCACCTCGCGGAGGAGATCTTCGACGAGATGATGGCTCCCCGGATCTGGGCCGGCACCCACCAACTCGCGCAACGGCACCTGGCGGCCGGCCAGCGGGTCTGGCTGGTCAGCGCCGCCCCGGTGGAGATCGGCCGGGTGATCGCCGCCCGGCTCGGCCTGACCGGTGCCATCGGCACGGTGGCCGAGGTGGTGGACGGGGCGTACACCGGGCGGTTGGTGGGTGACCTGATGCACGGGCCGGCGAAGGCCGAGGCGGTCACCCAACTCGCCGCCGTGGAAGGGCTCGACCTGATCCGCTGCGCGGCGTACAGCGACTCGGCCAACGACCTGCCGCTGCTCTCCGCCGTGGGCCGGGCGGTGGCGGTCAACCCGGACGGCGCCCTGCTGCGGCAGGCACGCCAGCACGGCTGGGAGGTACGGGACTTCCGCACCGGACGCCGAGCGGTCAAGATCGCCGTACCGTCGACGGCGGCGGCCGGGCTGGTCGTCGGCGCCGTCACCGCCGGGCTGGCGTTGCAGCGCCGCCGCCGCGCCGGCTGAGAAACCTCAGGGACCGAACGGGTCCGGCCGTCGCTCCAGCAGTGTGTGCAGGGTCTGCTGGATGGTCTCCCGCACCTGGTCGGCGAGGTTGAAGACCACAAGCGGGTCGTCCGCCGAGTCGGTCAGGTGCGCGGTGGGGATCGGCGGACAGAACTCGATCAGCCACTTGCTCGGCAGCGGCACCATGCCCAGCGGCCCGAGCCACGGGAAGGTCGGCGTGACCGGGAAGTAGGGCAGCTTGAGCAGCCGCGCCAGGGGCTTGATGTCGGCGAGCATCGGATAGATCTCCTCGCCGCCGACGATGGCGACCGGCACGATCGGGGTGCCGGTGCGCAGCGCCGCCGAGACGAACCCGCCCCGCCCGAACCGTTGCAGCTTGTACCTGTCGGCGTAGAGCTTGCCGATGCCCTTGAAACCCTCGGGGAACACCCCGACCAGGTCGCCGCCGCCGAGCAGCCGCTCGGCGTCCGGGTTGCAGGCCACCGTGCCACCGGTCTTGCGGGCCAACTCGGACACCACAGGCATCCGGAAGACCAGGTCGGCGCCGAGCAGCCGAAGGTAGCGGTGGGCCGGATGCTTGTCGTGCAGCGCCGCCGAGAGGATCAACGCGTCCAGCGCCACAGTCCCCGAGTGGTTGCCGACCACCAGGGCGGGTCCGTCGACGGGCACGTGCTCGATGCCACTGACCTCGGTGCGGAACCAGTCCCGGTAGAGCAGCCGCAGCAGGGGGTGGAAGACCGCGTCGGTCAACTCCGAGTCGAAACCGAACTCGTCGACCTCGTAGTCGCCGGAGAGGCGCCGGCGCAGGAAGGCCAGGCCGTTGGCGACCTTGCGGTCCCAGTGGTCCCCCGGCCGGTCCCGCACCGCCGGCGCGGTGCCGCCCGAAGCCGGAGAGCCGACCAGGTCACCCCCGGGCTCGTCGGTGGCCGCGGTGTCGACCTCGTCGCCCGGCGTCGAGGTCGGGGTCGGGGTCGGGGTCGGGGTCGGGGTCGGGGTCGGCGCGACCTGGGCGGCCGGCCGATGTCCGTTACGCCGCGCCGGCTCCACGTCCATCGCGGGCGGCCGCGGTACGTCGAAACGCCCGATCCCCTGCGGCTCGCGCCCCTCCCCCGGCCCGGTCACGGTGCCACCTCGGTTCGCGACTGCGGGGCTCGCAAAACCGGCTCACTCCTCGCGCTCACGACGACCGCTCTCGGACTGCGGAGCGGACCTGCCGGATGCCGTCCAGGACGAGTTGCTCGGCGGCGGCCAACTGACCCCGGGTGACGACCACCCCGCCCTGGTGGGCGCGGATGAAGTCCTCGAACGCCTTGGCGGTGGAGCGGGGCGTGAAGCCGTACTCCTGCTCGAGCCGGCTGGTGTCGACCACCCGGCCGTGCACGAAGAGGTCGACCTGGTCCAGGCCGTAACGGCCGAAGCCCATGCTGCGGGCCAGCGCGGCGGCACCGGAGAGACCCGGTTCAAGCACCGGTACGGCGACCCGACCGGCCCGCCGGATCGCCTGCGACAGCGACAGCACCCCCGGACCGGCGACGTTGTAGGTGCCGGGATGGTCCTCCACGATCGACAGGTGCAGCACCTCCAACGCGTCGTCGAAGTGCAGGAACTGCAACCGAGGATCACGGCCGAAGACCGTCGGCACGAACGGCTGAGCGAAGTAGCGGGTCAACGTGGTGTCGGCGGTCGAGCCGATGAACGGGGCGAAGCGCAGCACCGTCGCGGTGACGTCGGACCGGCGGCGCCGGAAGCCACGGACGTACCCCTCAAGGTCGAGAATGTCGCGGCCGAAACCGCCGCGCGGCACCTCGCGGGGCTCGGTCTCCTCGGTGAAGACCGCCGGATCCCGGAACGACACCCCGTACGCGGCGGTCGACGAGCGGACCACGAGCTTGCGCAGCCGTGGTGCCCGTTGGCAGGCGGCGAGGAGCTGCATGGTGCCGATGACGTTCTGGTCCTTCATCGCGGACCGGCCACCGTGCTGCGGGTCGGGGGAGCTGACCAGGGCGAGGTGCACGACGGCGTCGACGTCCAGGTCGGCGAGGAGGCCGCCGAGCGAACCCGGGTCGACGCGGAGCCGTTCGACCCGGTCCAGCAGGTCGGTGAACTCGGTGCCGGAGTCCGGTGCGTCGACGCCGATGACCCGTTCGATACGCGGGTCGGCGGCCAGCCGGGCCGCCACGTGGGCACCGAGGTAGCGGCCGACCCCGGTGACGAGGACGACCCCCGGAGCACCTGAGGTGCCACCGGGGGTCATCTGACGCACCTACCCCGGCAGGATGGACCGAGCCGGGACGACCACGGCCTGATCACCTGAGCCTCCGGGGGTCGACAGTTTGGCAAGTGCCGCCGAACGCCGGGCACGGAGCCCGGCGGCGATCACTTGCCGAGACGGCGACGCTGGACGCGGGTCTTACGCAGCAGCTTGCGGTGCTTCTTCTTAGCCATGCGCTTACGGCGCTTCTTGACCACCGAGCCCATACGACAGCCTTTCGATACAACGTGCGGGGCGGACCGGATGACACCACGCAGGTGGCGACGGCGACCGCTTGCGGACAACGGACCGGACCAGTCTGGGCGGCGGGGCGCACCGGTGGGGTCTCGGTCGGGCTCCAGGGTAGCCGGAGGGCCTCAGCCGGACCAACGCGCCCCCGTCGATGCCGGTTGGACGGCACCTGGGAAGCCGAACGACGACTCAGGCGGTCTCTTGGAAAGCGCCCCGGAGATATTCGTGCACCGCGTGCTCGGGCACCCGGAACGACCTGCCGACCCGGACGGCGGTGAGCTCACCGCTGTGCACCAGGCGATAGACAGTCATCTTCGAGACCCGCATGACCGTCGCCACCTCCGCGACGGTCAGGAACCTGACCTCCGACAGTCGCCCGTCGGACTGTGACCCGGCCATGGCTCACCAACCCATCCCATGCCCGGCGCGTGCCAACCCGACGGATGCTCCGGGCCGGGCGGCGACGCGCGTGTTACCAGTACGGTAGCGGGGCGGCTGTGACCGGCGCGATCCCTTCGTACAACTGATCATGTTTCTTCTCGCCGTTCACCCGATCCACACTCCCGGAATCTCCCCACCCGCGCCCCGCGTCCGGTTGCTCCGACGCCGCCCCGGCGTCTCCGTTGCTCCGACGCTGTTCACTCGGCGCGCAGCGCGACCACCGGGTCGAGTCGGCCGGCGCGCTGCGCGGGGACGACCCCGAAGACGATGCCCACCACGGCGGACACCCCGAAGGCGAGCGCCAACGACCACCAGGTGATCGCGGCCGGGATCGGCGACAGCCCGTCGATCAGCAGGGCGGTGCCTACGCCCAGCGCCATCCCGGTCACCCCACCGATCGTGGTGAGCAGCACCGCCTCCAGCAGGAACTGCACACCGATGTCGCGGGGGCGGGCCCCGACGGCCTTGCGCAGCCCGATCTCCCGGGTCCGCTCCCGCACGCTCACCAGCATGATGTTGGAGACCCCGACACCGCCGACGAGCAGGGAGATGCCGGCGATGGCCGCGAGTACGCCGGTGAGAATGCCGAGGATGTCGCCGAGCACACCGAGGATCTGCTGCTGGGTGACGGCGCTGAACTCGGTGTCCGGGTGGCGGCGGTTCAGCTCCGCGACGATCCGTTCGCCCAGCTCGTCGATCCGTTCCCGGTCCGGGGCCTTCACGGCGATGCCGTCCACCCGCTGGGTGCCCCAGAGCCGCTGCGCGGCGGTCACCGGCACGTGCACCTCGTCGTCCCGGTCGACGCCGAGGCTCTGCCCGAGGGGCGCGAAGGTGCCGATCACCCGGAACCGCACCCCGGCCAGCGTCACCTGCTGGCCGAGCGGGTCCCGGTCCGGAAAGAGCGTGCGGGCCACCGCGTCGCCGAGCACCGCCACCCGTCGGCTGGTGTCCACGTCGGTGCGGGTGAGATAGCGGCCCCGGGCCAGCGACCGCGTGAACACCGTCGGGGTGGTCTCCAGCACCCCCTGCACGGTGGTGAAGTCGGAACGGGCACCGGCCCGCGCGGTCGCTCCGGAGGCGACGGTGACCGCCACCAGGTCGGGGTCGCCGACCACCCGGCTGACGGCGTCGACGTCCTTGAGGGTCAGCGGCGAGACCACCGGCGCGTTGCCCACCTCGATCCGGCCGGGGACCACCAGCAGCAGGTTGGAGCCGAGGCCCTCGACCTGCTGTTCGACCTTCTGTTTGGTGCCGGTGCCGATGGCCACCAGCAGGACCACCGAGGCGACCCCGATGATCACCCCGAGCATGGTCAGCGCGCTGCGCAACCGGTTGGCCCGCAGGGCGTCCAGCGCCACCCGCCACGCCTCGGCGACCCTCACGCCGCGCCCCCCGGCCGCTCGACCTCGGGCCGCTCGACCTGGGGCCGGCCCGGATCGGCCTCCCGCGGAAGGCGCCCGGTGGCTCCGGCGGCGCCACCGGAGCCACCGGACGGGTGCCCCGGGCCGCTTCCGGACGCGGACCGGGGCTCCGCGCTGGGAGCGGAGACCAGTGTCGCAGGTCGACAGGTATCGACGGACGGCGGTCGATCATGAGGGGTGTCGCTGTCCGACACGACCACTCCGTCGCGCATCGTGATCCGCCGCTGGGCTCGGGCCGCCACCTCCTGGTCGTGGGTGACCATCACCAGCGCCACCCCGGACTCCACGTTCAACTGCTCCAACAACTCCAGCACCGCCGTGCCCGTGACGCTGTCCAGGTTGCCCGTCGGTTCGTCGGCCAGCAGCACCGTCGGCTCGGTGACAAGCGCGCGGGCGATCGCCACCCGTTGCTGCTCCCCGCCGGACATCTGGTTGGGCCGGTGGTCCAGGCGGTGCCCGAGGCCGACCCGGCCGAGCATCGCCGCCGCCCGCTCCCGACGCTGCCGCGCCGGCACGCCCCGGTAGACGAGCGGAAGGGCCACGTTCTCCACCGCAGAGGTACGCGGCAGCAGGTGGAACGCCTGGAAGACGAAACCGATCGTCTCGTTGCGCAGGGCGGCCATCTCCGGCGGCGCGAGGGTGTTGACGTCCCGACCGCCGATCACCAACCGGCCACCGGTCGGCCGGTCCAGCCCGCCGAGGAGATGCATGAGTGTGGACTTGCCCGAGCCGGACGGACCGACCAGGGCCACGTAGTCGCCCGGTCGCACGACGAGGGACACCCCGCGCAACGCCTCGACGGACACCCCGTCCAGTTGGTACGTCCGGGACACCTCCACCGCCTCGATCGCCGGCGGGGCGTCGGTCACCGCACCTCCTGGCCGTCACGCACCTGGTCGGTGCCGCGCACCACGATCCGGTCGCCGGGCTGCACGCCGTTGAGGATCTGCACCAGATCCGACCCCTGGACGCCCACGGTGACCGCCGCCCGGCCCGCCCGGCCGTCGCGGACCACCCAGACCGCGTCCCGGCCGTCGGCGGAGAACACCGCCGAGGCGGGTACGGTCACCGCGTCGGCGGCCTCGCGGACCCGCAGGTGCACTATCGCGTTCATGCCCG
Source organism: Micromonospora sp. DT231 (assembly GCF_049847025.1). NCBI lineage: Bacteria > Bacillati > Actinomycetota > Actinomycetes > Micromonosporales > Micromonosporaceae > Micromonospora > Micromonospora sp. DT231. The sequence continues at coordinate 90,240 of NZ_JBNCNO010000013.1, read as the reverse complement.
GGCGGGGCGTCGGGGCCGGCGCGTCCTCGGCCAGCTTTCCGGCGCCCAGCGCGAGGCGCACCCGGTAGGTCACCCCGCCCTGGGCGGAGTTGGTGGGCAGCACGTCCACCGAGCGGACCGTCGCGTCGTAGCTGGCGCCGCTGACCGCGTCCAACTCGACGGTGGCGGTCACACCGGCCCGGACCAGCAGCACGTCGGTCTCGTCCACCTCGGCGAGCAACCCCAGCTGCCCGGTGTCCACAACTGTCAGCACCGGTGTGCCGGCGGTGACCTGGCCGCCGACCGCGACCGCGTCGTCCACCCCGGCGGGCGGCCCGCCCTGGCCGGGCGTCAGCACGGACGGGTCGATGCCGCCCGCCTGGGCGCCACCGGCCTGCTCCAACAGCCCTGCGAGGCCACCGCTCGGACCACCGCCGGCCCGGGTGCCGCCCGGTTGCACGATGCCGGCGATCGGCGCGCGCAGGGTCAACGCGTCGACTGTCATCTTCGCCAGGTCGTACGCCTGCTGGGCCTGTAGCCGTTGCGCCGCGGAGAGCGCCCCGACGGCCGAGCTCAGCCCGTTGATCCCCCGCTGCACCGCGCGGACGGCCTGGTCGGCGCTGCGCGCGGCGGCGGCGTACTGCCGCTGCGCGGCCGTCACCTGGGTCAGCAGAGCGTCCCGCACCTGCGGGTCGGCGATCTTCTCGGCGGCCTTACGGGTGGCGTCGAACGCCTCGTCGGCCGCCCTGTCGGTGCCACGTCGACTGCTGGTCAGGTTGCCGGTGGAGACACCCCGACCGGCACGCTTCGCCGCGTCCAACGCCTCCTTCGCCTGACGCAGCCGCTGCTGGGCCGCGGGCGAGTCGACGACGGCGAGAACCTGACCACTCTTCACCCGCTGTCCGGGTTGGACACGCAGGCTCCTCAGCGTGCCGTCGGCGGGAGCGGTAAGGGTCGCGGCGGCGCGGGCGGTCACCGTCGCCGGGGCATCGATCAGCTCGCTGACCGGGTTGCGGGCCGCCGACGCCAGCGCGAGGTCGGTGTCGTCGTCGCCGCACGAGGCGGCGGTGGTGAAGGTGAGGACGGCGACGGCGGTCAGGGCGACGAGCAGGCGAGGCCGGATGGTGCTGCCCGGCCGAGGTGACTGAGGGCGGCGCACCCATCGATGGTACGGCGCACCGTCGCGCCACCCGCGAGCACGTCAGGCGGTGGCGGCACGGACATACGCGACGCACTCGTCGTGCAGCGTCGACCACTGCTCGCCGAACGCCTCCTCGGCGGCCACGTCGAGGGTCTTGCGCTCGTGCACCACGGCCTTGAAGAAGGTGAGCAACCGCTGCGGCCCGTACCTGTCGACGAGGTGCCGGACGGCCAGGTAGCCGACACCGTAGCTGCCGCCGACCTGCTCGGCGGAGGCGTCGTCGGCCGGGTTGACGCCCGCCAACTTGCCGTCCCACCTGCCCCGGACCAGTTTGCGTACCTCGGCGAGCCCCTCGTACCTGTCGACCGCCTGACCCCCGGCACCGGCGAACTCGGCCAGCCCCTCCACCAGCCACCAGGTGGTCTTGCCGGGGTAGCCGCGTTCCGGCAGCGAGGCCGCGTGGGTCAACTCGTGCCGGAGCAGGTCGTCGGTGCCGCTGCTGGGAAGCCCGTCGGCGTTGAGCACCACCTCGTGGTGGCCGCCGCCCACGGTCACCGCGTAACCGCCGGTCCACCCCGGCCGGTCACCGCCGTACCAGCGCTTCCACTCGGCGCGGCCGGCGTAGAAGATCCGGTAGCGGTCCGGTGGCGAGCCCGCGACCACGTACCCGTCGGCGACCTTGGCGGCCGCCTCGGCCTGGGCCAGCAGACCGGGCAGCTTGCCGCGCAGCGCCGGGGTGGTGGCGACGATGGTCCGCGCGCCGATCGCCACGACCAGGTCGCTGACCTCCCACGGTCGGGTGCCGGTCTCCACCGACTTGGATTCCTCAATGGCGACCAACCGGGGCTGGTCGCCGTTCTCCCGCCAGCGGGTGCCGATCAGCACCGGGCTGGGCCGGCAGTTCGGCGCGACGAAGCAGTACTGGAAGCGGACCAGGAGCCGCCACTCCCCCGGCTTGCCGATGATCGGCGCGGGCAGGCCGCTCGGTTCGGCCCGCCAGACGGTCACCTTCAGCTCGCGGAGTGCGGAGAAGCGTCGGCGCAGCTCGGTGTGCACGACGGGCTCGGCGATCGCGAGGAAGCCGGCGCGGTCGCCGCCGAGCAGCGCCGCGGACTGCCTGTCGAGCTGGGCGGTCATCCGGTCGGTCAGCTCGCGGGCCGCGGCGGTGGCGGGGTCGTCGGCCGTCGAGGCGCCGGCCCGGCTGATCGTGGACCGGGCGCCACCCTCTCGGATCACGCCGACGACGAGCAGCGCCGGCAGGCCGCAGCCCAGCAGCAGGACGACCACCACGAGCACCGTCCACAGCGGCCAGAGCCGCCGTGGTGCTGGCTGCTGCACCCCGTCAGTCACCCGCCGAAGGGTACGACCATCCGCCGGCCGGGGCGAAGCCGCCCCGGCCGATCGGTCCGGTCCGTCGGCCGAACCGGGGGAACTACTTCTTGGAGATCAGGGCGCGGCCGAAGAAGACCAGGTTGGCGGGGCGCTCGGCGAGCCGGCGCATCAGGTAGCCGTACCACTCGTCGCCGTACGGGACGTAGGTGCGCACCATGTAGCCCTCGCCGGCCAGACGGGTCTGCTCCTCCGGGCGGATGCCGTAGAGCATCTGGAACTCGAAGCGCTCCGGTCCCCGGTCGAACCAGCGGGCCCGGTCCTCGCCGATCGCGATCATCCGAGGGTCGTGGGTGGCGAGCATCGGGTAGCCGTCGCCGGACATCAGGATGTTCAGGCAGCGGACGTACGACTTGTCGACCTCCCGGGCCGACTGGTACGCCACCGACTCCGGCTCCTTGTACGCCCCCTTGCACAACCGCACCCGCGACCCGGCCGAGGACAGCTCCCGGCAGTCCGACTCGGTCCGGCGCAGGTACGCCTGGAGCACGGCCCCGGTCGACGGGAAGTCCTTGCGCAGCCGGCTGAGGACCTCGAGCGTCGAGTCGGTGGTGGTGTGGTCCTCCATGTCCAGGGTGACGGTGGTGCCCGCCGCGTCCGCCGCCGTGCAGATCGCCCGCGCGTTGTCGTACGCCAACTGCTCGTCGAACATCTGTCCGAGAGCGGAGAGCTTCACGCTCACCTCGGCGGGCGGGGTGAGCCCGGCGCCGCCGAGCATCTTCAGCACCTTCAGGTATTCGTCCCGGGTGGCGATGGCCTGCTCGGGGGTGACGGTGTCCTCACCGAGGTGGTCGAGGGTGACCGCGAGACCGTTGTCGACGAGCTCGCGGGTCGCGCGCAACGCGTCGTCGGTGGTGGCGCCGGCGACGAACCGGCGAACGACGTCCCGGGTGTACGGGGCGGTCGCGACGAGCCGCTCGACCTGGGATGACCGGGAGGCGGCGAGGATGACGGAACGGAGCATGAGCCGAGCGTATCGCCCCTGCCAGGACCCCCGCCGAGGGGCGGGGAGGGTCGCCCCGGACCCGGGGGCGGGGCAACGGCGGTGGCGCCCATCGGCTACAACGATGCCGTGGACCAACGCCCCCGCCGCCGGCTACGGTCGGCCTCCGTGCAGCTCGGCGCGCTCACCGCTCTCGCGCTCGCCCTCTCCGGCTGCAACATGACCTCTGACGACGACGATGACGACGACTGCGCCCTCGGGCCGGTCGGCGGCGGCGACACGGTCGCGTTGGCGATGCGGGTCCCCGACCCGTCCGCCGGCCGCGCCGCCCCGGAGCCGACCACGGCCGCCCTGCCCGATCGGGGTGGGTTCGGCACCCACCTCGCCTCCTGCGGCGGCTGAGGTGCGCCGCGAGAAGGTCACGCCCCGACCCGACTGGGACGCCACCATCCGGGCGCAGGGTCTGGTCTACGTCGACACCGAGCTGCCCGACGGCGGGATCATGTCGTACTGGGACGAGACCGGCGCGTACGCCTTCGACCTCGACGAGGTGCTGCGGCTGGAGGAGGCCACCGAGGATCTGCACCGGATGTCGGTGGCCGCTGCCGCGCACGTGGTGGCCACCCGCCGGTACGCCGATTTCGGCATCCCGGAGTGGGCGGCCGACGCCGTGGCCCGGTCGCTGCGGGAGGCCCCACCCACCCTCTACGGGCGCTTCGACCTGGCGTACGACGGCACCTGGCCACCGAAGATGCTGGAATACAACGCGGACACCCCCACCGCGCTCGTCGAGGCGAGCATCATCCAGTGGTACTGGCTGGAGCAGACCCGGCCGGAGCTGGACCAGTGGAACAGCCTGCACGAGCGACTGGTCGGCGCCTGGGCCAAGATCGGGGCCGGGCTGCACGACCGACGGGTGCACGTGCTCTGGTCGAACGAGGAGGAGTCGGGCGAGGACCACATGACCGCCGGCTACCTCGCCGAGACCGCCCGTCAGGCCGGCCTGGACGTCGAGCTGCTCCCGATCCAGAAGATCGGCTGGGACGGCAGGCGTTTCGTCGACGCCGACGACCGTCCGGTGACCACGTGCTTCAAGCTCTACCCGTGGGAGTGGATGCTGGCCGAGCCGTACGGGCCGGCGGCGCTGACCCCGGGCACCCCGACCACCTGGATCGAGCCGGCGTGGAAGCTGCTGCTGTCCAACAAGGCACTGCTCGCGGTCCTCTGGGAGCTGTACCCCGACCACGAGCTGCTCCTTCCCGCCTACCTCGACTCGCCGCGCGGCATGACGGAGTACGTGGCCAAGCCGCTGCTCGGCCGGGAGGGCGGCTCGGTACGCATCGTCACCGCCGAGGAGGAGATCACCAATCCGGGGATCTACGGGGACGAGGGCTGGTGCTACCAGGAGTTCCGGGCGTTGCCGCAGTTCGACGGCAACCGGATGGTGCTGGGCAGCTGGATCGTCGACGGTGAGTCGGCCGGCGTGGGCGTGCGGGAGAGCGCGAGTCTGATCACCGACGGCTACGCGAGGTTCCTGCCGCACTACATCGACGCGGCACGCACCCCATGAGTCGTCTACCGTTGGGGCGTGAACTTCGACGCGTACGCCCGGACCGGCGTTGACCTGGTCAACGCCCGCCTGGACGACCTCGACGACCTGCGGGCCCTCTTCCCCGACGAGAACGCCTGGATGCGCGACGAGGTCGCGGACCGGGACGTCGCGATCTTCCGGCGAGCCCAGAAACGGTTGCGCGACGTCTTCGAGTACGGCACCTCGGGGCGCGACGGCCAGGCTGTCACCGAGCTGAACGCGCTGCTCGAGGCCTTCCCGGTGCAGCCGCGCATCTCCGGGCACGACTCCAGCGACTGGCACATGCACGTGACCAGCCGGGGCGCCTCGGTCAGTGCCGAATACCTGGCCGGCGCGGTCTGGGGGTTGTCGGTCTGGCTCTGCGAGTACGGCAGTGCCCGGTTCGGGGTCTGCGCCGACGAGCGGTGCGGCAACGTCTACCTGGACACGTCGTCCAACTGTTGCCGGCGGTTCTGCTCGGAGCGCTGCGCCACCCGCTCGCACGTGGCGGCGCACCGGGCCCGCAAGCGGGCGGCGGTCGGTGAGCAGGTGCCGGTCGCCGCGCAGCCGACGAGCGCCGTGGACGCGCTCTCACCGGTCAGCTGACACCGCCCGCCCGTTGCGGGCGGACGTGGTCAGGCGTCGACCGGGGACGCGGACGTGGTCAGGCGTCGACCGGGGACGCCGCGGTCAGGTGCTGACGGGCGAACTCCAGCGCGGCACGCAGGTCCGCCTCGCGTACCGCGCGGCTCTTCGCGCCCCGGGTGGCGACCTCCACCGCCACCGCCCCGGTGAAGCCACGCCCGGCCAGCGAGGAGAGCAGCTCACCGCAGGGCTGGGTGCCGCGCCCGGGCACCAGGTGCTCGTCGCGGCCCTCGCCGGTGCCGTCGCCCAGGTGCACGTGCGCCAGCCCGGCGCCCATCCGGTCGGCCATCTCCAGCGGGTCGCTGTGCGAGGCCGCGCAGTGCGACAGATCCAGGGTGTACGACGGGTAGCCGGTGTCGGTGGGATCCCACCCGGGCACGTACGGGACGAACTGCCGGCCCGCCATCCGCACCGGGTACATGTTCTCCACCGCGAACCGCAGCCCGCTGAACCGGTCCGCGACCGTGGCCAACCCCTCGGTGAAGTTGCGCGCGTAGTCCCGTTGCCAGGTGAACGGCGGGTGCACCACCACCGTCGGCGCCCCGAGCGTCTCGGCCAGCTCGGCGGCCCGGCGCAGCCGCTCCCACGGGTCCGGGCTCCACACCCGCTGGGTGACGAGCAGGCACGGCGCGTGCACCGAGAGCACGGGCGTGCCGTAGTGCGCGGAGAGGCCGCGCAGCGCGCCCGCGTCCTGGCTGACCACGTCGGTCCAGACCATCACCTCGACCCCGTCGTAGCCGAGTGCCGCGGCCAGTTGGAAGGCCGCCGCGGTCGGCTCGGGAAAGACCGACGAGCTGGACAGGAGCACGGGAACGCGGGAAGTCACATCAGCCAGCGTAGCCCGGCAGCGCTGTCGCCATTGCGACGAGCGCCGGCAAACCGGCCGAAACCGGCCGCCGGGTCAGATCGGTTCGAGTTGATCGAGTCGACGGAGGATGACGCCCTCGCGCAGCGCCCACGGGCAGATGTCCAGCGAGTCCAGATCCAGGCGACGCATCACCGCCTCGGCCACCACGGCACCCGCCAGCAGCTGGTGCGCCCGACCCGCGCTGACCCCTTCCAGCTCCATCAACTGGGCCGGTGGGATGTGTCGGATGAACCCGATGACCTGTCGCAGGCCTGCCCGGGTCAGGCTGCGCCGCGCCCACAGCCCGGCACCGGAGGGAGCTGCCCCGGCCAGGCGGGCCAGGGTCCGGAACGTCTTCGAGGTGGCGACCACGCGGTCCCAGCCGACCTGGGTGATCTGGTCGACCACCTTGTCCAGCCGGCCGTCCACGTACTCCCGGAGCTTCTCGACGGCCTCCGCCGACGGCGGGGCCGCGCTGGCCGGGTCGACCCCCAGCCGCTCGCGGGTCAGCCGGCCGGCACCGAGCGGCAGCGAGATCGCGACGCCCGGGTCCTCGTCGATGCCGGCGGCGATCTCCAACGAGCCGCCACCGATGTCCAGCACCAGCAGCCGCCCCGCCGACCAGCCGAACCACCGCCGGACGGCGAGGAACGTCGACCGCGCCTCGTCCGCGCCGGAGAGCACCGCGAGCCGTACACCGGTCTCATCCCGGACCCGGGTCAGCACCTCGGCCGCGTTGGTGGCGTCGCGCACCGCGGACGTGGCGAACGCGATCAGGTCGTCCGCCGCCAGGCCGGTGGCCGCCGCCTTGGCCATGCCCACGGCCTTGACCAGGCCGTCCGCACCCGCCTCGGTCAGCGCGCCGTCGGGGCCGATCTGCTCGGCCAGCCGGAGCACCACCTTCTCGGAGTGCGCCGGCCACGGGTGCGCGCCGTGGTGCGCGTCCACCACGAGGAGGTGCACCGTGTTGGATCCGACGTCGAGGACACCCAGTCGCATGGTGAAGACCCTAGGTGCAACTCGTTTGCGCGGCTCGCCGGCCTGCGGACGTCACCGCGCGTACGCTGGTCCGGGTGACGATGGAGCTCCGTGTGCTGGTGGACGACCCAGGCGACCCGCGCAGCCGTGAGGTGCCACTGGACTTCCCGCGGGAGTGGATCGAGTTCACCGACCCCGCTGACGAGACGCACCTGATCCGCGCCGACCTGACCTGGCTGCTCTCCCGCTGGACCTGCATCTTCGGCAAGGGCTGCCACGGCATCATCGCCGGCCGGGCCGCCGACGGCTGCTGCTCGCACGGGGCGTTCTTCACCGACTCGGACGACGAGAAGCGGGTCCGCAACGCCGTCAAGCGGCTCACCCCGGCGACCTGGCAGCACTTCCGGCGCGGGTTCAAGAACTGGACCGACGAGGACACCATCGACGGCAAGAACCCGGCCCGCCGCACCGCCACCCAGGGCCCCGACGGTCCCTGCGTGTTCCTCAACGACGCCGACTTCGCCGGCGGCGGTGGCTGCGCTCTGCACGGCCAGGCGTTGCGCGACGGCGTGCACCCGTTGGAATACAAGCCGGATGTCTGCTGGCAGCTGCCGATCCGCCGGGATCAGGACTGGGTCAAGCGGCCGGACAACTCCAAGGTGCTGGTCTCCACCCTCTCCGAGTTCGATCGGCGCGGTTGGGGCGCCGGTGGGCACGACCTGGACTGGTGGTGCACCTCCTCGACGGACGCGCACGTCGGCGCCGAGCCGATGTACCTGTCGTACGCCCCGGAGTTGACCGCGCTCATCGGCGCTGCCGCCTACGAGCGGCTGGCCGAGCTGTGCGCGGCCCGGACGAAGCAGGGCATGGTCGCCCCACACCCCGCCGACCAGATTTAGCAGATCTTGGTAGCAGAGTTGCTATCAGGGACGCCGTCACCGTCGCTCAGCTCGACGAGGTCGACCAGGACATCGCGTACGACCTGGTGATCAGCGTGACGGAGAGCCGGCTGACCGAGGTTGCCGAGATCGCCGCCGCGCTGCGCAAGCTGTTCTGAGCGCTCGGCGGCGGGTCAGCGTAGGGCGTCGTCGACCAGGGTGCGGGCGCTGCGCCGAGCCGCCTCGGCGATCGCCGGGTCGCCGTCCAGCACACCGCTGGCGAGCCCGCCGTCGAGCAACAGGGTGAGCTGCCGGGCGAGCAGTTCCGGTTCGGCAGCGCCGGCCTGCCGGGCCAGTTCGGTCACCCAGGCGCGGACCACTGTCTTGTGCTCGACCGTCCGGGCGTGCACCGGCCCGCCCGCAGGTGACTCGGCGGCGGTGTTGAGAAACGCGCAGCCGTGGTAACCGTCCCGGCGACAGGCGCCGACCAGCGCGTCGAACATCCCGACCAACTGGTCGCGCGGCTCGCCGCCGGCGTCCCGGGCCGCCGCCCGCAACGCGCCGAACCACGCCTGGTCAACCCGATCGAGGTACGCCAGCACAAGATCGTCCTTGCGCGGGAAGTGCTTGTAGAGCGTCGCTTTCGCCACGCCCGACTCGGCGATCACCGTGTCCACGCCGACGCCGCGCGGCCCGTGCGCGTAGAACAGCCGGAACGCGGTGTCCAGGATCCGGTCCCGGGCCGAGCCGGCCGGGGTGCGGGGCGCGGGCATCGACACTCCCTCGATCTGCTGGTGGCGGCACAGATCCTACAGACAGTTCCGTCTGCAAACCTCATCGCGTCAACGGCCGGCACCGCCCGGGCGTGGCCCGCCTGGCGTCCCACCGCCTTCGGCACGTCCACTGCCCGGTCCTGGGTGCACCCCCGCGACCCCTGTAGAGCTGCCCCAAATATGGGGCGGACACTTCAAAACGGGCAGCACGGGCAGCACGGGCAGCACGGGCAGCACGGGCAGCACGGGCAGCACGGGCAGCACGGGCAGCACGGGCAGCGCGGGCAGCGCGGGCAGCGCGATTCCAGTCCTCCTGGAGCCACACGCCTGACCCGCCCCACATCTGGGGCAGCTCTACAGGGGTCGCGGGGGTGCACCCAGCCACCGGCCATATCCCGCCGCGCCCCGCGCGCCCCGCCCCGCCCCGCCACGCCCCGCGCGCCCCGGCCCGCCTCGCCCCGCCCTGGCACGTGGGCTTGACGCGCACGACGCCCTTCATGGGGCCGCAGTAGACAGACCTGTCTGTTAGCCTGCTGACACTCGGCACGAGTCCACTCGGCACACCGACGGAGGATCGATCGACATGCGTATCGCAGTTCTCGGAACCGGCTCGGTCGGGCAGGCGATCGCCGCTCGCACCGCGGAGTTGGGCCATCAGGTCACCATCGGCACCCGCGATGTCGCGGCCACCCGGGCCGGCGACTACGCCGCCTGGTCGGCGCAGCACCCCGAGGTCGGCCTGGGCACCCTGGCCGAAGCCGCCAGCGCCGCCGAGCTGGTGGTCAACGCCACAAACGGCAACGGCTCGCTTCCCGCCCTGACGGCGGCCGGCGCACCGAATCTGGCCGGTAAGGTGCTGCTCGACATCGCCAACCCGCTCGACTTCGGCGCGGGCTTCCCGCCCACCCTGTCGGTGCACAACACCGACTCCCTCGCCGAACGCATCCAGCGCGAGTTTCCACAGACCCTGGTGGTCAAGTCGCTCAACACACTGACCGCCGAGCTGATGGTGCATCCGCGTCAACTCGCCGACGGTGAGCACAGCGTGTTCGTCTCCGGTGACGACGCGGAGGCCAAGCGGATCGTCACCGGGCTGCTCATCAGCTTCGGGCACACCGACGTGATCGACCTCGGCGACCTCTCCACCGCGCGGGGCACCGAGATGCTGATGCCGCTCTGGTTGCGGCTCTACGGCCGGCTCGACACCGCGATCTTCAACCTCAAGGTCGTCCGCTGACCAAGCGCGAACAGCCCGAGGGGGGCCTGCGTCGAGCGCAGACCCCCCTCGGGTACGCCGATCACGGCTCGAACTTGTAGCCCAGGCCCCGGACGGTGACGATGAAACGCGGCGCGGACGGCTCCGGCTCGATCTTGGAACGCAGCCGCTTCACGTGCACGTCCAGCGTCTTGGTGTCACCGACATAGTCGGCGCCCCAGACCCGGTCGATGAGCTGGCCACGGGTGAGCACCCGGCCCGCGTTACGCAGCAGCAGTTCCAGCAACTCGAATTCCTTGAGCGGCAACTGCACCGCCCCGCCCTCGACGGTCACCACGTGCCGTTCGATGTCCATGCGCACGGGACCCGCGGCCAGTGTCGGCGCCCCCGCCTCGGCCACCTCCGGGCTCTGCCGGCGCAACACGGCCCGGATCCGGGCGACAAGTTCCCGCGGCGAGTACGGCTTGGTGACGTAGTCGTCGGCGCCGATCTCCAGCCCGACCACCTTGTCGATCTCGCTGTCCCGGGCGGTGACCATGATGATCGGCACGGCCGACCGCTGCCGAAGTTGCCGGCAGACCTCGGTCCCCGACATCTCGGGCAACATCAGGTCGAGCAGCACGATGTCGGCGCCGGTTCGGTCGAACTCGGTGAGGGCGTCGGTGCCGGTCGCGGCGACCGACACCTCGAAGCCTTCCTTACGGAGCATGTACGACAAGGCGTCGGAGAACGACTCCTCGTCCTCGACCACCAGAACGCGGCTCAACGGGGATTTCCTTTCATTGCTGTCAGACCTGCCGTAGCCCAGCCGGACCGGACTCGATCCCAACCGGCGGCAGTGTCGCCAGCAGGTCGTCCGGTGGACTGGCGGGCAGCCGGAGGGTGAACGTCGATCCACCACCAAGAGTGCTCGACACCTCGACCCGTCCGCCATGGTTGCTCGCGATGTGTTTCACGATTGCCAGGCCGAGTCCGGTGCCGCCGGTGGCACGCGAACGAGCCTGGTCGGCCCGGTAGAACCGCTCGAAGATGCGGTCCACGTCGGTCGGGGCTATCCCGATGCCCTGGTCGGCGACCGCGATCTCGACGTGCTCGTCGTCGCCGCGGAGGGTGACCCGCACCGCGGTGTCCTCACCCGAGTAGTTGATGGCGTTCTCCACCAGATTCGCCACCGCCGTGGCGAGTTGGGAGTCGCTGCCGTACGCGGTGAGGCCACGCTGACCGTCCACGGTCACCTCGACCCCACGGGCGGAAGCAGTGGTCCGGGTCCGGTCGACGACCTCGGCGATCACCCAGTCCAACGCGACCGGCTCGGGTGGCGGTTGCGGTTCGGCGCCCTGCAACCGGGTCAACTCCAGCAACTCCTGCACCAGCCGACCCAGCCGGGTCGACTCGTGCTGGATCCGCTCGGCGAACCGGCGCGCGGCCACCAGGTCCTCGGAGAGATCGGGCGCCGCCGCGTCGGCCGGTTCGGTGGCGTCGAGCAACGCCTCGGCGAGCAGTTGTAGCGCCCCGATCGGGGTCTTCAACTCGTGGCTCACGTTGGCCACGAAGTCGCGTCGTACGCGGGTCAGCCGGTGCGACTCGGTCACGTCGACCGCTTCCACCGCGATGAAGCCGTTGCCGAGACCCATCGCCCGCAGGTGCACGCCGAGCGGGTTCTCCCCCGCGCTGTCGCGACCTCGGGGCAGGTCCAGCTCGATCTCGCGCCGCACTCCGGTGCGCCGCACCTGGCCGGCGAGGGTACGGATCAGCGGGTGCGCGGCGATCGAGCCGGGGGTGCTGCCGGTACGCAGAAGCCCCATCGCGCGGGCGGCCGGGTTGATCAACACGGGGACGTCGTCGTTGTCCAGTACCACGACACCGGCCCGGAGTGAGTCGATCGTCCGGCGGCCGAGCCCGGCCTGCTGCTCGTCGGCTATCGCGGGCCTCCCCCTGCTCCAGCGGGAGCTGATGCTCCCCGTCGACGTGGAGCGGCCGTCCCGCACGGGCAGGAACCGGGGCAGCAGAAGACCGGCGGCCAACCCGGCCACCAACGCCACGGCCACCACGACCGCCACCGTCCACTCCACCCGGCGATCGTAGGGTCATTGTTAACCTGGCTACCACACAGAACGGGACGAACCACCCGCACTTCGAGAAGTGTTCACCCCTGCGTCTGGCGTCGTTCACCGTGGTTCATCCGAGGTCCGTCCGCGCCCCATACCGTTGGCGTCGCACCTGCTCAACCCCCTGCGCCGGCACCCGCCGGCGGCGACCGACCACAGGACGTGATGATGCGCGACGAGTTTCGGGCCGACCTCCAGATCGTCAGCCAACTGCTGGTGGACATGGCGGAGGGCGTCCGCGCCGCCATGCGCCAGGCCACCCGGGCCCTGCTCACCGCCGACCGGCAGGCCGCCGAGACGGTCATCGAGCGGGACGCCGAGATCGACGACCTCTACCGACACGTCGAGGAGCGGGTCTGTGACCTGCTCGCCCGACAGGCGCCGGTCGCCTCCGACCTCCGGGCGATGATCACCGCGCTGCACGTGGCCGCTGATCTGGAGCGGATGGGCGACCTCGCCGAGCACGTGGCGAAGACCGCGCTGCGCCGGCACCCCTCCCCCGCCGTCCCGGCCGAGCTGCGGACGGTCTTCACCGAGATGTCCGAGATCGCCGACCGGATGGCCGTGAAGATCGGCTCGGTGCTGGCGAAGCCCGACGCCGACCTGGCCGGCGAGCTGGACGGCGACGACGACGCCATGGACGAGCTGCACAAGAACCTGTTCGCGGTGCTGCTCGGCGACGACTGGCCGTACGGGGTGGAGACCGCTATCGACGCCACCCTGCTGGGCCGCTTCTACGAGCGCTTCGCCGACCACGCGGTGAACGCCGGCGAGCACGTGATCTACCTGATCACCGGGCAGAGCGGGCCCTCCGCGAGCTGAACCGGGCAGGACGAAGGCCCCCGGGAATCCCGGGGGCCTTCGTCGTCGGCTCAGCGGCCCTGGTTGGCGACCGCGGCGGCGGCTTCCTTCGCTGCCGTCGGGTCGAGGTAGGTGCCGCCCAGGGTGAGTGGGCGCAGCTGCGGGTCGAGGTCGTAGCGCAGCGGGATGCCGGTCGGGATGTTGAGCTTGGCGATCGCCTCGTCGGAGATCTGGTCGAGGTGCTTGACCAGGGCGCGCAGCGAGTTGCCGTGCGCGGCCACCAGCACCGTACGGCCGGCCAGGATGTCCGGCACGATCGAGTCGTACCAGTAGGGCAGCATCCGCTCGACGACGTCCTTGAGGCACTCGGTACGCGGCATCAGCTCGGTCGGCAGCAGCGCGTAGCGGGGGTCGCCGACCTGCGACCACTCGTCGTTGTCGTCGATCGGCGGAGGCGGCGTGTCGTACGACCGACGCCAGAGCATGAACTGCTCCTCGCCGTACTCGTCGAGGGTCTGCTTCTTGTTCTTGCCCTGCAGGGCGCCGTAGTGGCGCTCGTTGAGCCGCCACGACCGGCGCACCGCGATCCAGTGTCGGTCGGCGGCGTTCAGCGCCAGCTCGGCGGTACGGATCGCACGGCGCATCACGCTTGTGTGCACGACGTCCGGCAGCAGGCTGTGCTCGCGCATCAACTCGCCGCCGCGCCGCGCCTCGCCCTCGCCCTTCTCGGTCAGGTCGACGTCCACCCAACCGGTGAAGAGGTTCTTGGCATTCCAGTCGCTCTCACCGTGTCGCAGCAGGACCAGCGTCCCGACGGTGGGCCCTTCGCTCGCAGTCATGCGGATCATCCTGCCTCAACCGCCGAAGGGACACGCGGGCAGCCGTCGTGACGACCACCACGTGAAAACACGGATGACCTGCGGCTGCGGCCGCTACTAGGGTTGTAAGGCGCGACAGTCATACCGGTCATTACTTGCAAGCGGGGGCGCCAGATGCGGACGATGCGGAGTTGGTTCCGGGACACCACCGGCGGCCTGCCCACCACCTTCTGGTACCTGTGGTCCGGCACCCTGATCAACCGGCTCGGCTCGTTCGTCCTCGTCTTCCTCGCCATCTACCTCACCCAGGAACGCGGCTTCTCGGCCTCCCAGGCGGGCCTGGTGATCGGGCTGTGGGGCGTCGGCGGCGCGTTCGGCACCACCGCCGGCGGCACCCTCGCGGACCGGTGGGGTCGGCGGCCGACACTGCTCACCGCCCACGTGGGCGCGGCCACGATGATGCTCGGCCTCGGCCTGGCCCGGGACCTCTGGGCGGTGGCGCTGGGCGCCCTGCTGCTCGGCATGTTCGCCGAGGCGGCCCGGCCCGCGTTCGGCGCGATGATGATCGACGTGGTGCCGGCGAAGGACCGGCTGCGCGCCTTCTCGCTCAACTACTGGGCGATCAACCTGGGCTTCGCCTGCGCCGCCGTCCTCGCCGGCCTCGCCGCACAGGCCGACTACCTGCTGCTCTTCGTTGTCGACGCCGGCACCATGCTGGTCACCGCGCTGATCATCTTCACCCGGGTACCGGAGACACGGCAGGCCCGTTCGGTCACCGCCACCGCGGCTCCCCGCGGCGCCCTGCGCACGATCCTCACCGACCGCGTCTACCTCGGTTTCGTGGCCCTCAACCTGTTCGCCGCGCTGGTCTTCCTCCAGCACATCTCGATGCTGCCGATCGCGATGGGCGACGACGGCCTGAGCCCGGCCACCTACGGCTCGGTGATCGCGCTCAACGGGATCCTCATCGTGGTCGGCCAACTCTTCGTACCCCGTTTGATCCGGGGTCGGAGCCGCTCCCACGTGCTCGCGCTGGCGTCCGTGGTGATGGGCGTCGGGTTCGGGCTGACCGCGTTCGCCGGCACCGCCTGGTTCTACGGGCTGACCGTGCTGATCTGGACGGTCGGCGAGATGCTCAACTCGCCCTCCAACTCCACCCTCATCGCCGAACTCTCCCCGGCCGAGCTGCGCGGTCGCTACCAGGGCGTGTTCTCCCTGTCCTGGCAGATCGCCGGGGCCAGCGCGCCGATCCTCGGCGGCCTGGTCCGCGAGCACATCGGCAACGACGCGCTCTGGTACGGCTGCGCCGCGCTCGGCGTCCTGACCGCCGTGGCCCACCTGGTGTCCGGGCCGGCCCGGGAGCGGCGGGCCGCCGCGCTACGCCGCTCTGGCGAGGCACTGGCACCTGTCGACACCAGCCGGACGCCGCAACCCGCCGAGGCGGCCGCCTGACGACTGGCGCCGGGGCGGCCCGATTTCCTACCCTGCACTCGGAACAGTTAAGAAAGCGAACTGTATGGAGGTCGGGTGCACGCCCTGCGGCGCTTGTGGCACGACACCGCAGGTGGGCTACCCGCCACCTTCTGGTACCTCTGGGCCGGTCTGCTGATCAACCGGGCCGGCGCCTTCGCCATGCTGTTCCTGTCGCTCTACCTCACCGACGTACGCGGGGCGAGCATCGGGCTGGCCGGCACCGTGGTCGGCGCGTACGGGGCCGGGGGCGCGGCCGGCGTCCTGCTCGGTGGTGTCCTCGCCGACCGGTGGGGCCGCCGGTCGACCCTGCTCGCCGCGCACCTGAGCACTGTCGCCCTGATGGTGGCGCTCGCCTTCAGCCAGCACCTGCTCCTGATCGCGGTGCTCTCCGCGCTTGTCGGCGTGGTCCACTCGATGCCCAGTCCGGCGTTCGTCGCGGCGATCGTCGACGTGGTGCCCGCCGAACGTCGCTCCCGCGCGTTCAACCTGCAGTTCTGGGCGTTCAACCTGGGCATGGCGGTCGCCTCGCTGCTCGCCGGAGTGCTGGCCGAGGCGAGCTTCACCGCGCTGTTCCTGGTCGACGCCGGGGCCACCTTGACGGCGGCCGCCGTGATCGGCTGGAAGGTGCCGGAGACCCTGCGGCCGGCCGACTCCGCACCGGCCACCCGCGCGTCGCTCCGTCCCCGTCGACCGGGACTGCACACCGCGCTCACCGACCGCACCTTCCTGGTCTTCGTCGGGCTCACCTTCGTGCTGGCCGTCCTCACCATGCAGACGTCGACGATCATGCCGCTGGCCATGCGCGCGGACGGCCTGGGGCCGTCGGCGTACGGGCTGGTGGTGGCGCTCGGCGGCGCGCTGATCGTGATCGGGCAACTGTTCGTGCCAAGGCTGATCGACAGGCACCACAAGGACGTCGTGCTGGCCGCCTCCACCGCGCTGCTCGCGCTCGGCTTCGGGGTGCTCGTCGTCGCCGACGAACTGGCCGTCTACCTGGGCGCCGCGGCGGTCTGGACGATCGGCTCGATGCTCGCCGCACCGCCCAACGCGCAGATCAACGCCGACCTGGCGCCGCCGCAGCTACGCGCCCGCTATCAGGCGGTCTTCTACCTGACGTTTCCGGCTGCGGCGTTCGTCGCTCCCACCCTCGGCGGGGTGAGCCTGCAACACCTCGGCGACCGGCACTGGCTGCTCGTGGGTGGGCTGGGCCTGGCCGCGGCCGTCGGGCACCTGGTGGCCGGACCACCCCGGGAACGGCACGTCGCCGCGCTGCGCCGGGAGCAGACACCGTCGCCCGCACCGCACGACCCTCGACACGGCAAAGCGCCCACCACGGCCCAGAGGTCGTAGTGGGCGCCCGCCGGTGGGGCCGGCGGCGGCGGGCAAACACTCACCCCCGTAAGCATCGCCCGCTCAGCCGCCGGTCCAAACAGGTGGCCACCGTCCCCCAACGGTAAATCCACCCGTCCCCTCGCGCCTCGCCTGGTGCGCGGATCTGATCGATCCGCCGCTCCCCCGAACGTTTCCAAGCGTGGCGCGGTGCAATAAAGTTAGTTCGCCCGGATTCTGGATTCAACCCAGAACCGCTGTCTCGCCGGTCACAACTGACGAGTATCCGCTGCTCGGGCCTCGATCTCTGGCAACAGCCGGGTACCCGTCAGCCATTCCCGCAAACGCCTCAACCGTCCTCCCGATCGGGGGACTCGGTCCGGAAGAAGCTGCTCTGCCGACCGTTGCGCAACTGTTCCTGATAAATCAGGTTCAGCCGGCGCAGATCAAAGGTATAGAACCACTCATCCCAGGTGATCTCGCGAATTCGGCTACTTTCCCGGTAACCGGGGATGTTGAAGGTCAGAACGCCCGCCCGACCGTCGCGCTCGGTGCCCGCGATGGTTGCCGGCTTGGCCCCACGCTCCCGGGCCCAGCGCTGGATCACCTCGTGATTCGTGGTGATCAGACTCCGCCCCGGCCGCTCGGGCCGGTCCATGACCGACGAGATCACCTGCGAGCTGCGGACCGACCGTCCGGTGCCCCGTCCGGTCCGGATCCCACCGGCCGTCGTGCCGCCACCAGTCGATGGTGTCAGCGTGCGCTTCGCCGGCGCGCTCTTGGCCGGTGCCGTGCGCTTCGCTGTCGTGCGCTTGGCCGCCGCACTCTTGGTTGGCGTCGCGCGCTTCGCTGTCGTGCGCTTGGCCGCCGCACTCTTGGCCGGTGCCGTGCGCTTCGCCGCCGGACGGGCCGGTGCCTTCTTCGCCGGCGCCTTCCGCGCGGGCGCCGTACGCGCCGTCGCTGTCTTGCGTGCCGCCGTGGTCTTACGGGCGGCGGTGGTCTTGCGGGCGGCCGTGGTCCGGCTCGCGGCCGTGGTCTTGCGGGCGGCCGTGGTCTTGCGGGCGGCCGTGGTCCGGCTCGCGGCCGTGGTCTTACGGGCGGCCGTCGACGTCGCCGCTGTGGTCCTCTTCGCGGCGGTCGCCTTCTTCGCCGGCGCCCTCTTCGCCGCCGCCGTCGACGTCCGCGTGGCGGTCGCCTTCGTCGCGGCGGCCCGCTTCGCGGGAGCGCTCTTGTTCGCCGGTGCGGCCTTCGCGCGGCCCGATGCGGGCCTCGCCGCCGACTTCTTCGTGGCGGCGGCGCGACCCGCCGACGCCCGGGTGCCGGTGGCCCGGCCCGTCGGGCCGGTACTGCTTCGACCCGCGCCGGCCCGCATCGAGCGCACCAACTGTTTCACCAGGTCGGGCTTGCGCAGCGCGGAGATCCCGGAGACCCCGCGTTTGCGTAGTTGCCCGCGGATGTCGTCCACCCGCATCCGGGAGATCTCCGACTCGGAGACACCCGGGGTACCCGGCGTCTGATTGCCGGCCTGTCGCTTCGTCCTGGTCGCAGTCGCGCCGCGACCTGAGCTGTTCCGCTGAGCCATGGGACGCTCCGCTCCTTGACACTCCGTCCTCGGCGCGCGGGGGTCCCTCGCCGCACCGCGCGGAGCGGCATACCCGTCAGGAGCAGTCCGAACCACCGTCTGCCCACCATGATCGCGCTCGATCCAGGATCAAGTGGCCTCCCCGCGCCCAGATGCCACGACAACCTGGTTCGAGCACGATCATGCATGGCGCGAGCGCGAGCG
>NZ_JBNCNO010000013.1:0-71466 GCF_049847025.1 Micromonospora sp. DT231 | reverse complement strand
CCGCGCGAGCGCGCGGGCGAGGCGCGCGGGCGCCGCGCGAGCGCGCGGGCGAGGCGCGCGGGCGCCGCGCGAGCGCGCGGGCGAGGCGCGCGGGCGCCGCGCGAGCGCGGGGGCACGGCGCGCGGTCAGGACTTGTTGGGGCCGGAGCCGGAGGGTTCGAAGAGATGGGCGAACGCGGCCAGGTTGGCGGTCGACTCGCCGCGCTTGACCCGCCACTCGTACTCGCGGCGGATCGAGCTGCCGAAGCCGATCTCCAGCATCGTGTCGAACGACTCGTCGGCGTACGTGAGCACGGAGCCGAGCAGCCGGTCCAACTCGTCGGCGTCCACGCCGGCCGGGTTGACCCGCCCGGTCAGGTAGACGTCGCCGACGGCGTCGGTGGAGAAGGAGACGCCGTACATCCGGGCGTTGCGCTGCAACAGCCAGGCCCACAGCTCCTCGCGGCGCTCGTCCGGTTGGCGCATCACGAACGCCTCGACCCGCAGCGCGTGCTCACCGATGATCAGGTTGCAGACCGTCTTGAGTTTGTGCGTGCCCGGCAGGGTCACCGCGTACGAGTCGGGGCCTGTCGACTCCCAGGCCAACTCCCGCTCCGCGCAGACCGACTCGATCAGGGTCGCAAGATCGCTCTTCGGGCTCACCGGACCCACTCTACGACCGACCCGCCCGGCGCACCTGTCGACGGCGACGCCCCCGGGTCACCAGGAGCAGGAGAGCGCCGGGTCGGCCGCCAGGTCGGCCGCGAGCCGGGCACGGTGCGCGGTGATCGCCTCGCCGTAGACACCGAGCAGACCGGTGACCGTACGGTCCCAGGAGAAGTGCCGGGCGTGCTGCTCGGCGCCCCGGCCGAGCGCTGCCCGGAGGGCTCCGTCCGGCAGCAGACGGCCCAGCGCCCTGGCCCAGTCGACCGGGTCGTGACCGTCTATCAGTACGCCGCTGACCTGATCCCGCACGGCGGTGACAAGTCCTCCGACGGCGGCGGCCAGCACCGGCGTACCGCAGGCCTGCGCCTCCAGGGCGACCAGGCCGAAGGATTCGTTGTGGGACGGCACCGCGACCAGGTCGGCCGCCCGGTAGAGGGCCGGCAGGTCGTCTCCGGTGAGCGGTGGCAGGAACCGCACCCCGTCGGCGACGCCGAGCGTGGCGGCCAGCTCGATCAGCGCGGTCGGCCGATCCAGCCCACTGCCGCTGGGTCCGCCGCAGATCACCACCGTCACCTGGTCGGCAAGCGCCGGGTCGCGTTCGCGCAGCGCGGCAATCGCGCGGATCAGCACGTCGGGGGCCTTGAGCGGCTGGATCCGACCGACGAAGGCGACGACGTACCCGTCGGCCGGCAGCCCCAGCCGACGGCGAGCCTCGTGGGTCGCCGCGGACCGGTTGCCCGGCGCGGGTCGGAAGCGGTCCAGGTCGACACCCGGCTGCACCACGCTGACCCGGCCCGGGTCGGCGTCGTAGCGGGTGAGGAGGTCGCTGGCCTCGAACCGGGTGTTGGCGACCAGCCGGTCCGCCTCGGCGACCACCTGTTCCTCGCCGATCACCCGGGCCTTGGGCTCCGGCCGGTCGCCGGCCGCGAGTTGGGCGTTCTTGACCTTCGCCAGGGTGTGCGCGGTGTGGACCAGCGGCACCCCCCAGCGCTCCTTGGCCAGCCAGCCGACCTGCCCGGAGAGCCAGTAGTGGGAGTGGATCAGGTCGTAGTGCCCGGGTGGGCGGGACGCCTCGGCGCGCAGCACACCCGCGGTGAAGGCGCAGAGCTGACCGGGCAGCTCTTCCTTGGTGAGGCCTTCCAGCGGGCCGGAGGTGATGTGCCGGACCTGCACGCCCGGCGCCATCTCGACGACCGGGGGCAGGTCGCCGGAGGTGGCGCGGGTGAAGATCTCCACCTCGACGTTGGCTTCGGCGAGTCGCCGGGCGACCTCGAGGATGTAGACGTTCATTCCGCCGGCGTCGCCCGTGCCGGGCTGGTGCAGGGGGGAGGTGTGCACCGACAGGGTGGCGATGCGGCGCGGCCGGGGCCATGGTCGGGCACCTCGCTGACGCCCGACACCGGTGTGCATTTCCGCCACATCCGCTCCTTTGTCACGGTAGATGCCGTCTCGCACGACCGGCGCTTCTCGGTCAACCTGTACGCCAGGTGTCATCTTCCCCATCGGGCTTCGGAAATTCCCCGGCGCGGCCCCCGGGGGTGACGGACCTCATCACCGCACCCGTTCGATGGCCGCCCCCGCCCGGTCGGAACGGGTCCCACGGCCGGGGTGACAATGTCGGAATGACAGCTGTCGCCATCGTCACCGGAGCGTCCAGCGGGATCGGCGCGGCCACTGCCCGCCGACTCGCCGCCGAGGGCTTCCACGTGCTCGCCGCCGCCCGCCGCGCCGATCGGCTCGCCGACCTGGTCGCCGAGATCACCGCCGCCGGCGGGCAGGCCACCGCGGTGACCTGCGACATCACCTCGGACGAGTCGGTGGCCGGGCTGGCCGAGGCCGCCGCCCAGGCACCCGGCCCGGTCACCCTGCTCGTCAACAACGCCGGCGGAGCGCGTGGGCTGGACCCGGTGGAGTCGGGCTCGGTCGCCGACTGGCAGTGGATGTACGACGTCAACGTGCTCGGCACGCTGCGGGTCACCCAGGCGCTGCTGCCCGCGCTCGAGGCGTCCGGCGCCGGCACCATCGTGGTGGTCTCCTCCACCGCCGGCCTGACCGTCTACGAGGGCGGGGGCGGCTACGCCGCCGCGAAGCACGCGCAGACCGCCATCGCCGGCACGCTCCGCCTGGAGTTGTGCGGCCGACCGCTGCGGGTCATCGAGATCGACCCGGGCATGGTGAAGACCGACGAGTTCGGGCTGGTCCGCTTCGAGGGTGACGCGGAGCGGGCGGCCGCCGTCTACGCGGGAGTGCCGGGGCCGCTCGTCGCCGAGGACGTCGCCGACTGCATCGCCTGGTGTGCCACCCGCCCCGAGCACGTGAACATCGACCGACTGGTGGTCCGACCGCGGGCGCAGGCCGCCCAGCACAAGGTGCACCGGGTCTCCTGAGGTCGCCGGTCGGGAGGTTGACGTGAGCCCTGTGGCGCGGCGCCGGCCGCTCGGCGTGGTCACGCGCGGCACGACAAACCCGAACCGGCTCCGTCGGGTGGACAACTGGATCGTCGCCACCTGCGCCGACCGGCTGTTGGCGGCGGCCGACCCCCTGGTCGTCGACCTTGGCTACGGCGCCAACCCGGTGACCGCTGTGGAACTGCGCGCCCGGCTGGCGGCGGGAGTACGTCCCGACGTACGCCTGGTGGGGTTGGAGATCGACCCGGCCCGGGTGGCCGCCGCGGCCCCGGCCGCCGACCCGCCGGGCCTGACGTTCGCCCGCGGCGGGTTCGAACTGGCCGGGCTCCGGCCGGTGCTGGTCCGCGCGTTCAACGTGCTGCGACAGTACGACGAGAGCGAGGTCCCGGACGCCTGGCGGACGATGACCGCCGCGCTCGCCCCGGGTGGGGCGCTCGTCGAGGGCACGTGCGACGAGTTGGGTCGGCTCGCCAGCTGGCTGCTCGTCGACGCCGACGGCCCTCGGACGCTGACCCTGGCCGCCAAGCTCACCACGCTGGGCAGCCCCACCGAGTTGGCCGAGCGGCTGCCCAAGGCGCTGATCCACCGCAACGTTCCCGGTGAGCCGGTGCACGACCTGATCCGCGCCCTGGACGGAGCCTGGCAGGCCGCCGCCCCGTACGCCACCTTCGGCCCCCGCCAACGCTGGCTGAGAGCGGTGACAGGCCTCCGCGAAAC
This sequence comes from Micromonospora sp. DT231, assembly GCF_049847025.1. Classification (NCBI taxonomy): domain Bacteria; kingdom Bacillati; phylum Actinomycetota; class Actinomycetes; order Micromonosporales; family Micromonosporaceae; genus Micromonospora; species Micromonospora sp. DT231. Next base: position 67,697 of record NZ_JBNCNO010000013.1, on the reverse strand, counting down.
CGGCTGGCCCGTCCTCGGCGGCCCCACACGCTGGCGCCAGGGCGAGCTAACCCTCCCCTGGCCCCTCCCGTAACCCGCGCACCCCACCCACCCCGCCCCCGCCCCGCCCCGCCCCGCCCCGGCCTCGTCGATCTTGCACTTTCTGTCGTTGATATGCCCTTTTGCAGCTCTTATGTCCCCGCAGAAACTGCAAGATCGCGGGGGCGTGCGGCGGGGAGGGGAACGGGGGTTAGAGAGCGCAGTTGATGAGGACCGGTTCGGGGTGGAGGGTTACGCCGAAGCGGGCCTGCACCGTGTCGCGGATGTCGCGCGCCAGGGTGAGCAGGTCACCGGTGTGGGCGGTGCCGCTGCGGTTGGTGAGCGCGAGAGTGTGCTTGCCGGAGATGGCCACGCCGCCCGGCCCGGGGTGCCCCTTGGTGAAGCCGGCCTTGTCGATGAGCCAGGCCGCGCTCACCTTGACCATGCCGTCGGCTCCCGGCCAGGCGGGCGGGTCACCCAGCTCGGCGGCGCGCTCCAGGAACAGCTCGTACGTCGCCTGGTCCAGCACCGGGTTGGTGAAGAAGGAGCCGACCGAGCGAGTGTCCGGGTCGGTGGCGTCGAGCACCATGCCCTTGCCGGCGCGCAACCGCAGCACCGCCGCGCGGGCGTCGGCCAGCGGCACCTGGTCACCCACCTCGACGCCGAGCGCACGAGCCAACTCGGCGTAGCGCACCGGGCCGGAGAGCGGGGACCGGGTGAGTCGGAAGTCGACGGAGAGCACCACCCACCGGTCCCGGTACTTGAAGATGCTGCCTCGGTAGGCGAACCCGCAGTCGGCGGCGGGGATGCTGTAGCGGGTGCCCTCGACCCGGTCGTACACCTCGACGCCGCTGATCGTCTCGGCGACCTCCTGGCCGTACGCGCCGACGTTCTGGATCGGGGTGGCGCCGGTCGAGCCGGGGATGCCGGAGAGGCACTCCAGCCCGGCCCAGCCGTTGGCCACCGTGGCGGCGACCAGGTCGTCCCAGGGCTCGCCGGCGTCGACACGTACGGTGACCGACCCGGCGTCCTCGGCGATGACGCTCAGCCCACGGGAGCGCACCAGCACGACGGTGCCGGGGAAGCCGGCGTCGCCGATCACGACGTTGCTGCCGCCGGCCAGGATCAGGACCGGCTCGTCCGCGGTACGGACGGCACGGACGATCTCGTCGGCACTGTCGGCGGCCATGATCCGCTGGGCCGTCCCACCCATTCGTAGAGTGGTGTAACTGGCCAGTGGACCAGGGATGGCACGATCGGCTTCGGTTGTCGGCTGGGCGGAGGCGTCTGGCACGCCCTTCACCTTAGGCTGACAGATAGCCGTGGCACCCACTGGTCGTCCGGCACCCCCGGGAGGATGGCGATGAGCAGACTGCAGGGCAGCAAGGATTTCTGGATCGGGGCGCTCCGAGCGGAGGGTCCCGCATTCGCGGCGGCGGTGGCCGATGCGCCGCCGGAGACACCGGTTCTGTCCTGTCCGGGCTGGACGGTCAGCGACCTCACACTGCACCTCGCTGGCATCTACCAATGGGTTTCGTCGTTCGCCGGCGCCGGCCAGACCACTCAGCCGCCCCGCCGGGAACCGCTTGAGGCGGACCCGGGGGTGCTCCCGCTGCAGCTGTGGCAGCAGGGGTACGACCGGCTGATGACCGTCTTCGACGGGCTCGACCCGGAGTCCCCGGCGTGGAACTGGGCTCCGCAGCCGAAGAAGGCCGGCTTCTGGCCGCGTCGGATGGCGCACGAGACGGCTGTGCACCGTTGGGACGCCCAACTCGCCATCGCGGCCGGCGAGCCGGTAGAGGCGAAGCTCGCGGCCGACGGGGTGAGTGAGGTGCTGGACACCTGGCTGCCGGCGGGCCGGCGGCGGACGCCTGGCGACTGGCGCGGCGTGGTGCAGCTCACCGCTACCGACGCGGCTCAGGAGTGGTATTTGCGGCTGCGCGGCGAGGGGGTGGCGCTGCTCGACACGGACACCATCTTCGACCACGACGATCATCACGCCCGCGCACAGGTCAGCGGCACGGCGAGCGATCTGCTGTTGGCGTTGTGGGGTCGGGTGAGCTTCGAGACGCTCGACGTGGCCGGCGATCGCGCTCTGCTGGATGGCCTGCGAGCCAAGTGATCGATGGTTCTCGACGAGGGCGTCACCCCGCCGGGTGGCGCCCTCGCCCGTTCCCGAGGGTCTGGGCCGAACACCCGAGAGAGCGCTCTCTTGACAGGGTGAGAAGCGCCGGTCACGCTGTCGTGACTCAGCGGCGCACACTGAAGGCCGGGTGCCGGCGTTGAGCACCCGGCACGGGCTGTGACGAGCGGGAGGAAGTCGCGATGACGACGGCGCAACGGCCGACGCTCGAAGCGGTGGCGGCGCGGGCCGGGGTGTCCCGGGCCACCGTGTCCCGTGTGGTCAACGGCTCCACCACTGTCGCCGAGCCGATCCGCGAGGCGGTCACCCGGGCGGTCGCCGAGCTGGGCTACGTGCCCAACCTCGCCGCCCGCAGCCTGGTCACCCAACGCACCGACTCGATCGCGCTGGTCATGCCGGAGGCGGCCACCCGGGTCTTCTCCGACGACCAGGTCTTCCCCGGCATCATCCGTGGCGTCAGCCAGGAACTGGAGGCCGCCGACAAGCAACTGGTGCTGATGCTCGCCGGTTCACCGGCCGGCCATCACCGCGTCGAGCGGTACACCACCGGCCGGCACGTCGACGGGGTGCTCTTCGCCTCACTGCACGGTGCCGACCCGCTGCCCGGCACACTGGCCCGGCTCGGCATCCCGGTGGTGGTCAGCGGCCGGCCACTCGGCGACGTACCCGTGCCGTACGTCGACGTCGACCACGTCGGCGGGGTGACCGCTGCGATCCAACACCTGCTCGACATCGGTCGCCGGCGGATCGCCACCATCGCCGGACCGCAGGACATGATCGCCGGGATCGAACGGCTCAGCGGTTACCGCAGCGCGGTCGCCGACGCGGGGCTGCCCGAGCTGGTCGCCGTCGGCGACTTCACCCGGGAGTCCGGGTCGGCGGCGATGCGCCGGCTACTCACCGAGCATCCCGACCTGGACGGCGTCTTCGCCGCCTCCGACCTCATGGCCCACGCCGCCCTGCGGACGTTGCGCGAGGCCGGCCGGCGGGTGCCGGAGGACGTCGCGGTCATCGGCTTCGACGACATCGAGACCGCCGCGTACACCGAGCCTCCCCTGACCACCGTCCGGCAGCCCATCGTGGAACTCGGCAGGCGGATGACCCAGCAGCTACTCCGCCTCGCCGCCGGCGAAACGATCGAACAGTTGGTCATGCTCCCCACCGAACTGGTCCGCCGAGCCTCCGCCTGACCAGTCCCGCCGCGCCCCGCGGTCCGCGCGGCCGCGCGCCCGCCGCGCCCGCGCCCGCGCCCGCAAGATCCGCACAACTTCAGGGAAATAGTGGCCTCCGAGCGCCGGGAGGCCACTATTTCCCTGAAGTTGCTGCCCGCTGGTCGGTGACTACGGAAGTACGCGGTTAATGCGTCGCCTGGGCAGACGATCTTGGTTAGCCTCGCCGACATGCCGGATCCTGTCGTGTCACCGCACGCGCTCAGCTGTTCCCACCTACTCGTCGAGGTCGAGGCCGTCGCCGCCGTACGGACGGGGGCCTGACATGCGGATCCGGCTGGCAACTCCGGACGACGCCCCGGCCGTGGTGGCGCTGCGCGCGACTGTCGTTCCGTACCTGGTGCGCGGTGTCGAGTCGACCCGGAAGATGATCGCGGAACCACCGCCCGGGGAGGCCTGGACCGCCTTCGTGGCCGAGGTCGACCATCAGGTGGTCGGCTGGGTGTCCGCCGAACGGATCACCTCGACGTCGATGGCGAACGTCGGCGGCATCAACCTGCTGCACGTGCACCCGGAGCACCGACGGCGCGGCCTCGGGACGGCCCTGCTGACCGCCGCGACCGACCACCTTCGCCCGTTGGGAATCCGCCGGGTGCGTGCCATGGCACTGTCGGAGGCGCTGCCGTTCGCCCGCCGACACGGCTACGAGCCCAGCCGAGAGGTGCGCTACTCCGCACTCGACCTGAGTTCGGCACCGGCACTGCCCGAGCCGCCCCCGGGCGTACGGCTGCGCCCGATCGCTGACCTGGACCCCCACCTGCTGTACGTGGCGAATGTGGCCTCGGCAGCGGACGAACCGGGCGACGTGCCGGTCGACGCGATCAGCTACGAGAGCTGGCAGTACGACGTGTGGGACAACCTCGGGCTGGACAAGGCGTCCAGCATCGCCGCCGAGGTCGACGGTGCCGTGGTCGCCTTCAGCCTCGTGAAGCGAGACGGGGACCGGATGTGGTCGGACTACACGGGCTCCGTCCCCGCGTACCGGGGGCGTGGGCTGGCCCGGCTGACCAAGGTGGCGGCGCTGCACCGGGCCGCCGCGAACGGCGTGCGCGTCGCGTACACCTCGAACGACGAGGCGAACGCGCCGATGCTCGCGATCAACGCCCGACTGGGCTACCGGCCGGTCGCATCCCAGTGGGCCTGTCTGACCGATCTGACTTGATCCGGGGCACTCCTGAGGCTCGATCCTCAACGGCGATCAGGCCGGCGCGACCTGCGGGCCAGGGACAGCCACCCCAGAAAGCGGTTGTGCATCACGGCGAGATCCGGGCACCCGCCCAGGCCGTACGTGTCGTCGACGGCCTCCTGCATCGACGAGGCCAGGTAGAACGCCAGAGCGATCGAGTGACCGTAGAACTCGGCAACGAGGTCGAGTTGAGCCGGACCGCAGGGCCACGGCGCGGCGCAGTTGCGACACAACCACGCGGGGCGCATCGGCAGATGCGGCCGAGGGCGGGCGATCACCCGACCCGCACCGACGTACGGCGGACCGGCCGGCGGGCCGTGGGCCGGGCGGTCGGAATCGGAGCGTCCCGCCAGATCAGCCCCGCCGTCTGGACGAAGAGCGACCGCCGTACGACCGCCTCGCCCCTCGGGCCCAGCTCGTAGCCCTCGATCCAGAGCCAGCCGTCATAGGTCACCCAGTCGGGAAGCCGGATCACGCGGACGAATATCGGCCGGAGGAACTGCACACTCGCCGCGCGGGTCAGGTGCAGGACATTGCCCGACTTCACCTTCCGCGTGGACCCTCTCACCCAACCATCCATCGATGCACCCCACTCCGATCATTGGGCGGGGCCGCACTGAGCTCTCGCCCAACTGGCGACCCTGGGCCGGCACCGCCGCCGGTAGTCGCCTCCGCCAGCGGTACCGCTCCACACGGTTTCAGCGGGTATCGGACGCCTGTACCGTCCGTGTGCGACCATCGGGGACGTCTAGGAGAGGTCCCCTTGCGATGATGCGAAACGACGCCCTCGGACACGCCCTCAGATCTGCGGGGCTGACCGTTGCTGACCTCGCCGAGAAGTGCGGTGTGGACCCGAAGACGGTTGAGCGGTGGATCAGCAGGGGCCGCATCCCTCACCCACGCTCCCGGATGCGGGCCGCAGGGGTGTTGGGTCAGGATGTAGAGGTGCTATGGCCCGAAGTCGTCCGTCGCGCTGTCAAGGTCGGTTCAGACCGTGAGTTGGTCGGCGTGTACGCCCGCCGATCCGACCTTCCGCGTTCACTGTTCCGCGAGTTGATCGACAAAGCTGGCACTCGGTTGTGGTTCGGCGGATACACGAGCTATTTCGTATGGCTTGAGGTGCCCAACGCCGCCACCACGATCGGTGCGAAGGCCCAGAACGGCGCCGATGTGCGTTTCCTGCTCGGCGATCCTGGCAGCGAGGTCACTACGGCGCGAGAGCGCATCGAGTCGACTCCGCTCACGCTCGCGACTCGCATCGCCATGACCCAGTCGGAGATCGCGAAGTCTCCGGAACCCCTTGCCACCCGAATGTCGGAACGACACGTTGCCATGTCAGTTTGGGTCTTCGATGACGAGGCGATCGTGGCTACGCACATCGGCGCAGGTCTCGGACAGGACTCGGTGACGATGCACCTCCGACGCCGTGGTAACGGCGGTCCGTTTGATCGTTACGTGGAGCACTTCGAGTCCCTGTGGGACGACGCACGGGCGGCTTAGTGATCAAGCTGGAGGTTCGGCAGCGTCGCCGACCCGACCCCTACGCTCCAAAAGACGTGGGAGGCCGTCCTGCGAGACGCACTCCCCCGCCGACCCTCTCTAGATCTGATCAAGGAAGCGGCGAAGACATGGACATGACCGACGCCCGTTGGCGCAAGTCGACGAAGTCCGGGACGAACGGCGGCAACTGTGTCGAGGTCGCTGACAACCTGCCCGGCGTCGTGCTGGTCCGGGATTCCAAGGCCCGTCATGGCGCGACCCTGACCTTCGGGCCGGCAGCCTGGCGCGCCTTCATCGCGGAGTTCGCCGGACGCGAGTGACCACGTCAAGCCGCTTGATGAGCACCCATCCGAGCCACGGTGATCAAGTGCTGAAAAGTAGGTCAGAATCGCCTCGGAGACCTACTTTTCAACACCTGATCGACGCGGAAGCGGTGGCTGTGGCCGATGTCAGGCGGCGTCGAAGACCTGGCGGGCTGTCGCGTGGGTGTCGGGGCCGAAGAGCACCAGGCGTGCCTCGGTGACGGTGGCCGGAGTGGCCGCGCGCAGCACCGACAGTGCCTGCTGGACCGCGTCGTCGACCGGCCAGCCGTAGATGCCGGCGGAGATCAGCGGGAACGCCACCGTGGACGCGCCCAGCTCGTCGGCCACCCGGAGACTGTTGGCGTAGCAGTCGCGCAGCAGCGCCGACCGGTCCTCGCCGCCCGACCAGACCGGCCCGACGGTGTGGATCACCCAGCGGGCCGGCAGCTCGCCGGCGGTGGTCGCCACGGCCTGGCCGGTGGGCAGGCCCCTGCCGTAGTGGGACGCCCGCAACGCCCGGCACTCGGCCAGGATGGCCGGGCCGCCACGCCGGTGGATCGCGCCATCGACGCCACCGCCGCCGAGCAGGGACGAGTTCGCGGCGTTCACGATGGCGTCCACCCGCTGGGTGGTGATGTCCCCCTCGACCAGGGTGATCTCCATGTCAGTCCCTCTCGATCGACTGGCCCATCGAGCGGCGGGCCAGCAGGGTGGCACCGGCCACCGCCGCCGGCATGATCAGCACCGCGCCGAGCGGGATGAGGAAGCAGAGGAAGACCGCCACCCCGAAGCCGAGCGAGGTGGCCCGGTCGGCCTTCAGGATCGTCCGGCGTTGCGGCAGCCGCATACCGCGTCGGTAGAAGGGCGCACCGACCAGCTCCACGGCGAGGAACCACCCGCCCACCGCCGCCCCGATGACCGGGACGACAGTCTGACCGACCACCGGGATGAAGCCGGCGAGGAACAGCGGAATTCCCACAAGCACCGTGAGCGCCACCAGCCGTACCGAGTCGGCGAGGCTGCGGCGCAGCGACGACCAGAACGGCACCTCGACCGCGCCGGGCGTGCCGCCGTACCGCTGCTCGACCCGCTCGGAGATCTTCTCGTAGAAAGGGTCGCCGATGACCAGGGTCACCGCGGTGAAGGTGAGCACTCCGAGCAGGCCGCCAACGCCCAGGAAGGCCAGCCCGGCGATCACCCGGACCAGGCTGCGGGTGGTGCTCGACCAGTCGTCGGCGAACGGGGTGACAAGCGCGGCGAGGTCGTCCACGAAGTACACCAGGGTGCCGAGCGCGGCCAGGAACAGCGCGCCGGAGATCAGCGCCGGCACGACGCCGAGCAGCATCAGCCCCGGGCTGCGGACGTAGAGGCCGAGCCCGCGCAGGAGCAGCCCCGCCCCGGCGAGGAAGCGTCCGACGACCCCGGTCACCGGGCTGGCGATTCTGCTGGCATCCACGATCGAGCAGCCTAACCAGCCGTGATCGAATCTGCCGGGCGGAGCGCTAGCAGCGACCCGCATCGCACGCATCAACCGGTTGACGGACGGAGGCGATCAACCGGGGACACCGGCGATCATCGCCGACCGGTCGATTCGCCGCCGGGCCACCCCGACAACCCTTGAGGGGTACGAAGTCAGCGGCGGCGGAAGGCGGCACGATGCCGGTCATCGAGGTGACCCACCTGAAGAAGCGGTACGGCGGCCTGGTGGCGGTGGACGACGTATCGCTCGCCGTGGAGGCCGGGGAGATCTTCGGCGTCCTCGGTCCGAACGGCGCCGGCAAGACCACCACCGTGGAGTGTGTCGCCGGGCTGCGTGTCCCCGACGGGGGCGGGGTGTCGGTCCTCGGGCTCGACCCGCGCCGGGACGCGGCCCAGCTTCGCCAGCGGGTCGGGGTGCAACTGCAGGAGAGCCAACTGCCGGACCGGCTCCGGGTCGCCGAGGCACTGGAGTTGTACGCCTCGTTCTACCGCAACCCGGCGGACCCGGCCGCGTTGCTCGACAAGCTGGGTCTCGGCGACAAGCGGAACACCGCGTACAAGAAGCTCTCCGGCGGTCAGAAGCAGCGGCTCTCCATCGCGCTGGCCCTGGTCGGCAACCCGGAGATTGCGATCCTCGACGAGCTGACCACCGGGCTGGACCCGCAGGCCCGCCGGGACACCTGGGGTCTGATCGAACAGGTCCGCGACAGCGGGGTGACGATCGTGCTTGTCACCCACTTCATGGAGGAGGCCGAGCGGCTCTGTGACCGGGTCGCGGTGATCGACCGCGGCCGGGTGGTCGCCCTGGACAGCCCGGCCGGCCTGGTGTCGGCGGTGGCGCCGCAGCAGCGGATCCGGTTCCGACCCTCGGCTCCGGTCGACGACCGGCTGCTCACCGACCTGCCCGAAGTCTCCGCCGTGCAGCGCACCGGTAGCCAGGTGGTGGTGACCGGCACCGGCGAGTTGCTGCACGCGGTCACCTCGGTGCTCGCCCGCCACCAGATCGTCGCCGCGGACCTTCGGCTGGAGCAGTCCACCCTCGACGACGCCTTCGTGGAGCTGACCGGGCACCGCTCCACCAACTGAGAAGGGAGCCACCATGCACGCCTTTCGCCAGATCCTGAGGATCGAGGCTCGCCTCTACCTGCGGGACCGCCCGACGCTGCTCACCACTGTCGGGCTACCCACCCTGATCCTGACGGTGCTCGGGCTGATCCCCGCGCTCCGCGAGCCGGACCCGACCTTCGACGGGCAGACCTTCGTCAGCTACTTCGCCCCGTCGCTGCTGGTCGTCACCCTCGCCATGGTGGGGGTGAACACCCTGCCCGCCGTGCTGGCCACCTACCGGGAACGGGGCGTACTGCGCCGGCTGGCGACGACACCGGCGCACCCGGCGGCTCTGCTCGCCGCCCAACTGGTGCTGGCCCTGGCCGGGATCCTGGCCAGTGCGCTGCTGCTCATCCTCGTCGCCCGGCTCGCGTTCGGGGTCCCGTTCCCCCGGCACCCGCTCGGCTTCACGCTGGCGTTCCTCCTCGGCACGGCGGCGCTGCTGTCGCTCGGCCTGCTTGTCGCCGCCGTGGCCCGGACGACGAAGGCGGCACAGGCCCTGGCCGTACCGCTGTTCCTGGTCACCATGTTCTTCGGCGGCGTCTACCTCCCCCGGTTCCTGCTTCCGGACGTCGTGGCGCGGATCGGCGACTACACGCCGCCCGGTGTGCAGGCGCTCCTCGACGCCTGGACCGGCACGTCGCCGCAGCCGCTGAACCTGGCGATAATGGCGGTGATCGCCGTGGCGGCCGGCGCCAGCGCGGCGAAACTGTTCCGCTGGGAGTGAGCGGAGATGCGGTGACCTGCAACGGTGGGCACGACCGTCTGACCAGTTGGCGGGAGCGCGAGGCGAGCCTCTATCGGGTGTTCCCCTTCGGCGGGCTGACCCTGGGCACCCTGCTGGCCCTCGTCGCACCGGCACCCGATCATCTCGGGACACTGCCCACCCTCGCCGTCGCCGTGGCGGCCGGATGCTGGGTCGCCTGGTTCGTCACATTGCATCCCGGCTGGCAGAGCCGGCGTGGGCTGATGGCTGTCTACTACGCCGGGCTGCTCGCGTTCGCCGCCGCACTGGTGGCCGTCAGCCCGTGGTACGGCTTCTTCGCCTGGGTCGGTTACATCCACGCCTTTCCGGTGCTCCGTACTCGTTGGCGGATCGCCGGTGTGGTCACCACCGCCACCCTGGTCGCCACGTCGCAGGGCGGCGGTCTGTCGGTGGTGACGTCGCACCTGCCGCTCTGGCTGGTGCTGGTGCTCTTCAACCTGGTGGTGGCCGGCTCGTTGAGCTGGTTCGCGATGGTCGCCGAGCAGGAGGACGCCAAACGTAAGCGGTTGGTGGCGGAACTCGGCGAGGCCAACCACCAACTCACCGAGACGGCCCGGGAGAACGCCGGGCTGCACGCCCAACTGCTCACCCAGGCCCGGGAGGCCGGCGTGCTGGACGAGCGGCAACGGATGGCCCGGGAGATCCACGACACCCTGGCGCAGGGGTTGACCGGCATCATCACCCAACTGGAGGCGGCCGAGCAGAGCCGCGACCGGTCCGCCGACTGGCGCCGGCACGTCGACAACGCGCTCGCACTGGCCCGGGAGAGCCTCACCGAGGCCCGCCGCTCGGTACAGGCGGTCCGCCCGGAACCGTTGGAGACGGCCCGGCTACCGGACGCCCTGGTCGAGCTGGGCGGCCGCTGGTCGGCCCTCAACGGGGTACGCGCCGACGTGGCCACCACCGGCACGCCCCGCCCACTGCACCCGGAGGTCGAGGTGACCCTGCTGCGGGCCGCCCAGGAGGCGCTGTCCAATGTCGCCCGGCACGCCGCCGCATCGCGGGTCGGGCTGACCCTGTCGTACATGGCGGACGTGGTCACGCTGGACGTCCGTGACGACGGGGCCGGCTTCGACCTCACCGACCGGCCGACGCCCCGCGAGCCGGGCGGCGGGTACGGGCTGACCGCCATGCGGCAGCGGGTGACCCGGGTCGGTGGCGAGTTGGCAGTCGAATCCGAGCCGGGCAACGGCACCGCGATCTCGGCGTCCGTCCCCGCGCTGCCCGGAGGTGCCGGTTGACCGCCCCGGTACGACTGCTGATCGTCGACGACCATCCGGTCGTACGGGACGGCCTGCGGGGGATGTTCACCGGCGACCCCGATTTCGAGGTGGTGGGCGAAGCCGCGGACGGCTCCGAGGCGGTGGTCCTGGTCGCGACGCTGCGGCCGGACGTGGTGCTGATGGACCTCCGGATGCCCGGGATGGACGGGGTGACCGCCATCGGCCGGCTGGCTCGCGCCGGCAGCGCCGCCCGGGTGCTGGTGCTCACCACCTACGACACGGACGCGGACGTGCTGCCGGCGATCGAGGCAGGTGCGACAGGTTACCTGCTCAAGGACACCCCTCGGGAAGAGCTGGTTCGCGCGGTCCGGGCGGCGGCCCGGGGTGAGTCGGTGCTCGCGCCGAGCGTCGCCGGCCGGCTGATGGGTCGGCTGCGCGCTCCGGCCGAGGAGCCGCTCAGCCACCGGGAGCTGGAGGTCCTCACCCTGGTGGCCCGGGGCGCCTCCAACCGGGAGGCGGCGACCCGCCTGTTCATCAGCGAGGCCACCGTCAAGACACACCTGCTGCACGTGTACGCCAAGCTCGGGGTCAACGACCGCGCCGCCGCGGTGGCCACCGCGTACGACCGGGGGTTGCTGACGCCCGGCGGGCGGTGAGCGGCACCGGGCAGGATGGGCGGGTGCGCGCGTCCCGACTGATCTCGTTGCTGTTGCTGTTGCAGGCGCGCGGGTCGATGACCGCGAGCGAGCTGGCACGGGAGTTGGAGGTCTCCGAGCGGACCGTCTACCGGGACGTGCTGGCGCTCTCCGCCGCCGGGGTGCCGGTCTACGCCGACCGGGGTCGGGCCGGCGGTTACCGGCTGCTCGGTGGCTACCGCACCCGACTGACCGGGCTGACCCGGGACGAGGCGGAGGCGCTCTTCCTCAGCGGGCTACCCGGGCCGGCCGGCGAGATGGGGCTCGCCGACGCGGTCGCCTCCGCCGAGCTGAAGGTGCTCGCCGCGCTGCCGCCCGCCCTGCGCGACGCCCCGGCCCGTACCGGGCAGCGGTTCCACCTGGACGTACCGGGCTGGTTCCGGGAGACCCCGCCACCGCGCTGGCTTCCCGAGCTGGCCCGGGCGGTCTGGGCGGACCGGGTGGTGGAGTTGCGCTACCGACGCGGCGACCGGGAGGTGGGCCGCCGGGCCGAGCCGTACGGGCTGGTCCTCAAGAGCGGGATCTGGTATCTGGTCGGCCGGGTCGGCGTGGACGCGCGCACCTACCGGGTGGACCGGGTCACCGGGGTCGAGGTGGGCGAGGAGCAGTTCGACCGCGACGAGGGCTTCGACCTGGCCGGGCACTGGCGCGAGCAGGCCGGGTCGTTCCTGCGGACCATGCTGCGGGCCGAGGTCACCGTCCGGCTGAGCCCCGCCGGCCTGCGCCAGCTCCGACACCTGGTCGACGCCCCCAAGGTGTACGACGAGGTGGTCGCCGCCGCCGGACCACCCGACGGGCAGGGCTGGGTGGTGGCGCGGCTGCCCGTCGAGTCGGTCCCGGTGGCGTACCACCAACTGCTGGGGCTCGGCCCCGAGGTGGAGGTGCTCGGTCCACCCGAGCTGCGGCAGTTGGTGGCCGAGGCGGCCGGCCGCCTCGGCGCGCTCTACCGGTAGCCGGTGACGTCCGCCGGCTTGCCCGCGTCGACCACCTCGGTGATGTAGCGGAAGCCCTCCGGTTGGCTGCCGTCGAGGTCGGTGAAGCCGTACACCTTGGACAGTGTGCCGGCATCGACGGACCGACCGTTCCAGCGGGCCTTCTCCTCGTCGGCGGCGAGCGCGGCCACCGCGCGGCCGACGAATGCCGGCGTCTCCGAGATGAGGAAGTTGGGGTCGGTGGCGGCGCCGTCGCGCCAGTTGTCCTCGGTCACGCCGAAGTGCTCGAGCATCGCCTCCGAACGGATCCACCCGGGGGTGAGCGCCACCGCCGTGCAGCCGTGCGGCTTCAGCTCGTGGGCCTGGGAGAACGCGAGCCGGTTGACCGAGACCTTCGCCAGGTCGTAGAAGACCGACAGCCGGTAGTTGTCGTCGTTGTACGCCTTGGTGCCGTCACCCATCTCCACCACCAGACCGCCAGGCTTGCGGATCAGCAGTGGCAGGGCGAAGTGGCTGGTGATGATGTGCGTGTCGATGGCCAGCCGCAGGGTGCGGAAGCCGGCGTCCAGAGGCTGCTCCCAGACCGGTTTGTCCCAGGTGACCAGCGGGTCGCCACCCCAGATGTCGTTGACCAGCACGTCGAGCTGGCCCTGCTCCGCGTCGATCCGGGCGATCAGGTCGCGGACCTGCTCCGGCACCAGGTGATCGACCCGAACGGCGATGCCCGTGCCGCCAGCCGCGGTGACCAGCTCGGCGGTCTCCTCGATGGTCTCCGGCCGGTCCATCTCTGATCGGCCGGCGCTGCTGCTGCGGCCGGTGGCGTAGACGGTGGCGCCAGCGGCACCGAGCTGGACGGCGATCTGCCGACCGGCGCCCCGGGTGGCGCCGGCGACCAGCGCGATCTTTCCTGTCAGCGGTTGTGTCATACCAGCGAGGTTGTCAGCGATACCTGACAACCGGCGTCCGAATTCCCGGACCGCTCTGGCGAACCGGGGGGACCTCGGCGACCAACCTTCGCCTTAGTCCACCAACCGGACGCGGACGCGGCGGTTGGCCCGGCCCTTGCTCTCCACCTTCACGACCTGCACCTTGCCGATCTGCGCGGTGGACGCGACGTGGGTGCCGCCGTCGGCCTGCACGTCCAGTCCGACGATGTCGACGATCCGGACCTCCTGCTCGTCCGGCGGAATGAGGTTGGACTGGGTACGGATGATGTCCGGCAGGGCCAACGCCTCGGTGCGCGGCAGCACCCGGGTGGCGACCGAGCGGTCGGCGGCCACCTCGGCGTTGACCAGCTCCTCGATCCGGCTCTTGAAGTCCGGCGGGACCTCGGGGAGGTTGAAGTCCATCCGGGCCTCGCCCGGTTCCATGTTTCCGCCGGTGACGAGCGCGCCGAAGTCGCGGAACACCACACCGCAGAGCACGTGCAGGCCCGAGTGGGTACGCATCAGCCGGGTGCGGCGCTCGTCTTCCAGCGCGCCGACGACCTCGGTGCCGACCGGCGGCAGCGGGTCACCCTCGGCGGGGATCAGGTACGGGTCGTCGCCTTTGCGGGTGCCGACGATCCGGGTCTGCACGCCCTGCCACAGCAGCACGCCGTGGTCCGGCGGTTGGCCGCCGCCGCCCGGGTAGAACGCCGAGCGGTCCAGCACGATGCCCTGCTCGGCGTCGGCGTGCAGGACCGTGCACGTCCATTCCCGCAGGGTCGGGTCGGCAAGGTCGAGTCGGTGCGTGCGGCCATGGTGTGTGACGCCCATGACACGGCAGGTTACTCGTTGAGGAAGCCGGCGACGCGGTCCCGTAGGTCGGCGCGGTCGGTCCAGAGGACGCCGGGCCTGTCGTACACGTGCAGGGTGGCCTGGGGCAGCGCGGTGGCGAGCCGCTCGGCGACCTCGACCGGATGCAGGTCGTCGCCCGCGCAGCCGATGACAAGCGCCGGCGCGGTGACCGCCGCGAGGTCACCGATCTGGCGCAGCGACGTCTGCTCGGCCAACGTGGCCAGGCCTTCGGCCAGACCGTCGCGCAACAGCTGGTCGAGGCGCTGCCGCAGGTACGCCCAGCCGGCCGGGGTGTTGCGCACCGCCGCGGGCAGCTCCAGTGCGACGACGTCGGCGACCGCCGAGGCCTCCCCGCTCTGCACCGCTTCCAGCAGATCCGTGATCCGCTCGTGGGCGACCGGCCCGCGCGGCTCGTCGAGCACCGCCGGCAGGAAGAAGACGAGCTTCTCGAAACGCTCCGGGCTCTCCGCGATCAGGCGGCAGAGGGCACCGGCACCGAGGCTCGCGCCGAATGCCCGACTGGCCCCGCCGAGGTCCGCGATCGCCCGTAGATCCCGGGCCAGGTCCAGGTAGTCCCACGGCCCGTCCGGCGCGTCGGACCGCCCGTGCCCACGGAACTGGAAGAACACCTTGCGGCCGGTCACCCCACTGCCGAACGGGCGGGTGGTGGCGATGCCGTTGCCCAGCCCGTGCGCGAAGACGGTGACCGGGTCACCGGTGCCGGTGACCAGCCGTTCCAGCCGTACGCCGTGCGGGGTGGCGACCAGCTCGGTCTCCGGCTCCGGCAGCGCCGGTCGGCCGGTGCGCGGCCCGCCCGGGCCGGGACCCCAGGTGCGGGGGCCGCTGTCCGGTGGGGGTGGCCAGCGAAAACCTCTCACCAGAACCCTTTGCCGTCGCTCAGGTCGCGCAGACCGACCCGGACGTCGAGGAGGTAGATCAGACCGGCGGCGATGCCGATCAGACCGAAGAGGCTGATCGGGCCGAAGCCGAGCAGAGTCAGCACGAGGCAGACCGCCAGGATGGCGATCCAGCCACCCTTGGGCAGCGTCCCGATGGCGGGGAAGGCGTCGGAGCGCTGGGTGATCGCGTGCACCAGGGCGACGCCCTGGACGATCAGCGCGAAGACGAGCAGGATCAGCTCGATCACGTAGCGGACTTCGAACGCGAAGATCGGCGCGGCGTTGGCCATGCGGGCAAGCTTATGTCGAGGACCCCGGCTACGTCCGACAAGGACGCCGCCGGGGTCGTCGACCTGACGAACTACTCGGCCGTCGGACGGGTCCGCTTGGTGGCCCCGGGCAGCTTCGCCGACGGGGTCGCGGTCGGCTTGGCGGCCTTCGGTGCACGGGTGGCCTTCTTGGCGGCGGCCGGCTTGGCCTCGGCGATCTCGGCCACGTCGGCCGGGGTCGGCACGTCGGCCGGCGTCGACACCTCGGCCGGGGTCGACACGTCGGCCGGGGTCGCCGCCGGGGCGGTCGGGGTGGCGGTGACCGGCGTCACGGCCTCGGTCGCCTCGATGTCGGCGTTGACCGTGTCGGCCGCCTCCAGCACACCGGCGCCGACGACCCGCTCACCACGGGCGACAAGCGCGCCGTACGCGGCGTAGGCCCGCTCCTGGGCGGCCTGCGCGCCCGCGTACACAAGGATGGCGTTGCGGGTCGCGGCAGCCCGCAGCTTGTCGAGGTCGGCGGCCTCGCGCAGCTTGGCCAGGTCGGCCGACTCGCGCAGCTTGGCCAGGTCCAGTTCGCGAAGGGTCCCGGCGGTCTCGTTTGCGGTCCGCAGCGTCTCGGTGGCCTTCTGCCGCAACTCGAAGCCGGTCAGCACGGCCCGACCGCCCAGGTCGGCGACGACCCGGGTGCCGAGGACGCCGACCACGGCCGGCAGCTTGCGCAGGTGCTCGATGGCCAGCTCACCGGCGCCGGCGGCGGCGTAGAGCGGGGCGGGGATGCGATTGGTCTTCGGCTCGCTCATGAGGTCTCCTCCTCGGCCACCGGGGCGGCCTCGCGGGCCGCCGGACCGGCGGCCTTCTTCTCGGGGGTGCTGGTGCTGCCCGGGGCGGGTGCGGTGCCCGCCTCGGTGACGGCGACCGACTCGAGCACGGCCTCGGTCGGGGTGCCGCCTGCGGTGGTGGGGCCGGTGGCGGCCAGGTTGGCCACGTCGGCGGGCTGGTCGGCGACGTCGGTCGGGGTTGTCGCGCCGGTCCCGCCGGCCGGGGTTGTCGCTCCGGTGCCCTCGGCGTCGGCCTGGGCCTCGGCCAGCCGGGTGTTCTCCCGGCGGAACGTCTCGTAGATCTGGCTGAGCGACTGCTTCTGGGCCATCGTCAGGTCGGCGTCCACCGCGATGGCGGCCAGCACGCCGTGGCCCTCCTTGTCGTCGAGCAGCCCGGCGCGCAGGTACATCGCCGGGGTGGAGACCCGCAGCGCGCTCGCGAGTTGCTGAAGCACCTCGGCGCTCGGCTTGCGCAGGCCGCGTTCGATCTGGCTGAGGTACGGGTTGCTGACCCCCGCCTGCTCGGCGAGCTGCCGGAGCGAGATCTTGGCGTTGCGCCGCAGATCGCGGATGAACCCGCCGACGTCGGGAAGGTCCTTCGGTGTGGCCATGACAGCGACGCTAACCGGCCGCGCTAGCTCTTGCAAGCAAAATGCTAGCCACAGTTAGCAACGTCTCAGCGCCCGTTTGCGCACCGCTCCGCCGATCCGTACGGTCCGTTCGTGCACAAGATCACAGTCAATGGAGCAAGCATCGCGTACGACGAGGCCGGCACCGGTTCGCCTGTCGTGCTGCTGCACGCCGGCATCGCCGACCGGCGGATGTGGCGGGGGCAGGTGTCCGCGCTCGCCACCCGGCACCGGGTGATCGTTCCGGACCTGCGCGGCTACGGAGACTCGGAGCTGCCCCCGGCCCCGTTCGCGCACCACGACGACGTGGCCGGTCTGCTGGACGCGCTCGGCCTGCCCCGGGCCGCCCTGGTCGGCTGTTCCTTCGGCGGGTCGGTCGCCATCGACACCGCGCTGGCCCACCCCGACCGGGTGAGCGCGCTCGCGCTGTTCGGCACCGCGGTCTCCGGCAACGAGTGGTCCGAGGAGGCCAACGACCTCTGGGACAACCTGGTCGGAGAGGTCGACCCCGACGACTTCGTCGCCGGAGCGGCCGGCGAGGTGCGGTTCTGGGTGGTCGGCCCGGCCCGCCAGCCGGCGGACGTCGACCCCGAGCTGATCGCGTTCGCGCAGGAGATGGACGAGCGCGCCCTCGCCGCCGAACTGGCGCTCGGCGCGGTCGAGGTGGGCGAGCTGACCCCACCGGCGATCGGTCGCCTCGGCGAGCTGAGGGTGCCCGTCCTGGTCACCGCCGGGGCCGCGGACGTGCCGGACATCAGGCGGCTCGCCGACCGGATCGCCGCCGAGGTCCCCAACGCGGTACGGCTGCCGGACGTGCCGGACGCCGCGCACCTGTTGCCGCTGGAGCGCCCGGAGCCGGTCAACGCCGCGTTGCTCGACTTCCTGAGCTAGCAGAGGCACACGCGGCGCGGAGCGGCCCCGACCGCGCATCGGACGGCGACGGGGCAGTTGGGCGGTCCGCCGGCTCCGACCGCCGGAGCACGGACCGCTGGTGTCACCAGAGCGGGCGGACCGCGCCGACCGGAACGCCGCCGCCGAAGAGCGGCGCCTCCGCGTACTCGGTCAGCACCGGGGCGTCCACACCGAGCCGGCGCAGCGCGGAGACCAGCACCGGCATCCGGGCCCGGTCGGCGCCGTCGTCGATCTTCAATGCGACGGCGCCGACGCCCGGCAGGGCCACCGCGATCACACCCTCGGCACCGATCTTGGCCAGCAGCCCCGGGACCCCACGCATGAGCCGGGTGTCGTCGGCCTGGGTGCCACCGACGATCTCCGGGTACCCACGCATGGCGTCGGCCACCGCGCGGGGCGCCGAGCCGGGCTCGGCGTCGACCAGCCGGAGGTACGCCCCGGCAAGACCGGTCAGCGACACGGCGAGCACCGGGGCGCCGCACCCGTCCACACCCACCGCCGCCGCCTGCTCGCCGGTGAACTCCTCGATGGCCGCCCGCAACCGCTGCTGCAACGGGTGCTCCGGCCGCCAGTAGCCATCCCGCGGCCACCCGGCGGCCTCGCAGGTCAGCAGCATTCCGCTGTGCTTGCCGGAGCAGTTCATCTGCACCCTGCTCGGCCCGCCACCGGCGCGCAGCACGGCCTCCCGGGCCGCCGCGCCCGCCGGCAGGTCGGGCGGGCAGTGCAACGCCTCCGCGTCCAGCCCGGCGCGCTCCAGCAGCGCACCGACCCGGGCCAGGTGGAAATCCTCACCCGCGTGGCTCGCCGACACCAGGGCCAGGTCGGCCGGGTCGGTGAACGTCAGACCGGCCCGAAGCATCCCGATCGCCTGCATCGGCTTGCTGGCCGACCGGGGAAAGACCGGCGACGTCACGTCCCCGGCGGCGGCCACCGGCACACCGGCGGCGTCCAGCACCACCACCGAGCCGCGGTGCGCGCCCTCCACGAACCCGGACCGGACCACCTCGGCGAGCGGCGCGCCGCCCTCGTACGTCTTCGTCACGCGCTGGACGGTACCGACGGTCCCGGGGTGCCCGTCGGCGGGGTGACCAGGTCGTCCATCGCCCGGGTGACAGGAGCGTAGGACCACCCCGGCCTTACAGCCCGAGCAGCTCGCGGGCCTCGGTGGTGGTCAACGGCGGGCGCTGGGCGAGCTGCGCGAAACCCACCGCGCGGGCGACAAGTTGCATGTTGGACTCCACCGGACGTCCCTTCGCGTACGTCACCGTGTCTTCCATGCCGACCCGCAGGTGCCCGCCCGTCGACAGCGCGGCCAACAGCACCGGAAGTGTGCTGCGGCCGACGCCGGTGGCCGAGAAGGTGGTGCCCTCGGGCAGGTCGCGCAGCATCCGGTGGGCGGCGACAAGCGTCTCGGTGGTGCCCGGCATGCCGCCCGGCACGCCCATCACGAAGTCGACGTGCACGTGCCCGCCGGCCGGCATCCCGTACTTGCCGAGCAGTCGCTGCAACGCGGACAGGTGACCGAGGTCGAAGATCTCGTACTCCGGAACGATCCCGCGCTCCTGCATCCGGGTGTGCAGGTCGACGATGAACTCCCAGCGGTTGAGGAAGACGTCGTCGCCGAAGTTGACGGTGCCCATGGTGCAGGAGGCCATGTCCGGCCGGGCGTCGAGCACGGCGAGCCGGGCCGCCTCCGGGTCGGTCACCGCGCCACCGGAGGAGAGCTGCACGATCAGGTCGGTGCTGTCCCGCAGCGCCGCCACCGTGTCGGCCAGACGCACCGGGTCGAGGGTCGGCCGAGCCTCGTCGTCGCGGATGTGGACGTGGATCACGGCGGCGCCGAGCGCCTCGCACTCCTTGGCGGTGAGCAGCAGCTCGTCGAGGGTCACCGGCAGTGCCGGCACCTCCGCCTTGGCCGACTCCGCGCCGGTCGGAGCCACCGTGATCAACGTCCCTGTCGTCATGCCGGCGATCCTAGACGGCCCGCTCAGGACGGGTCGATCGCCGCCGCCGTCTCGCCGATCCGCAGCGCGGCGTCGTCCGGGACGTTCCGCTTCACCACCGCGAGGGCGACCTGCCCCAACTCGTGGTGCAGCACGGCGGTGCCCACGAAGCCCACCGTCCGGCCGTCGAGGGTCACCGGCGTGCCGGCCGTCGGCGGTTGATCGGTGGTCACCCCGTCCAGGTGCAGCAGGACGAGCCGACGCGGCGGTTTGCCCATGTTGTGCACCCGGGCCACCGTCTCCTGCCCCCGGTAACAACCCTTGTCGAGGTGCACCGCCGGGCCGATCAGGTCCACCTCCGCCGGAATGGTCCGGTGGTCGGTGTCCACCCCGACCCGGGGCTGCCGGGCGGCCACCCGGATCGCCTCGTACGCCCACAGGCCGGCGACCGGCACGCCCGCGCCGCGCAACTCCGCCACCACCTGCTCCATCGCCGAGCGGGGCACCAGCAGGTCCACCCCGAGCAGGCCGCGCCGCGCCCAGCCGCCGATCGGCAGCGGCTTGACGTCGTACCGGACACTCGCCCGCGGTGGCACGGCGCCGGCGGCGAACTTCGGACCGGGCACCGCGACCAGGTCCGGTGCGGCCAGCCCGGTCACGCCGAGCGTGGCCAGCGCCTCGGTCGCCGCCGGCCCCACCAGCGACAGCAGCGCCCGTTCGGCGGTCGCGTCGCGCGGGTCGACCCGGCTGAAGAACCGCATCTTCTCCAGGTAACCGAGCAGGCCCTCGGTCGCACCCGGCTCGGTGTCCAGCCAGGCGGTCTCGCCGTCCTCGGCGACAAGCGCGTGCTGCTCGACGTGGCCGTGCGGGGAGAGCACCAGCAACTCGGTGCCCTCACCTGCGGCCAGCGTCGTCAGATACTGCGAGGTGATCGTGTGCAACCATCCGGCGCGCTCCTCGCCGGGCACCGCGATGACCCCCCGGTGCGACCTGTCGACAAGGCCGACCTCGGTGTCGAGGGTGCGCTGCTCGCGCAGCGGGTCCCCGTAGTGCGCGGCCACCCCCCGCACCCCGGCCGCGACGTGCGCCGGATCCGGCTGGTCGCGGCTGGCCTCGTCGATGCGCTCGACGGCCACCGCACCCGCGATGTCGATCATTTGTTGTCCCCGTTCTCGCAGCGTACGCAGACGCCGAAGAGTGACACGTGCCCGATATCCACTCGGAAACCCCGCTGCGCGGCCAACTCGTCGGCCAACGGCCGGAGCAGCCCAGGATCGATCTCGTCGATCGCTCCGCACTCCCGGCAGACCAGGTGGACGTGTTGGTGCTCACCTGCGGCGTGATAGGTCGGTGAGCCGTGCGACAGGTGCGTGTGGGTGACCAGGCCGAGCCGTTCCAGCAGTTCGAGCGTGCGATAGATGGTGGTGATGTTGACGCCGGCGGCGACCTCCCGGACGGCGGTGTGCACCTGCTCCGGGCTGGCGTGCCCCAGATCGAGCACCGCCTGGAGGACGAGCTGCCGTTGGGGCGTCAGCCGCAGCCCACGGGCCCGCAGCATTTCCGCGAGGGAGGATTCGGACACCGTCCGATCATAGTTCGGCCACCATGCCGGTCCGCGCGCCGCGATCGACCGCCGCTACGCTCGATGGTCATGGTGATGTCGCCCACCGGGAAGGTCGGTGCCGATCCGACCGCGCGGATCGTCGTCCTCGGACGCGGGCCGGTGCCGGCCGGTGACCCGGTGCTCCGCGGTGACGACCTCGGCGTACTCCGGGGTGACGGCCTCTTCGAGACCATGCACCTGCGGCAGGGCCGGCCGTGGCTGCGCGACGAACACCTGGCCCGGCTCGTCGCCGCGGCCGACGCCGTCGAACTGGCCGTGCCGCCCACCGCGGCGCTCGTCGACCTGCTCGACGAGGTGTGCGCGGGCTGGCCAGCGGCTGTGGAGGGGGCGCTTCGGCTGGTCTGCACGCGAGGTCCGGAGAGCGGCGGCCCGCCGACGGTCTACGCCACGCTGGCCCAGGTGCCGGCGGCCTCCCGGGCGGCCCGACGGGCCGGGATCAGTGTGGCCACCCTGCCGCTGGGGGTGCCCGCCGACGCCCGCAACGGGCTGAGTTGGCTGCCGGCCGGGATCAAATCGACGTCGTACGCGGTCAACAGCGCCGCCCGCCGCTGGGCCGACCGAGCCGGGGTGGACGACGTGCTCTGGATCTCCTCCGACGGTTACGCCCTGGAGGGCCCGTGGGCAAACGTGGTGTGGCTCACCGACGACACGCTCTGCACGGTGCCGGCCGCCACCACAGGCATCCTCGCCGGCACGACCGTTGCCTGGCTGCTCGCCCACGCCGCCGAGCTGGGCCTGGGCGCCGCCGAACGGATGGTCACCACGGCCGAGCTGCACGCGGCGGACGGCGTGTGGTTCACCTCGTCGGTACGCGGGGCCGTCGAGGTCCGCACGCTGGACGGGGTGCGTCGGGCCCGCTGCCCGCGCACCCCCGCCCTCCAGGCGCTGCTGGGTTTTCCCGGCTAGTCAGCCTCCGACCCGGACGAGCCGGGCGGAGAGGTGCGGGCTGAGCCCGTGCCCCATCGCGGCCATCTCCTGGGCGTAGAGCAGCGCGCCCTCGACGATGCCGAAGAGCCGCTTCCCGCCGGTGACCTCCTTGGCGGTCGGAGTCCGCACGACGGCGTCGGTGGCCAACTCCACCTGGGTGCCGGTGCGCTTGCCCAGGTGCAGCTCCATCACCCCGGTGGGCGTGGTCAGCAGCACCTCCAGCTCATCGGTCGCCCGTCCGTCCACCAGCACCGGCCGCCACCAGCCGATCTCGCGACCGGCCGGGCGGACCGGCTTGCTCTGCTCGTCCAGGATCCAGGCGCGGGACTCGTAGTGCAGGAACGGCCGGCCGTCGTGGCTGATCCGGATCTCCTGCGCGTAGTCGAAATCCTCGATGGTGGGGAAACCACCCTTGCCCCGGCCACGCCAGAGGCCGATGTAGGGCAGCAGGCCATCCAGCGCCGGGTGCAGCTTCGGCCCGACCCGCAGGTCGTGACTCTCCTCGAACGGGTACTCCTCGACCGGCGGCGCGTTCAGCCACGGCGGCTGCAGCGGGTTCTCATCGCTCACAGTGCCACCTTCGTTCGCGACTGCGGGGCTCGCAGACCCGGCTCACTCCTCGCGCTCACCAGCGTCCTCTCGAAATGCGTACGGCAAGGTAGACCAGGCCACCGGCGAGCCCGCCCAGGCCAGCGACCAACAGGCTGACAAACCCGATCTCGGTAACCATCCCGGCCATCCTATGCTGGGCCACATGGCCCGCACTCTCGTCGTCAAGGCCACCGCTGGGGCGGACGCCCCGGAGCGGTGCGCGCAGGCATTCACGGTCGCCGCGACGGCGGTCGCGGCCGGAGTGGACGTGTCGCTCTGGCTGACCGGTGAGTCGACCTGGTTCGCCCTGCCCGGTCGCGCCCAGCAGTTCGAGCTGCCGCACTCCGCGCCGCTGGCCGAGTTGCTGCACGTCATCCTGACCAGTGGTCGGGTGACCGCGTGCACCCAGTGCGCGGCCCGACGCGAGATCGGCCCGGACGACGTCCTGCCCGGGGTTCGGATCGCGGGGGCCGCCGTCTTCGTCGAGGAGGCGATGGCCGAGGGTGCGCAGGCGCTCGTCTACTGACCGCCCGGCGGGGTCTGTCGATTCGAGCGGAGTGCCGATACCGACCCGACATCCCGGGCGGCTGCCTACGATTCGGATGTGACCGAGGCGACGGAGAGGTTCTTCGAAGCGCTGCCGTCCCGCGCCCCCGACATCCTGGGCGGCCTGGCCGACGGAACCCTTCAGATCGACCTCGGCGACGACGACCAGACCGAGCACTGGCTGGTCCGGATGCGGCCCGGGTCGGTGCAGGTCAGCCGAGGGCGCGGGCCGGCCGATGCCATCTGGTACAGCAGTGCCGCCCTCTTCGACCGCCTGATTGTCGGCGAGGCCCAGGCTGTCGCGGCGGTGCTGCGCAACGAGAGCACGTTCAGCGGCAACGTGGTGCTGTTCCTCGCCTTCCGCCGGTTCTTCCCGGACCCGCCCGGCACCCGCGACCCCCGGGAAACGGCGCGCCGGACAGCCGGGCGACCGGCATGAAGGAACTCGTCAGCATCCTGGACGGCAACACCTTCCTGGTCAGCGACCGGCGGGGGGACATCGAACCGTCCTACGACTTCCCCACCGGGCTGTTCTCCTTCGACACCCGGTTCCTGTCCACCTGGGTGCTGACCCTGGACGGCGAACGGCTGCACGCCCTCTCCGTCGACGACACCGAGTCGTACCGCACCAAGTTCTTCCTCGCCCCCGGGGAACCCACGCACTACCTGGACGCCAAGGCGTCGGTGATCCGCAGCCGGGCGATCGTGGGCAGCTTCGAGGAGGAGCTGACCGTGCTGAACCACCTCGGCGCGGACGTCGAGTGCACCGTCCGCATCGAGATCGGGGCCGACTTCGCCGACCTGTTCGAGATCAAGAATTCGCGGCAGAAGCGGGGCCGGACCACCGTCTCGGTCGCGGAGAACGAGCTGCGGCTGACCTACCGGCGGGAGGCGTTCCACCGGGAGATGGTGGTCACCACGAGCGCGCCGGCGGAGGTCGATGCCTCCGGGATGAGCTTCCGGATCCGGATCGCCCGCAACAGCCAGTGGACCACCCGTCTGCACGTGTCGAGCGTCGTCTACGGGGCCCGTGGCGAGGACATCCGGGCCACCCTGCCGTACGGGGGCAGCCGCAGCGCGGACGTCATCCGGGCCGAACAGCAGGAGCTGATCGACCGGGCGCCGAAGCTCGGGTGCGACTGCGAGCCGCTGGCCGGGGCGTACCGGCGCAGCCTCAACGACCTGGCCGCCCTGCGCTACGAGTCGATCGCCCTGGGCGTACGGCTGATCGCCGCGGGACTGCCGTGGTTCATGACCCTGTTCGGCCGGGACAGCATCATCACCTCACTACAGGTGCTGCCGTTCCTGCCGGAGCTGGTCCCTCCGACAATCCTGATGCTGGCCGGGCTCCAGGGGCAGCGGGTGGACGACTTCCGGGACGAGGAACCCGGGAAGATCCTGCACGAGCTGCGGTACGGGGAGACCGCCGGCTTCGAGGAGCAGCCGCACTCGCCGTACTACGGGTCGGCCGACTCGACGCCACTGTTCGTCATCCTGGTCGACGAGTACGAGCGGTGGACCGGCGACTCCGCGTTGGTCCGTCGGCTGGAGCCGCAGATCCGCGCGGCGTTGGAGTGGATCGACACGTACGGCGACCTGCTCGGTACCGGCTACCTCTGGTACCAGACCCGCAACCCGGAGACCGGTCTGCAGAACCAGTGCTGGAAGGACTCCTGGGACGCCATCTCGTACGCCGACGGCCAGTTTCCCGGCTTCCCCCGGGCGACCTGCGAACTACAGGGGTACGCGTACGACGCGAAGATGCGGGCCGCCCGGATGGCCCGGTCCTTCTGGAACGACCCGGAGTTCGCCGACCGGCTGGAGGGGGAGGCCGCCGACCTCAAGCGACGGTTCGACCGCGACTTCTGGATCGCCGACCGCGAGTACTACGCGGTCGCGTTGGACGCCGACGGCCGGCAGGTGGACGCGCTCACCTCGAACATCGGGCACCTGCTGTGGAGCGGCATCGTGGACGAGTCCCGTGCCGGCAAGGTGGTCGAGCACCTGCTCGGGCCGCGACTGTTCTCCGGCTGGGGGGTGCGCACGCTCGCCGCGGACGAGGGACGGTACAACCCGATCGGCTACCACGTGGGCACGGTCTGGCCGTTCGACAACTCGATCATCGCCTGGGGGTTGTGGCGGTACGGCTTCCGCAACGAGGCGGGAAAGCTCTGCGACACGTTGCTGGCGGCGTCCCGATACTTCGAGGGGCGACTCCCGGAGGCGTTCGCCGGCTACGACCGGAATCTCACCGACTATCCGGTGGAGTATCCGACGGCGTGCAGCCCCCAGGCCTGGTCCACAGGCACACCACTGCTGCTGCTGCGGGTGATGTTGGGGCTGGAGCCGCAGGGCGAGCACCTGATCATCGACCCGGCCGTACCACCGGGGATGGGTCGGGTCGAGCTGCTGGACATCCCCGGCCGGTGGGGCATGGTGGACGCGTTGGGGCGCAGCCGGGAACAGGCGGACCAGCCGGGCGACGGCTGACCCGAGGGCCTGCCCGGGTCAGCTCGGGCAGCCGACGGTGGCGGCCAGTCGGGTGTCCTCCGGTGCGAGGTCGGCGAGCACCGTGACCGGGCCGGTGCGGTACGCGTACACCGGGGGTTTGTCCAGCAGTGGGGTCGCGCCGGCCAGCGGGGCGAGGGCGGCCGTCGACGCCTCCGGGCCGGGACCGCCCGCCGACCGCGCGGTGCGGGCCGACCCGCCGCCCGGGCAGGGCGCGGTGACCAGCTCCGGCGCGGCGTCAGCGGGCCGGCCGAGCGCCGCCAGCGCGGCGGTCAGGGCGGCGGCTTCCGGACCGGCGGCGGTCGGCTGAGCTGGCCGGTAGCCGGAGCCGACCGGCCGGCAACCGGTGTCGACGAACAGCAGCACCCGGCCGTCCACGGTCGGCCGTCCCTCGACGGCCACGAACTCACCGGCGTCGGCGCGCAACTGTGGGCCGTTCAGCCCGGAGCGGACGCCGGCCTGCCAGGTCGCCGGCAGCCGGTCGGCGATGCCGGCCAACACGGCCCGCTCGGTGCCGGGGGGCGCGAGCACGCCGATCTCACGGCGCAGCCTCGCCCCCTCGGCGAGGGGGGTGACCCGGCAGCCCGCCGCGATCCGCGGCGGGCTCAGCTCCAGCAGGCCGGCGGCACCGGCCGCCCGGGCAAGCTCGCCGACCGCCCGGTCGACCACCGGGCCGGCCTGGTCGAGGGAACGCTGCTCGCGAACCGTGGGCGGGTCGGTGCGGACCGACATCCAGGTGAGCGCGGCCAGCAGCACGGCCCAGGCCACGGTCGCGGCCAACAGCCACCGCCCCCGTCGCCGGGCGGGTGCCGGCACGGTGGGACCGGCCGACGAGACCCAACCTGTCTGGACAGCACCGCTCACCCGGTCATGGTGTCACGCGTCCGCCGCCGGCCCGGCGGCGGAGCCGGGCGTGCCGACGAGGGCCGCCGACCGGACGGAGTCGGCGGGCACCCGCCCACGCCGCCCGTGCTGTGCCGAGCGCACGACCGGGGCCGGTCACCCGTGCGGGTGACCGGCCCCGGTCGATCAGAGCGGTGGGTCAGGAGACAGTGACACCAACCTCGTTGACACCCCGACCTGCGGTGATCGCGGTGTCGCCGTTGCCGTGCCGGGACAGGGCCCGCAGCGTCCAGGATCCCGGCGCGGCGAAGAACCGGAACTGGCCGGCGGCCGAGGTCACCACCTCGGCGGTGAACTCGCCCGTCGAGTCGAGCAGTCGGACGTACGCGCCCGGCACCGGCTCGTCCTCAGCGGAGCGGACGATGCCGGTGATGACGGTTTCCTTCTCCAGGTCCAGGCTGGCCGGCAGCGGCGCGGCCTGGTCGGGTGCGGCGCAACCCGCGGCGGTGGGGAGCGTCATGATCAGGCCTCCCCGGGTTCGTCGCCGAGCGCGACCGGCACGCCGACAAGGGAGCCGTACTCGGTCCAGGAGCCGTCGTAGTTCTTGACGTTGCGGTGGCCCAGCAGCTCCTGCAGCACGAACCAGGTGTGCGAGGAGCGCTCGCCGATGCGGCAGTAGGCGATGGTTTCCTTGCTGTCGTCGAGGCCCGCGTCGCCGTAGATCCGGCGCAGGTCGTCGTCGGAGCGGAAGGTGCCGTCCTCGTTGGCCGCCTTGGACCACGGGACGCTGATCGCGGTGGGGATGTGGCCGGCCCGCTGCGCCTGCTCCTGGGGCAGGTGGGCGGGGGCGAGCAGCCGGCCGGCGAACTCGTCGGGGCTGCGCACGTCGACGAGGTTCTTGGTGCCGATCGCGTCGACGACCTCGTCGCGGAACGCCCGGATGGAGGTGTCCGGCTCCTGCGCGACGTACTGCGTCGCCGGGCGGGTCACCGCGTCGGTGACCAGCGGGCGGGCATCCAGCTCCCACTTCTTGCGACCGCCGTCGAGCAGCTTCACGTCGCGGTGGCCGTAGAGCTTGAAGTACCAGTAGGCGTACGCGGCGAACCAGTTGTTGTTGCCGCCGTAGAGGATGACGGTGTCGTCGTTGCTGATGCCGCGCTCGGAGAGCAACGCCTCGAACTGGGTCTTGTTGACGAAGTCCCGGCGGACCTGGTCCTGGAGGTCGGTCTTCCAGTCGATCTTGATGGCGCCGGCGATGTGGCCGGTGTCGTAGGCCGAGGTGTCCTCGTCGACCTCGACGAAGACGACGCCCGGGGCGTCGAGGTTCTTCTCGGCCCACTCGGCCGAAACGAGTGCGGTGTCGCGACTCATCGAATCACTCCCTGGTGAGGATGGATGGTGAGCCAACGCGCGCGTATCGATGGGTGTGACTGTCGCACCACGCGCGGGACCCAGCGGAAGGACGGGATCACGGGTTCGTGCGACGGCGCCGCTGCCGGGCGTTCGGTGGGATTACCGGAGGGTGCGAGAACCCTGTGCCGGTGGCCGCCGTCAGGCGGCCGGAGACAGCCCCGCCGTCAGATGACGGGGCGACACAGGCAGGTGGCCACGCGGCACAGGTCGACCGCGCGCCGTTTGGTGAGGTGGGTCCCCATGAGCAGGGAGCCTACCAGCCGGTGACCGTGCTGCCACTGAGCCGACCACCATCCGGGAATGGCCCGGGCCGGCGTCCGGCCCGGGCCCCACTCAGCTCGCGGAATTGATCGGTACGTTCTTCGCGTCGGCGGTGACCGCCAGCCCTTCCGGCAGCGGACGGACCTCCCGGACGGCGAGTTGGAACGGCAGGTCCGGCAGGGGAACGTCGATGGAGATGCTCTTGGCGAAGTTGCTCAGGGCGGTGCGGGCTATCGGCAGGTTCGGCAGACCAGCGGCGTCCAGGTCGTTGAACCGCAGGGCGACCGCGCCGTTGTCGGCGACCGTGACCTCGGCGGTGCCGCTGATCGTGACCTTCTGACCGAAGATGTCGATCGGGCCCGTGATGGCGAGCTTGCCGTTCTGCTCGCCGAGGGTGAGCCCGGGGCGCTTCAGCAGCGCCGCCAGACTCTCGTAGCTGATCGTGCCGGTGCCGTCGACGGTGTCGGCCACGACGTCACCCTGGCCGGAGCGCAGGGTGTCCACCGAGGCCCGCACGTTGCGGGCGTCCACGTTGAGCACCGACAACCGCACGGTGTCGCCCTGGACCGGGGCCTGCACGTCCCGCAGTTTGATCGAGATCCGCTGGTAGCGGCCGTCGAGCACCTGGGTGAGGAACGGGACTCCGGCGACCTCCACGTCCGGCTTGGTGGACTGCGCGCCCTGCTTGGTGACCTCCTGCTGGACGCGGTCACCGATCATCCGCTCGGCGACCCCGACGGCCACCCGGTCGGCGACCACAAGCAACCCGGCCAGCAGCAGGAGCAGCACGAACAGCCCGATGAGCAGCTTGCGGCCACGGCGTCGAGGTCGCGCCTCGTCCACCGGATAGTCCTGCGCCACGCCGCCTCCTGTCTCCGCCCGTCGCGTCGCGACAGGTCGTTCGTACCGACGCCGCAGGGCGGCGCACCCGTAGGTACCCGACCGACCCAGCGCTCAACCGTGACTCAGAGGAAGAGCATGCACATCGCGTACGCGGCCGGCGCCGCGAGGGCGAACCCGCCGAGCGGACCCTGCATGTGCCGGGCCACCCACATCGTGGGCGTCTCGCCGGCCATCAGCCGCCCCGCCTCCGCGTACCCCACGGCGAGATCGGAGAGGACGGCGGTGACGGCCGCGACCAGGCCGATCACGGCGGCCCGGGTCGGCGTGAAGGGAGCTACCAGATAGCTGCCCAAAAGCGCGCTGGTGAGCGTGCCGACCATCGCGCCGGCCACCACACCGGCGGCGCCGCGTGGCACCTGCGGAGCCAGCCGGGGCCAGGGCAGCACGGCGTCGGTCAACCGGGCGACGGTGAGCGCGACGCCGCTGGCGGAAAGGCAGACGGTGATCGCCTGGGTGCCGGCCGGGATCCGGCTGAGCACGATCAGGGTGCCGAAGGCCACCACCCCGACCACGATGAGCAGCGTGGCGCCGAGTGAGTCGGTGACCCGGACCCGGTCGACCCGACGGACCAGTTGGCCGAGCACCGCGGCGAGGAACCCGCCGGCGGCCAGGTAGCCGAGCGGCGCCAGGCCGGCGACGTCGGTCTGCACCGCGGCGATGTCGACGAGCGCCGCGACAGTGGCGCTGATCCCGGCGACCACGAGCAACGCGGGCGGTCGCATGGCCATGGTCCAGGCCAGCACGAACAGCAACTGGACGCCGAAGATGATGAAGGCGAACGGCAGGCGGTGACCGGGACCCGACGTCTGCGCGCCGAGCACCAGACCGAGACCGAGCAGCGCGGCGAAGCCGGCGATCGTCACCGCCAACTGACGGCGCACCTCGACCGGGGGTACGACCTCCTCCTCCGGCTCGTCGACCTCGTCCTCGGATCGGCGGGCCGGCTCACCGGCTCGACGGGCCCGACGAGGCCCACCCCGTCCGCGGCGTTCGCCGTCGGTGGTGGTGGCCGGGCCGGTACGCGGCGCGGGCGGTTGGCCGCGGGTCGGTGTGGCGGCCGGGCCCGGGTGGGGCCCGGCGGGCCACGATTCGCGGCCGGCCTCGGGCGACGTGGAGGGAAACACGACCCGATCGTGCCAGACCGACGGCCCGACGCGGTGGTCACGGGTTTCGACAACGTTAAAACCTGGGCCACGATCAGGGGCAAGATAGACAAACGGGAAATGGCCCGCCGGCGCGGCCGAGGCGATCGGTTACGCTCAACCCGTTACCCCGCCCGTCAGCGACGCCGGGACCACGCAATTTCTCAGCGCGCTCCCTCGTGAGTGTGTCTGGTCGCGTGCGGCCTTGCGCCGCCGGGACGGAGGTGATCGTGGAGATCCTGCTGCTGGTGACTGCGCGCGCAGGCGAACCGTCGGCTGTGCTGCCGGCACTCGACCTGTTGCCGCACTCGGTTCGCACCGCGCCGCGTGACGTCCGCACACTTGTCGCGGGCCCCAGCCCGGACGCGGTGATGGTGGACGCCCGGTCGGAGTTGAGCGAGGCCCGCGCGACCTGCCGAATGTTGCACGCCACCGGGCTCGGCGTGCCGCTTGTCGCGGTGGTGACCGAGGCCGGCCTGATCGCGTTGAACGCGGACTGGGGCGTCGACGACGTCATCCTCGCCTCGGCCGGCCCCGCCGAGGTCGAGGCACGGCTGCGGCTGGCGGTGGGCCGGCTGAGCAACGCGACCGCGGGCGCCGGCGGCTCGATCCGGGCCGGCGAGCTGAACATCGACCCGGACACGTACGCGGCCAAGCTCAAGGGTCGCCCGCTCGACCTCACCTACAAGGAGTTCGAGCTGCTGAAGTTCCTGGCCCAGCACCCGGGTCGGGTGTTCACCCGGGACCAGCTCCTGCGCGAGGTCTGGGGCTACGACTACTTCGGCGGCACCCGCACGGTGGACGTGCACGTCCGGCGACTGCGCGCCAAGCTCGGCTCGGAGTACGAGTCGATGATCGGCACCGTTCGTCAGGTCGGCTACAAGTTCGTCGTTCCGCCGTCGCGATCGCTGCCCGAGGCGGAGCACGCGCCACTGTCGGTCTGATCCGCGAGGTCGCCGCGAGCGATTTCCCATATGCCCTTTTTGCGCAGCTTGGCAGTCCTATTCTGACTGCCGGGTTTGTCGGAGAAGGGGGCGGCTGTGCGCGCAGTGACCACGGGGGCGACGGGCCGGACTGAGCGGCCAGCCGGGCGGATGCCGTGACGCCGGGCAACTCGACCGCGCGTGCGGTCGGGATCGTGACGGTGGTGGTGGCGGCACTGCTCGGCTCGGCGTACGCGCTGGGCCGCAGTCTCGTCCCCGACCAGGTTCCGCCGAGGCACTCCGCCGGGGCCACGACAAGCACCGACGGGCCGCACTACGCCGACCAGCCCAGCGGCGGCGAGCCCACCGGCGGTGCGCCCACCGGCGGTGCGCCCACCGGCGGTGCGCCCACCGGCACCCCGAGCGCCGGCACCGGCCCCGCCGAGACCGGTCAGGACGGGTCGGGGCAGACCACGGGCACCGACAACCTGTTCGGGGCGCACGCCACCTCCGGCTCCCCACGACTCGCGCTGACCTTCGACGACGGCCCCGACCCGCGCTACACCCCACAGGTCCTCGCCCTCCTGCGCGAGTACGACGTCCACGCCACGTTCTGCGTGGTCGGCGAGAACGCGCAGAACCACCCCGACCTGATCCAGGCGATCGTCAACGAGGGGCACACCCTGTGCAACCACTCGTGGCACCACGACGTCGGCCTGGGCGCCCGCTCGGCCGACGCGATCCGCGCCGACCTGCTGCGCACCAACGAGGCGATCCGGGCCGCGGTGCCGAACGCGCCGATCGTCTGGTACCGCCAGCCGGGCGGCGCCTGGACGTACCCCGTGGTGTCGGTGGCCCGGCAACTCGGCATGACCCCGCTGCACTGGTCGGTGGACCCGTCCGACTGGGAGCTGCCCGGCGCCGCGAAGATCACCGCGACCGTGTTGACGCAGGCCGAACCGGGCTCGGTGGTGCTGCTGCACGACGCCGGCGGGAACCGGCAGGGCACCGTGGACGCGCTGCGCCGGATCCTGCCCGACCTGACCGCCAGGTTCGAGCTGGAGGCGCTGCCCACCGACCCGACGTGAGGCACGGCTTTGCGGGTCTGTGTCGGCGACGGTCCGGGCGTCCGGACAGGCAGCGGTTACGGTGGCGGAATGAGCAGCGCGGAGCCGACGAGCGACCAGGTGACCCGGACCGACCGACTGGCAGCGGCGGAGATCGGCGAGATACTGGCCCTCGCCAGTGCCGCGGGCGACACCGACGGCGCGGACCCACTGGACGAGCACGTCCTGCTCCGCCTGCGTGACCCGGACGCCCCGGCCCTGCACCTGATCGCCCGTGCCGACGACGGCACCCTCACCGGGTACGCGCACCTGGACACCACCGACCCGGTCGGCGGGATCGGGGTCGAGCTGGTGGTGCACCCCGCGTACCGGCGGCGGGGCACCGGTCGGGCGCTGGCTCGGGGCGTACTCGCCTCGGCCACCGGGCCGCTGCGGGCGTGGGCGCACGGCGACCACCCCTCGGCCGCGGCGCTCGGCGTCGATCTCGGGTTCACCCGGGCGCGGGTGCTCTGGCAGTTGCGCCGGCCCCTGGCCGCCCCGCTGGGCGAGCCGCGCCTGCCCGACGGGGTGGCGCTGCGCGCGTTCCGGCCCGGTGCGGACGACGCGGCCTGGCTGACCCTCAACTCGCGCGCCTTCGCCGAGCACCCCGAGCAGGGGCGGTGGACCTCGGAGGACCTGCGCGTCCGCCTCGGCGAGCCGTGGTTCGACCCGGCCGGCTTCCTGCTCGCCGAGGAGACCGCCACCGGTCGGCTGCTCGGCTTCCACTGGACCAAGGTGCACGAACGCCCGGGGTCGGCCCGGATCGGCGAGGTGTACGTGCTGGGCGTGGAGCCGACCGCGCACGGCGGGGGGCTCGGCCGGGCCCTGACCACCGCCGGGCTGGCGTACCTGCGGGACCGGCGGGGCCTGGACCGGGTGATGCTCTACGTGGACGAGTCGAACGCCGGGGCCGTCGCGCTCTACGAGCGGCTGGGCTTCGCCCGCTGGTCCGCGCACATCAACTACCACCTGGGCTGACCGTCGACAGGCGCTCCGGCCGGGTCACCGGCGGGTAACGGCCGGACGTCGGCGACATAACAGCGAACCGGAAATATACCCATACATCCGACAGGTGTATCTGGGTTCACTTAACGGACAACTCACCCTCAGCAAGCGGTCACCTTGAGGGCCGTACGTGTTCACCTCGCGTTCACTTGCGACCGGCGAACCGGCTACCTGGCACTTCTAACTTTCGTGTCAGCCGGTCAGTGCCGGTCCTCGGTCCCCGGGTTCGGGGTGCCAAGTCAGACGCGAAGGGAAACCCCTCAGGTGAAGCTCCAGCGGTACGGCACTATTGCCTGCCTCGCTCTTACTGCGACGCTCGGTCTCAGTGCATGCGGCTCGGACAACAACGAGCCCAGCACCAGCGCTTCGGGCTCGACCGCCGCGGTCGACTGCGCCACCGGCACGGTGAACGCCCAGGGCTCCTCGGCGCAGAAGAACGCCATGGACGAGTGGATCAAGGCGTACCAGCAGAAGTGCCAGGGCGTCACGATCAACTACGAGCCGTCCGGCTCGGGCGCCGGCATCACGGCGTTCACGAACGGCACTGCCGACTTCGCCGGCTCCGACTCCGCGCTCAAGCCGGAGGAGCAGCCGAAGGCCGACGCCAAGTGCGTCGGTGGCGCCGCGATCAACCTGCCGATGGTGATCGGCCCGGTCGCCATCGCCTTCAACCTCAACGGCGTGGACAACCTCCAGGTCAAGCCGGCCACCCTGGCGAAGATCTTCGCCGGCACGGTGACCAAGTGGGACGACCCGGCGATCAAGGCCGACAACCCGGACGCCAAGCTGCCGTCGACCGCCATCCAGGCGGTGCACCGCTCGGACGAGTCGGGCACCACCGACAACTTCACCAAGTTCCTCTCCAAGACCGCCGCGGCGGACTGGACCCTGGGCAACGCGAAGGCCTGGAAGGCCCCGGGTGGCGTGGGCGCCGCCAAGTCGGACGGCGTTGCCAGCAAGATCAAGAGCACGGACGGCACCATCGGGTACGTCGAGTGGTCGTACGCCGAGAACGCCAGCCTGAAGATGGCCAAGGTCGGCAACGGTGCGGGCGAGTTCGCCGCGCTGACCGCCGAGTCGGCCGGCAAGACCATCGCCGGGGCCAAGATCGAGGGCCAGGGCGACGACCTCAAGATGTCGATCGACTACAACACCAAGGAGGCCGGGGCGTACCCGATCGTCCTGGCGACGTACGAGATCGTCTGCAGCAAGGGCCTCCCGGCCGACAAGCTGAAGCTGGTCAAGGGCCTGCTGGGCCACGCCGCCAGCGCTGAGGGCCAGGCCTCTCTCACCGAGCTGGGCTACGCCCCGCTGCCGGAGACGGTCCGCACCAAGGTCGAGACCGCGGTCAAGAACCTCTCCTGACCCGACCCCATACCTCCGCAACCGAATCGAGCGAGCAGATGGGTGAAACCCCTCACCGCTCGGCCGACGCCGGCACCGGCGGGACGCGCGTGACCCAGAGTCACGAGTGGCCCGCCGGTGCCTCGGCGCGTGTGGCCGAGGCACCAGTCAGCACCCGTTCCCCTGACGGTTCCGGGCTGGGCGGCGGTGGCGCGCTGCCCCGGGCCCGCGCTTTCGGCGCCGAGCGGGCCTTCCACGGCCTCACCCTGGCCGCCGGCACGACGGTTCTGGTCATCATCGTCGCCATCGCGGTCTTCCTGATCGCCAAGGCGATCCCGGCCCTGCGTGCCAACAGCGCCAGCTTCTGGACCTTCGAGGGCTGGTTCCCGAACGACAACCCGCCCACGTTCGGCATCGGCGCGCTCGCCTTCGGTACGGTGCTCACCGCCGCGTTGGCGCTGCTCATGGCGGTTCCGGTGGCGATGGGCATCGCCCTGTACCTGTCCCACTACGCGCCCCGGCGGCTCGGCAACGCGCTCGGCTTCCTGATCGACCTGCTGGCCGCCGTACCCAGTGTGGTGTTCGGCCTCTGGGGGCGCGACTACCTCATCGGCCCGGTCACCGACCTGTCCGGCTGGCTCAACACGTACTTCGGCTGGATCCCGATCTTCGGCGGCGACGGCCCGTACGGCAACTCCATCCTGCTCGGATCCCTCGTGCTGGCGATCATGGTGCTGCCGATCATCACCTCGCTCACCCGCGAGGTGTTCCTCCAGACGCCCACCGCGAACGAGGAGGCCGCGCTCGCGCTCGGCGCCACCCGGTGGGAGATGCTGCGCACCGCGGTCCTGCCGTACGGGCGGCCCGGCATCATCGCCGCCGTGATGCTCGGACTCGGCCGGGCACTCGGCGAGACCATCGCGCTGGCACTGACCCTCGGGGCCACCTACAGCATCTCGTTCAACGTGCTGGAGTCCGGCGGCAACACCATCGCCGCCAACATCGCCAACCGCTTCGCCGAGGCGAACGACACCGGTCGCGGCGCCCTGATCGCATCCGGCCTGGTGCTCTTCGCGATCACGCTCGTCGTCAACATCATCGCGCGGGCGATCATCTACCGCCGCCGGGAGTTCACGGAGTCCGCCGCATGAGCACCACGGTCACCTCACACCGCACCCGGCCGCCGGTCCAGCCGGAAACGCTGCGGGCCCGGCGGCTGCCCGCGTACGCCGCGCCGGCCATCGCCGTGGCCGCGCTGGCCCTCGCCGTCGCGATCGTCTACGGCGCGAGCATCGGCGGCCCCGTCCTCGTCATCGTGCTGGGCGCGTTGCTCTACCTGGCCGGCCTCTTCGCGGCGGCCAACGCCGTCGAGGGGCGACGAGCGGCCCGCAACCGCACCTGGAGCGCGCTGATCCACTCCGCGTTCGTGCTGGCCGTGGTGCCGCTCGTCTCGGTGGTCTGGACGCTGCTCAGCAAGGGCGTCAAGCGGCTGGACGGCGACTTCTTCCTCACCTCGATGAACAACATCGGCGCCCGGGACCCGAACGGCGGCGCCTACCACGCCATCATCGGCACCCTGGAACAGGTCGGCATCGCTGTCCTGATCACCGTGCCGCTCGGCCTGCTCTGCGCCATCTACATCGTCGAGTACGGCCGGGGCAAGTTCGCCTTCGCGATCCGGTTCTTCGTCGACGTGATGACAGGTATCCCGTCGATCGTCAGCGGCCTGTTCGTGCTGGCGTTCTGGGTGCTGATCGTGTCGCCGTGGTTCAACGACGGCCGGCCGAGCTTCTCCGGCTTCGCCGCCGCGCTGGCCCTCGCGGTGCTGATGCTGCCGACGATCGTCCGCTCCACCGAGGAGATGTTGCGCCTCGTTCCGGCGCCACTGCGAGAGGGCGCGTACGCGCTCGGCGTGCCCAAGTGGAAGACCATCCTGCGGGTGGTGCTCCCCACCGCGCTACCGGGCATCGTCACCGGCGTCATGCTCTCCATCGCTCGCGCGGCCGGCGAGACCGCTCCGGTGTTGCTGATCGCCGGCGGTGGCGCCGCGATCAACTTCAACCCGTTCGAGAACAACCAGTCGTCGCTCTCGCTCTACGTCTACCAGCAGGCCGGCAGCGCGTCGAAGTACGCGCCGGACCGCGCCTGGACCGCTGCACTCACCCTGGTCGCCCTCGTGCTCATCCTGACGATCGCGGCGAAACTGCTGGCCCGTCGCAACCGGCTCAACCGATGAACCCCGGAGGTACCACCATGGCCAAGCGCGTCTCCGCCTCGAACGTCACCGCGTACTACGGCGGCTTCAAGGCGATCGAGAACATCAACCTGACGGTCGAGCCGAAGACCGTCACCGCCCTGATCGGGCCGTCCGGTTGCGGCAAGTCGACCTTCCTGCGGTCGATCAACCGGATGCACGAGGTGCTGCCCGGGGCTCGGGTCGAGGGCAGCCTGACAATCGACGACCAGGACATCTACGACCGGGACGTGGACGTCACCGCGGTCCGGCGCACGATCGGCATGGTCTTCCAGCGGCCGAACCCGTTCCCCACCATGAGCATCTTCGAGAACGTGGTGGCGGGCCTGAAGCTCAACGGCGTCCGGAAGAAGTCGATCCTGGAGGACGCGGCCGAGAAGGCGCTGCGCTCGGCGAACCTGTGGGACGAGGTCAAGGACCGGATGGGCAAGCCCGGCGCGGGCCTCTCCGGCGGTCAGCAGCAGCGGCTCTGCATCGCCCGGACCATCGCGGTCGAGCCGCAGGTCGTCCTGATGGACGAGCCGTGCTCGGCCCTGGACCCGATCTCCACGCTGGCCATCGAGGACCTGATGTTCCAGCTCAAGGACAAGTTCACGATCATCATCGTGACGCACAACATGCAGCAGGCCGCCCGGGTGTCGGACCGGACCGCCTTCTTCTCCATCGAGAAGACCGGCGACCCGGGCCGCCTCATCGAGTACGACAACACCCAGAAGATCTTCAGCAACCCGAGCGTGAAGAAGACCGAGGACTACATCACCGGCCGCTTCGGCTGAGCCGCTGGTTCACGGTCCGCGAGGGGCGTCGGTCGACCTGACCGGCGCCCCTTCCGCGTACCCCGACGAGGCCCAGCGCGACGGGGGCGACCCAGCCCGGCGCGGCGCGGCGCGGCGCGGCGCGGCCAAGATCGTGCTCGATCAAGGATGTAGTGGTCTCACCGCGCCCGGAGGCCACCACATCCATGTTCGAGCGCGATCTTCGGTGGGAGCCCGCTTGCGGGTGCTCGTGTCCTGCGCGTGCCGTCAAGATCCGCACAACTTCAGGGATGCTGCTGCCTCGGGCTCGCGGGAGACAGCAATATCCGGGTAGTTGCGCAGATCTTGGGCGCGGTCTGGACCGCCCAAGGCGCGGGCAGCGGTCAGCCCAGGACGAAGCGGGGTTCGCCGTTCGGCGGGAGGTCCAGGCGTGGGGTGACCGGGGTCGCGGCGTCCCGATGAGCCGCCGCGTTGGCCACGCCGGCCAGGTCGCCGGCCGCAGCCACCTGGGCAAGCGTGACCAGGGTGGGCGGCAGCATGGTCAGCTCGCCCGCCTCGGCGCGGGCAAGCGCGTCCGCCGGGCGGATCCAGAGCGTGTGGTCGGCCTCGCCGGAGACGTCGCGGGTCCGTTGTCCCGCCGGCAGCAGGGCCACGAAGAAGTACGTGTCGAAGCGGCGCGGCTCGAACTCCGGGGTGATCCACCGGCTCCACGGCAGCAGCAGGTCCGACCGCAGGGTGAGCTGTCGGTTGGCGAGCAGCTCGGCGAAACCCAACCGCCGCCCCTCCAGGTCCTGCCGGGCGGCCTCCCAGTCGTCGCCGCTGACGTCGCCCACCACTGTCGTCGGGTCCGGGCCGGCGAGCAGAACGCCGGCCTCCTCGAAGACCTCGCGGGCGGCGGCACAGACCACGGCCTGGGCGGCTTCCGGGGTCACCCCGAGCCGGCCCGCCCACTCGGTCGGGGCCGGGCCCGCCCAGTCCAGGTGCGCCGCGGAGTCGGAGCGGTCCACCCCGC
The DNA here is from genome assembly GCF_049847025.1 of Micromonospora sp. DT231. Classification (NCBI taxonomy): domain Bacteria; kingdom Bacillati; phylum Actinomycetota; class Actinomycetes; order Micromonosporales; family Micromonosporaceae; genus Micromonospora; species Micromonospora sp. DT231. Next base: position 28,709 of record NZ_JBNCNO010000013.1, on the reverse strand, counting down.
CGCCGGGGAAGGCGTACATCCCGCCGAAGGTCATGGCGGCGACCCGGCGGATGACGTACACCTCGAAGTCGACGTCTGTCGGGCGCAGCAGCAGCACGGTGGCGGCGACCCGCGGCACCGCCGGGGTGCCACCCTCGGCCTGGAATCGGCGGGCGTGCTCGACCAGCGCGGCCGGCGCGGCGAAGCCGTCGCTGTTGATCGTCATGCCGCGAGCCTAGTTCCCACCGACTCGACTGCCGGGCGTGGTGATCGACTCGACATCCTGGATACCGCGGCATCAGCCACGGCATGATGCCGCGACCTCACGAAACCGGTGTTGGTCATGCGGACGGGCGGCAGCGGGCGGTTCACCTGGCTCGGCTAGCGTTCCGGCATGACTCGTTGGGGCATTCTGGCCACCGGCCACATCGCCAGCCGTTTCGCCGAAGACCTCCGGCTGGTGCCGGACGCCGAGCTGGTCGCGGTCGGCTCGCGCGCCGTCGAGAGCGCGCGGCGCTTCGCCGACACGTACGGCGCCAAGCGCGCCTACGGATCCTGGGTGGAGTTGGCCGCCGACCCGGAGGTCGACGCGATCTACGTGGCCACCCCGCACTCCGCGCACCACGAGGCGGCGATGACCTGCCTGACCGCCGGCCGGGCGGTGCTGTTGGAGAAGCCGTTCACCCTCGACCTGGCCAGCAGCGCCGAGTTGGTGGACACGGCCCGCGCCGCCGGGGTCTTCCTGATGGAGGCCATGTGGATGCGACTGAATCCGCTGATCCTGCGCGTGGTCGAGCTGATCGCGGACGGGGCGATCGGCACGGTGACCGGCGTCCGGGCCGATTTCGGGGTGGCCGGGCCGTTCCCGCCGGAGCACCGGATGCGCAACGCCGCACTGGGCGGGGGCGCCCTGCTCGACCTGGGGATCTACCCGATCAGCCTGGCCCACCTGCTGCTCGGCGTGCCGCAGCACATCAGGTCCTGGGCGCAGCTCGGCCCGGAGGGGACGGACGAGAACACCGGGATCCTGTTCGGCTACGACACCGGAGCGCTGGCCACGCTGAGCTGCGGCATGGTCGGGTTGAGCGGGCAGACCGCCTCGATCACCGGCACGACGGGACGGATCGACCTGCCGGAGCCGTTCTTCCGGCCGGGTTCCGTGGTCCTGCACCGGGCCGGCGCGGAGCCGGAGACGATCGTCGCCGACGGGGCCGGCAACGGCTACCAGTACGAGGCGATCGAGGTGCAGCGCTGCCTGGCCGCCGGGCTGACCGAGAGCCCACGGGTGCCGCACGCCACGACCCTTGAGGTGATGGCGCTGCTGGACACGGTGCGGGAGCAGATCGGCGTGCGGTACGAATGAGAGAAAGGGCCCCTCCTCGCGGAGGGGCCCTTGCTCGGCGACGGTCAGCCGAAGAGCGGCCGGACCAGCAGGTAGGTGACGCAGGCGATGAGCGCGGCGGCCGGGAACGTGATGATCCAGGCGAGCACGATGTTGCCGGCGACGTTCCAGCGGACCGCGGAGAGCCGCTTCGTCGCGCCCACGCCCATGATCGCCGAGGTGATCGTGTGCGTGGTCGAGATCGGCGCCTTCAGCACCAGGGCGTTGAAGTAGAGCACCGCGCTGGCGACCGTCTCGGCGGCGAAGCCCTCCGGCGGCCCGAGGTCGATGATCTTACGACCGAGGGTGCGGATGATCCGCCAGCCGCCGGCGTACGTGCCGAGGGCCAGCATCGTCGCCGAGGTCCAGAACACCCAGCCGGGGATGTGCGTCTTGCTCTCCTGGAAACCGCCGGTGTAGAGCGCCAGCACCACGATGCCCATGGTCTTGGCGGCGTCCTGCATGCCGTGGCCCACCGACATGGCGGCCGCGGAGAGGGTCTGCGCCCAGCGGAAGCCCCGGTTGAGCTTGCCCGGCTGCCCCTTCCGGAACAGCCAGAGGATGGCAAGCATCAGCAGGTAGCCGAGGGTCAGACCGACGATCGGCGAGAGCACCATCGGCAGCAGCACCTTCTCGCCGATGTTGCCCCACTGCACGATGCCGCCGGTGGACAGCAGGGTCGCGCCGACCAGGCCGCCGAAGAGCGCGTGTGAGGACGACGAGGGCAGACCGAAGTACCAGGTGATCAGGTTCCAGGCGATCGCGCCGAGCACCCCGGCGAAGACCACGCCGAGGCTGTTCACCCCGGTCGGGAGGGTGACCAGGCCGTCGCCGACGGTCTTGGCCACGCCGGCGCCGAAGTGTGCGCCGACGAAGTTGCCGACCGCGGCGAGGCCGAGGGCGATCCGGGGGGTCAGCGCCCGGGTGGAGACGCTTGTCGCGATCGCGTTGGCGGCGTCGTGGAAGCCGTTGGTGTAGTCGAACGCCAGGGCTACCCCGATCACCGCCAGCACGGCGATGAGTTCGGGTGTGAAAGTCACCGGATCAGGACTCCTTGACCGCGATGGTCTCGACCGTGTTGGCCACGTGCTCGAAGGCGTCGCAGGCGGCCTCCAGCTCGTCGGCCACCTCCTTCATCTTCAGCACCGTCAACGCGTCGTACTCACCGGAGAAGAGGCGGACGAGCAACTGCCGGTTGATCCGGTCGCCCTCGTTCTCCAGCCGGTTGCACTCGATCCAGTAGTCCTCAAGATCCTTCATCGACTTGAGCCGGGGCATCGCGTCGGCGGTCAGCTTGGCCTGCTGGTCGAGCACGTTGACCATCTCGTGCAGCTCGCGGGGCAGCGCCGGCAGCTCGGTCAGCCCGTACAGGTAGAGCAGGTCGCCGACCGCTTCCAGGTGGTCCATCACGTCGTCGAGCAGCGAGCCCAGCCGGTAGATGTCCTCCCGGTCGAACGGCGTGATGAACGTCGAGTTGATCTTCTTGTAGAGGTCGTGGGTGATCTGATCGCTGTCGTGCTCGACCTCGGTCAGCCGCTCGCTCACGGACTGCACGTCCACGCCGGGCAGGGCCAGCTCGTTGAGCAGCGCGGTGCCTCGGACCAGGTTCTGCGCGGCCCTGGTGAAGAGCTCGTAGAAGGCGCCCTCGGTGGGGCGGAAGGAAAACTTCACAGCACAGACCTCGTCGCGTCGGTGGAAGGGTGGCGGCACCCGTCGGGCACCCGTCGGGTGAATGCTAGGAAACGCCGGAACCGCGAATTCGACGGCCCACCCCTGGCCAGGCGTCATTCACCGGTCGTTCATCTGCTGTTCATCTCGACCGTCCCACCCGCACCCACTCCCCCAGCGACCAACCGCTCCCGCTCACGATCGACATCGAAATCGGCAGCCGGATACCCCAGGTCGAGGGTGTCGAACGTCTCACGCAGCAGATGGGCCACCGCCCAGTCCCGGTACCACTTGCGGTCCGCCGGCACCACGAACCAGGGCGCGGCGTCCGTGCCGCACCGGCTGAGGGCCTCGGCGTACGCGGCCTGGTAGTCGTCCCAGTGCGACCGGGAGTCGACGTCGGAGGGGTTGTACTTCCAGTGCTTGCGCGGGTCGGTGAGTCGTTCCAGTAGGCGCTTGCCCTGCTCGGCGTACGAGATGTGCAGCATCACCTTGACCACTGTCGTCCGGCCCTCGGTCAACTCCCGCTCGAACGAGTTGATCTCGTCATAGCGGGCCCGCCAGGTCGCCTCCGGCACCAGCGAGCCGACCCGGGCGATCAACACGTCCTCGTAGTGCGAACGGTTGAACATCCCCACGTACCCCGGCGGCGGCAACTCCCGCCGGATCCGCCACAGGAAGTCGTGCCGCAACTCCTGGCGGGTCGGCGGCCCGAACGAGCGGATGTGCAGGCCCAGCGGGTTCATGGCGCCGGCCACCCGCTTGATCGTCCCGTCCTTGCCACCGCAGTCCATCGCCTGGAGCACCAGCAGGACCCGGCGTGCCGGCCGGTCCGACCCGGTCTTGGCCATCGCGTAGAGCATCTCCTGCTGCCGGCCCAGCTCGCCGCCGACCAGCTCCACCTGCTCCCGCGCCCAGGCCTTACGGTGCTCGCCGCGCCCCGCCGCGCTCGGCACGCCGGGCGTGGACCGCGGGTCGACCGCGCCCAGGTCCACAGGTGCGGTGACCCGCAGCAACTCCCGAACGGAACCGCCGTCCGGTGCCACGATCTGCCCTTGCTGGGGTGCGCTCATCCACGGATCATCGCCCAATCGCAGGCGATCCGCCCGCCGAGGCCCACCCCTCACCCCACCCCCGATCGCCACGGTCCGCAGGCCGGCCCGCCGCCGGGCACGGGGCTGCCGGCACCCCCGATCGCCACGGTCCGCAGGCCGGCCCGCCGCCGGGCACGGGGCAGCCGGCACCCCCGATCGCCACGGTCCGCAGGCCGGCCCGCCGCCGGGCACGGGGCAGCCGGCACCCCCGGTCGGCGCGGTCCACGGGCCGGCTCACCGCCGGACACGGGGCAGCCGGGGCGTCCGGTCGGCGGGAGGATGGACGTCAGGGTGGTGCCGGCGGGGAGGGTGGTGGGTCGTGCGGGATCTGGCGACTGAGTTCGAGGCCGAGCGGGGGCGGCTGCTCTCGGTGGCCCGCCGGATGCTGGGCAGCCGCAGTGAGGCGGAGGACGCCGTGCAGGAAACCTGGCTGCGCTACGCCAAGGCCCTCGCCGACCCGAGCGCTCGCGCCGAGATCCGCGAGCTGTCCGCGTGGCTGACCACCACCTGCGCCCGGATCTGCCTGGACGTGCTCCGCTCGGCGCGGGTCCGCCGCGAGGCGTACCCCGGGCAGTGGCTGCCGGAGCCGGTGGTGAGCCCGCTGGGCGCGGCGACGCCGATGGACGGCTACGCGCCCGACCCGGCCGAGCGGGCGGTCCGCACCGACCAGGTCGGCACGGCGCTGCTCGTCGTGCTGGAGCGGCTCGCGCCGGAGCAGCGGGTGGCGCTCGTACTGCACGACGTGTTCGCGGTGCCGTTCGCCCGGGTCGCCGACGTGCTCGGCACCACCGAGGTGGCCGCCCGTCAGCTCGCCCACCGGGCACGCCGGGCGGTCACCGCGCCGGACGTGCCCCGGCACACCGCGGACCTGGCCGAGCAGCGCCGGGTGCTCGAGGCGTTCGTCGCCGCCACCGAGTCCGGCGAGTTGGAGCAACTGCTCCAGGTGCTCGCGCCGGACGTGGTATTCGTCGGTGACTCGGGCGGGCACTACCCCTCGGCCCGCCAGCCGGTCGTCGGCGCGGACGCCGTGGGCCGCTTCACGCTCGGCCTGTTCGGCCGGACCGGCCGGTACGCCGACCGGGTGCGGGCCCGGCTCGTGCTCGTCGATGGCGCGCTCGGCCTGCAGATGGAGACCGTGCACAGCGACGGGCGTCCGATCCGCCTGGTCACCGTCTTCGCGGTGGACCAGGGCCGGATCACCGCCATCTACAACCAGATCAACCCGGAGAAACTGGCCGACCTGCCCCCGCTCGGCGACGACGACGGCTGGCCACCGCGCTGGTGACCCGGCCGGCGCGGAGTCAGACCACCAGGCCCAACCACTTGCGGTACGAGGTGGCGAACGGCTCGGTGCCGTCGCCGAGCGCTCCGAACAGTCGCTGGGCGGCGGCCTCGGCCTCGACCACCACGTCGTCCGGGTAGCCGAACCGGGCCCGGTGCTCGGCGAACTCGTCCTCGTCGAGCAGCTCCACCAGGCCGGTGGCGCGACGCCGAACGACGTCCAGGTCCAGGTCGATCAGGTGGACCGTATCGTCGGACTCCCAGCGGGCCGGGGTGGTGATGTCGCAGTAGACCTCGCTGGTGCGCGGCGGGGGGTTGAACATGGCCGTCCACCAGGCACGGTGTGGCACCAGCAGAACGAAGGGGATCTTCTCCACCGACGGGCGGCCGTGGTAGACCGACTCGGTGCCCTGGGGCACGCCGAGCCAGATGCCGAGGTCGTCCTCGGTGAGCCGGCGGGCCGGGTAGTCGCGGTGGGCGCTGCCGTCGTACTTGCGGTAGATCACTCGGACCATGTCGCTCGGCATGATTCGCACCCTAACCGATACTGCCCACCCGTCGTAGCGTGGCGGTAACCGGGCGGCGCGGCCGCGACGACAGGCGTGGCCGGCAGCGCGCCACGCGGCGGAGGGGCACGGCCGGTGTCGGCCGCGCCGGGTACCGTCGCACGGTGACTCCGCCCCGCACCACCACCGGTTCCGCCACTCCGTCGGCCCGCGCCAAGGGCCGGCGGCGGGGTGCCCGGCCCAGCGGCACGGAGCTGCTGGCGGCGGCGGTCGGCGCGGTGCCCGGCGGCGCGGAACGCCCCGGCCAGCTGCAGATGACCACGGCGATCGAGGAGTGCGTCGCCGGCGGCGAGCACCTGCTCGTGCAGGCGGGCACCGGCACCGGCAAGTCGCTCGCCTACCTCGCGCCGGCGCTCACCGTGGACGGCCCGGTGGTGGTCTCCACCGCCACCCTGGCGTTGCAGTCGCAGCTCGTCGACCACGACCTGCCCCGGCTGGCCGACGCGGTCGAGCCGGTGCTCGGCCGTCGGCCCACCTTCGCGGTGCTCAAGGGTCGCCACCACTATCTCTGCCTCGCCCGACTGGACAACTCCACCGAGGAGGAGCCGGAGGACACCCTCTTCGACGCCCCCGCGGTCCGTCCCGGGGGCGGCACGAAGTGGCTCGGTGAGGCGGGCCGGTTGGGCAAGCAGGTCGAGCGGCTGCGCGACTGGGCCGAGCGGACCGCCACCGGCGACCGGGACGAGCTGGACCCGGGCGTCGACGACCAGGCCTGGCGGCTGGTGTCGATGCCGGCCCGGGAGTGCGTCGGGGCGACCCGCTGCCCGTTCGGGCAGGAGTGCTTCGCCGAGGCGTCGCGGGCCCGCGCCCGGGAGGCCGACATCGTGGTGACGAACCACAGCCTGCTCGCGGTCGACATGCTCGCCGACCGGCACATCGTGCCGCCGCACAAGCTGCTCATCGTCGACGAGGCGCACGAGCTGGCCGACCGGGTCTCCTCCGCCGCTCAGGCGGAGCTGGTGCCGGAGCTGATCGACCGGACCACCCGGCGGGCCCGTACGCTGCTGCGGCCGGAGACCGCCGAGGCGCTCACCGCCGCCGGCGACGCGCTCGCGGTCGGGCTGGCCGAGGCTCCGGCCGGGCGGATCACCGCCGGGTTGCCGACGCCGCTGCGGGAGGCGTGCACGCTGCTCGACGCGGCGACCCGCGCCGCCCTGGACGCCATCGGCGACGTCAAGTCCGACGATCCCGACCCGGTCCGCAAGCAGCAGGCCAAGGCCGCCCTGGACGAGCTCTCCACGACTGCCCAGCGGCTGCTGGAGGAGGCCGACCACGACGTGGCCTGGGTGGAGAAGAACGACAGCGGCAGCCGCCGGGCGCTCGTGGTCGCGCCGCTGTCGGTGGCCGGCACCCTCGCCACCCACCTGTACGACGAACGCACGGTCGTCGCCACCTCGGCGACGCTGGCGTTGGGCGGTCGGTTCGACACGGTCGCCCGCGCCCTCGGGTTGGACGCGCCGCCGCCCGCACCGCCGACCCCCGCCGCGGCCGCACAGGCTGCCCGCACCGGCCCGGGTCGCCCGGTCGCCGAGTCCCCCGGCCGTCGGCTCGCCGGCGACGCCGCCCCGAACGCCGTCGTACCGGCCACCGAGGGCCCCGGTTGGCGCTCACTCGACGTCGGTTCGCCGTTCGACTACGCCCGGCAGGGCATCCTGTACGTCGCCGCGCACCTGCCCCGCCCCAGTGTCTCCGGGCTGCCCGACGCCGCCGGAGAGGAGTTGCTCGCGCTGGTCGAGGCGCTCGGTGGTCGTACCCTCGGGCTTTTCTCCTCTCGGCGGGCCGCGCAGCAGGCGGCGGAGCTGGTGCGCGCGCGGACCGACCTGCCGGTGTTGTTGCAGGGTGAGGAGGCGCTGCCGCTGCTGGTCCGCCGCTTCCGCGAGGAGCGGGCGAGCTGCCTGTTCGGCGTGATGTCGCTCTGGCAGGGCGTGGACGTGCCGGGTGACGCCTGCCAGCTCGTCGTCATCGACCGGCTGCCCTTCCCGCGCCCGGACGAGCCGTTGGCGGCGGCCCGTGCCGCGGCCGTGGACGCCGGCGGCGGTTCCGGCTTCTCCGCGGTCAGTGTGCCGATCGCGGCGGTACGACTGGCCCAGGGCGTGGGCCGGCTGATCCGGGCGACCGGCGACCGGGGTGTGGTCGCGGTGCTCGACTCCCGGCTGGAGACGGCCCGTGGCTATGGGCCGTTCCTGCGCCGCTCACTGCCGCCGTTCTGGTACACGACCCGCCCCGAGGTGGCCCGCGGCGCCCTGCAACGCCTCGCCAAGTCCTGACGCGTCCTGGCGCGGGTCAGGGTGCCTGGGCGGCGACGACCACGGCGTCGGGCGGGGTGTCCGGGACCCTCCGGGCGGCGAGCCGGCGCACCGCGGTGTTCAGCACCGCGATGAGCGGCACGGAGACAAGCGCTCCGGTGATGCCGGCGAGGACGACACCGGCGGCGATGCCGATGATCACCGCGAGCGGGTGCAGAGCGACCGCTCGTCCCATGATCAGCGGCTGGAGGATGTGGCCCTCCACCTGCTGCACGAGGATCACTGCTCCGAGGATGATCAACGCGATACCCGGGCCGCTGTCGACGAGTGCCACCAGCACCGCCACGCCACCGGAGAGCGCCGCGCCGACGATCGGGATGAACGCGCCCAGGAAGACGAGCGCGGCGAGCGGGAAGGCGAACGGGATGTCGAAGATGACCAGGAAGATGCCGATGCCCACCGCGTCGATGAAGGCCACCAGGACCGTGGCGCGTACGTAGGCGACGAGCGTCTGCCAGGAGGCGCGGCCCGCGTCGTCGACCTTCCACCGGGCGGCCACCGGCAACAGCCGGACCACGAAGCGCCAGATCCGGTTGCCGTCGCGCAGGAAGAAGAACGTCGCGAAGAGCACCAGGAGCGTGCCGGTCAGCACCTCGGCAAGCGTGGCGGCGGTGCTCAGGGCACCGCTCGTGAACCGTGAGGTGTTGTTGTTGATCCAGCTCTGCGCCTCGTCGATGTAGCGGTCGAGCTGGGTGTCGGAGAGGTGCAGCGGACCTGTCTTGAGCCAGTTCTGGATCTGCCGGACGCCCTCCGAGGACTTCTCGCTCAGCTCCGGCACACCTCGGATGAACTCGTTGACCACGAGCGTCAGCGTGCCGATCACCGCGACGAGACCGCCGACCAGCACCACCGCCGTCGCCAGCGACCGGGGCAGTCGAGCCCGCAGCAGCCAGCCCACCGCCGGCGCGAGCAGCGCGGAGAGCAGCAGCGCGATGGCCAGCGGAATGATCACGATCTTGACGGTGCTGACGACCCTGACCAGCGCCCAGGCCACCACACCGATCACGATCAGCCGCCAGCACCAGGCGGCGGCGATCCGCAGTCCGTGCGGGACGTCGGCGTCGTCCCGGCTGGAGGTCGAGCTGTGCAGGTCCACCGGAGGTTCCGCGCCGTAGACCGAGGCGCTCGGCGGTGCGGTCGGCCCCGGCACGGCCGGCGACGCCACCCGGGCGGCGTCCGACACGTCATCCAACTCGTTGGCCGAAATGCCCTCGTCGGCGGGGGCCGACTCCTGTCGTGCCTGGTAGGCGCGACGAAGCCGCCCGCGTACCCGCTCGAAGCGGCTCAAGCGCACCTCCTGGCAGTGAAACCGGCCCGCCAACGGCGACAGGTCGGAGAGCATACGTCCGTCCCGGACACCGTAGGGCAGTTCCGCCACACAATGCCCAGACCACCACCGGCGTAACCACCGGCGGACCCGCCGTCGGCCACACGGTAGCGTCTGCGGCGTGACCGCCGACAATGATCTGGACGCCGGCCTGCCGATTCGCCTGCTGCACGATCGCGTGCTGGTGCGGATGGAGGGCAGCGAGGGCGAACGCCGCTCCACCGCCGGCATCGTCATCCCGGCGACCGCCCAGGTCGGCAAGCGCCTCGCCTGGGCCACGGCGGTAGGGGTGGGGCCGAACGTGCGCGCCATCGTCTCCGGCGACCGGGTGCTCTTCGACCCGGACGACCGCTCCGAGGTCGAGCTGCACGGCCGCGGGTACGTGCTGCTGCGGGAACGCGACGTGCACGCGGTGGCCGCCGAGCGGATCGAGAACGACCCCACCGGCCTCTACCTCTGACGCACCTCCCCCGGCCACCACGCCGCCCCGCGCATCGTTTGCCCAGCCGCACGACGGGAAGCCATCCGGCGACCGTGGCCCTGGGGAGGGACGATGCCAGTATTCGTGAAGAAGCTGTTGACCTGGGGCAGTGTCGCGTTCCTGATCTACTTCATGGCCTTCCGGCCGGACGGCGCCGCGCAGATCTTCAAGGCCATCGGGGGCGCGCTGATGGCGATGTTCCAGGGCTTCGGTGACTTCCTCACCTCCCTGATGACCTGAGACCGCCGGCCGGGGCGCCTGCCGTCAGGGGTGACCCGGCGGCCACGGCGGCGCCGAGCGCGGACCGGCCCAGCCGGGCGGGCCATAGCCCACCGGAGGCGGTGGCGCGGGGGCCAGCACCACCGGGATCGGCACCACCGGCTCGTCCGGGGCGTCCACCGGACGCTGGGTGCCGTCCGGGAAACGCAGGTGGTAGCGGCTGCCGTCCCAGATCCCCGTCGGGGCCTGCGGGTCGCGGCCGACGAAGAACGACCGGTACGCACCGATCGCGTCCAGCAACTCCCGTTCCTCCCGCGCGGTCCGTTCCTGGTCGGCGGGCTTGCGGTCCAGGCCACGAAGCGAGCCGTCGCGCAGCAGGGCCAGTCGGGTGGCCGCGGACTGGTAGCCGCGCATCGCCCGCACCCCGGCGTCGCCGGCCACCCGCCGCGCCCAACTGCGGGCCGCGTGCCGCCGGCCGAGACTGCTCAGCGCGGCCACCTCGGGTGGGCTCAGCCACCCGGCGCGTACGTAGTCCGGCAGGGTCCGCTCGGTGAGCCTCCCCTCCCAGGCGCGCAGCCACACCGCGAGACCCACCATGCCGAAGAAGACAGGCACCATCAGGCCCAGGAAGCCGTACAGCATGATCACCGCCTCGCCGGTGGCCTGGGTCAGCGTGGGCAGCAGGTTCCACGTGCCGTGCAACATCATCGCCAGCAGCAGCCCGCCGATCGGGGCGAGAACCCGGACCCGGCGGTCCGCCGTCCGGGCCGCGATGCCGAGCCCCACACCTGTCATCGAGGTGAAGAGCGGGTGGGCGAACCCGAACAGCAGGATCCGCAGGATGAAGATCCCGATGACCTGGTTGATGCCGGTCACCGGGCCGTACCGGTCAGCTCCGGACGCGTAGCCCAGACCGCCCAGGTAGAGGATGTTCTCCACCATCGCGAAGCCGACCGCGGACAACCCGCAGTAGACCAGGCCGTCGGTGATCCCGGACCACTCCCGCCGGCGGAACACCAGCAGCAGGATCGGGCCCAGCGCCTTGGTCAGCTCCTCGATGAACGGCGCCACCAGCACGCCGGTGAGCGCGTCGGGCAGCCCCCAGTCGGCGAACAGCCCGGCGGCGAAGTCGTTGACCGTGAGCGAGGCGGCGGTGGAGACGAACGCTCCCCAGGCGAAGCAGAAGATCAGATATTTCAGCGGCTCGGGTTCGTACCGGTCCAGCCAGAGGAAGCAGGCGACGAGCACCGGCACCGGCAGGATGGCGGCGGCCACCCCGATCACCAGGGCCTGGACGCCGAGCGACCGGCCGAGCGTGAAGACCATGTACACCGCGCAGGCGGCGATGAGCAGCACCACCGCGGCCAACGCCAGGAACCGCCGCCAACCGAGCCGGCGCAGCGGCATCCGGGGCGCCTGGCCGACGGACGGGGCCGCGGGCGCGGGCGACGGCGGCAGGGGCGTACCGGGCGGGGTGTCGGCCATGCGGTCAGCGTAGCCATCCGCCGCCGGCTGGTCCGGTCGCATCGGTTGCCGCTATGCTGCCGGGAGGTCACGAGTGCCAGCGTTCAGCCCCGGCTTGCTGGCCGGCAACCCTCGTCGAGTTCGCGGTGGGGTGCCCCGGGTGATGACCGGGCCCAGCCCGATCGGTGTGCTGGGCAAGCGCGGACCCCGTCCCGATGCCGCACCCGGGGTCCCTGACCCCGGAGGTTCCGGCGTGCCCGTCACCCTCGTTCCCTCGCTGCCCACCCTGCCCACCGTCGCGCCCGCGTCGGTGCCGCTCGACGTCCTCGGCGTGCCAGGTGAGATCAACCTGGACTACGCGGCGACCGCACCGTGCGCGCGGGCCGCCGCCGACGCGGTGTCCGAGCTACTGCCCTGGTACGCGAGCGTGCATCGCGGCGCGGGCGCGCTGTCGCGGCGCTGCACCCTCGCGTACGAGCAGGCCCGGCAGACGGTGGGTGACTTCTTCGGCGTCCGCGCCGACGATCACGTGATCTTCACCCGCAACACCACCGACGCGCTCAACCTGCTGGCCCGGTCGCTGCCGGCCGGCACCACTGTGGTCACCTTCGCGGGCGAGCACCACGCCAACCTGCTGCCCTGGCCACGCGGTTCGGTACGGCTGCCCGTCCCCGCCGATCCCGCCGGGGCGGTACGCGACCTCGCCGCCGCCCTCACCGAGCTGCGCCGGGGCAGCAACCCGGCGCTGCCGGTGCTGGTCGCGGTGACCGGTGCGAGCAATGTGACAGGTGAGCGGTGGCCGGTCGCCGAGTTGGCCCGGGTGGCACACCGGCACGGTGCCCGGATCGTGCTCGATGCCGCGCAGCTCGCCCCGCACGCCCCGGTCGACCTTCTCGCGCTCGACGTCGACTACCTGGCCGTGTCCGGTCACAAGCTGTACGCGCCGTTCGGTGCGGGTGTGCTGATCGGCCGGGCGGACTGGCTGGACGCCGCTCCGCCGTACCTGGCGGGTGGGGGCGCCACCAGCCACGTCGGCCCGGCCACCCACGACGTGACCTGGGCAAGCGGTCCGGCCCGACACGAGGGTGGCACCCCGAATCTGCTCGGCGCGGTCGCGCTGGCGGCCGTGTGCGCGGCGCTCGGCGCGGCCGACCGGGTCGCGCTGGCCGCCCGCGAGCAGGCGCTGCTGGCGCGACTGCGCACCGGTATCGAGGCGCTGCCGCACGTGGTGGAGCTGCGCACCTTCGGCCCGGACGCGCCCCGGGTGGGCATCGTCTCGTTCGTGGTCGCCGGCTGGGACTCCGCCGACGTGGCCGCGCGGCTGGCGACCGCGCACCGGATCGGCGTACGCGACGGGTTGTTCTGTGCCCACCCGCTGGCCCGGCGGCTGCTCGCCGAGGCGGCGGGGCGTACCGGCCGACGGGACCTGCCGCCCACGGCGTTACGCGCCAGCATCGGCCTGGGCAGCACCGTCGAGCAGGTGGACCTGTTGCTCGCCGCGCTCGCCGAGCTGGGCTGAGGCGCGGTAGACGGTCAGCCGACGGGCGGGGCGGTCGGCGGTTTCGGCGCCTCGCCCGGCTCGGCCGGCTCACCCATCGGGCGTTCCTGCTCCCCGAAGGCGGTGCGGATCCACCGGTTCGCCTCCTCCTGTTCGATCCCGGAGGCCACCAGCAGGTCGCTGGCGGTGGTTCGGATCTGGGCGACGACCACGCTGCCGGAGAAGCCGACGCCGGCGCCGTACGCCCGGCCGGCCTCGCTGACGGCACGCAACGACCGTTCCCGGGCCTTCTCCGGTTCCTCACCGGCGGCGAACTCGTGTTTGAGCAGCCGGACCGACTCGGCGAGGTGGCCGATCGCGTCCGGCATCGGATCGGGCACCGGCTCCTCGTCCTCGATCAACGTGACGGACCGACGGATCAGCGTGCCGGTGTTGCGCATCGCCCGGTCGATCGGGTCGGCCGCCTCCGCGTAGTGGATCAGTTCGCTGCGGCGGTGCCAGCGGGCCGGGGAGAGGGTGGCGGTCTCCTTCGCCCCCTCGATCGCCTCGGCCAACGTGGCCAGTTCCTCCTTGTTGTTGCGCAGCCGGTCCAGGGCCCGCTGGACGGTGGCGCGGTCCCGGCCGCGTAACCCGTCCGCGGTGGCGTCGAGCTGGGCGGCGAGCAGGTCCAGCGCTGGCCGGGCGGCCCGGTTGATCACCCGGAGCGGGTTCAGCGGCAGCAGCACGGCGGTCACCAGGAGCGCGACTCCACCACCGAGGAAGGCGTCCACGAAGCGCGGGATCTCCAGATTCTGGGTGGACGGGCTCAGCGTCACGATCAGCACCGCCGTGGCCGCCGCCTGGATGACGATGGCGACGCTCGCCCCGGCGAAGATCGTGAACAGGATCGCGACGGTGACCACCAGGCCGAGCTGCCAGGCCCCGGTGCCGAGCAAATAGATCAGGAAGTCGCCGATGGCCACCCCGATCCCCACCCCGACGATCAGCTCGATGGTCCGGCGGAACCGCTGACCTACCGACGCGGCGAGGGTGCCGACCGCGGAGATCGGCGCGAAGACCGGTTGCGGGTTGCCGAGCACCTTGTGCGAGATCAGGTACGCCAGCCCGGCGGCCAGCCCCGCCTGCACGGCCAGGCCGCCGGCCATCCGCACCCGGTGCAGCCGGTCGTGCAGGGTGGCCCGGCCCCGATCGCGCAGTTGCTCGGTGGCCTCGGCGATCCGTGCGCCGTCGACGTCCACCAGCCCGTCGCGCAGCGCGGTACGTCGCACCACTGGTGGTCGCTTGTCCCGGGCCACGGCCATGGGCGCGACTACCCGGGACGGGCCGGCTGAATCCTTCCGCGTCGCGCGCCGTGCCCGGATGCGGCAGACTCGGCCGGTGGCCGATCTGCTCAAGCGGTGGCGGGCGGCAGCCCGGGGTGCTGGTGCGAAGCCGGGTGCGGGGTGGACCCGGGCCGGGGAACTGCTGCTCGAGAGGTGGCAGGAGCCGCACCGGCAGTACCACACGGTCGCTCACCTGACGGCTGTGCTCGACGTGGTGGACAGGCACGCCGAGCTGGCCGACCGACCCGACCTGGTCCGGCTGGCGGCCTGGTGGCACGACGCGGTCTACGACCCGCGGGCCACGGGTGACGCCAACGAACAGGACAGCGCCGCGCTGGCCGAGAGCGTGCTCAGCGGGCTCGGGGTGCCGGTGGCCACGGCGGCCGAGGTACGCCGGTTGGTGCTGCTCACCGCCGGCCACGTGGTGGGTCCGGACGACCGGGACGGCGCGCTGCTCTGCGACGCGGACCTCGCCGTGCTGGCCGCGCCCCCGGCGGCGTACGACAGGTACGCGACGGCGATCCGACGGGAGTACGCGCACGTGCCGGAGCCGGCCTTCCGGGCTGGACGGGCGGCGGTGCTGGCCGGCCTGCTGGCGCTGCCCGCGCTGTTCCGGCTGCCGCCGCTGGCGGCCCGCTGGGAGGAGCCGGCCCGGGGCAACGTGCGCCGCGAACTGGCCACGCTCACCGCTGCGGTGCCGCCGACGGGCGAGGGCTGACCAGGTGCTTCGGGCGGCGCAGGTCGGCGGCGCGGAGCAACCGGACCAGCTCCCGGCTCGGCACCACCTGGGCGCCGAGCCACACCGCCGCCGCGAACCGGTCGGCGGGGATGTCGTAGTGGTCCCGGTCGAAGCCGCGCCGGGGCGCGCCGAGCGTCTCGGCGAAGGCGTGCAGCTCGGCGTACGAGACGTCGCTGATCAGGTGTGACCAGAGCCGCCCGCGCCACGGCCAGGCCGGCCGGTCCAGGTAGAGCATGACGTCCAAGCTATCCCGCGTAGTTGATCACGTTGATGATCGGCTGCCGGCGACCTAGCCTCGGTTTCATGGCCCCCACCACGCTCCTGGACGATCTCCGCGCCGCGCTCGGTGCCGACGCCGTGCTCACCGACCCGGACCTGCTGCGCATGCACGAGCGGGACGAGGCGGACCTGTGCGCGGCCGGCACCCCGCTCGTGGTGACCCGTCCGCGCAGCACCGAACAGGTGGTCGCGGTGGTCCGGGCGGCGGCGCGACACGGCGTACCCGTGGTGCCGCAGGGCGCGCGGACGGGGCTGGCCGGCGCGGCGAACGCGGTGGACGGCGCGGTGGTGTTGAGCACCGTCGCGATGGACGAGATCCGGGAGATCGACCCGGTGAGCCGGATCGCTGTGGTCCAGCCGGGAGTGGTCAACGCGGCGCTCGCCGGAGCGGTGGCCAAGCAGGGGCTCTGGTACCCACCCGACCCCGGCTCCTGGGAGTCGTCCACGATCGGCGGCAACGTGGCCACGAACGCGGGCGGCATGTGCTGCGTGAAGTACGGGGTGACCACCGAGTACGTGCTTGGCCTCGAGGTGGTGCTCGCCTCGGGTGAGGTGCTGCGCACCGGCCGGCGGACGGCCAAGGGGGTGGCCGGCTACGACCTGACCCGGCTCTTCGTCGGCTCGGAGGGCACCCTCGGGGTGATCACCGAGGTGACCGTGGCGCTGCGACCGGCCCCGGCCGAGTCGTTGACCCTGGTGGCGGTCTTCGGCTCCACTGCGGCGGCCGGCGCGGCGGTGGCCGAGATCGCGGCCCGTGGGCTCACCCCCAGCCTGCTGGAACTGCTGGACCAGACCCACCTGCGGGCGATCGAGGCGTACCAGCCGATGGGGCTGCGGACCGACGCGCAGGCCCTGCTGCTGGCCGCCGCGGACACCGGCAGCCGGGCAGCCGACGACCTGGCCGCCCTGGCCGAGGTGTGCGCGGCGGCCGGCGCCGACGAGGTGTACGCGGCCACCGACGCGGTGGAGGCCGCGGCGCTGTTGCAGGCCCGGCGGCTGGCCCACCCGGCGATGGAGAAGTTCGCGGCCGACGCCTACCCGGGCGGCAACGGCGGTCTGGTGATCGACGACGTGGCGGTGCCGCGCGGCTCGCTCGCCGCGCTGCTGGACGGGGTGGCCCGGATCGCCGTGGAGTGCGAGGTGCCGATCGGCGTGGTGGGGCACGCCGGGGACGGCAACATGCACCCGAACATCGTGGTCGACCGGGCCGACCCGGTGAGCGTGGAGCGGGGCCGGCGGGCCTTCGACGAGATCATGCGCCTCGGTCTGGACCTGGGCGGCACCTGCACCGGCGAGCACGGGGTGGGGCTGCTCAAGCGGGACTGGCTGGCTCGGGAGATCGGGCCGGTCGGCGTCCGGGTACACCAGGCGATCAAGTCGGCGCTGGACCCGGCTGGTCTGCTCAACCCGGGCAAGGTGCTCTGAGCTGGTGTGGCGTCAGCCCTTGACCTCGGCCGGGGTCGCCTGGGTGAGCAGCAGCAGGATCTCCCCGGCGACCGGCGTGCGCTCCTCACCCGGGCAGTCCTGTGAGGTGATCAGCCCGGTCGAGGTGAGCAGGCTGGACGTGAGCGCGTCGATGCAGGTGCTGCGGTATCTCCGGGCCTGGTCGGTCTCGTCGGCGAGTGCCGGGTTGGCCAACAGCACCTGGAGCCGTTCGGTCAGCTCCGGGGCGAGGGTGCCCCGGGAGGTGACCCCGTCACCGGCGCAGTCGAGGCACTGCCACGCGCCGTCGCGTTCGACGCTCAGGGTGCGCAGTGGGCCGTCCTCGCCGAGCCGCTGAATCAGGCTGACCTGGCCGACGGCGACCGTGGTGGGGATCTCCAACTGCGCGCCGCCACCGGCCGAGGCGGACGGTTGTGCCGCCGGATTGCCGCGCGGCTCCCGGTCGAACAGCGAGCACCCGGTCAGGGCACCAACGACGACGGCGGCGAGGACCGGTAGAAGGAGACGAGGGTGCGCGCGGAGAAGCACGCGCGGAAACCTACCCCACCGTAGGTAGCGTTCGAAACCACCATCCGGGCCGGTATCGATGGTTACCCATCGGTAACGTTACAATTCGTCACCTAGCGGACGGCCGTAGCTCAGCCTGATCGTCGCCGCCCCGGTCGGCCGCGAAACCCCTGACGTCCGGAGCGCCGAGCCGGGCCGCGTCCGCCGCCGCGTCGTCAGGCATCAACTGCGACTGCCGCTCCGCCTCCACCCGTGCGCGGTAGTGCTCGACCTCCCGGGCCCGAGTCGCCGCGTCCCAGCCGAGCACCGCGCCCATCAACTCGGCGGTGTGCTCCGCCGACTCCAACCCCCGGTGGCTGGTCTCGAACGAGATCCGGGTCCGCCGGGTCAGCACGTCCTCCAGGTGCAGCGCACCCTCGGCCCGCGCCGCGTAGGCGACCTCCGCCGTCAGGTACTCCGGCGCACCGGCCAGCGGAGACGCGAGCAGCGGATCGGCGTCGATGAGCGCCAACAGGTCCAGGGTGAGGGTGCCGTACCGCTCCAGCAGATGCTCCACCACGCCCACCGGCACACCGTGCCGGCGGGCCAGGTCGGCCCGGTCCCGCCACATCGCCGGGTAACCGTCCGCACCGAGCAACGGCAGATCGGCCGTACGCGACGGGCGGGTGCCGCCGAGCCGGCGGGCGGCCCGGTCGACCACGTCGGACGCCATCACCCGGTACGTCGTGTACTTGCCACCGGCCACCAGCAGCAGCCCGAGCATCGGCTCGAAGACCGCGTGCTCACGGGAGAGCTTCGAGGTCGAGTCGGCCTCGCCGGCCAGCAACGGGCGCAGCCCGGCGTACACCCCCTCGATGTCGTCCGTGGTCAACGGCCGGTCCAGCACCGTGTTGACCTGCTCCAACAGGTAGTCGATGTCGCGGGCCGAGGCGGCCGGGTGGGACCGGTCCAGCCGCCAGTCGGTGTCCGTCGTGCCGATGATCCAGTGCCCGCCCCACGGGATGACGAAGAGCACCGACTTCGCCGTCCGCAGGATGAGCCCCGTCTCGCCGGTGATCGCCGAGCGGGGCACCACCAGGTGCACCCCCTTGGAGGCACGCACCCGGACGCCGGGCCGCAGGCCCACGTCGTTGAGCATCCGCGACATGTCGTCGCTCCACACCCCGGTGGCGGCGATGACGGTACGGGCGTACACCTCGAACTCCGCGTCCGGCGAGCCCTGCGGCGCCTCCAGGTCGCGCACGCGTACGCCGGTCACCTCACGCGCCTGCCGGATCAGCCCGACGGCGCGCGCGCTGCTCACCACCGTGGCGCCGAGGCTGGCCGCGGTACGGGCCAGCGTGACCACCAACCGGGCGTCGTCGACCTGCCCGTCGTAGTAGCGGATCGCCCCGGCGAGCGCGTCGGGCCGCAGACTCGGGAAGATCCGCCGTGCGCCCTCCCGGGTGAGGTGCCGGTGCAGGGGCATGCCGCGGCCGCCGCCGAAGATCCCGGCGAAGGCGTCGTAGGCGGCCACCCCCGCGCCGTAGTACGAGCGGCGGAGGATCCGGGCCGGCAGGTCCCGCAGGCCCCGCCCGGCCGGCAGCGGCACCATGATCGGCACCGGGCGTACCAGGTGCGGCGCGAGCCGGGTGGCCAGCAGCCCGCGCTCGGTGAGCGCCTCGTGGACCAGGTGGAACTCCAACTGCTCCAGGTAGCGCAGGCCACCGTGGATGAGTTTGCTGGACCGGCTGGAGGTGCCGGCGGCAAGGTCACGCGCCTCGACCAGCGCCACCTTCAGGCCCCGGGACGCCGCGTCCAGGGCGGCCCCCGCACCGGTCACCCCGCCACCAATGACCAGCACGTCGAAGCGCTCGGCGCGCAGCCGCCGCAGGTCGGACGCACGGCGGACCGGCGAGAGCTGACCGGCGACGGATCGGGAGATATTGGGGTCACGCACCCGTCCACCGTAACCGCCATGCCACCGTGTCGACATTCGCCGCCCGGCCGTCGCCCGGTTCGATGATCAGTTCCAGCCGCCGCTCCCACTCCTCGATCAGGTGATGAAAAGTAGGTGTCAGCGGCGCTCCAGACCTATTTCTCATCACTTGATCACCGCACGGCACGTCGACGCGGAGCGGGAACCGTTCATCGTGGTCGTAAGGTTCTCGGATGCACGGTCACCCCGCGTACCCCGGAGTCAGCGACCGCAGTTCCCCATGGCCGGTCGTCGCGGCCGTGTTCGTCGGCTGCTGGACGGTCGCGGTCACCGTGGCCACCCAGACCGGTGGCTGGCTGACCGACCAGTTGCTGCTGGGCTTCGGGCGGGACCGGGTCGGCTGGCTCTGGCCGGTGCTCGGCCTGGCCGCCGTCGTGCTGGTGGGCACACCCGCCCTGCTGCTGGCCATGCTGCCCCGCTCCACGACGGTCCGGGCCACCGGGCGGCTCTGGCTGACCGCCGCACTCGTCCTCGGGGTGCTCACAGTGCTGCGGGTCGTGCCGCCGGTGCACCACGAGGCGTACCTCGCCGCGCTGGCCGGTGTCGCATTGCTCGGCGCGCTCGCCGTGCGCCGGTCGGCGCGCCGGGCGGCGTACCCCGCAGCGGCCGGCGCTGTCGGCGGCCCGGCGCCCACCGACGACGGCGACCCCGCGCGGCCCGGGACCGCCGGAAGCCGCGACGCCACCCGGCCCGAAGTGACCGGAGACCGCGACCCGGCCCGGCCCGAGGCCACCGGAGACCGCGACGTCACGCGGCCCGGGGCCACCGGGAACGCGGAGCCGGTCAGGTGGTCACGGCGGCTCGGCGCGGTGCCGCTGCTCGCGATTGCCGCCGGGTTGGCCCTGCTGCTGCCGTGGGCCTGGTTGGGTGCGCTCGGTGGCCTGCTGGAGACGGCGCTCGCGCTGCTGGCGGCGGCCGCGCTCGGGGTGCTGGCCGCGACCCTGCTCGACGCCACCTTCTGGTCCCGGTTCGCGGTCGGCCGACCGCCCCGGCCGGCTCGGCTGGTGGTGGTCGGCGGCCTGGTCGCCGGGGTGGCGCTGCTGCTGGTCGCGGCCGGTACCGGCCAGTCCGGCGCGCAGTTGCCCGCACTGCTGACCCTGCCACCTGCGGGTTTCGCCCTGGCCGCGCTCTGGGCCGCGACGTGGCGGCCCACCGCCGACCCCGCCGACGCCGCGCGCGCCGGCCGATCGGCGACCGGCTGGCTGGTGGGCCTGGCCGTGCTCGGCCCGCTGGCCTTCACCGACCCGGAGGAGATCACGCTGCTGCTGGTCGGCACCCGCGACGTCCCGTTCTGGGTGGCGGCCGCCGCCGGCGTCGGGCTCGCCGTCGCGGTCCTGGTCGCCATCGGGTACGCGGTGCTGCTCGCCCGGCCGACGGCACGCACCCCGAGCCGTCGGGTCGCGGCGGTGGCGGCCGTGGTGCTGCTGGTGGCGTTCGGCGTGGTCGACCTGGGCCCCGGCCAGCCCGGCCTGTACGGCGAGCGGCTGTTCGTGGTGCTGCGCGCACAGGCCGACCTGACCGGACTGCCGGCCGGGCAGCCGGGTCGGGCCGGGCGGGACGCCCGCGCGGCGGAGGTCTACCGGCGGCTGGTGACGACCGCCGAGCAAAGCCAGGCCGACCTGCTGCGGGGGCTGAACCGTCTGCGACTCGACCCGGTGTCGTACTACCTGGTCAACGCGGTCGAGGTGGACGGCGGCCCGGCGGTGCGGGCCCGGCTCGCCCGCCGGCCGGAGGTGGCCCGGGTACTTGTCAGTCAGCGCCTGCGCCCGCTGCCGGCCCCGGCCGGGCAGAGCCGGGGCAGTGCGCCAAAGCCCACCGGCCCGGAGTGGAACATCCGCCAGATCGGCGCCGACCGGGTGTGGTCCCAGCTCGGGGTGACCGGCACCGGCGTCGTGGTCGGCAGCTCCGACTCGGGTGTGGACGGCACCCATCCGGCCCTGCGCGCCGGTTTCCGTGGCGGCGACGACTCCTGGTACGACCCGTGGGACGGCACCCGGAGCCCGACCGACCAGGGCGGGCACGGCACCCACACGGTGGGCAGCGCGGTCGGGCGGGACGGCATCGGGGTGGCACCGGACGCGCAGTGGGTGGGCTGCGTCAACCTGGACCGCAACCTGGGCAGCCCCGCGCACTACCTGGACTGTCTCCAGTTCATGCTGGCGCCCTTCCCGGCCGGGGGCGACCCGTTCACCGACGGTCGTCCGGAGCGTGCCCCGCAGGTGCTCACCAACTCGTGGGGCTGCCCGCCGATCGAGGGCTGCGACAGGGGTGTGCTGCGGCCGGCCACCGCCGCGCTGGACGCCGCCGGGATCTTCGTGGTCGCCGCCGCCGGCAACACCGGGCCGTGGTGCGCGTCGATCGACGACCCGCCGGCGCCGTACGCCGACGTGCTGACGGTGGGCGCGGTGGACGACCAACGCCGGGTCGCGGAGTTCTCGTCGCGCGGTCCGGTGCCAGGGGCTGCGGGTAAGCCGGACGTGTTGGCCCCCGGTGTGGGTGTGGTGTCGGCGATGCCGGGCGGCACGTACGCGGCGCTGGACGGCACCTCGATGGCGACCCCGCAGGTGGCGGGGGTGGTCGCGCTGATGTGGTCGGCGAACCCGGCGCTCGTCGGCGACGTGGACCGCACCCGGCAGATCCTGCGGGACACCGCGACGGAGGCGACGCCCACCTACCGCTCCGACAGTCCCTCCGACGCCTGCGGCGGCCCGTCGAACGTCACCGGCTCGGGCCAGGTCGACGCCTACGCGGCCGTTCAGGCCGCCCGGCGGTGAGGTACGCGGACCGGCGCCCGGTGATCTAGGGTCGGCGACCATGGACGCCGAGATCACCGTCACCGAACTGACCCCCGACCTGGCCACCACCGTGGCGCGGCTCTGCGAGCGGGCCCTCGACCTGCCCGAGGACGCCGCCGAGGCGGCCGAAATCGTGGACGTCCTCTGGCCCCGGGCCGCCGCCGCCGACCGCCCGGTGGTGGGGCTGGGCGCGTACCGGGGTGCGGACCTGGTCGGGGTGCTGCTCTGCTCGGTGTCGTCGACCGAGCC
The DNA here is from genome assembly GCF_049847025.1 of Micromonospora sp. DT231. NCBI lineage: Bacteria > Bacillati > Actinomycetota > Actinomycetes > Micromonosporales > Micromonosporaceae > Micromonospora > Micromonospora sp. DT231. The sequence continues at coordinate 6,133 of NZ_JBNCNO010000013.1, read as the reverse complement.
GGGTACCGGGCACGTGGACCTGGTCGCCGTCCTTCCGGAGCACCGTCGCCGGGGCGTCGGCCGGGCACTGCTGCGGCAGGCCGAGCGGGTGCTGGCCGATCGTGGGGCGACGGAGGTGCTGCTGGCCGGGAACCCGCCGTACTACGCGTGGCCGGGCATCGACGTCCGCTACACCCCCGCGGTCTGCGCCGCCCTCGCGCTGGGCTACCAGCAGGACCGGACCGCCTGGAACATGACCGCGGACCTGTCGTACGACGGGTCGCCGGCACTGCGCGCCACCGAGGCGGCCGAGCGGCGGCTGGCCGATCAGGGCGTCACCGTACGCCGGGCGGAGCCGGCGGACCTGCCGGCGTTGACCGCGTTCGCCCGGTCCACCTTCGGTGGCACCTGGGACGGCGAGCTGGCCGGATCGGTGGGGCGGGACGGCGCCGGTTGTCACCTCGCGGAGCGGGGCGGAGAGATGCTCGGCTTCGCCGCGTACGGGTCGTCCCGGCCGAGTTGGTTCGGGCCGATGGGCACCGCGCCGGCCGCCGAGGGGTCGGGCATCGGTGGTGTCCTGTTGCGGCGCTGCCTGGCCGACCAGCGGGCGGCGGGGCTGACCCGGGCGGAGATCGGCTGGGTGGGGCCGGTGCCGTTCTACTCCGGCAGCGCGGGTGCCCGGATCGAGCGGGTCTTCTTCCTGTACCGGCGGGCCCTGCCGCCGGCGTAACCGGGGCAAAAAGTGTATTGGGTCATTCGCCCGCGTCGGCCATCGACGCCCCCTACCGTTTTGGTAGAGGAGGCAGCCATGACCACGGATGACGACCAGACCGAGGACGGCCCGCCGATCACCTGGAAACCGATCGGCGAACTCCCCGGCCAACTGCCGTTCGACCGGCTCGACTACGGCGACGCCGAGCAACTGGCCGAGATGACCACCGACGACGAGTCGGCGGTCATCGAGGAGCCACGGGAGATGGTGGACGCGCCGATCCAACTGCTTCCGCCGTACAGCCGGGCGCAGAAGCGGCGCAACCAGCGCCCACTGCCGACCTGACGACGAACGGGGCGGACCGCGTCAGCGGCCCGCCCCGTTCGGTGTCGGAACTGGACTCAGAAGTCCATGTCCCCGCCACCCGGGCCAGCCGGGGCAGCCGGGGTCTTCTCCGGCTTGTCCGCGACAACGGCCTCGGTGGTGAGGAAGAGCGCCGCGATGGAAGCGGCGTTCTGCAGCGCCGAGCGCGTCACCTTGGCCGGGTCGATGATGCCCGCGGCCAGCAGGTCGACGTACTCGCCGTTGGCGGCGTTGAGGCCGTGACCCGCTTCGAGGTTACGAACCTTCTCCACCACGACGCCGCCCTCGAGGCCGGCGTTGACGGCGATCTGCCGCAGCGGGGCGTCCAGCGCCACCTTGACGATGTTCGCACCGGTGGCCTCGTCGCCGACCAGGTCGAGCTTGTCGAAGGCGGTCTTGCCGGCCTGCACCAGCGCGACGCCACCACCCGGGACGATGCCCTCCTCGACGGCGGCCTTCGCGTTGCGAACGGCGTCCTCGATGCGGTGCTTGCGCTCCTTGAGCTCGACCTCGGTGGCCGCGCCGACCTTGATGACCGCAACGCCGCCGGCCAGCTTGGCCAGCCGCTCCTGCAGCTTCTCCCGGTCGTAGTCGGAGTCGCTCTTGTCGATCTCGGCCCGGATCTGGTTGACCCGGCCCTGGATCTGCTCGGCGTCACCGGCACCGTCGACGATCGTGGTCTCGTCCTTGGTCACCACGACCTTGCGGGCGCGGCCCAGCATGTCGAGGCTGGCGGCGTCGAGCTTGAGGCCGACCTCTTCGCTGATGACCTGGCCACCGGCGAGGATGGCGATGTCGGTCAGCATGGCCTTGCGGCGGTCACCGAAGCCCGGCGCCTTGACGGCGACCGACTTGAAGGTGCCACGGACCTTGTTGACCACCAGGGTGGCGAGGGCCTCGCCCTCCAGGTCCTCGGCGATGATCAGCAGCGGCTTGCCCGACTGCATGACCTTCTCCAGGATCGGGAGCAGGTCCTTCACCGACGAGATCTTGCTGTTGGCGATCAGGATGTACGGGTCGTCGAAGACGGCCTCCATACGCTCCGGGTCGGTCATGAAGTAGGCCGAGATGTAGCCCTTGTCGAAGCGCATACCCTCGGTGAGCTCCAGCTCCAGCCCGAAGGTGTTGCTCTCCTCGACGGTGATGACGCCTTCCTTGCCGACCTTGTCCATCGCCTCGGCGATGATCTCGCCGACGGTGCTGTCGCCAGCGGAGATGGAGGCGGTGGAGGCGATCTGCTCCTTGGTCTCGACGTCCTTGGCGAGCTTCGACAGCTCCTCCGAGACGCTCGCGACCGCGGCCTCGATGCCCCGCTTCAGGGCCATCGGGTTGGCGCCGGCGGCCACGTTACGCAGGCCCTCGCGAACCAGGGCCTGGGCCAGGACGGTCGCCGTCGTCGTGCCGTCACCGGCAACGTCGTCGGTCTTCTTGGCGACCTCCTTGACCAGCTCAGCGCCGATCTTCTCGTACGGGTCCTCGAGCTCGATCTCCTTGGCGATGCTCACACCATCGTTGGTGATGGTGGGGGCACCCCACTTCTTCTCGAGCACGACGTTGCGGCCCTTGGGGCCGAGGGTCACCTTTACGGCGTCGGCGAGCTGGTTCATGCCCCGCTCGAGGCCGCGGCGCGCCTCTTCGTCGAACGCGATCATCTTGGCCATACGGCGTTGTCCTCCTGGACACTCACGGGCCACCCGAGATGTGTGCCCCGGATGGGCCGCCTGGTGTACGCACCTTGGGACGTCGCCACCTGGCGACGACGACGTCCTTCGGCCGGGCCGGATAGCCCGCGACGACCGGCCATGTGTCGCCCCGGCGTCTCCACGCCGGTGCAACCTGGCCCCACCGTCCCGACCATTGGCACTCACGGTATGCGAGTGCCAATGACTTGTTTAGCACTCTCCCCTGCCGAGTGCAAGCACGATGCCGCCGCTCAGCCGAGTTCCGCGGCCAGTCCAGCGGTGTTCACCGGCGCCTCATGGGCTCGCTGCTCGGCGTACGTCACCAGCAGACCGATCATCTGGGCGAGGTGGGCGGGCAGCGCCAGCACGGCGGTGACCCCGATCACCGCCACCACCCCGGCGGCCGTACCCGGCGACCTGAGGGGATCGGTGCCGAACAGGGGGGTGCCCGCCCCCTCCAGGGCACCGGTGATCACGTTGACGACGATGACCGCCAGGGCCACCAGAGCCACCCGACCGAGCAGGAGGCCGAGTCGGTCGTGGAACATCCGGAACGACCGGCCGATGGGGTCGCGGCGTTCGAAGAGATAGACCGGGCCGGCCATGCTCAGCGCGAACGTCAGATAGATACCCGGCAGCACGCAGCAACAGAAACCGACGCCGGCGATCAAGCTGATCAACAGGGTCCAGCCCCAGAGCCCGAGTGCCCGACGGACGCCGTACCGCAGCGCCGATTCCAGGTTGCCCGGCTGACCGGACGCCTGCTGCGTGATCACCCAACTGCCGGCGGCCCACCCGATGGCCTGCACCAGCCCGAGCAACAGGCTGCCGCCGATCCCCACCGCGAGGAGACCCGCCAGATCGACGCCGAAGGTGTCCGGCAGCACGGGATTCGGGTCCGCCCCGACCTGGGCTTCCCATCTTGAGGTCGGGTCGAGGCCCAGGGCGATCACCGCGAGCACGGCCGCCGGCAACACCTGGGTGAGCAGCATGATGGGCACCAACTGCCGCCAACTGCGGCGCAACGCTCCCAGACACCTGTTGAACCAGCCGGCCAGGCCGGCGCCGCGGGGAGTGACAAGGGGGTCGTTCGGGTCGAATCCGTAATCCGGCGGGTACCAGCCAACCGGCGACCCCGGATACCAGGGCACTGCACCGTAGGGACCCGACCCGGGCGGGTAGCCGCCGGTGGGCGGGAACGTCCAACCCGGCGGCGGCGCACCCCAGGCGCCCTGCGCCGGATCCCAGCCGGGCGGCGGGCCGACCGGAGGTACGCCCGGCCGCAGCTCGGATGGCGTCTCCGGAGTCAGGCCGGAACTGCCGTACGGCACGGTCGGATCGGACGGCACAGCCGGATCGGACGGCACGGTCGGATCGGACGGCACAGTCGGATCGGACGGCACAGTCGGATCGGACGGCACGGTCGAATCGGACGGCACAGCCGGCACGGTCGGATCGGACGGACCCGGCTCCCCCGGCCCGGAGGGTGGGGTGGGCGGGGGCCACTGGTCAGTCATGAACGCTCCTCAGCATTGGCTGGAACGGCCACGATCTTCCCGGTTGTGCGCCCGTGTCGCAGCCCCGACGCGCGGAGCCGATCAAGGAGGAAAGCTCAGGCGATGACGCGTACGTGCTCGGCCTGCGGGCCCTTCTGACCCTGGGCGATCTCGAACTCCACCCGCTGGCCGTCGTCCAGCGCCTTGTAGCCGTCCATCTCGATCGCGGAGAAGTGAACGAACACGTCCTGACCGCCGTCGACGGCAATGAATCCATAGCCCTTTTCGGCGTTGAACCACTTCACGGAGCCCTGTGCCACGGTGCACTTCCCTCACTATGCGCGGCGTTGCCTGACCTGGCGCACGGCACGGCCGGACGCCCACCGGCCACCACCCTCAGCGATCGATGGCGACCATTGAAAAAGGTGACCGAAATCGCACGCTACACGAGGAGTGACAGCCGCGCACGGCCGCAGATCGGGCATATTCCGGGGCGATCGGACTGCGCCTGTCGGCCGACTTCTCGATCCACCGGATCCATGTCGGCGATTGCCCGACACAGCTCCCGGAAGCCCCGCCGCCGCGCCAGCGGGCGGACCGGGCCGCCGGACGCCGCACCACCGGGCCGCCGGGAACGGGGACGGGCCGTGACGCCGGGCCACCGGGAGCGGGGACGGCCGTGACGGCCGCCGGCCCTGTGGTAGGCATGCGGGCATGACCACCGATACGGGCGCGACGTCCCTACGGCAGGCGGAGATCCGCCGGGTCCGGCCGGAGGACGCCGCCCGGATGCGGGCACTGCGTCTGGAGATGCTCGCCGACGCGCCGTTGGCCTTCCTGGAGACCCTGGCGGATGCGGCGGCCCGGCCGCACACCGAGTTCGCCGCCCGGGTCGCGTACACCTCGGCCGGCCCCGGCAACGCGCAGTTCATCGCCGACCCGGGTGGCCGGCTCGTCGGGCACGCCGGTGGCACGGTCTCGCACAACGAACCCGGGCTCACCGTGATCTACGCCGTCTACGTCACGCCGGCCTGGCGGGGCAGCGGACTGCTCGGCGAGCTGATCGACGGGGTGGCCGCCTGGTCCCGTGCCTGTGGCCGATTGGAGTTGCTGCTGGAGGTGGTGGTCGGCAACGACCGTGCCTACCGCGCCTACCAACGGTTGGGCTTCACCGACACGGGCGTACGCGTCCCCCACCCCACCGTCCCAGCCCTGACCGAACTACAAATGCGCCGAAAGGCCTGACCAGCCGAACCATCGCGTTGGGCCGGGCCGCGATGATCGCGCTCGAACCAGGATGTCAACGCCGTTGCGTTAGGGCGAGCGGTTGTTCGTCAATGGGCACTCTCTCGCTGATCATGCTGTTGTGCCGGGTGGTCTTGTCCTTCGACCCAGGGTGGTCGGCCAGAGGTACGTGGGGTGCCGGTCGACGGGGCCGGCTCTGCCTGTCCGGGGGTGGTCGGGGAATCCTTTGCTCTGCACCCGCGGGCGCGACGGCTACGGTCTGCGACCGGTGCCTATTGGGGTGCAGAGCAAAGGGGGCGACTCGTGCACCGTGCCCGAGGGGCAGTTGGTGATCGAGGTCGTGCCTGGCCGGCGCAGCGCCACCGCAACCACGTTGAGATCCAGGACAACACCGTCGCTGTAGGCGGGACCATTGCTCGTCAACCGCGCCGCCTCGCCGACCACGAAGCTGTGGCCTGCAACAGAACGCCCGTAAAGCCCCAAACCCAGCACCAAGACTAGGTGATTGCCAGGCTCGGACTGCCCCTGCTCCGCGATCTTGCACTTTCTGTCGCGACAGGCGGGCTCAACTGGTGGTTGCAACACCCTTCCGTGATCTTCGTTGGGGTGGTTATGGCGTCGAGGTTGAGCCCGCTGGAGCGGGAGCAGATCGGGTT
>NZ_JBNCNO010000012.1:88902-256656 GCF_049847025.1 Micromonospora sp. DT231 | reverse complement strand
GCCGGCCTCGCCGACACCGTCACCTGGTACCGCGACAACCGCACCTGGTGGGAACCCCTCAAGACCACACCCACCGCCTGAACTGACAACGCCGCGGGTGGTGGCGCCGACGATGCAAACTCCGTCGGCGCCGCCACCCGCGGCGTTTCGGCGTCTGGTCAGCGACCGCCGGCGCGGAAGACCTCCGAGACGGTGCGGAGCACCACCTTGACGTCCAACCACAGCGACCAGTTCTCGATGTAGTAGTTGTCGAACCGGGCACGGTCGGAGATCGGGGTGTCGCCGCGCAAGCCGCTGACCTGGGCAAGGCCGGTGAGCCCGACGGGGACGCGGTGGCGTGCCGCATAGTCCGGGTATTCGGCCGAGAACTTCTCCACGAAGTACGGCCGCTCCGGCCGAGGGCCGACCACGCTCATGTCGCCGCGCAGGATGTTCCACAGTTGGGGCAGCTCGTCCAGCGAGGTCCGGCGCATGAACCGGCCGATCGGGCCGACCCGGTTGTCGTGCGCGATGGACCAGTTGGTCTGGGACTCCTGCTCGTTCACAGGACGCATCGAGCGGAACTTGATGACCTTGAACGGCTTGCCGTACCGGCCGATCCGCTCCTGATAGAAGAAGATCCCGGGGCCACCATCGATGAACGTGGCGAGGGCGCAGAGCAGCAGCACCGGGCTCAACAGCAGGAGCGCGAACCCGGCGAAGAACATGTCGGACGCCCGCTTGATGGCCCACCGGGGGCCGCTCAGCGTGATGTCGCCGATCTTGACGATCGGGAACGCGCCGATGTGGTCGGGGTAACCGCCGTGGGAGCGCGAGCCCCACAGGCGCGGCACGGCCCAGAGATCACAGCGCGAGCTGCGGGGCTGCAGCAGGGTCTCCATGAGCGTCGACTCGTCGCAGTCCGGGTCGGCGATGACCAGGACTTCGCACTCCGTCAGCCGGACGAGGTGCTCGAGGTCCGTCATCGTCCCGCTCAGCGCGAGCGCCGCGTTGTTCTGGCGTGACGGAGCGTCGACACAGCCGACGAACCGCAGGCCGTACTGAGGGTAGCGACGCAGCAACCGGGCGATCTCGAGGCCGATCGGCCCGCCGCCGACGACGAGGGCGTTGTGCTCCGCCCACCGACGCTTGCGGGACAGGACGGTGAAGGACCTGCTTGCCGCACGTCCGAGGATCACCAGCAACGCCGACACCGCGACATCGCGCATGAACCCGCTGACGTACGTCACGGAGGCGTGGCGTTCCGCAGCGATGATGGCCACCACCGAGGCGGCGGCCAGCAGCCGTCCGCAGAGGCTCGGCAACTCGTCGAGGATGCTCACGTGACGGCGCGGCCGGTAGAGGCCGCCGGCCGCGAACAGGGCCACGGTCAGGACGGCGTTGGCAAGCGTCCCGCGCCAGTAGCTCTGGCTCAGCAGCAGCGGAGCGATCAGCGCGACGGCGTCGACGGGCGCATTCATCATCCACGCCCGCAGCCACCGGGTGCGCGACGAGGTGCGCGACCTCGCGTACGGCAGGACGGCGGTGGTGCCCAGACCGGGCACCTCGACCTTGGCCTGCGCCCGAACCCCAGGCGCCCTCGTCTGCGGCACGGGTGGGGCGCCCCCGTAGAGGCGGCCCTCGTCGCCCGGCACGTCAAGATCGTCCCCGCCGACGGGCGGCGTGGACGAATGGCTGGTCGCCGGATGGCCTGACACTAGTGGACCTCCCCGTAAAAGCCCTCGGTCATGCGTCCCGACCAGAAGGGCGACCGAACTCTACGATCGACCGGGTCGTGCCACCATAGCCGCCAAGCCAGTTCCTTCTCCTACTTTGCGGCGGCAAGGATTCCCGGAACGTTGTCGTTGCGGACCGCATCGAAGACCTTAGCGGCCTTTTCCTTGTCGGCCAGCACCACGCTCTCGGTGCCCATCATGCCGGTGCCCTTCACCGGGCAGGTGAGGAACGTCAGGTTGCCGCTGCGCAGGTCACGCATCTCGGAGGCAAGGTCCACAAGGTTCAACTTCTTGTCCACGGCGACCGCGTCCGCCGTCGCCTTGACGAAGGAGTTGAGCTTGGCCGGGTTGGCGAGCGTGCCGCCGGACGCCGCCTTGTCCAGGATCGCCTTGATCACCTGCTGCTGGTGCTTGATCCGGGCGAAGTCGCCGTCGGCGAAGGCGTGCCGTTCGCGTGCGTAGTCAAGCGCGGCCGCCCCGTCCATCTTCTGCCGTCCGGCCTTGAACGTCCGGCTGCCGTTGAGCGCGTACAACGTGGTGAAGCCCTTCTCCACGTCCACGTTGATGCCGCCGAGCGCGTCCACGATCTCCTTGAAGCCGCTGAAGTCGACGATCGTCACGTGGTCGATCCGTACGCCGGTGAACTTCTCCACCGTCTGCACGAGCAGCGGCACGCCACCCCACGCGAACGACGCGTTGATCTTCGCGTCCTTGCCGCCCCGGCCGCTCGACGACTTCGGCACGTTGACCCAGGTGTCCCGGGGGATCGAGATGAGCTGGGCGCTGGACCGGTCCTTCGGAAGGTGGGCCACGATGATCGTGTCGGTGCGGGAGCCGGACTCGTTGTCCGGATCGCGCGAGTCGCTGCCGAGGATCATGATGTTCATGGCGCCCTTGGCGTTCTCACCCACCTGCGGGCGATCGGCCTCCGGCACACCGTCGAAGGCGTCGACGCGCTCGATGCCGGAGTTGATCGAACGGAAGTACAAACCGCCCGCGATCATCCCGCCACCGCCGAGCAACGCCAGGACCACGAAAGTGATCAAAGCGACCTTTTGCCACCGGGGGCGTCTCGGACGCGCCTTCTTCGTGGGCTCCGATGGTTGCTGCGCCGCGATGAACTGGGTCTCGGGCTCCGCGTACTCTTGGCGATACTGCATGCCGCGATGCTACTGATTCCCGGTTACGGGGATGTACCCCCGTCCGGGTCGTAGGTCCCGCATCCCGACCGAAACTCCTCCGACGATCGTTGCGGTGAACCTGCTGTGAAGCAGCGGTGGACACCACGCAACCGCGCCGAGCCGTCGCCCGCACGCCATTCACCCCGGTCGCCGCCTTGCCGAAGCGGCCGGGAGAGCCCCGCCGGCCACTGGTACCCCGGCGACGGGATCGACGTGGCATGGTAGCCAGGTGCGGCTGAGGGCGATACACACGTACCCCGTCAAGGGCTGTCACCGGCTCGACCACGACGGCGCGTTCGTGCAGCCGTGGGGCCTGGCCGGCGACCGGCGCTGGATGGTCGTGGACGTCGACGGCGTCGGCGTCACCCAGCGCGAGGCCACCCGGCTGGTCGGCCTGCACGCCACCGTGCGCCCCGGAGGTCTGTCGCTGCGCGCCGACGGGCAGCCCGACCTCGACGTGCCGGAGCCGCCCGACGGCGCACCGGTCCCCGTGCGGACCTTCCGCCACCGCACGATCCCCGTGCCGGCCCTGCCGGCCGGTCGAGCGGCCGACGACTGGCTCGGCGCGCTGCTCGGCCGACCGGTCCGGCTGGTCTGGCTGGGTCGGCCGACCCGCCACCTGGCCGCCGGGGACCGCGAACACGACACCGGTGACCAGGTCAGCTTCGCCGACGCCTACCCGCTGCTGCTGACGAACACCGCCTCCCTCGACGCCCTCGACACCTGGCTGGCCGAGGCCGGCGAGGAACCGGTGCCGATGACCCGGTTCCGGCCCAACCTGGTGGTCGACGGGGCATCGGCCTGGGCCGAGGACGACTGGGTCGGCCGCTCGCTGCGCCTCGGTGACCTGCGGTTCCGCGCCGCCGGGCCGTGCGGCCGTTGCGTGGTGACCACCACCGACCAGGAAACCGGGGTACGCACGACGGAACCGCTGCGCACCCTCGGACGACACCGCAACGTCCGGCAGAAGCTCCTCTTCGGACTGCACCTGGTGCCGCTCGACACCGGCCACCTGGCGGTGGGCGCCCCGCTCGTCATCGCACCCTGACCAGACTCGACCGCGATCGGCACGTGGAGCGCGCCGATCACCGTCCGTCACTGCTGTCTTAGCTTTGGCTTAGCCGGCTTGTCCGCCCACGTCCCGTTCCGGCAGCATCGCCGACGTGACGGACGTGAGCGTTGTCGACATCGACCTGGACCATGCTCCCGAGCAGCCGCAGGCGTCGTCGTCCCGCTCGACGCCCTGGCTGGTCGCGGCCGGCGTCACAGTCGTCGCGGCCGCCCTGGGACTGTCCCTGACCCTGCGATCCGGCGCCGCCCCGGCCTGCGCCGCCGGCCGGACCCTCGCCGCCGCGCCGCCCACCGGCACCGCCACGCACAGCGGCAAGGCCACCTTCTACGACTCGAACGGCGCCGGCGGCAACTGCTCGAACCCCGCCGCACCGGCCAACAAGCTCTACGTCGCGCTCGGCCCGACCGAATACTCGGCGGGTGCCGCCTGCGGTGGCTTCCTCGACGTGACCGGACCGAAGGGCACCGTCCGAGTGCTGATCATGGACCAGTGCCCGGAGTGCGCCCCCGGGCATCTCGACCTGTCCCGCGAGGCGTTCGCCCGGATCGCCGAACCGGTCCAGGGCCTCGTCCCGGTCACCTACCGTGCGGTGGTCAACCCACCGCTGCCCGGTCCGCTCACCTTCCGGATCAAGGAGGGGGCGTCGCAGTTCTGGTTCGCCGTCCGGGTCGGCAACCACGGCAACCCGCTAGGGTCCGTCGAGGTCCGGCAGGGCGACAGCGGGCCGTGGCGTTCGGCCGCCCGGCAGGACTACAACTACTGGCTGATCGCCTCCGGCGCCGGCGCCGGCCCGTTCACCCTCCGGATCAGCGACGTGTACGGCAACCGCGCCACCGCCAGCGGCATCCGGATGGCGCCCGGCCAGGTGCAGAACAGCACGGTCCGGATGTACGGGGGCGGCCCGGTCGCCGCCACGCCGCGACCGTCCGCGTCGGCCCGACCACCCGCCAATCGACCCGCTGCCGGTACGCCGACACCCGCCCGTCGCCCGGTCGAGGTGGCGAAGGCGAGCGCGCCGGCCACCGGCACGCCGAGCGCCCAGCCGGCCGCGGCCAACGCCCGCTGGTGCGGTGCCTGACCGCTCAGTCAGTAGGCGTCAGGTCCAACCACATCAGGATCTCGTCCCGGTCGTCACCGGGCGCCACCCGCAACGCGCCCGGCAACCTGCCGATCTCCCGGTAGCCGAGGCGGCCGTAGAACCTGTCCAACCCCAACCCGTCGCGGACCGTCACGTGCAGCGCCTCGTGGCCGAGTCGCCTGCCCAACCGGGCGGCCTCGACCATCAGCGCCGAACCGTAACCGGTGCCCTGGGCGTCCGGGTGGACCATCACCCGCTTCAACACGCACCAGTGCGCCTTCAGCGGGAAGCGATTGTCGGTGAAGACCAGCAGGGCCACCAGCCGATCGCCGGCGTAGCCGACAAGCAGGCGGTCCGATCCGTCGGCGATGCCGGCGAAGGTCGGGTCGGCGAGCACGCGCACGTCGGAGGCGGTCACCGGTGGAACGAAGCCGACCGCGCCGCCGGCGTTGCTGACGTCCGTCCAGAGGGTGACGATCTCGGCGCACAGGCGTGGGGTCAGGTCGGGGTCGAGGACGAAGCGCAGACTCACGCTCGCCATCCTGACCCGCCGACCAGGCCCGCGACCCTCGACAGTGACACGCCCGACAAGCCCGGGCTGGGGCGGGTGCGCGCCCGACCTGTGCGGGAGAGGGGATTCGAACCCCCACATCCTTCCGGATACAGGTTCCTAAGACCTGCGCGGCTGCCGTTACGCCACTCCCGCCAACGCCCTGAGTCTAGAACGTCTGGCTTCGGCGGTGTTGAGCCCGGCCTCCCGGAGAATGGTCGAGACCGTGCCGTGGCTCACCCTGCATCCGCCGTCGGGCAGGTTGCGAAGAATGCCGGACAGTCTCTTCGGCCCGACCTCTGGATGCGCCAGCGCCTGTTCTATGACCGTGTCACGATGGGCCCTCGAACGCCAACTGCGATGGGGCCGTGGTCTCAGGACGCCGTCCTGCTCAAGTCTCCGCCGAACCTTGTAAAGATAGGCCGAGGGCCAGCCCAACTGCCGTGCCGCCTCCAGGGCCGTCATCTGCTGTGCGTCAATTCGACCGAACAGGTCGACGATCTCCTCCGGCGTGGCCGGTCGGCGATCGGAGTCGGCCGTCTCGGGTGAGCGCTGCTCCCCATCGCCCGGCTCCACGTGGATGGCGAGATCAGGAGTTCGGTTTCGCCGGCCAGCATAGGTCGCGGTCTGACTGTGACAGTTCGGACAGAGAAGGCGAAGGTTCGGCGGCCGATTGTCCAGGAAATCGCCGTTGATGTGATCGACGTGCAGGGTGAGTGAAGCGCCCCGCCACACTGGCCCAATCCCGCACCCCTCGCACTCCTCCGGCACGCCGAGTGTGCGCAGCGCCCACTTCAACCGCACGCCTGGTGTCCGGCGGGACCCTTCTGGCAGCACGACCAGGAGTTGTGCGGATGTGGTGCGCCGTTCACCCCGCCGGCCGATGCTGTGTGCACTGCCGGTGAAATGCGAGGTGTCGATGCCGAACCTCTTCAGCTGGCGACTGATGTGCGCGTGCGAGCCGCCGCTGACGCGTACGCCGAGCAGCCGCATCACCTCGGTGATGTTGCGCGCGGCGGCGGCTGCGGCGGCCAGCGCCTCCGGCGTGTATTTGTAGCGAACCATTGACGGACCGTAGCGGCCCGGTGTGACAGTCAGTCCAGGCCGAGGTCGCGGCGGAGCTTGGCGACATGTCCGGTGGCCTTGACGTTGTAGAGCGCTCGCTCGATCTTGCCGTCGGCGTCGATCACGAACGTCGAGCGGATCACGCCGGTGACGGTCTTGCCGTACAGCTGCTTCTCGCCGTACGCGCCGTAGGCGGTCAGCACCGCCCGGTCCGGGTCGGACACCAGCGGGAAGGTGATCGCGTCGCGCTCGCGGAACTTCGCCAGCTTTGCCGGCTTGTCCGGGGAGATGCCGACGACCTCGTATCCGGCGGCCTGGAGCGAGGCGAGCGAGTCGCGGAAGTCGCAGGCCTGCTTGGTGCAGCCGGGGGTCATCGCGGCCGGGTAGGCGTACAGGACCACCTTGCGTCCGCGCAGGTCGGTGAGGGAGAGCTGGTCGCCGGTGTCGGTGGCGAGGGTGAACTCGGGCGCGGGGTCACCGGGGGAGAGGCGGTCGGGCGTGGTCATGGCCCGACGATACCGTCGGCCGGACGGGTGCCGTCGACGGCGACGCGCGGCGGCCACGACCCGCCTGCCGATCGCACGGCCACCTGCGAGCCCTGTCGTCGTCACCGGCTGGTGATCGACTCGTCGTCCGGGTGACCGAGCGCCGCCGGGTTTGGTCGGCCGAAAGGTGATCATCACCTCGCGTTGTTGCCAGGCTCTGGCAACAACGACTCATGGGAAATAGGCTGACGCTCGCTGGCCCGGTCGGGCCCACTGACGTGTGGGAGGTCGCGTGGAAACACGTGCGATGCACATCTCGAACGGGATCATCGACGGTCCCGTGGCGGCGATCTTCGCTGCGCTCGCTCTTGCCGCGCTCACCGTCTGTGTCCTGCGCGGCCGGCGCGACCTGGACGACCGGCTGGCCCCGATGGCGGGCCTGGTGGCCGCGTTCATCTTCGCCGTCCAGATGCTCAACTTCCCGATCTTCACGGCCGGCGTGAGTGGTCACCTGCTCGGCGGCGCGCTCGCCGCCATGCTCGTCGGCCCGTGGGTCGGCGCCCTCTGCGTGTCCGTGGTCCTGGTGGTGCAGGCACTGATCTTCGGTGACGGCGGCGTGGCGATGCTCGGCCTCAACATCACGAACATGGCGCTGCTCGGCACCGCCGCGGCGTACGTGCTGATCGCGGTGCTGCTGCGGGTGCTGCCCCGTACGCGGGCAGGTCTGGCCGTGACCGCGTTCGTCGCCGCGACGCTCAGCGTGGTGGTCGCGTCGCAGGGCTTCGTCCTGCAGTACTGGCTGGGCGGCACCACCGACCTCGGGAGCAACCTGACCGGTCTGGCCGGCACGATGGCCGGCGTCCACCTGCTGATCGGCATCGGCGAGGGCCTGATCACCGCGACCACCGTGCTCACCGTCGCGAAGGTGCGACCCGACCTGGTGTACGCGCTGCGCTCGCTGCGCGCCCCCGCCGCCCCCGCTGTCCCGGTCGCTGGAGGTGTTCGATGAAGAATCGCTCGTGGGTGTTCCTGGCCGGTGGCCTGCTGGTCGCCCTCCTGCTCGCCGGGGTGGTGAGCAACTACGCCTCGTCCCACCCGGACGGGCTGGATTCGTCCCTGCTCAAGGGCTGCACGGTCGACGCCGACGACAACATCGTCGGCGGTAGTTGCCCGGCTCAGCAGGCCCGCGACCACGAGTTCGCCGACAGCCCGCTTGCCGACTACGGCGTGCGCGGCGTGTCCAACAGCTTCGTCTCCACGGGCCTCTCCGGGGTGCTCGGGGTGCTTGTCACATTCGCGATCGGCGCTTGTGGGTTCTGGCTGCTGCGCCGCCGGGGCGTCACGCCGTCCGACGGAGCCACGCCCGACGGCACGACGCCGTCCGACGGAGACACGACGACACCCGCCGAGGGCGACGCCGGCGACGTCCGGCGCCGCGCCGACGCGACGAGCTGAGCAGGGGTACGCGCGATGGGTGCCGGTCACGGGCACGTGCTGTACCGCGAGTCGGACTCGCCGGTGCACCGGCTCCCGCCCGAAGTCAAGATCGTGGCGATGGTGGTCTTCACCATCGCCGTGGTGGCCACCCCGCGTACGGCGTTCTGGGCCTTCGGCGCGTACGCCGTGCTGGTGGCGGTCGTCGCGGCGCTGGCCCGGGTGGGGCCGCGGTGGCTGCTCAGCCGGGCGCTGATCGAGCTGCCGTTCGTGCTGTTCGCCGTGGCGCTGCCGTTCCTCGGCAGTGGCGAGCGGGTCGAGGTGCTGGGCCTGCGGCTGTCCGAGGACGGGCTGCACGGCGCGTGGAACATCCTGGCCAAGGGCACCCTGGGTGTGCTCGCCTCGCTGCTGCTCGCCGCGACCACCACCACCCGGGACCTGATCGTGGGGTTGGACCGGCTGCGCTGCCCGCAGGTGCTCACCCAGATCGCCACGTTCATGCTGCGCTACCTCGACGTGCTGATCGGTGAGGCGCGGCGGATGCGGGTGGCCCGGATCTCCCGGGGCGACGATCCGCGCTTCCTGTGGCAGTTGCGCGGCTTCGCCGCCGGGATCGGGGCGTTGTTCCTGCGCGCGTTCGAACGTGGTGAGCGGGTCTACCTGGCGATGCTGTCGCGTGGTTACACCGGGCGGATGCCCGCCGTGTGGCAGGGCGACGGTGCCGCGAGCGCCGGTCAGTGGTTGGTCGCGTCGACAGTGCCGGTGTTGGCCGCCTCCATCGCCGCCACCGCCGTCGTGCTGTCATGATCGGTGTCGTGCAGACCGCTCTCTCGCTGGACGTTCGTGGCGTTCGGTACGCGTACCCGGATGGGCACGTCGCCCTGCACGGGGTGGACCTGAGCGTGCCGCGCGGCGAGCGGGTGGCGCTGCTCGGGCCCAACGGCGCCGGCAAGACCACGCTTGTGCTGCACCTCAACGGGATCCTCGCCCCGACCGAGGGCAGCGTGAGCGTCGGTGGCCTGACGGTCACGCCGGACCGGGCCACCCTGGCCGAGGTGCGTCGCCGGGTGGGCATCGTCTTCCAGGACCCGGACGACCAGTTGTTCCTGCCCACGGTGGCGGAGGACGTGGCGTTCGGGCCGGCGAACCTGGGTCTGCGCGGGGCGGAGCTGGCCGCCCGGGTGGACGAGGCGCTCGACGCGGTGGGGATGGGTGCGCACCGCGACCGGGCCCCGCAGCACCTCTCCTTCGGGCAGCGCCGCCGGGTGGCGGTGGCCACCGTGCTCGCGATGCACCCGGAGATCCTGGTGCTCGACGAGCCTTCGTCGAACCTGGACCCGGCCGCCCGTCGTGAGCTGGCCGAGATCCTGCGCGGCCTGCCGGTGACGTTGCTGATGGTCACGCACGACCTGCCGTACGCGGCGGAGCTGTGCGAACGATCGGTGATCCTGGACGGCGGCCGAATCGTCGCCGACGCCCCCACCCCGGCCCTGCTGAACAACGCGCCCCTGCTGGCCCAACACCGCCTAGAACTCCCCCAAGGCTTCACCCCAAACCCCTAACCCCCACCCCACCCCCGTTGATCATGAGGTTATTGCGCTTCACCCGGCGTGTCGGGGGCAATAACCTCATGATCAACCGGGGCCGGTGGGGCGGGGTGCGGTGGGGCGAGGGGCGGTGGGGGCGGGGGTTCTAGGGGCGGCGTGTAGGCGGAGGACTCCTGCCGCTGTTGCTCCGGTGCCGGTGATCAGCACCAGCGCGACCATCACCCGGGCGACCTCGGCCGGCCAGGGGACCGGGGCGATGGACCGGGCGAACACGGCGGCGTTCGCCGCACCGGCGAACAGTGCCACGCAGGCCCCGGCCAGCGTCACCGCGAAGTCGGCGGCCGGTCGGCGGGCCAGCGCGTACCACCCGGCGGCGATCGCGCCGAGGCCGGTGAGCAGCGACCAGATCTGCCCGGACAGCAGCCCGAGCAGCACCCCGCCCACACCCTGGGCGCCCGCGTCCAGCTCCCGTCCCACCGGGTACCCGACGGCCGCCACGCCGCCGACGATCAGCAGCGCCCCGAGCGCGGACAGCGCGCGACCGCCGGCCGGGGCCGCGGCGGCGACCAGGCCGAGCGCGCCCACCGCGAGCAGCCCGACGATCGTCACCGCCCACCAGGTGTACGCGTCCGGCGGCGGCACCCAGTCCAGCGACCCGTCGATCGCCACCGGGTCGGCGCCGTCCCGCAGGGGGATCGTCCAGTCCCGGACCCGGTGCTCCCGGTCCGGTGCGGCGCGGACCGCCGGCGGTGGTGCCGACTCCTGCCACAGCGCGCGCTGGTCGTGCCAGCGCACGGTGGTCCCGTCGGCGATCCGCCGCCAGGTCGGCGGGGCGGCCGGGTCGGCCTCGGCCGGGAGCGCGGTGTCGCCGGCGATGGTGCGGTTGAGGTAGGTGGCGGGGGAGCGGCTGTTCTCGAAGACCCCGTCCGGGGTGACCCGCAGGTACGGTTCGCCGGAGTAGCCGATGACCTCGACGGCCCGACCGGTGTCGTTGGTCAGCTCCAGTCGGGCGCCCGCCTCGACGACGCGTACCTCCAGCCCTGGCCGCTGCGGCGTGACCCCGGTGGTCCGGGTGCGGTAGTCGGTGCCGTCGGGGGCGTCCGCGCCGTGCGCGGCGGCGGGGGCCGCGGTGAGCAGGGTCGCCACGCCGGCGGCGGCGGCGACCAGGCCGGCGCGAGCCAGCAGGGTACGCATCACTTGCCGGCCGCCGCCACGGCCGCGGTGAGGCTTTCCGGGGTGGGGCTGGTGAGTGGCTGACCGTTGACCACGACCGTCGGCGTGCCGGTGACCTTGCTCCGGCCGGCCTCATCGGTGACGTGTTCGGTCCAGGTCTTGTACGTGCCGTCCTTGACGCAGCCCCCGAACGAGCCCCGATCGAGGCCCACGCCGGTGCCGATGTCGATCAGCTGGTCGTCGGGGAGCCCGGCGCTGCCCTCCGGCGGCTGCCTGTCGAAGAGCGCCTTGGCGTACTCCCGGAACTTGCCTCCCGCCGCGGCGCAGCCGGAGGCGGCCGAGGACCGGGAGGAGTATTCGGTGGTGGAGAAGCGGTTGAGGAACGCCACCGGGTGGTAGACCACCTTCGCCTTGTTGTCGGCCACCAACTGCTCGAGCGTCGCCCCGGTGGCCTGCTCGAACTGCTTGCAGACCGGGCAGAGGAAGTCCTCGTAGACGTCGACGGTGACCGGGCCGCCACCGGTGACGATGCCGGTCCCGGGGCCGTTGGCGCCGGGTGGGGTGGTGAAGGTGTCGGAGCGCTGGTTGGACCAGACGACCCAGCCGACGACACCGGCGATGACCAGGACGACGACCGCCGCGGCGGAGACCCAGATCGTGCGGCGACGCCGTCGTTCGCGGGCGAGCTGCTCGCGGACCACCCGGGCGGAGTCCCGCTTGCCCTTGCGACTACTCATCCTCGTCCTCCACAGCGGGTTCGCCGGACAGCCACCCGTCCACCGATACCGGTGTACGTGGCCAGATCAGCAGAAATCCGGCCAATACCAAGAATCCCAGGTCCCGAAGGATCTCCGGGAGGTAACTGGGTGCCTGCCCCTCGCCCAACTGCCCGCCGCTGCCGAAACAGCCGCAGTCGATGGCCAGCCCTCGCGCCCAGGCCGAGGCGATCCCCACGACGAAGACCACAAGCAGCGCGGCCGACACCCCGGCGACCAGCCGGGTGGCCAGCCCGAGCAGCAACAGCACGCCCAGCGCCAGCTCGACGAAGGGCAGGGCCGCGCCGATCACCGTCGCCACGTCGTACGGCAGCACCTGGTACGCGTTGACGGCACGCCCGGAGGCGGCGAGGTCACCGACCTTCGACGCGCCGGCGACGAGCCAGACGGCGGCGAGGCCGAGCCGTGCCGCTGTGCCGAGCCAAGGCCGGACGGCCGGCCAACGGCCGACCGGAGGGGAAGGTGCAGTCACGCTCATTTGTCGTCCCGTCTGCGCCGGAAGTTCCCCGGTCAGCCGGTCAGGGCGTCGCCGACCGCCTCGACCAGCTCGTCGCGGGCCCGGGCGACCCGGGAGCGGATGGTGCCCACCGGCACCCCGACGACTTCGGCCGCTTCGGCGTAGGACAGGCCGAGCAACTGGGTGAGCACGAACGCGGCACGCCGCTCGGCGCTGAGCCGGCGGACCAGGTCCGCCGCACCGAACTGGCCGGCCGGGTCCGGGTGCGGGCGGTCGGTGTACGCGTTCGCGGCCAGCCGCTCGTCGAGCCGCCGGCGGCGGATCACCGTGCGCAGGTGGTCGGCGCAGGCCCGGCGGGCGATGCCGAGCAGCCAGGTGCGGGCGCTGGAACGACCCTCGAACGCGGGCAGGGCCCGAAACGCCCGCAGGTAGGTCTCCTGGGTCAGGTCGTCGGCGCTGTCCGGGTCGACGAGCGCGGCGGCGAACCGCCAGACCTCGGTCTGGGTCAGCCGGACGAACGCCGCCTGGGCGCTCGGGTCACCGTCGCGGGCGATCAGCGCCCACTCGGTCGCCGGGTCCCGGGCGACGTCACCGGCCGGCTCTGCCGGACCGGCGGCACCTGTGTCACGCGGGACGGGGATCACGACAAATCAGGTTACGCGGTACCCGACGCAGCGTCACGGTCCTTCGGCGCCTGGATGGTCTGCACCACGTCGGGAACTTTCTCGGCACCCGGACCGACTACCTGCTCATGACACGCGATCCCCTCCCGCGCGGCGCTGGCGGCTGAGCAGCGTTGAACCCTTTGCCCGACTCGGGTCGCCGAGATCCACACGTGTCGGCGACCATGGCTGGCATGACTGTCGCCCCCCGCCGCTGGATCACCCGGCTGGCTGCCGCCGCAGGCCTGCTGGTCGCCGTCGTCGCCCTGTTGATCGCGCCAGCCACCCCGGCCAGCGCCCACGCGGTGCTGGAAAGCACCAGCCCGGCCACCTCCTCCGTGGTGCCGAGCGCGCCGTCGGAGGTGGTCCTGCGGTTCAGTGAGTCGGTCCGCAAGGTGCCCGGCAAGATCAGGGTCATCGCGCCGGACGGCTCCCGTGCGGACCGGGGTGAGCCGTCCTTCGACGGCGGCGCGGTGCGCATCCCGGTGGACCCGGCCGGCGGGCGCGGCACCTACCTGGTCAGCTTCCGGGTGATCTCCGCCGACAGCCACCCGGTGTCCGGGGCGTTCACCTACTCGGTCGGCGCGCCCTCGACGCCGCCCGTCGACTCCGGCACGGACAGCCGCGCCAACCCCGTGGTGGGTACGGCGGTGAAGGTGGCGCGTTTCCTCGGCTACCTCGGTCTGGTGCTGCTGGTCGGGCCCGCGCTCGTGCTCGCCGCGCTGTGGCCGCGACGGCTCTCCCGGCGGGGGCCGGCGCGGCTGGCCTGGACCGGCCTCGGCCTGGTGACCGTCGCCACCCTCGCCGACCTGTGGTTGCAGGTGCCCTACACGGCCGGCGGTGGTCTCTTCGAGGTGACAGGTGAGGGGTTCGGCAGTGTGTTCGGCAGCACCTTCGGCGCCGCCCACCTGATCCGACTCGGCCTGTTGGCGGCCTCCGTCTTCCTGCTCCGGCCGCTGCTGACCCGGCCGGCCGGCCGCACCGACGCGAGCATCCTGGCCGTGCTCGGCGGCGCCGCCCTGCTGACCTGGCCGCTGGCCGGGCACCCGGCGGCCTCCCCGGCGCCGGCGGTCTCCGTGCTGGTCGACGCGGTCCACCTGGGCAGCATGGCGGTCTGGCTGGGTGGTCTGCTGATGCTCGCCACGTTCCTGCTGCGCCAGGCCGACGAGCGGGAGCTGGGCGCGATCCTGCCCATCTGGTCGCGCTGGGCGGCGCTCGCCGTCTCGGCGCTGCTGCTGGCCGGCACCGTCCAGGCGCTGATCGAGGTGGCCACACCGCAGGCGCTTATCGAGACCACGTACGGGCGGCTGCTGCTGGCCAAGATCGGGCTGTTCGCGGTGGTGATCGGCGTGGCCGCGTACTCCCGGCAGTTGGTGCGTCGGCGCGTCGCTGCGCAGCGCCCGGCGCCGGTCCGCCGGGCGGTCTGGGTGGAGTTGGCCGTCACCGTGGTGGTGCTCGGCCTGTCCGCCACGCTCGTGCAGACCACGCCCGCCCGCACCGCGGTGGCCGGGCCGTCCAGCACCGAGGCCGGCTTCTTCAGCACCAAGCTGTCCAGCTCGCTCTACGACATGGAGATCGAGGTGAGCCCGGCCCAGCGGGGCAACAACACGGTGCACCTGTACGCCTACGACAAGAACAGCCAGCCGCTGCCGGTGGTGGAGTGGAAGGCGACAGCCGCGCTGCCCTCGGCCGGGATCGAGCCGATCGACGTCCCGCTGCTGCCGTTGACGGACAGCCACGCCTACGGCGACATCAGCCTGCCGTCCGCCGGCGACTGGCAGATCAAGATCACCGCCCGTACGACAGACATCGACCAGGCCACGGTGACCGCCACCGTGGCGATCCGTTAGAGAGGCTCGCGAAACCCATGACCCGATTCCGGCGTACCGCAACCGCCGCTGCCGCCCTGGCGTTCACCGCCGCCGCCACCGCTGTGCTCGGCTTCGCCGGATCGGCGTCCGCGCACGTCACGGTCAACCCGAAGGAGGCGGCCCAGGGCGGGTACGCCCGGGTGGCGTTCCGGGTGCCCAACGAGAGCGACACCGCCTCGACCAACAAGATCGAGGTGACCCTGCCGGAGAACGCCCCGGTCGGCTCGGTGTCGACGATGCCGGTGCCCGGCTGGACGGTCGCGACGGAGAAGCGCAAGGTGGACCCGCCGATCGAGGTGCACGGCAGCCAGCTCACCGAGGCGATTTCCAAGATCACTTGGACGGCCACCGGCGACGCGGCGGTGAAGCCCGGCCAGTTCCAGGAGTTCCCCGTCTCGATGGGACCGCTGCCGAAGGTCGACTCGATGGTCTTCAAGGTCCTGCAGACCTACTCGGACGGCGAGATCTCCCGCTGGATCGACCCGCCCGCGCCGGGCGCCGAGGAGCCGGAGCACCCGGCGCCGGTGCTCACCCTGGCCGCCGCCGCGGCGCCGGCAGGCTCGGCCCCGGCCAGCGCCGCCGCCGTGTCGTCGCCCGACGACGACGATGACGACGACGGCAACGGGCTCGCGGTCGGCCTCGGTGTGGCCGGTCTCGTCGCCGGGCTGGCCGGTCTGGTGCTGGGCGGGCTGGCGTTCTCCCGAACCCGTCGGAAGCCGGTCAGCACGTCCTGACCCCCGTCCCACCCGCTGGCCCGCCGGAACGTTCCGGCGGGCCAGCGCGCTTTCCGCCGTCGGACCCTGCGGTGCCGTGGATATCCCCTGATCACCGCGCCTACGTCGGTAAGGTCGGCCGAGTATCTGGCTACGGAGGGAGACGGTGCGAATGCGTGTCGTGCGGGCGATCGTCGGTGTGCTGCTGGTGGCCATGGGGATTCCGGCGCTGTTCGCCGGTGGCGCGTTGTGGTTGGTGACACGACACGCCGATCCCGACGGGGCCTTCGCCGCCCGCTTCGAGACGGTCCGCACGCCCGGTCACGCGGTCGTGGTCACCGACCTCGACCGCCTGCTGCGCCAGGAGGCGCCGTTCGCGCGTACCGGGCAGACCCGGCTGCGACTGGACGCCCGTACCGCGGACGGCCCGGCCTTCGTGGGGCTCGCGCCCACCGCCGAGGTGCGTGGCTGGCTGGCGCCGGTGTCGCACGCCGTGGTCCGTCGGGTGGCGCTGGCCCGGGGCCCGCTGCCGGTTCGGTTGGACCCGGTCGATCCCGCCGCTGGTGGCCCGGTCGATCCGACCGCCGTCGTGCCGGTCGGCCCGCCGGCTCGGCCGTCCTGGGTACGCCAGGGTGTCGGCTCGCTGCAGTGGAGCGCGGACGACCTGGCCGGTGAGCCCATGAGCCTGGTATTGATGCGCCCCGACGGTGCCGCCGACCTGACGCTGGACCTGCGCGCCGAGGTACGGGCGGGCTGGACCGGACCCGCCACCTGGGGTCTGCTGGCCGCTGGCGTCCTGCTGGTGGCGTGCGCCCTGCTGCTCCTGCTGCGACCGTTGCGCCCGCGTGAGGTGATCTTCGTGGTGGAGCCGGATCAGGTCCCGGTGCTCGCCGGCCGGCTCGGGGTCACCTCGCTGAGTGGCCTGGGTGCCCGGGATCCCGCACCGGCCTCGTCGGTTCCGGCCGTGCGGCAGCTCACCATGGTCGGTTCGGGTGTGGGGGAGCGGTCTCGGTCGATCGGCGTCGATCCGGCCCGGTCCGCGACCCGCGCCGACCCGGAGAGGCCGGTCCGGGTGCCCCGACCACCGGCGGTGACGCTGAGTCTCGCGTGGCCGCCGGCCGGAGCGAAGGCCACGGCGCGGCCGGTGGCGGTCGACGAAACGGCGGGTGGCCCTCCGCGCTGCCGACGCGGAGGGCCACCCTCACCGGGGGATCGGTGCTACCCGAGCGACGCTTGAGGTAGATGAGCCCAGATTAGCGCCGGTGGCGGCTACTGGGTAGATCTGTCCATTTGGTGCGATTTTTCCTCAGGGTGTGGTTGCTCGGCGCGTCGACGGCGACCCGCACGCACCGGCAGGACCGCGAGCAGCAGCAGGCAGAGCAGCACGTAGGTGTTCTGTAGGACGAAGTCCGCCGGGTCGTGCGTGCGGATCGCTCCCGCGCCCCATTTCTGGAACGTCACCACGCCGTAGACGATCACGGCGGTGATGCCCAGCGCGAGCCCGGCCAGCCACCGACGTCGGCGTGCCTCGTCCGGGCGGTCGGCGCTCAACGCCGCGTCGGCGAGCAACACCACCGCGGGCACGAACCAGTAGATGTGGTGCGTCCAGGTGATCGGGCTCGCCAGCGAACCGACCAACCCGGTCAACGTCAGCCCCGTCAACGGGTCACCGGCCCGCGCCGCGCGGGCGGCCCGCCACAGCCCGTAGGCGGCGACCACGGCCACCAGCAGCAGCCAGACCAGGCGATCCGGCTTCTCCGGCGCGGTGAATCGGCTGAGCAGGCCGAACAGCGACTGGTTGCCGACGATGTCGCTGCGTCCGACCCGATCGGTCGTCCACAGCTCGTGCGTCCAGAACCGCCACGAGTCGCGCGGGGCGATCGCCGCCGCGAACAGGGTCGCCGCCGCCGCGGTCGCGCTCGCCACCGCAGCGGCCCGCCACCGCCTGGTGGCCAGCAGGTACACGATGAAGATGCCGGGGAAGAGCTTGAGCGCCGTCGCCAGCCCCACGCCGACGCCGGCCCAGCGCCGCGCCTGCGGTACGGCGAACAGGAGGTCGGCCAGGATCAGCACGACCAGCAGCATGTTGATCTGCCCGAAGGTGATCGTCTCGCGGGTGCTCTCCACGGCCAGCACCAGCAGCACGGCGACGATCAGCGTGAACGCCCGGGGCAGGTCGTGCCGGGCGATGACCGGCATCATCAGCCAGTGGGTGGTCAGCACCACGGCCAGCACGGTGAGCACCGTGAAGATCGCCACGGTGGCGTCGAGCCGCAGCAGGCCGAACGGCCACAGCAGCAGCGCGCTGAAGGGCGGGTAGGTGAAGTACAACTCGCCCTGCACCCGGTCGGGTTGGACGTAGTCGTAGAGCGGGTGGCCGACGCGCCACCAGTCGACCGCCGACATGTAGATCTTGAGATCGAGGAATTTGTGGTTCAGGCCCGGCAGGTAGAGCGCTGGCAACACGGCGATGAGGGCCACCACCGTGACCAGGCGACGGACCGTACGGCCGCCGGGATCGTCGTCCGTGACGGCGGGCGGTGCTACGGAATCGGCTGGCACCCCGAAACCCTAGCGGTCCGGTCCGCCGAGAGCGCGCAGCCGCGGGGTGTGGGCTGCGCGTAGGCTGTGCCGGTGGCTGATCTCCTTGTCTGGATCGACTGTGAGATGACCGGGCTCGACCTTGGCAGGGACAAACTGATCGAGGTTGCGGCACTGGTCACCGATCCCGACCTCAACGTGCTCGGTGACGGGGTCGACGTGGTGATCCACGCCGACGAGGCGGCGCTGGAGGGGATGCCGGAGATCGTCCAGACGATGCACGCCAAGTCCGGCCTCACCGACGAGGTCCGCCGTTCGACGGTCACCCTCGCCGAGGCGGAGGACCTGGTCCTGGACTACGTGAGCACCTTCGTCAAAGATCCGCGGACGGCGCCGTTGTGCGGCAACTCGATCGCCACCGACCGGGGCTTCATCGCCCGCGACATGCCCCGCCTCGACGCCCACCTGCACTACCGCATGATCGACGTCTCGTCGATCAAGGAGCTGTGCCGGCGCTGGTACCCGCGCGTGTACTTCGGCCAGCCGCAGAAGGGCCTCGCGCACCGGGCGCTGGCCGACGTCCGGGAGAGCATCCGGGAGTTGGAGTACTACCGGCGCACGCTCTTCGTCCCGCTGCCCGGCCCGGACGTCGAGACCGCCAAGGCGATCGCCGCCGAACTCTGACCCCCGCCCGGATACCCGCTGGACGGGGCCGGCCGCGGTGCGGCTATTATTGGTCCGCACCCCGCCCGGGGCGATCGACCGGGCGACGGCGGCATGGTGGCTGTAGCTCAGTTGGCAGAGCACCGGGTTGTGGTCCCGGTTGTCGTGGGTTCAATTCCCATCAGTCACCCAGTTTGGTTGTGTTGCTCAGGCCCCCTCTTCGGAGGGGGCCTGAGTCGTTGTAGGGGCCAGATAGGGGACCACGCGAAAGCCCCCTCCGAAGAGGGGGCTTTCGCATCGCTCAGGTCAGGCGGTCGGCGTGGGCGACGGGGTGACCGCGCCGCCCGGGGTCGGGGTGGTGGCCGGGTCGGCCGGCGGCTCGTACGGGAGGGCGCTGCCCTTGACGTACTCGTCCCAGCTCATGTTCCAGTCGGTCCAGCCGTTGCCGTTCTGCAGCTTGCGCTCGGTGCCCTTGACCGTGATCGGGTCGCCGACCTGCGTGTTGCTGAACAGCCAGTTGCCGTTGGCCATCGACACGTTCACGCAGCCGTGCGAGACGTTCACGCTGCCCTGCTGTCCCTCGGACCAGGGGGCCGCGTGGATGAACTCCCCGCCCCAGGTGAGACGCTGCGCGAAGTCGATGTCGGTGCGGTAGCCCTCCTCCGGACCCAGCTCCTCGAACGTGTCGAAGACCGTCTTGCGCAGCTTCTCGATCACCACCATGGTGCCGCTCGACGACGGGGTGCTCTTCTTGCCCAGGCTGACCGGGATGGTCTTGATCACGGCGCCGTTGCGGGTCACCGTCATCCGCTTGGTCTTGTTGTCCACCGTCATGATCACCGAAGGGCCGATCTTGACGTCTACCGCCAGGTCGGCGCGGCCGTACCAGCCCTCACCCATCGGCAGGCCGCCGGCCCGCACCCGGTAGGAGACCTTGCTGTTGGCCTTCCAGAACTGCTTCGGCCGGTACCGGACCTCGGTGGGGCTGACCCAGTGCCAGACACCCTCCTGGGCCGGGGTCGAGGTCACCGTCATCCGGCGCTGCACGTCGTCGCGGTAGTCCTCCGGGATGCCCCGGCTGAACTTCACGATCAGCGGCATGGCGACCCCGACCACCTGGTTGTCGCCGAGGAAGCTGCTCACCCGCACCTGGTTGTCGGGCTTGGCCATGGTGGTGAAGGTGTTCGTCGTGGTGGCCGGACGGCCGTCGTCGCCGGTGGCGGTCACGGTCGCGGTGTAGCTCGTGCCGTACGCCAACGTGCCGGCCGGCTGCCACGTCTTGCCGTCCGCGGCGACTGCGCCCTCGACCGCCTTGCCGGCCGCGTCCTTGAGCTCGACCGCGGTCTCCACGGCATCCTTCGTGGTGAAGGTGATGCCGGTCGAGGCGGGGACGTCCTTGGCGTCGGCCGCCGGCTCGCTGATCGTCGCCGCAGCCTTCGGTGGCGGGGCCTCGTCGCCGCCGTGCCACGAGGATGGCTTGCCGCCGTCGCCGTCGGTGCAGGCGGCGGTGAAGGCCAGCGCCACGGCGAGGAACCCCGCCGCGAACACGCGACGTCGTCCACGGCGCCTGATCAGCTGATCCTGGCTAGCTCGCATGATTCCCTCACAGTCGTGGTCGCTGCCCCATCGTCTCTTACTGACGCGCCAGAGCTGGCCCCGGTTGCCGAGGGTGAACCGAAACACGCCGATTATGCTGCCGGATTTTTGCTATTATCCGGCGTTTCGTGAGCGTGGCTCGTCTCCATGCGGGGGGCGCTGGGGTCGCCGCGGCATCGTCGCCTCGCCGGAGTGCAAGGGTACGCGCCGACCCTGCCATCGGCAGGGCCGGCGCGAGAAGGCCGGCAGGGCTCAGAGCAGAGGGCCGGCCCCACCACTGGGTACGGGCAGCGCGCTGCCCTTGATGAATGCCGACCAGCTCAGGCTCCACGCCGTCCAGCCGTTGCCGGCGGCGATCTTGCGTTCGGTGCCCTTCACCGTGATCGGGTCGCCGATCCGCGTCTTCTCGAACAGCCACCGGGCGTTCGCCGTCGACACGTTCACGCAGCCGTGCGAGACGTTCTGCCGCCCCTGCACGTGCTCCGACCAGGGCGCGGCGTGGATGTACTCGCCACCCCAGGTGAGCCGCTGGGCGAACTGGATGTCGGTGACGTAGCGGTTGGCCGGGTCCGGATCGTCGCGGGTGTCGAAGACCGTGGCCTCCTTCTTCTCCATCACGACCATCGTGCCGCTCGACGACGGCGTGCTCTTCTTGCCCAGGCTCACCGGAATGGTGCGTACCAGCGCGCCGTTCTCGAACACGGTCATCTTCTTGTTGGCGTTGTCGACCTTCATCTGGAGCGACCGGCCGATCTTGGCGGTGGCCTTACGGTCCATGTCGCCGTACTTGCCGTTGCTCAGCGGTATCCCGGCCAGGGCGATCCGTACCGCGATGGTCGTGCCGGGCTTCCAGTACTCCGGGGCCCGGTAGTAGGCCTGCGTACCGTTGTCGACCCAGTGCCAGGCCCCCGGCTGCGGCGGATCGGTGCGGACGAACATCCGCTTCTGCACCGCCGCCCGGTCCTTCTTCGGGATGCCGGGGTGGAACTCGGTGACCACCGGCATGGCCACCCCGTAGCTCTTGTCGTCGAAGAGGTACAGGCCGGATCCGATCGTCGACTTCGGCTTGGCCATCGTGGTGAAGCTGCTGGTGCCCTGGCTGCTCGTCCCGTCGGCCGCGCTCGCCGTCACCGTGGCCGTGTAACGGGTGCCGAACTTCAGCGGGGCGGACGGCACCCAGGCGGAGCCGTCGATGCGCAGCTTGCCCTCCACCGCGCCCCCGCCGTCCGCGGTCAGGGTGACCGCGGACACCTTTCCGCCGTCCGGCAGCTTCGCGCTGATCTCCGTGCTCACCGGTCGGTTGTTCGCGCCGTTGGCCGGGCTCAGCGTGAGTGTCGGCCCGCTCGGCTCGCTCGGTGTGGAAGGTGCCGAGGGCGCGGAGGAGCCAGGTGCCGCGCCCGCGTCCGCCACCGGCGTTCCGCCGACGAATGTCGGCTGCTTCTGCTTGTCGCCGCACCCGGTCAGTGCCAGCGACGCCACCAGAGTCAGAGCGCCCACCACTGCCCCGGCTCGCGTGAACCGTGTCATCCCCACCTCTGTTCTCGCGTACCTGGCGGACATCGTGCCGCATAATCGCGCCAACCCACGCCCCCGTCGTGAGCGCGCTGGTAGGTTTGCGGGTTTTTGCCCGCAAAGCTCGACCGAAGGGGGGAGCCGGGTAACCGGATTGGAGCCCGGCTCAGGCGGGTGCTAATGTTTTCTCCGTTGCCGAACGAGCGCCGCTAGCTCAACTGGCAGAGCAGCGGACTCTTAATCCGCGGGTTCGGGGTTCGAGTCCCTGGCGGCGCACCAACATCAAAGCTCTGACCTGGGGTCTCATCCCGGGTCAGAGCTTTTTTGTGTTCGCCGTCGGCAAGCGAGAGCGGTGCCGACGCCCGCTCGCCGCCGGCACCGCTCGTCTCACCTGCGGCCATACCGCTGACCTACCGGCGCTGAACCAGTCCTACCTAGCCTCGTGCAGGCACAGGTCGTCCGCAGAGGCAGGAGGAGTGAGAATGAGTAGTACCGACGTACTGGAGATGGATCGGGTTCTGGACCACCCGGCCGGGGATCTCGAGGCCGAGATGCGCGAGCTCGACGGTGCCCTTGCCCCGCAGGAGCCCGACGCGCTCTGGACCTGGTTCTCGGCCGTTCGAATCTGCTGCCTCTAGCCCCAGGCGATCCGACCGATGTCCAAGGTGCCAGTTGTCCCGGTCACCGACCTACCTCGGTCGGTGCGGGGTCTTTGGCAAGCCGCTCCGTTGGTCGAGCGGGTCGCCGCGCCGGCCACGCGGGTGGAGAGCGGGCGGCTTCGCCAAGCCCAGCAGCGGAGGGCGCGTTGGCGTCAGGCAGCGCCGTTCGGCCTGGCTCCGCCGAACGGCGCTGCGGACGCTCCGACCGGTGACGTGCTGTGGCAACGGCGACTGGCCGCGGCGGGGTTGAGCGAGACCCGCCTGCTGGACATCCTCGCCGGCGATTGTGGCCCGCAGCCGGAATGGGCAGCGGATCTCGCCTCGGCCTATACGCGGGCCACGGGCGACGGCGCCGGTACGCGGCCGGCGTCGGCGGACCCGACGGGCGACGTCGACCTGCCGTTCCTCGGGTTGGTCGAGCCGCTGCTGCGGTGGCTGCACCAACGACTGACCGCGGCGACCGGGTCGGTGCGGGAGGATCACCTTCCCCCGGCCGCCGTGGTCGCCGAGCTGATGCTGCACCGGCTCGCGCCGCGGCTGCACGGGATGGTCCAGCGGACCTGTCTCCTGGAGTTGGCGGCCTGCCGCCGGGACGGGGTCCTGGCCGGGGACACGGCGGAGGAACGCTTCCTCTCCTTCCGTGGACGGTTGGACGAGCCCGCCGAGCGGTGGCGCCTGCTGACGCGGTACCCGGTCCTGGCCCGGCAACTCGTCGTGACGGGCCGCGCCTGGGTGCGACAGTCCGGCGTGTTCGTCGACCGGCTGGCGGCCGATCTGCCCGAGTTGCGGAGAACCTTCTCACCGCACACGGACCCCGGTCCCGTTGTCGACATCGTCGCCGAACTGGGAGATCCGCACCGGGGCGCGCAGACCGTGTCGATGGTGCGGTTCGCCTCCGGGCTGCGGATCATGTACAAGCCACGGTCGGCGGCCGTCGACGTGCACTTCCAGGATCTGCTCAGGTGGGTGAACGACCGGACCCCAGGCCTCCAACTCCGGGTGCTGCGCTGCCTGGACCGGGGCGACTACGGCTGGATGGAGTACGTCGAGTCGACCGAGCCGGCCGACCGGGCCGCCACGCAACGGTTGTACCGGCGGCAGGGCCGCCTGCTGGCGCTGCTGTACCTGGTGCACGCCGGGGACTTCCACGCCGACAACGTGATCGTCGCCGGTGAACAGCCCGTGCTCGTCGACCTGGAAACCCTGTTCCAGCCCGAGCTGCCCTCGCTGCGGCCGGCCGGCGAGTCGGAGGCGGAACGCCGGGCGGCGGAGCTGGCGTCGGGTTCGGTGATGCGTGCCGGCTTCCTGCCGGTCCGGCCGACCCCCTGGGGCGGGGACATCTCCGGTCTGCGCACCGCCGAGAGGGCTCGGGCGGAGCCGACGGTACGGGTGGCGACGATCGTCAGTCCCGCGACCGACCAGATGCGGATCCGCCTGGCGCAGCCCGAGGCGGATGCGGTCGGACCTCCGGCGCAGAGCCCGGTTCGGCCCGCCGACCAGGTGCGGTACGTCCTGGACGGCTTCCGCGAGGTCTACCGGTTGCTGATGGCACACCGCGAGGCGCTCACCGCGAGCAGTGGCCCGCTGGCGCCGTTCGCCGGGGACGAGGTCCGGGTCCTGGTCCGGGACACGGCGGCGTACGCCCTGCTGCTCAGCACGTCCTTCCATCCGAGTCTGCTCGTCGACGGGTTGGACCGGGATCAGCACTTCGACCGGCTGTGGAGTGACGCAGTCCGCCGTCCGGGCATCTCGGCGGTCACCGAGGCGGAACGGCGGGATCTCTGGTGCGGCGACATCCCGATCTTCACCACGACGGTGTCAGGTGGGCCGCTGCGCGACAGTCGCGGGCGGGCGGTGCCCGGGGTGACGGTGCGCTCGGGGTTGGAGGTGACCGGAGAGCTCGTCGACCGGCTGGGTGAGGAAGACCTGGCCCGGCAGAGCTGGCTGATCCACGGCAGCATCACGATGAACGGCGTTCGCCGTGAGGGGCGGTTCTCGTTCACGCGCCACGCCACGGGCCCGGCGGACCAGCCCGCCTCGGACACCCGGCTCGTCGACGCGTCGGCGGCGGTCGCGGACCGGCTGGCCGCCCTCGCGATCCGTGCGGACGGCGGGGCGACCTGGATCGGGCCGCACTTCGGGTCGCACCGTGCCTGCGCCGTCGGTGTGCTCGGCCCGAATCTGTACGACGGACTGCTGGGAATGGCACTCTTCCTCGCCCACCACGCCGAACTGGTCGGCGACGACAAGATCAGGAAGCTGGCACGGGACACGACCCGCACGGCCATCGCCCAGCTACGCCGAGGCCTTCCCGGCAGCCTGATCGGGTTCGCCGGTCGAGGCGGCGTGGTGTACGCCCTGAGTCATCTCGGCGTTCTCTGGACGGACCAGGCGTTGCTCGACGAGGCGACCAGGGTCGCCGAGGAGATCGGCGCCCTCGTCGCCGACGATGTGCAGTACGAGGTCATGGAGGGCGCGGCGGGGGCGCTGCTCGGTCTGCTCGCCCGGTATCGGGCACGGCCGTCCGGGCGGGTGCTCGACCTGCTCAGAACCACCGCCGACCACCTGGTCTCGACCCAACGGGCGTACGGGTGCGGCGCCAGTTGGCTGCCCTCCCGGGCGGTGACCTCCGGCGTCGCCGCCCGCCCGCTGGCCGGCTTCGGCCACGGCACCGCCGGGATCAGCGCAGCCCTGTCGACGGCGGCGGACCTGCTGGGGGAGAACTCCTACCTGGATGCCGCCCGGCGTGGGTTCGACTACGAGCGAGGCCTCTTCGACGCCGACGGCGGTTACTGGCACGACCTGCGCGACGTCAGCAATGCCGAAGACGAGATCCAGATCGACTTCGACGGAGGTCCGGGCGTCCGCTTCGAACGGCCGGTCGCCTGGTGCCATGGGTCCGCCGGCATCGGGATCGCCCGACTCCGCGCCGGAGCCCAGCTGGACGTGGCAGTCGACCTGGCCGCGGCGATCGAGGACACGGTGCGCGAAGGCTTCGGCAACGGTCACTCCCTCTGCCACGGGGACGCGGGCAGCCTGGACTTCCTCCAACTCGCCGCGGATCGGACCGCGGATCCGGTCCTGCTCCGGC
The DNA here is from genome assembly GCF_049847025.1 of Micromonospora sp. DT231. Classification (NCBI taxonomy): domain Bacteria; kingdom Bacillati; phylum Actinomycetota; class Actinomycetes; order Micromonosporales; family Micromonosporaceae; genus Micromonospora; species Micromonospora sp. DT231. The sequence continues at coordinate 230,815 of NZ_JBNCNO010000012.1, read as the reverse complement.
GGGTGCGGTGCCAGGCCACGACGATGCTCGACACGATCGACGAACGGGGGTGGCGCAGCGGTCTGCACGACGACGTCGAGATACCCGGTCTGCTCACCGGCCTCGCCGGTATCGGCTACGGCATGCTGCGACTGCTCGCGCCGCACCGGGTGCCGTCCGTCCTGGCGCAGGAACCGGGGCCCCCGCGACGCTCGGCCCGGAGCCGCCTCACGTGAGACGCAGCGCCGGTCCCTGGCGATCCATTGTGCTCTCGACAAGCACTTTCAGCTCGGTGACCTTGTCGGTGTAGCCGAGCTGGGCGTAGAGGGCCTCGGCGTCGACGAAGGCCTGTCGAGCCGCACGCGCGTCGATGCCGAGGTACGCCCTGCCCAGGGTCGTCAGCGAAGCCGCCTGGAAGGAGTGCCATCCCCGGGTCCGCCAGATGGCGACGGAAGCCTCGAGATGCCGGATCGCGCGGACGGAACGGCCGTCCCGCAGCTCGATCTCACCGAGGATCGCGTACGCCTCGGCGAGATGGTGCCGCATGTGGTACTTGCGGCTGAGCAGCAGGGCTGTCTCGGCCGCCTCGCGCGCCGCGCTGTCGCCTCGTTCCAGGTGCAGGCGCGCCAGTGCGAGGACGGTGAGCACCTCCGGGTAGTGATCGCGGTGCGCGCGGGAGATGGCCAGCGACTCGTTGAGCATCCGCTCGCTGGTGTCGTGGTCACCGAGTTGCCGGTAGGCGATCCCGAGGTACTGCAAACCGGTGGCGACCCAGCGCATGTTGCCCAACGCACGCGCGTTCTCCAGTGCGGCGACACCGTGGCCGATGGCGAGGTCGACGTGCTGCTGCTCGTAGTAGGCCATGGCCAGCGCGAGGTTGCTCCGCGCCTGGCCGCCGAGGTGATCCGACCGTTCGGCCAGGGTCAGCGCGCGGGTCGCCACCGCCACCGCCTCCGCGTAGGCGCCGCCGGCGCTCAGTGCCCACGAGTACATGACGGCGGCGTCGGAGGCGCCGGCATCGTGCTTCAGGGCGGTGAACATCTCCAACAGGCGGCGGGCCTCGATGCTCGAACGTGCCATCACGTCACCGTCCCGGTCATCGGTGATCCAGGTGCTCACGTCGAGCAGACCGCGGAGCATGACCGCCTCACCCAACCGATTGCCGGCGGCGCGGCAGACCGCCAACACCTCGGTGTTGAGGTTTGTCCACTCGGTATACCTGCCGCGCAGATCGAAGTACTTCTCCAAACTGCCCGCCAGGTCGAACGCCAGGTCGTCAAGGCCGAGCCGGCACGCGTGGCGGACTCCCGCCTGGAGCGCGGCGCACTCGGCGTCGAACCAGTCCTCGGGCGAGACGCGCTCGGTGTAATCGTCGGCCCAGTCGAGCGTCGTGTGCGGTGCGGGGCCACCGATGGCCGCATAGCAGGGGCCGGGGATCCACCGGGCCATCCGTCGTGCCAGTGCCAGCCAGCCGCCCAGCCCTCGCTGCACCGCCTGTGCCCGTTCGCCCGGCTCCTCCTCCAACTCGGCGCACCTGGCGGCGAAGAGTCGCGTCAGGTCGTGGAATCGGTACCGGGTCTGCCCGCAGACGTCGAGTGCGTCCACGGCGAGGAGTTGGGCGTCGACGAGGGTTTCGATGTGCTCGATCGCCTGTTCCAGGGAACATCCGAGGACCGCGGCGGCCAGTGTCGCGGCAAAGTCCGGTACCTCGAAGAGGCCGAGCAGTCGGAACAGCCGGCGGGACTCCGGTGCCAGCGCCCGGTAGCTGGAGGTCAGGGAGGCCCGTACCGCCAGGTCTCCGGTCACCAGCCAGTCCAGGCGCCGCTGTTCGTCGCCGAGCAGTCCGACGAGATGCGCGAGTTGCAGGGTGGGCCGCGCGGCCAGGCGTGCCCCGGCGATCCGTACCGCGAGGGGTAGATACCCGCACAGCTCCACCAGGTCGGCCGCCGCCGTCTCCTGCCCCACCACCCGCTCGTCGTCGGCGAGCCGGGTCAGGAACTCGACCGCCTCGGTGGGCGGGAACACGTCGAGGTCGATCCGCCGGACGCCCTCGATCCCGGTCAACCGAGCCCGCCCGGTGATCAGCACGGCACACGGGGCCGCACCGGGCAGCAGGGACCGGACCTGTTCCTCGGAGACCGCGTTGTCCAGCACCACCAACATCCGGCGGTCGGCCGTCCGGGTCCGGTACGCCTCGGCGCGTTCCGCCGGGCTGGCCGGGATGGCGCGGTACGGCATGCCGAGCGCCCGCAGAAACCGACCCAACACCTCTGCCGGGTCCACCGGGCTGGCATCCGCGTTCGTCAGGTTGACCCAGAGCTGACCATCGGGGTACGACGCCCGGACCAGGTGCGCGACGTGCGTCGCGAGTGCGGTCTTACCCACCCCGCCCATCCCCGCGATGGTGGTCACCGGCAGTGCGGCAGGGGCGCAGCCGTCGGCGTGCTCGGCGGTCAGTCGGTCGACAAGCGTCCGCACCTCGACGGCGCGTCCGGTGAAATCGGCGATGTCCGGTGGAAGCATGGCCGGCGCCGGCCAGGCCGGTTCGCCGGGCAGCACGTCGGACCCCTCGTCCCGAACGGCACCGGGACCCGCCTGTGCGGTGTCGACCACGAGCGCGTTGCGCTCCCGTACCCATCGGGCGATCGACGCTTCGTCCAGGCCGCAGGCCCGGACGAACGACGCCACGAACTCCCGCCTCGGCAGGCTGGTCCGGCTCAGCACGGAAGCGATGGTGCCGAACGGGAGGATCTCCCCGGAGGCCGCCGCATTTGCCGCGAGTTGTCGGTAGGTGAGGCCCGACCAGAGGCGCAACTGTCGCAGCGCGCCGACGAACTCCATTGGTGTGGCCGCGCCTTCGGGTGCCGGTGGACTACCGTAAAGGTCGGACTCCATATGCTGATCTTCCCCGAATTATCGACTCAGCGCACCCGCTGCCACCGTGTGGCCGTGTCGCGACGCGCTTTCTGACCAAGCTTCGGAAAAATATTGAAATCGTCAACAAGGAGCCGCGAGGCTTGCTGAAATCTTGAGCCAGGAGGAGCGCCGAGGTGGCCGCCGCCGACCGCTGCTCGTTGCCCGAACCCTTGGCGCACAGGCGATCCCGCCGTCGCCCACCCCTGCCACCCGGTCGACGACAGCGTGCCGTCGAGGCGGTAACAGCAGGTCAGGTGAATCTCGCACACTCCCGAACATTCGCAAACACTTCCCAGCTTGCCGGGGTCGAGTCTGCCGTCATAACTTCGGCGTGGTGGGGGGTCTCACCGGTTTCGGCTCTGGTCTCCGGACGATATCGAACCCCGGGATCACGGTAATTGGCACGGCTCGGATGCCAATCGGCTTTTCGGTGTCGAGTGAGGGCTGATTGGACTGGACCCGGTGCCGCCGACCGGCGGGGCCATGCAACGGGGAGGAAGCAGTGCGTGACGACCGCACCCTTGATCTCAACTGGGCGCCGCGAGCCAACGGCTACGCGCCGCATGGACCAGCCCATGACGACCCTCCACTGCGGTACCGGATGCTCGGTCCGGTCGAGGTCCGCAGCTCCGGCGGCTGGATCCCACTGCCGCAGGCCAAGTGTCGGGCGGTGCTCGCCGTCCTGCTGGTGAACGCCAACCAGGTCGTCTCGACTGACACACTCCGCCAGCAGCTCTGGCCGCGCGCCGCGCCGCGCACCGCGGTGAAGTTGATCCAGCAGTACGTTCACCAGGTACGCCGGGTCCTGGGCGACCCGGACGGGCGGCAGTTGTGCACGCGCGCGCCGGGCTACCTGCTCACCGCCGATCGGGACGACCTGGACGGGGACCGATTCACCGACCTCGCGGCCCGCGGACAGCGCGCGCTTGCCGACGGCGACGCCGAGACCGCCGCCGAGATCCTGCGCCGGGCGCTGGTGCTGTGGCGCGGGCCGGCGCTGGCCGACGTCCCCGACACCCCGGCCACCAGCGCGGAGGCCAGCCGGCTGGAGGGATGCCGGTTGTCCGCGATGGAGGCCTGGATCGAGGCCGAGTTGATCTGCGGGCAGCACGCCCGGCTCACCCCGGTGATCGAGACGCTTGTCGCCGTCCACCCCCTGCGTGAGCAGCTTCGCCTACACCTGATGCTGGCGCTCTTCCGTTCCGGCCGGCGTGCCGACGCGCTCGAGGCCTTCCGGGATCTCGATCGCACCCTGGACGACGAACTCGGTCTTCGGCCGAGCGCCGAGGCGCAGCAGTTGCATCAGGCGATCCTGCGCGACGAACACCTGTTGGACCGGCCGTCGTCACGTGCCGTCGCGGTCGGCTCGGAGTCGGCGTCGGCTGGCCTGGCCGCCTGGCACGGCTCACCGTAGCCAGCGGACGCGTTCTTCGACCCCGCGGACCGCCCTCCGCCGCGGCCGGACCGGTCCGGGTGTTGCCCGCCTCATTGGCGCGCATCTATAGTTGCGCGGATCACAACAATCATGGCCGTGGTGATTGCGGCCGGATTGTCGAAGCGCTTCGACGATCCGTCGTCCAGGCCCGTCAGCCGGGTGTCGAGCCTGGCCACGCCGGTCGGGGCGTCCTTTGGGCGTCTGTCGTACGACATGAGGAGAAGCAAATGGGGAACAAGCGCCTTCGGCGCGGAATCGCCGTGCTCGCGCTCGTCCTGCTGGCCCTACCGGCCGTTCCCGGCACCGCCCTCGCCGAACCCACCTACCCGTTCCGCGACCCGCACCTACCGGTGCAGGCCCGGGTCGACGACCTGCTCGGCCGGCTCACCCTGGACGAGAAGATCTCCTGGCTGCACCAGTACCAGCCGGCCGTTCCCCGGCTGGGCATCGGCCTGTTCAAGACCGGCACCGAAGCCCTGCACGGGGTTGCCTGGTCGACCGACATCGACAACAACGGCGCCGTCGTCAAGGCCCGCGGCACGACATTCCCCCAGCCGGTGGGCATGGCGAGCACCTGGAACACCGACCTGATCAACCGGGTCGGCTCGGCCGTCGGCGACGAGGCGCGCGGCTATCACGCGCAGAACCCCCGGGTGTGGGGTCTCAACCTCTGGGCGCCGGTGGTCAACCTGCTGCGCGACCCCCGCTGGGGCCGCAACGAGGAGGGCTACTCCGAGGACCCGCTGCTCACCGCCGCGATGTCCACCGCGTACGGCTCGGGGATGACCGGCGGCGATCCCGACCACCTGAAGAGCGCACCGACCCTGAAGCACTACCTGGCCTACAACAACGAGATCCGGCGTGACGTGACCTCGTCGAACGTGCCGCCCCGGGTGCTCAACGAGTACGAGCGCGCGGCGTTCGAGCCGGCCATCGCGGCCGACGCGGCGACCGGCGTGATGGCCGCGTACAACCTGATCAACGGACGGCCCGCCACTGTGGATCCGGACCTGGCCACCGTGGTCCGCGGCTGGACGGACCAGCCGCTGATGAACGTCACCGACGCCTGGGCGCCGAACAACCTCGTCGCCTCCCAGGGCTACTACGCCACCCAGCCCGAGGCGAACGCCGCGATCGTCAAGGCCGGCCTCAACAGCTTCATCACCGACGACACGAACGCCCAACCGACGGTCACGGCCATCAAGCAGGCACTCGCGACAGGTCTGCTGACCGAGGCGGACATCGACGCCCGGATCCGGGAGATCCTGAACGTGCGGTTCCGGCTGGGCGAGTTCGACCCGGGCGGGGGTCGCCACGGCGGCATCACCCCGGACGTCATCAACAGCCCGGAACACCAGCGGCTGGCCCGGCAGGCCGCCGGCGAGGCGATGGTGCTGCTGAAGAACTCCCGGCAGGCTCTTCCGCTGGACCCGGCCCGCACCCGCAAGGTGGCCGTGCTCGGTCCGCTGGCCGACACCCTCTACTCCGACTGGTACGGCGGTGACCTGCCGTACCAGGTGACCGCCCTCGACGGCATCCGCGAGCGGCTGGGCAACTCGGCGAGCGTCGACGGGCTCGACGGGGCGGACCGGATCGCCCTGAAGGACGCGGCGACCGGCCGGTACGTCACGACCACCGGCACCACCGACGCCGACCCGGTCGCCGCCACCGGTGCCACGGCGACGCCCGCCGCCCAGTTCGACGTGGTGGACTGGGGCCAGGACGTGGTGACGCTGCGCAACGCCGCCAACGGCCGTTACCTCGGCTACAACTGGGGGCCGTTCATCACCCGCGACGAGCAGCCGAACGGCTGGTACGTCCAGCAGCAGTTCAAGCTGGAGCCGCAGGACGACGGCACCGTGGTGCTGCGCTACGCCGGCTACGAGACCAAGGAGAGCTGGTTCGCCGCCGAGAAGTACGTCACGGTCGGCGACGACGGCGCGCTCAAGCTCGGCGCGTCCACCCCGGCCGCGGCGACGCACTTCAGCCGCGAGGTGATCAGCAGCGGAATCGACCGGGCGGTGGCAGCGGCCAAGGCGGCCGACACCGCCGTGCTGGTGGTGGGCAGCAACCCGTTCATCAACGGACGCGAGGCGCACGACCGCTCCTCCACGGCTCTGAGCGCCGGCCAGGAGGCACTCGTCAAGGCCGTCGTCCGGGCCAACCCGCGTACCGTCCTGGTGCTCCAGACCAGCTACCCGGTCACCATGACCTGGGAGCAGGAGCACGTCCCGGCGATCGTGTGGACCACCCACGCGGGTGCCGAGACCGGGCACGCCGTGGCCGACGTCCTGTTCGGCGACCGCAACCCGTCCGGCCGGCTCACCCAGACCTGGTACCGCTCGGACGGGCAACTGCCACCGGACCTGCTGGAGTACGACATCATCTCGTCCGGGCAGACCTACCTGTACAGCAACGCGAAGCCGCTCTACCCGTTCGGCCACGGGTTGTCGTACTCCCGGTTCCACTACGGCCCGGCGCGCACCGGCGACCGGCCGGTCGCGGCCGACGGCACCATCACGGTGAGCGTCGACGTGACGAACACCGGCAGCCGGGCCGGGTCCGAGGTGGTCCAGCTCTACACCCACCAGCGCACCTCGCGGGTCAAGACCCCGATCCGTGCGCTCAAGGCGTTCCAGCGGGTGAACCTCGCACCCGGGCAGACCCGGACCGTGACGTTGCGCTTGCCCGCCGCCGACCTGGCGCACTGGGACGTGACCCGGAGCCGGTGGGTGGTCGAGTCGTCCACCTACGACCTGATGGTGGGGGCGTCCGCCGAGGACATCCGGGCCCGCGCCGCGATTCGGGTGCGCGGTGAGACGGTCCCGGCCCGGGACCTGTCCCGGACCACCCGGGCGGAGAACTTCGACAGGTACGCCGGGGTCCGGCTCGTCGACGAGACGAAGGCCAAGGGTACGGCCGTCGGCGCGACCGCGGCGGGCCAGTGGATCTCGTTCGCCGGTTCGGCGCTGCGTCCGGGCGCCGACACCTTCACCGCGACCGTCGCCAAGGCCGGCGCGGACGCCGGCACGATCCAGGTTCGCCTGGGCTCGCCCACCGGTCGGCTGCTGGGCACGGCCACCGTGCCCAGCACCGGCGACGACTACCGGTACGTCAGCGTCACCGCCGAGTTGGCCCGCGCCGCCGGCACCCACGACGTGTACCTGGTGTTCGACTCCCCGCTGCGGCTGGCCGACTTCTCCATCAGGTGACCGGAACCCGGGCCGGGACGACAGTCGTCCCGGCCCGGGCCCCGCCGCCCCACCCGGCCCGGCCCGGCGAACGCCCGCGTCGATCATGGGGTTATAGACACTCGCCCCGGCGTGTCGCGCCGCTAACCTCATGATCAACCAGGGCTCGGCCGTTGGCGCGTTCGGTGAGGCGGGGGGGCAGGGGGCAGGGGGGCAGGGGGGCAGGGGGGCGGGGGGCGGGGGGCAGGGGGGCAGGGGGCCGACGCTGGCGATTTGCAACTTCGCGCTCGGGTCGCGTGGCCAGACGTGGGGTCGCCGACGCGTCCGCGCGGGGCGGTGTTAACGTCTCTTCCCGTTGCCGGTGAGCGCCGCTAGCTCAACTGGCAGAGCAGCGGACTCTTAATCCGCGGGTTCGGGGTTCGAGTCCCTGGCGGCGCACCAACAAAAGAAACGTGTCAACGCTGTTCCGGCAACTCGGCGTCGCTGTCCACCGGAGGCCCCTCGTCCTCCAGGAAGTCGAGCGAGTCGGTCGGGCGAACGGCGGCGGCGAGTCGCTCGGCGCACTCCGCGAGGAACGCGACCGCGTCCTCCACCACCTCGGACTCGAGGCGACCAGGGGCGAAGGGCACCGGCAGGGCGCAGCCGTTGCGGCGCTCGACGGTCTGACCAGGGAATGCCCGGCGGGCGACTTCCGCTGGGCCGTTCCACCACCGCAGCCAGAGCGGGCTGGTGCCGTGCTCGGCGAACAGTGGCAGTGACACGACCAGTCCGGTGTAGATGTTCGACAGGCGCATCGCGGGCCCGCCCCACATCGCCCCGGAGGCCTTCGAATTCCTCGTGGCGGTCGCGCGCGTGGCCACGCCATGTTTCTGCGCCACCGACCTGATCGTCATCGCGACGTCGTAGATCGCGACCCACTGCCGCGCGGCATGCTGATCGGTCACGTCGCCCACCGACCACGGGACGAAGCCGTGCCGGTCGACCTCCGCGATCAGGGCGCGGAACTGGCGGACGTCCTCGGCGAGGTTCTTTCCACCTGCCTGTTCGAGGACGTCGCACACGGCGACCCAATCGGTCAGGGCGACCACCTGACCGGACCGGGTGTCGGCGAACCGCCACCGACCAGCGACGGGGCGCGGGTCGGCCTCCGAGGTGTGGCAGACCTCGCGCCACAGCGACTCCACGCGTCGCTGCGGGCACACCCACACCAGAACACCCCGGCACGGGTTGGCGGTGCCGCGGGTCCTGTGCTGGTCCAGCAGGCGCTGAAGGTATCGGTCGTTCGCCTGCGCATCGGTCAGCCCAGCCCAGAATTTGCCCTCGACGTGGACGACTTCGCGATACTCATCCCGCCCGACGACATCCGGCCGACTGTCGCCGTCCGCAGCCTGGGTGAGGTAGCGCAGCGGCCGGGGCAACTCGGCGACACCCGATCCGATCGCCGCCGTGAGGGCAGCCGCCGCATTCGGGTCCGACAGCAGGTGCCCAAGAGCATCCGTCGCCACCGTCTCCCGCAGCGCTCCGAGCTGACCTGCGAGTCGGGCAAGCAACGCCATCGAGAACCTCCGTGTCACGCAGCCGCAACGCCTCTGGCGACTCTATGGCGTCGTATCAATCGGCCTCGAAGTGGGCGGGAACATGTCGATCCAGACGGCCGTTGCCGGCCAGGGGCGCAACTGTCGGGCGGCGGCGAGGTCGGCGACCTGTCCGGCGTTACCCTCGCGGAGGGTCAGGTGCCTGACCTCATCGAGTTGGCCTCTCGGTCTTGGCCCGAGCGTGCGCGCCGACTGTCTGCGAGGGAGCACCGTGGTCGCTGACGCCGTCCCGACCGGCAGCCCGGAGACGATCCTCGTCTGCGTCCGGGGTAACTCCGGCTCGGGTAAGAGCAGCATCGCTCGCGAGCTACGGCGTCGGCACGGCCGGGGCTGTGCGCTTGTCGAGCAGGACTACCTGCGCCGCATCGTGCTCCGGGAGCGGGACAGACCGGGCGGCGCGGCACCGGAGCTGATCGGGCAGACCGTCAGGTTCGCGCTCGACCATGGCTACCACGTGGTGCTGGACGGCATCATGCACGCCGATCGCTATCGGAGCATGCTGACGGGCCTGCGGGACGGTCACCGGGGGCGGTCGCTGTTCTGCTACCTCGACGTTTCCCTGCCGGAGACGCTGCGGCGGCACCTCACGCGTCCGCAGGTGAGTGAGTTCAGTGCCGAGCAGATGAGCGGTTGGTACGCCGGGCACGACGTTCTGGGCTGGTCCGACGAGCTGGTCCTGCCGGAGAGCACCGGGCTGGAGGAGGCCGTTCAGGCCATCGCCGCGGCCGCGGGACTGCCCCAGACCGGCCGTGACGACGACATCCTCCCGGTCGTTCCGTAGACCCGAGCCTGTCCGATCACACCTTGAGGACGTCCACGTCGTACAGCGCTATCGACGCGTCGCGGGAGGCCAAGGTCAGATTTTCGGTGATTGCTTGGGCCACCAGCATGCGGTCGAAGGGATCGCGGTGATGTGATGGCAGACGACCGGCGGCGATGGCGTGGGTGTAGGTCACCGGGAGTTCCCGGAAGCCCATGTCTCTTACCCGCGCCGCAAGGTCAGGGGGTCCGCCGAGTTTCCCCGCGCTCTGTTTGATGGTGATCTCCCACAGGGTGACCGGGGAGAGGAAAATGTCCGGCTCGTGTCGCAGTCGGTCGAGGAATTCGGTGCCGAGGGTCGGGTCGCCGGTGATGGCCCAGAGCGCGACGTGGGTGTCCAGCAGCAGGGTCATGCGCCGATGCCGAAGTCGGTGGCGATCTCGGCGTTGGTCCGTGGTGAATCCCAGTCGCCGGACAGGTCCAGTTGGCCGGCGAGGGAGCCTACTGCGGTGCGATTGGCCCGCCGGACCAGCGGTACGACCTTCGCCACCGGGGTGCCCGCCCGGTCGATGATGATCTCCTCGCCGTGTTCCACCCGTTCGATGATGCGAGACAGATGGGTCTTGGCGTCATGCATGTTGTAGTGCACGGCCTCAGTCGACATGGCGTGACCCCCTTGCTTAGCTAAGCAATTAGTCTAGCCGGCTTGGCCGCATACGCCAGCGGCTTGGCTGTTCGGGTTCGGACAACGCTCGGTCGGCATTCGGGACGACAACCGCTCACGCTTGACACTAACCGTCAAGCGCTTGACGATGGGTGTCAAGCGAAGGGGGGGTTGGTGTGCCACCGGAGGACGAGGAACTTGTCGCACAGCTCGTCAGATTGATCGACGTTCGGCTGCTCGATCCGCTCGAGATCCTGGTCGACGGTCACCCGGCAGTCGACTCGCTGCGTGTTGTCGTACGTGAGCGGGCGCGCTCCTGGGCCGCCACGCTGGTCGGTGGCGACGAGCAGGCCGCGTACGGCGTGATCGTCCGGGCCATCTCGACGCTCTGTCCCGGCGACGGCCCGTTCAACCCGCCCCTCGACTGGTGGCGCACGCCGCTGGGCCAGATCGTCGCGCGACGGGTGGGCCACCCCACCGCCGAATCGGTGTCGTACGCGGTGGCCGGCGCCATGCTCGGCATCACCCGCCAGGGAGTTCACGACCTGGCCTCCCGTGGCAAGCTCGCCCGCCATCCCGAGGGTGGCGTGCGGTCCGCCGCCGTCCGCGACCGACTGCTCCGGGAAGGAACCCGACGTGCCTGATCCCCTCGTCAGCTCCGGCCGCGTGCCGATCGCGTACCGCGACTTCGGTGGATCGGCCCCCTCGCTGTTGCTGCTGCACGGTGCGGGCGGCAACCTCGCCCAGTTGACGACGCTGGCCGAGGAGTTGCGGCAGGCGTACCGGGTGGTCGCCGTCGACCTGCGCGGCCACGGGCGGTCCGGCGACGGCCCGTGGCGGTGGGACGAGGTGTTGGACGACCTGGCCGTCGTCGCCGACGCCCTCGGTCTCGACCGCCCCGCGGTGGTCGGGGTCTCCCTCGGTGGGATGCTGGCCGCGCTCTGGGCGCAGCGTCACCCGGAGTGTCCCGGCGCGGTCAGCCTGGACGGAAACCCTCCGCCGAGCCGCCCGGAGCAGCTCGCCGGGATGGACCCGGGGCAGGCGGCGACGGCGCTCGCCGAGCTGCGGGCCGTCTTCGACGGGATGGCCGCGGTGATGGCCGAGCCGCTCACCGCCGAACGGCTGGCCGCGGCGCTGGCCGGGCAGCGGGCGACGGCCCGGCGGTACGGTGCCGATCCGGCGGACTGGGTGGCGGCCTTCGAACGGAACCTCGTGCCGTGCGACGACGGCCGTAACCTGCTGCGCCCCGATCCGGAGCTGACCGTGCGGTTGCGGGAGGCGATGGGGTCTCTCGACCTGGTCCCGGCCTATCGGGACACCCGATGCCCTCTGCTGCTCGTCCTCGCCACCGAGGACCTGCCCGAGCAGGAACCGTTTTCCGAGGTGTACGCGGCCTACCGCCGGGCGGTCAGGGAGCGACTCGACGCCGTGGACAACCCGCGCCTGCGGGTGCTGGAGCTGGCCGGCGCCAGCCACGCGATGGTCGCCGAACGCCCAGCGGAGTTGGCCGCCATCGTCAGCGACTTCCTCACCGGGGTAGCTCACGGCTGAGCCGGTCGCGGACGCGACGGGCTCGCGTCCGACAGCGCTTTCGGTTAACGCGGCGGCGAGACGTACAACCCGGTGTTGCATCCCGTCTCGCCCGGCTCCAGCCACTCCCGGTCGTACCCCGGTGTCGTGATGGCTCCGTCGGGTTTGCGGACCAGGAGGAGGCAGTCTCGCTCGGCGGGCACGGCCAACACGGCGACCAGGGCGTTCTGGTGGGTGGCCGTGTCGACGGTGACGTGCTTCTCCGGAAAGGCGGCCCGCACCGTGGCCGCGAGGGTGTCGGGCGTGGCGGTCCGCAGTGCCGCGGTGAGCCGGGCGACCGCGTCCACGGGCATTGCCGGGTACGGCTTCGCCCTGGGCACCGGGGGGGTCGCCACCGGCGGGCAGCCGATCTCCTCGGATCTCGTGTTGCGATAGAGCTTCAGCCGGTAGCGGTAGCACCGGGTGGCCTCACCGGCGGAGTGGCCGGGGGCGCCGAAGTTTCCGTAGCTCTCCGGCACCGCCACCGTGAACCGGACGTCGATGGTGGCCTGCTCGTCGGCGAAGACGCGCCCCGACCAGGCCAGCGGTTCACGGTGGGTTCCCGACGTGCCGTCGGTGGCCGGTTCGAGGATCTCGGTCGCGGCGATGTACTCGGCGTCCCGCACCCGATCGCGACCACCGAGCTGCTCTTTGAGGTGCTCCGCCTCGGCCGCGGCCTGATCCCGGGCCATCGAGTCGCCGTCGCCGTACTCCGCGCACCCGGCCGTCAGCAGGCAGAGCGCCAGCACCGCGCAGGCCAGCGACGGAGAGCCGGAGCGACGACGGGTGCCGGCAGGCGGTCGCGGCGTTGACCGCCGCCATCCGCCCGTCCGCGTCCGGGGCGCCACCGGGCCCTGGTGTACGTCGTCCGAGGTGGTCCGATGCGGATCAGCCATGGCGTCGAGCCTGCCCGGCGGCGGCAGCGACCGGATGAGTGCCCGTACTCAGCCTGCTGGGCGGGTCGGTCCCGCCGCGCGGATTCATCGGACGATGCCACTGGGGCGTGCGACGGGAGTCGGGCGTTCTGCCCGGTACGAGCGTCTTTGCGCATTGACCACTCTTAATTGACTGTTGCAGTCGTCACACGTTCGACATACAGTCCCTGGGAGAGCTTCGTAGCGATTGGAAAATGAGTGCGGTCGGGCAACAGCAGCCCTCCGCCAGTCCTTTGTGGCGTCGCTGTTCCGTGCTCGTCGCTCGATACCCGCATTCGGCATCCCGTCGACGGCAAGTGGAAGGAACAGCACGTGAAATCAGCCGTATCCACCGCTCGAACGTCATTGTTGGCGCTCGCGGTCTTCGTCTCCGCCGCAGTGCCGGTCGTGCTGACAAATCAGCAGCCGGCCGCAGCCGCGGTCCAGGCGACCTACTATGTCGCCCCGGACGGCAACGACTCCAACGCGGGGACGATCGAATCCCCATTCAAGACCCTGCAACACGCGCGGGATGTCGTCCGCACGGTGAATACGAACATGACCGGCGACATCGACGTGTTGCTGCGCGGTGGGAGTTATCCGATCAGCAGCACCGTCGAATTCGGCACCAGCGATTCGGGCACCAACGGATTCCGGATCAGCTACGGCGCCTACCCCGGTGAGAAGCCGGTCCTCGACGGTGGTGTCCAGGTGACCGGATGGACCCAGCACAGCGGCAATATCTGGAAGGCGCCGCTGGACCGCGCCAACAAGCTGCGTGCGCTGTATGTCAACGACAAGCGTGCCTTCATGGCGTCGAAGACCATCAGCTCGGGGGGCTGTTACGGGACGTACAACATCACGGCCAACCAGGCCGCGTGGGCCTGGGAGTCGGGATCGCAGTGCGACGGCGCCAAATACAACCTGAATGATTTCCCCGCCGTCGCCCGCAACCAGGACGACATCGAGATCGAGACGGGCACGACCTGGACCACGGCCATCGTGGGCGTCCGCCAGGTGACCACGAGTTCCGACGGCGCGAACCGGGTCGCCCTGTTCCAGCAGCCGGGTGCGGCGATCGCCCAGGGCTCGTTCAACGGCAACGCCCAGGTGGGCGGCACCCACAAGCTCATGAACGCCTACGAGTTCCTGGACGCACCGGGCGAGTTCTTCTTCGACAAGGGCACCAAGACGGTCTACTACTACAAGGCCAGTGCCGAGAACATGTCGACCGCGTCGGTCTACGCGCCCAACAACCTCACCACCGTGCTGCGGGTCGCCGGCACCTCGACCAGCAGCCACGCGCGCAACATCACGTTCTCCGGGCTGACGGTGCAGCACTCCGACTGGAACCTGTTCAACGTCGCCGGCTCGTCCTTCAAGCAGGCGCAGCAGGGCAACCTCGGTGCCCAGGTGTACGCGAAGGGCAACTTCCACGTCTACTACTACCGCAACGTGGACGTCACTCCCGGCATTCTCCAGGTGCAGAACGCCGACGGGATCCTCCTGCAACGCAACCGGATCCAGCACACCGGTGCCGACGGGATCAGCATGGTCAACGACGTGCAGGGCTCGCAGTTGATCGGCAACTCCACCAACGACATCGCGGGCTCCGCGATCCTGGTGGGCCACCCCCAGCACGTCTACATCGGTGACGGCACGTCGACGAACCGCGAGAAGTACTCCGCGCAGGTCGAGGGGCTGCCGAAGAACATCGACATCAAGAACAACTATCTGTACGACAGTGCCGTCCTGTTCAACGGGCACAGCGCCATCTCGGCCTACTTCGCGGACACCCTCACCATCCAGCACAACCGGATCGAGAAGACTCCGTGGTCGGGCATCACCCTCGGCTGGGGCTGGTGGAACTTCGACGGGTCATCGGGCTCGATCGTGCCCAACCGACCCACCACGACGGCCCGAAACAACAACATCAGCTACAACCACATCATCGACACGGTGCAGCGCCTCAGTGACACGGCCCCCATCTACACGCTCGGCAGTCAGCCGGGGACGATGATCACCAACAACTATCTCCAGGGCGTGCCGTCGGGCCACAAGTACGGGCTGCACCCGGACGAGGGATCGGCGTTCATCACGTTCCGCGACAACGTCCTGAGCATCGACAAGAACGTCACGTGGATGATCAACTCGGACGACTTCGGCCGGAAACACGATCTGAGCATCACGCAGATCTACGGCCCGATCAACAAGGTCTCGAACAAGAACCTGCCGAACAGCACCGTCGCCGACATCCTCGTCTCCTCCGACTATGTCTGGCCGGCTGCGGCGTACAGCATCGCCGCGAACTCCGGCCTTGAGGACGCGTACCGGGACATCGTCCCGGCGAGCACCTTCTCCGCCCCGAACTACGTGCTGCCGGCCAGCACGTTCGTCGCAGGCGCCACGGCGTCGATCCCGATCCGGAGCACCGGCGACGCCACCAGGTCGGTCTGGCTGGCGCCGTCCGGCACGACCACCTTCACCGCCGGGGCGACGATGACCAGGGCGGCCGGCAACGCCACGTCCATCGCCGTGCCGACGACCCAGGGCGAGTACCGGCTCTACGTCGTCGACGCACAGGGCAACCGGTCGGCGGAGTCGACATTCCTCGTCCGGCAACAGCAGGGTGGCGGCGGCACGGGGGCCGGGCAGCTCGTGGGTGGCCAGTCCGGCCGCTGTGTCGAGGTGCCCAACTCCTCGACCACGAACGGCACCCAGACGCAACTCTGGGACTGCTCCACCGGCGCCAACCAGCGCTGGACCCAGACCGCCAGCAAGCAGCTGACCGTGTACGGCAACAAGTGCCTGGACGCGTCCGGGGCCGGTACGGCCAACGGCACCGCGGTCATCATCTGGGACTGCCACGGCGGCACGAACCAGCAGTGGAACGTCAACAGCAACGGCACCATCACGAACGCCCAGTCCGGGCTCTGCCTCGATGCCAACGGCGCCGCCACCGCCAATGGCACCAAGGTGATCCTCTGGTCGTGCAACGGCGGCGCGAACCAGCGGTGGACGCTGCGTAGCTGACCGACCAGACCCCGGGGCCAGGCCGACACGGGCCTGGCCCCGGGCTATTTCTGGTAGCCGTAGTTGTCGCAGGTCCGGCGGCCGAGGACGCAGTTCTTGGTGCGCTTGTTCATGGTGGCGACGTCCCACATCACGAACGCGTCGCCGTGCATCGACGAGGCGCTCTTGCCCTCCTTGTCGGAGGAGAGGTAGTAGCCCGCCGGGGTGCCCTTCGCCGGGTACTGGATGTCGAAGGTGATCGCCGGAATCCGGACCGGATGGCTGGGCGGGCAGGCGTCGCCGCTGCCGTACGCCACATGGTCCTTGTGGTTGGGGCTGTCCAGGTGCGTGCCGTCCCAGCAGTCGGGGAACTGCATCATGAAGTGCAGCGTCGCGTCCCCTCCGCAGATGGGCCAGTTGCCGTTGGTGCTGCGGGCCACGCCGTCGAGATCCCCCGGGCCGTAGAAGGCGCAGTAGAACTGCCCGGTCGCGCCGCGCGGTGTCGGCTTCTTCTTCTTGGCGTCGCCGGAGATCATGCGGAGGCCGTTGGGCAGCGGCATCTGGCCTGTCGAGTTCTTGGCGAGCGATCGGTAGTAGACCCGGAAGCCCGTGGTCTCGACCGGCTTGCCCGTCGCGTTGTCGTAGAGCGTGGGCACCCAGTAGGCGGAGTGGTCCTGCGCCGGCTTGCAGGAGGTGGCCGTGAACGTCGTCAGGTCACCGGCGACGGTGTTCGCGTCGACGGCCTTGTTGCCGACGAAGGAGTGCATGTGTGAGGCGCCCGGTAGGCCGGGAGCGACGATCGGGTCATCCGGCAACCGGTGGCTGTACTGGCAGTCCGCGCGAAACTCCGGCAGGTTGCCCACACCGGCCGGGACCGGATCGATCGTCAACGCCCGGTACGCGTCGGCCTGCGCCGTCCAGGCCGCGCGGTCGACGGGAATCCAGCCGGTAGTGGGGATCTTCGGCGCGACGGCGGTGGACGGGGTCGCGGCGATCGACGGGGTCGTGGAGGCCAACGGCGTCGCGACGGCCGACGCTGCCGCAGGGGACTCGGTGGGTCGGGCCGACGGAGACGGGTAATCCACGGCGTTGGCCGCGTTCGACGGCTCGGGCGGCACCCCGCCGTTGCCCAGGTACATGCCCCCGGCCGCGACGACGAGCAGCACCGCCGCTCCGGCGGCCACGCCGAGTTTGGTGCGGGCCGGCCACCCCGGCAGGCGGTGACGTGACGGCGGCGGGCTCTCGTACGACACCTGTCACTCCCAACGAGCCGACATGAGGCTGACCCGAACGGCCACGGCCGCCGAATGGTAGGTGCCCGCCGCCCGTACTCGACAGTTCCTTAAACCTTCCTTAAAGTACGCTTGCCTCGGTGTCCACACAGGTCGGTGCGTCGCCCCTGGCCACGGCCGCAGCACAGCCGAAAGTCGTGGATTACCGTTCCCCGGGGTGATATGTATCGCTTTCCCAACCCGTCGAAGGCGAAGGTTGCCTCGGGCTACCGTGTCCCCGGTTCAAGTGATCAACGTGAGCGGTCGACACGCGACCGGACTCACGGGAACCGGGTTGCACACCCGAAGGAGGTTCCATGGCTCGCACCCGCATGGTTGGGGCGCTCGCCGCTGTCCTCGTCCTACCGGCTCTCACCGTCGTGGCCGTGACGTCACCGGCGTCGGCGGAAGCCGTCGCGCCGAAGGCCGCCCCGCCGAGTGACATGCGTGAGCTCACCCGGAAGGACTTCACGCTGGACGGTCGGCCGATCGAGACGCCCGCGCGGTACCAGCCGCGCACCGGCGCGCGGCGGCAGGCGCAGTCGGTCGAGACGCCGGCGGTCGGCACCGTCCGTCAGTGGCTCGGCCTCGACGACGTCCAGGGCTCGGTCTACCGCAAGGACTACACGCTGCGGGCCGTCGGTGAGCACATCGAGGTCTGGGTCGCCAACGACCTGGCGTTCCCGGCCGGTGACTGCCGGGCGCAGGTGCCGTCGTCGACGCAGATCACCGACGCGCAGGTGAAGCACCTGGTCGACGAGTTCGACACGAACATGTACCCGAAGGAGACGAACGCCTTCAGCACCCCACCGGACCGGGACGGCACCAACGCCCAGATCGGACCGGACGCCAACGGCGACGGCGGGGTCTACACCGGTGCCGGCAACAAGACCGTCACGCTCGTGGACAACGTGCGGGACGACAACTACTACACGTTCCCGGCCGCGCCGACGTACATCGCCGGGTTCTTCTCCGCGCAGTTCAACGAGCTGCTCGACCGCAACGTGATGACCGTCGACGCGTTCGACTGGCTGCACCGCATGACGCCGAACCCGCCGGACGAGCCGACGAGCGACCTATGCACCAGCCGGGGCGCCCGGCCGAACAGCTACGAGGGCACGTTCGCGCACGAGTGGCAGCACCTCGCGCACTACTACGCGGACCCGTTCGAGGGTAACTGGATCAACGAGGGTCTCTCCGACTTCGCCATGTCGTTGACCGGGTACAGCGACTCGAAGGCCACGGTCTTCGACCGCGGCGCCGACAGTCACCTCTACTGCTACCAGGGGTTCGGCACGGTCCAGACGCCGTACAACACCAACCCGCGCGACTGCGGCGGACCGGAGAACTCCCTCACCCTGTGGGACGAGAGCCCCAACCCGAACGCGGTCCTCGCCGACTACGGCAGCGCGTACTCGTTCATGCTCTTCCTGTACGACCGCTACGGCGCCGCCTTCATGTCCCGGCTGCACCGCGACGGTGCCCGGCAGGGCCTCGCGAGCCTGGACGCCGAGCTGGAGACGGTCGGGGTCCACGACGTCTACCAGGTCATCCACGACTTCCAGTCGATGACGCTGCTCGACAAGCTCGTCGGCGAGTCGAAGTTCGGCATCACCCTCGGCGTCGCCAAGAGCCGGGTCACCACGCCGAGCCTGCGCTCCACGGTCAACCTGGCCAGCACGACGGCCAACGGTACGCCGGGCGCTGCCCCGAACGGAGCCGACTACGTGCCGCTGGGCACGGCCAAGGGCAAGGTGCTCAGCGGTCGCGACCTGCGGTCGGTGAAGTTCCAGGGCGCGAAGACCCTGCCCGCGCTCCCGCTGTCGTGGACGACCACCACCCAGGACCCGGACCGGCCGGGCAACGCGGTGCTCTTCTCCGGCAACGCCAACAGCCTCGACTCGGCGGCGGTCACCTCGGTTGCCGTGCCGACCACCGACCCGACGCTGCGGTTTGAGGCCAAGTACGGGGCCGAGCTCGGCTACGACTACGGCTACGTCACCGTGTCGACGGACGGCGGCGCCACGTACACGGCGATCCCCGGTGACAAGACCGTCGACGGGCCGCGCGGTCCGGCGCTCAACGGCACGACGAGCGGCTTCGAGGCGCGCTCGTACGACCTGTCGGCGTACGCCGGGAAGACCGTGCTGCTCGGCTTCGAGTACGTCAGCGACGGCGGCACCAACGAGGGTGGCCTGCTGCTCGACGACATCACCGTCGGCGGGAAGCTGCTCAGCGACGGCACCAGCCTGGCGCCGTTCGACTCGCCGACGGAGATCCGGCCGACCCCGGTCGGCAACTGGAACCTGCGGCTCGTCGGTATCGACGAGAAGCACTCGATCGCCTGGCAGTTCGAGTCCAACGGCCGCTCCGAGGTGACCATCGGCAAGCTTGAGCTGGCCGTGCTGGACGCCTTCCCGAAGGTCGTCGCCGTGGTGGCGTACGACGAGCCGACCGAGCAGGTGCGGCAGTACGCGCCGTACCAGCTCACCGTGAACGGTGTGGTGCAGCCCGGGGGCAGCAGCTCGCTGAGCTGATCCGCACCCCAGGTCGCGGGGCACCCGCCGTCGAGGTCGACGGTGGGTGCCCCGCCCGCTCTGGCGGGGTCGGAAAATGTCGGCCGGAGAGGTGCTGGCGGACCGCGTGCGGGTAATGCGGGGTGATGAAGTCGACCTGGAAGCCCCACGAGAAGCACGGCGGGCTGTCGAGCAAGGACAAGCGCGAGCTGCCGGAGACCGTCTTCGCGTTCCCCCGTGAACGCAAGGAACCGATGACCGACGCGGGTCACGTCCGCAACGCCATCGCCCGGTTCGATCAGGTGCAGGGCGTCACCGACGAGGACCGGGACCTGGCCTTCCAGAACATCCTCGCCGCCGCCAAGCACTACGGCGTCGAGGTCGCCGAGACCAACTGGCGTCAGCTCGGCAAACTCCCGCACACGCCGAACCCCGCCCACTGACCGCCACGGTCGTCCGGGTCAGGCCGGCTTCAGCGAGGCCAGGATCTCTTCGTAGTGCGGGTTCTTCATGACCCCCAGCACGTTGCCGAACGGGTCGACGACCGCCGCGGTGATGAACCCCTCGTCGCCGTGCGGGGTGATCGGCTGGTACTCGGTGGCGCCCAGCGCCAGCAGTCGGTCGACGGTGGCGTCGAGGTCGTCGACGTACCAGTGCATGACCACGCCACCGGGCCCCGTCGCGGCCCCGGGCGGCGCGAACCTGCGGTCGATGATGCCCAACTCCGCCTGGTAGTCGCCGATCCGGAACTCGGTGTAGGCCGGGCGTCCGTCCGGCCCGGGGCGCGAGAAGTACGCCTCGACGCCGAGGAAGTCGGCGTACCAGGCGGTTGCCGCCTCCACGTCGTCGGCCCAGATGTTGAGTGTGGCAAATCCCCGTAGACTCATCAGAAATTCCTTCCGTCGATGTCTTCGAGATGACGCTATCGGCGATCGCGGAAGCTCTGCTTCCGCAATAGTCGGCGTGTTCGCAGAAGTTGCGTGTAGCCCTCCCCTTGGCCGGGTAGTCGCCGCCGTTGCCATCACGAGCGGCGGGGGTCAGCGTGGAAGCGAGGTATCCGGCGATCGAGGCGCACGGTCTGATCGGTGACCTGCAGACCGCCGCACTGATCAGCGCCGACGGCTCGGTCGACTGGTTCTGTGCGCCCCGCTTCGACTCACCGAGCGTCTTCGGCGCGCTGCTCGACCACGACCGGGGCGGCCATTTCCGGCTCACGCCCGACGGCGTCGACTACACGAGCAAACAGCTCTACCTGCCCGGTACGCCGATCCTGATCACCCGCTTCCACAGCGCCGACGGCGTGGGCGAGTTGTTGGACTTCATGCCCGTCACCGGCGAACGTGCCACCGACCGGCACCGGTTGATCCGGCTGGTGCGGATGGTCCGGGGGAGCATGCGGTTCCGCTTCGACTGCCGCCCACGGTTCAACTACGGGCGCGACTCGTACGAGATCGAGGTGCACCCCGAGGGTGACGTCTTCCGGAGCCCGACCCTCACCCTGACCCTCACCCCGTTCCGAGACTCGGAACGGAAATTCGACGCGCGGGGAATCCGGCGCGACGCCGAGGGGGTGTCCGCGTCGTTCACCCTGCACGCGGGCGACATCGGCGGGGTCGTCCTGGAGACGGCCTGCCCGCACGCGCCCCGGGCGATGAGCACCGAGGAGGCGTGCGACCTGCTCGCCCAGACCCGCGACCACTGGCGGCGGTGGGTGGGCCGCTCCCGCTACAAGGGTCGCTGGCGGGAGGTGGTCGAGCGGTCGGCGATGACGCTCAAGCTGATGACGTACGCGCCGACGGGCGCACTTGTGGCCGCACCCACCGCCGGGCTGCCGGAGCAGATCGGCGGGCCGCGCAACTGGGACTACCGCTACACCTGGATCCGGGACGCGTCCTTCTCGGTGCACGCGTTGCTGCGCCTGGGCTTCACCGACGAGGCCCAGGGATATCTGTTCTGGCTCAACGATCGCATCCGCGAGGCCCGCGACGACAACCTGCCGCTGCAGGTCATGTACCGGATCGACGGTTCACCAGACCTCGCCGAGGAGGTGTTGGGTCACCTGGAGGGCTACCGGGGCTCCGCGCCGGTGCGGATCGGGAACGGCGCGGCCGGCCAACTGCAACTCGACATCTACGGCGAGGCGCTCGTCTCGTTGGAACTGGCGGACCGGAGCGGGCTGATCGCGCCGTACCAGGGGTGGCGCAAGACGGCAGGGATGATGGACTGGCTCTGCGAGCACTGGAACCAACCCGAGGACGGCATCTGGGAGACCCGGTCCGGCCGGCAGGACTTCACCTACGGGCGGGTGCTGTCCTGGGTCGCGCTCGACCGTGCCATCCGCATCGCGCACCGCCGCGGGCGCCCCGGCGACACCGCCCGGTGGGCCGCCGAACGGGACGCCATCTACGAGCAGGTCATGACCCGCGGGTTCGACCCGGGATGTGGCGCGTTCGTGCAGCACTACGGCTCGGACATCCTGGACGCGTCGCTCCTGGCGATGCCCGGCCTGAACTTCATCTCGCCGACCGACCCGATGTGGGAGTCGACGCTGCGGGCGATGGACGACAGCCTGGTCTCCGACAGCCTGGTCTACCGCTACGACCCGAAGGCCTCACCGGACGGCCTCGCCGGCACCGAGGGCACCTTCAACATGTGCACCTTCTGGTACGTACAGGCGCTGGCGTTGGCCGGTCGGGTCGACGACGCCCGGTTGACGTTCGAGAAGATGCTCACCTACGCCAGCCCGCTCGGCCTGTACTCGGAGGAGATCGCCCCGACCGGTGAGCAGATCGGCAACTTCCCGCAGGCGTTCAGCCATCTCTCGCTGATCAGCACGGCCACCCACCTCGACGACCTGCTCGACAGGGAGCAGTGCTGACCCGCTCGGTCAGAACAGCGTCAGCGGCTCGACGGGAGTCGGCTCGGGCAGCGGGTCCAGCTCGGGTACGCGGGCCCGTACCTCGTCGTGGAACCGGCGGGCGAGCACGGGCGCGTCGGCGTTGTCCGGAGTGTGCAGGAACATGGTCGGCGAGCGCCCCTCCCGCAGCCAGGCCACCGTCACGTCGATCCAGCGCTGCCACCCCTCGACCGTGCGGGCCGGGTCGTCCCGGCCGAGGTAGCGCACGATCGGCCGGTCGGTCAGCGCGAGCGACCGGAGCGGCACGCGCGGTTTCTTGGTCCAGGCGTCCCGCTCGGCGTCGCTGCTGGGTGGGCTCGCGAAGAAGGCCGTCGTGTCGAAGGGGATCCACTCGGCGGACGCGACGGCGAGGGTCGTCTCCAGCAGCCGGGCCGCGTCGGCGTCGGTGAAGAACGCGGGATGGCGGACCTCCACGGCGTACCGGTGCGACGGCGGGAGTTGACCCAGGAAGCGGCGCAGGGTCGGGACGTCGGCGGGGGCGAAGGAGCCGGGCAGTTGGATCCAGAGGGCGTGTACGCGCGGGCCGAGCGGCTCGATCGCGTCCAGGAACGCGCGCAGCGGTTCGCCGACGACGGTGAGCCGGCGTTCGTGGGTGATGACCTTCGGGAGCTTGAGGACGAACCGGAAGTCGGGGTCCGTCTGCGCCGCCCACGACGCCACGGTGTCCCGGGCCGGGGTCGCGTAGAACGTCGTGTTGCCCTCCACGGCGTCACACCAGCCGGCGTAGTGCCGCAGGCGCTCGGCGGGTGGCAGCTGGTGTCCCGGCCACGACCTGTGGCTCCACATCGCGCACCCCACGTGCAGACGCATGCCCGCCCTCTCCGCCGGTGACCCGTGCCTCGACCGGAGCCCACCGTATCGGGGTGCCGCGCCCCTCACCCGCCGGACATCGTCAACTTGAGGTTGACGGAGCCGGATCGTCAACTTATGGTTGACGCATGACAGATCCTCTCCAGATGAGCAACACCGTCAAGCTGGACGACCTGATCCAGGCCATCAAGAAGGCGCACACCGACGCGCTCGACCAGCTCACCGACGCGGTCATCGCCGCCGACCACCTCGGTGAGGTCGCCGACCACCTGATCGGGCACTTCGTCGACCAGGCGCGCCGCTCGGGCGCCTCCTGGACCGACATCGGCCGCAGCATGGGTGTCACCAAGCAGGCCGCCCAGAAGCGCTTCGTGCCGAAGGCCACCGACGGGTCGCCCCTCGACCCGAACGAATCCTTCGGCCGGTTCACCCCCCGGGCCCGCAACGTGGTGATGTCCTCCCAGGAGGAGGCCCGCGCCAGCGGAAGCCCCGAGATCCGCCCCGAGCACCTGGTGCTGGGCCTGCTTGCCGAGCCGGAAGGGCTGGCCGCCAAGGTGATGGCCGGCCGGGGCGCCACTGCCGAGGTGGTGCGGGAGAAGGTCGCCGCCCTCCTCCCGCCACCCGCCGAGCAGGTCCCGGACCTCATCCCGTACGACGCGCGCGGCAGGAAGGCGTTGGAGCTGACCTTCCGGGAGGCGCTGCGCCTCGGGCACAACTACATCGGCACCGAACACATCCTGCTGGCCCTGCTGGAGCAGGAGGACGGCACCGGCGTGCTCACCGATCTCGGCCTGGCGAAGGCGACTGTCGAGGCCGACCTGGCCGCCGCGTTCACGGCACCGAAGTGAGGCCCCGGCGTCAGGGCGCCTCGGGGAAGCCGTAACGCAGGGCGTGCTCCGGATCGGTCGGATCGATCTGGCGCACGCCCGCGTCGGCGAGGCGCTTGTTGACCTCGTCGAGCTGCTCGCGCACCAGCCGGGCCTCCTCCTCGGTGACCCGGCCCCGGTGTGGCTTGCCGGCGTGCTCGAGCGTGCTGTAGTCGATCTTCTCGGCGCTCTTGCGGGCCTTCGGTGGGCGGACCCGCTCGGCCGTCCGCAACAGTTGCGCCATCGGCACGTCGGTGGCCATCGCGTCGAACTCGCTGGCCGTCAACACCACCCGACGCGGCTCGCCGCCACCGTGCCGGTCGTGGATCTCCACCACCGCCACGTCCAGGGCGGCGTCGTCGATGTTTTCCACCTCGCCCGGGGTGGCGTCCAACTGCACGGGCCCGGCGACCAGGTCCGGGTGCTCCAGCACGACGACGCGGACCACCTCGTCCTCCTGCCGCAGAACCGTGCCGGTGAAGTCGGAGACGTGGATCGTCTTCTTGCCCATGCGCGGAGCTTCTCCTGTCGTAGGCCGGATGCCGGACCACAAGAAATTACCCGACAGGTGTGCGAAAGCCCTCGCTGGACCTCCCCGGTGTGTCGCTCGGGCGAAGGTCAGAGGCTGCCCTTCGGTGCCACCCACTCGCTGGGTTGACCGGTGACGGCGGCGATGCGGTCGTAGTCGGCGTCGTAGTGCAGGACGGTCGCGCCGTGCTCCTCGGCGGTCGCCGCGATGATCAGGTCGGGCAGCCGGAAGTTGCGGTGCTGGCTCTCGGCCGCGAGTAGGCGATGAACCGCCGTGGCGCGGTCCATCGCCGCTGCCGACACGTCCATCCACCGCCCTCCACGCAGTGCCTGCCAGAGGATCTCGTACCCCTTCGGGTGGGGTGCGTTGTTGAGGTATTCCAGGCTGGTCATGTGGCAGGCGGCGAGCCGCCCCTCGGCCAGAAGCGACTCGAAGCGCCGCCGGACCGACGCGTGACGCCCCTGCAGAACATAGACCGAGGTGTCCGCAAGATAGATCTGACCAGCCATCAAGCTGCCTCGGCGTTGCGTGCCTGCTCGGCGAGCGAGTCCAGGTCGCGACCGCCACCGTAGCGCCAGGCGTCCACGGACCCGGAGAAGTCCATCTCCACCTGATCGAAGGCGGCAACAACCTCGCGAGCCTGTCGGCGTACGGCGAACGCGTGCAGGGCTGCATTGATGGTGGCCACCTTGGTGTCGGTGCCGAGCACCTCCTTCGCGGCGTCCAGCCACTCGTCGTTCACGTCCACGGTGATGCGAGTCATGGCGTGAAGATACACCAGATTGGGCCCTGCCGAGGCACCAAATTCGAGTGAGGTTTGGTGCGTCAGAGCGTGTTCAGGCGGTGCTGACTCGAACTGCCGGCGGGCAGCTTGTTCAGCCCCGCCCACGACAGGGCGCCCCCGCCGAGCGCTCGGGGATGCCAGTAGCGCGGCTGCGGCGGGATGCCAGCGGTGCCCTCCGTCGCCCGCCAGAGTCGCTCGGGATCCTGCTGGTAGTGGGGGTACTGCTCATTCGGCATGGCCCTACCGTTGCAAACAAAGGTGTCCAGATAAGGACAAACATATGACGGTCGATCGCTGTGTGCGGTCACCGCGCCCCGCCCGGCCCTGCCGGATCGCAGCCCGGCCGGCCCAGCCCGGCGTACGGTGATCCACGACGGGTGGACCGACGGGGAGGTGGACATGCTCGACCGGCGGGTCCAACTGCACCTGGCCACCTGGCTGGGCCAGTGGCCGGCCGGGGCGGGGCTGCACGTGGTCGCCTCGCACCGACGGGCCGCACCGGCCTGGGACGGCCGGCTGCGCCCCGCGCTCGCCGTGGACACCGGGCGCAGTGGCGTGCTGTCCGTCGCGCCGGACCGGGTGGCGGCGATCCGCTCGCTGATCCGGCGTACCCCGGACCGGTTTCTCGCCGCGTTGCCGCAGGCCGTGGGGCTGCCCGAGTGGTGCGTGCACGACGGCCCCTTCCGGTGGAGCGTGTCCCCCGCGCCGCTACCCGACGTGGGGGAGTGGACCCCGCCGACGGCTCCCGGGCTGCCGCCCTGGCTGCGGCTCTTCGACCGGCCGGTGCTCGTGGTGCGCGACCCGGACGGTGGCTACCTGGCCGGCGCCGGGATCAAACGCCACGACGCGTACGGGCACGAGTTGGCCATCGGCACCGCGCCGGTCGCCCGGGGTCACGGCCTCGCCCGCCGACTCGTGGCACAGGCGGCGCGGCGGGTCCTCGACGAGGGGGCGGTGCCGACCTACCTGCACGAGCGGGACAATCTCGCCTCGGCCCGGGTCGCCGACGCGGCCGGTTTCCCGGATCGGGGCTGGCGGGCGTACGGGGTCTATCCGCGCTGAGTGGCGCCGGGCGCTCGCGGACCGTGGATCCCGGGCCGGATCCACGGTCCGCAACCTCCCCCCAGGCCCCGGTTCCGGACGTACCGACCGCGTCGGGTCGGTACGCGTCGATCACGCTACGTATCGAATAGGCGTGGGGCAAGGTGCGAGCTGTCGGTTCGGAGTGTCGAAAAGCGGACTTGACCTGCTTCTTCGCTGATCGCTAGGTGCCGGCCGGGTCAGTGACGGAGCGTGCGAATCAGGTCGAGCACCTGTCGGGTCACCGGCCGGAGAACCCCGAGCCGGGACAGCGCCACGAGCCGGTCGACGAGGGGTACGGCCCCGTCGATGAGCTGACGGGTCTTGGCCTGGCCCGGCGATCGATCGTGCACCCAGTAGAGGATCACGCCCATGTACGCGAGCCAGAGCAGTTCGGGCAGTTGTGGACGAAGCTCGGCGTCGACCTTTGCCGTCGAGCCCGTCAACACCTCGCCGAAGAGCTCGATGGCCGCCTGTCGGGGGGCGGAGGACTCCGCGGAGAAGGGGCTCAGCGGCGAGGTGGGCTCGGCCGCCGTCTTGAAGAAGGTCGCCGCGAACCCGTGCGACGGCGTCAGCACGTCGATCCCCGCGTGCAGCACTCCGGCCAGCCGGGCGGCGAACGCCTCCTCCCGATCGAGCACGGGCTGGGCGGCCGCCCGGTGTTTTACCTGAAACTGGGCGTAGAACTCCTGGATCAGGTGGTCCTTGGAACCGAAGTAGTAGTAGGCGTTGCCGACCGCCACGCCGGCTTCCTGCGCGATCGCCCGCATGGTGGTCTGGGCGTAACCGCGTTCGTTGAACAGCCGCATCGCGGTGTCCCGGATGAGCTGCCGGGTCTGCTCGCCTCGGGCGGTGGTTGGGTCACCCGCAGTGGTCGTCTGCGCAGGCTGCTCGGTCATCGAGGCCACCGTATCCCGCCAGGTCGTTTGTCGGCTCGTCAGACGGGTCGCGGACCCGCTCCCGGATCGCCGAGGCGGCGGCCACCGCCTGTCGGGCGAGGGGCAGCAGGTGCGGTCGGGCCAGTCGCTCGGCCATGGACCGGTGGTCGGCCAGCGCCCACAGGCAGGCGAACCAGGCGCCGTCGCCCGCGTACACCTCACCGGTGTCGGCGATCACGGTGAGGTCGCGCAGCGTCGCGTCGTGGTCCAGGCCGGGGAAGCGCCACCGGGCCTCGGCGGACCCGGCCGGCACGAACTCCAGGGGTACGAGCTGGGCGCGGGAGGTCAACCACCGGCGGGCGGCGCGGCAGAGCGGGCAGGCCGCGTCGAACAGCACGGTGAACCCCCGGATCCCGCCGTCGGTGTGCGCGGCGGGATCCGGGAGCCGACCGACGCCGTCGGTCGGTGGCACGGTCATCGGGTCGGAGGGTTGTTCGCCGGCCCGGCGCCGGGCTGCGGTCCGGCCGGGTGCGGACCGGCCGGGTGCGGACCAGCCGGGTGCGGTCCGGCCGGGTGCGGACCGACGGGCTGGGGTCCGGCCGGGTATGCGCCGGTCGGCTGCGGTCCGGTCGGGTACGCGCCGACCAACTGCGGTCCGACCGGGGCGGGCTGCATGGGAAGTCGGCCGATCGGGGCGATCGGGGGATGGGTGGCGAGCTGGCGGAGGCGGGTTCGGCGGTAGCGGCCCAGGGCGAAGACGTTGAAGAAGTGCAGCGCGCCCAGCACCAGCAGGACCAGGCCGACCTTGAGGGACAGTTCCTCCATGGCCTGGCTTGTCGACACCACCGCGTCGGAGTGCCTCATCGCCACCGTGACGTAGCCGAGGTTGAGCAGGTAGAACCCGACGACCAGGAGGCTGTTGACCGCTCGGGCGAGTCGTTCCTCGGCGAACACCTCCTCCAGGAAGACCAGCCCGTTGCGCGACAGTGCCCGCGCCACCCAGATGGTCAGGCTGACGCTGACCGCGAGGTAGATCACGTACATCCAGACCTTGGTGTCCATGTGGACGCCCTTCTTGAACGTGTTCAACTACCGACGTCGTCAGCCTAGGGCGAATGTTGAACATGTTCAAGAAGGGGTGACAGGTGACTGTGGACACCGTGCTGCGGCGCTGGAGCGCCGATCCGGCCGAGCCCGGGGGACCCGGCCGGAAATGCCGTGGCTCAGCCGGCCAGACCGAGGGCCTCGGCCGCCGCGCGACCGTTGGCGTGGCTCGCGCCGTACGTGGTGACGAAGGCGCGTACGCCCGCGGGGCGCCACTGTGCCGGCCACCCCATCTCCACCACTGTCACCGGATGTTCGGCGGCCAGCCCGGCGACCAGCTCCGGGCCGCCGGGCAGCCGGTGCAGGTGCCGCCCCACGAGCACGATGGGTCGGTCACCGGCCAACCCGCGCAGCGTCGCCGGATCGGTCTCGGTGGCGATCACGCGCATCTCCGGCACCCCGTCGAGGTGCGGGCCGAGCCCCCACGGCACCCGGCCCTCGGCGATCGTCGACTCGGTGTGCAACTGCACCACGAGCGGCCGGTCCAGCCCGGTGAGCACGCCGTCCACCCGGATGGCGCGACGCGCTGCCGCGTACCCCAGCTCGGTGTCGCCGGCCGTCGTCGACCGGGCGGCGGTCCGGGTCCAGGCGGCGAGTTCGGCGGCGCGGCCGGCGGCCTGCTCGACCCGGGCGGTCGCCAACCGGCCGTCGGTGAGGGCGTCGACGATCTCGGCGGCCACCCGCTCGACAAGTGCGGCGTCGACCCGCGCGCCGATGCAGAGCAGGTCGGCGCCGGCCGCCAGGGCGCGGACCGCGGCCGGCCCGACCCCGCCGGCGGCGACCGCGGCCCCCTTCATCTCCAGCGCGTCGGTGATGACGGCGCCGGTGAAGCCGAGGTCGGTGCGGAGCAGGTCGACAAGGACGGCCCGACTGAAGGTGGCCGGATCGGCGCCGGTCAGCGCCGGCACCCGGATGTGCGCGGTCATCACGGCGCGGGCACCGGCGGCGATGACCGCCCCGAACGGCGGCAGGTCCCGTTGGCGCAGCAGGCTCGGTGGAGCGTCCACGGTGGGCAGCTCGTGGTGGGAGTCGGCGACCGTGGCGCCGTGCCCGGGGAAGTGCTTCGCGCAGGCGGCCACGCCGGCGGCCTGCAACCCGGTCACGGCGGCGGCAGAGTGCGCGGCCACCCGCACCGGGTCCGCGCCGAACGACCGGGTGCCGATCACCGGGTTCTCGTCGGCGGTGTTGACGTCGACACTCGGGGCGAGGTTGACGGTGATGCCGAGCGCCGCCAGTTCGGCGCCGATCGACTGGTAGACCCGCCGGGTGAGGGCCACGTCGCCGATCGCGCCGAGGGCGGCGTTTCCGGGGTACGGGCTCCCGGTGGCATGTGCCAGCCGGGTCACGTCACCGCCCTCCTCGTCGATGGCGACGAGCGCGTCCGGCCGACCGGAGCGCAGGGCGGCGGTACTCGCCGCCACCTGGGCGGGGTCGTGCACGTTGGTGCCGAACAGGGTGTGCCCGGCCAACCCGTCGGCCAGCAGCTCGACCGCCCAGTCGGGTGGAACGGGCCCCGGGTACGCGGCGAGCAGCGTGCCCAGTGCCAGCCGGCGCAGTCCTGCGTCCAACCCCACGTGATCTTCCCCCTTCGGTGCCCCACCGGCTACGAAACGTCATACCGGTGGTGGTCCTGGCCCTGCCGAATCGGCGGAGCGTCCCACTGTCGGGTGGCCGTTACGCTACGGCTACCCGTTCGCAGGTCGGTTTACAGTTAGCAAAGTTTACTAAAACTAGAGGACGTGTCATGAGTGCGACCCGGCTGCCCGGCACCCCCCGTCTGTTGCGGGCGCTCAACGACCGTGCGGCACTGGAGTTGCTCCTCGAACGCGGCCCGCTGACCAGGGCCCGACTCGGCGAGCTGACCGGGCTGTCGAAGGTCACCGCGTCCCAACTTGTCGAGCGGTTGGAGGAGCGCGGTCTCGTCACGCGGGTCGGCGAGCAGGCCGGCGGGCGGGGGCCGAACGCACAGCTCTACGCGGTCAGCCCCGGCAGCGCGCACGTGGTCGGCGTGGACGTCGGACCGGACCGGGTGGTGGCCGCGTGTGCCGACATCACCGGTGCGGTCATCGGCCGGGTGGAGCAGTCGACCCGGGACACCGACGACCCGGTGGGCGTCGTGCACAACGCCGTGGTGCAGGCGGCCAGCAGCGCCCACGCGCAGCTCAGCAGCGTACGGCGGATCGTGCTCGGCACCCCGGGCCTGGTCGACCCCGGCACCGGCGACATCACGTTCGCCTTCAACCTGCCGCGCTGGCACAGCGGTCTGCTCGCCGCCCTGCGCGACGACCTGCACACCCCGGTGGTCTTCGAGAACGACGTCAACCTGGCCGCGGTGGCCGAGGCGCAGTCCGGCGCCGCGCAGGGGCTCGCGGACTTCGTGCTGGTCTGGGTGGGCGCCGGCGTGGGCCTGGCGATCATGCTGGGTGGGCGGTTGCACCACGGCAGCAGTGGAGCGGCAGGTGAGATCGGCTACCTGCCGGTGCCCGGCGCGCCCATTCCACGCGACGTCTCCCGCCGAGCCAAGCCCGCCTTCCAGCAGCTGATCGGTGCGGATTCGGTCCGCGCGGTGGCCCGCGAGCACGGCTACCCGGACACCGACGCCGCCGAGGCGGTGCGCGCGGCCGTCGCGGCCGGCGACGACGGTGGCCCGATGCTCGACGAGCTGGCCCGCCGGCTCGCGCTGGGCGTGGCCAGCACCTGCGTGGTGCTCGATCCGCCCCTGGTCGTGCTCGCCGGCGAGGTGGGCCAGGCCGGCGGCGCCGCCCTCGCCGAGCGGGTGCAGCACGAGGTTGCGGCGATCACCCTGGTCCGACCGCGGGTGGTGCCGACCGGGCTGACCGAGGAGCCGATCCTGCACGGCGCGCTGCGCACCGCCCTGGACGCCGTACGCGACGAGGTCTTCGGCTCCACGGTCGGCTGAGCCCGCTGCGCCGGTCATGTGGAGGAATATTTCACCGCAGCTTGGCGGGTTGCAAGCTCTTGCCGAGTTGCGACCGGTGCCGCCGGGTCGCCCGCGATCACGCGTGCGACCCGGCGGACCGCGACTCAGAGCAGGTCGCGGCGACGGAACACGGCGAACGCCGCGGCGGTCAGTCCGCCGGTCAGCACGAGCAGGACCAGCAGCGAGGAACCCCAGGTCAGGCTGTAGTAGCCATCGCAGTAGGCGGTGCCGGAACACCGCTGGGCATCCCAGAACCGCGCCTCGCCGGTGAGCCACGCCCCGATGTGACTGGAGAGCATCAACCGGTCCGACTGGCGGAAATCGACGATCTCCAGAACCAGCCGGGCCCCCAACTCCCACACCACCAGGTACGCGGCCGCCGCCCCCAGCGCCGCCGACGTGTGCCGACCCAGCGTGGCGATCGAGAAGCCCAGCGCGGCGGCCAGCAACACCAGCACCAGACCACGGCCGTGCACCGCGCCGAGCTCACTCCAGAAGTCGTTGCTCAACCGACCGGGCAACCCGGCGGTCTGCCCGATCACCCAGAACGCGGCGAGGTAGGCCACCGACGCCAGCACGCTCAGCACCAGCACCGTGCCGAGCAGGGTGCCCAACTTGGCCCCGAGCACCGTCAACCGGCGTGGCCGCCAGAGCAGCAGGTTCACCACCCCGCCGGAGTTCAGGTCAGCGCCGATGTAGGAGGCGCCGACCAGGAAACCGAACAGCACCAGGAACGCGATGAGGAAGTAGAGCAGCGGCCGCGCCTGTTGGCCGAAGCTGAACACCCCCGGCAGGAAGTCGGCGGCGATCGGCAGCTGCTCCCGCAGGGCCGGATCGAACTCGGAGCAGTCGGCGGGGAGATAGAACCCGTCGTCCTCCGTCGGGACCATGGCGCCCCTGCGGGCCAGGCACTCCTGGAACGCGACCTCCATGCTCTGCCGCTGCTCGGCGGCCTGCGCCCGCGCCGAGTCCAGCTCGGTCGCGCTCGGCTTGTGCGACCCGGCCAGGGTGGTCGCCGCCGTCACGGCGAACGCCAACGCCAACAGGACGACCATGAGCTGCACGAAGCGGCGACCGGTCAGCCGCTCCAACTCGGCACGAACCAGGTTCACGCGTCCACTCCCCGATCGAGATCAATCACAGCTTCGCCCCGCTGGCCGTCCGGCAGCGCCGAGCCGTCCGGCAGCGCCGAGCCGTCGACCTGCCGGGGGACCGACGCGTGCGCGTACGCCCCCGTCAGCTCCAGGAAGACGCTCTCCAGATCCGGCCGAAGCGGCGTCAACTCGCCCACCCACAGCCCCTGCTCGCCGAGCACCCGGCTGACCACCGTCGGGTCACTCACGCCACTCACCACGAGCGCCTCGCCGTCGACGACCGCCGTCAACCGGGCCGCGTGCAGCAGCTCGACAGCGCGCTCCCGCTCGGCCACCCGCACCAGGAACTCGTGCCGGTCGTGGCCCGCCAGCACCTCGTCCACCCGGCCCGCCGCCACCCGCTTCCCCCGCGAAATGATCGTGACGTGGTCGCAGATCAACTGGATCTCGCCCAGGATGTGACTGGACACCAGCACTGTCACCCCGTTGGCCGCCAGCGACCGCATCAGGTCCCGCATCTCCCGGATGCCCGCCGGGTCCAGCCCGTTCGCCGGCTCGTCCAGGATCAGCAACCGCGGATCCTTCAACAGCGCGGACGCCACCGCGAGGCGCTGCTTCATGCCCAGCGAGTAGCCCTTCACCCGCTCGTCGCCCCGGTCGCGCAGACCCACCATCTCCAGCGCCTCGTCCACCCGCGAGACCGGCACCCCACCGGCACGAGCCAACAGGCGCAGCGTGCGGTACCCGGTGAAGTTGCCGAAGAACTGCGGGCTCTCGACGATCGCGCCGACCTGCCCCGCCACCCGGGGCAGCAGCTCCGGCGACGGTTGACCGAGCACTGTCATCCGCCCACCGTCGGCGCGTACCAGCCCGAGCAGGGCCCGCAGGGTGGTGGTCTTGCCGGAGCCGTTGGGGCCCAGGAACCCATGGACCTGGCCGGCCTCGACCAGCAGATCGAACCCGTCCACCGCCACCCGCCGGCCGTTACGCAGGCTGCGGAAGGCCTTGCGCAGACCCTCGATCTCGATGACCGCGCTCATCCGCGCGGCTCCGAATCTTGACGGAACATCAGCCGTCCTCCGGGTTTGGTGATCAACGACACGGCGCTTCACCCTATGACCGAGGCGCCGCCCGTGGGGGGCGCCCCGGCGCTGCGTGGTTGGATGGTGTGGTGACTGGTGACCTGATCCATGGCGCTGCCGGCGCCGCGCCTGTGGACCCGGATCTGGTGGTCAGCCTGGACGGCGTCGGGGTACGCCGGTCCGGCACCGCCCTCCTGCAGGACCTGACCTGGCGTGTCGAGTTGGACGAGCGGTGGGTGGTGCTCGGCTCCAACGGCGCGGGCAAGACGACCCTGCTCAACCTCGCCTCGGGCCGGCTGCACCCCACCACGGGTGTCGCGCACGTGCTCGGCGAACGGATCGGTCGCACCGACGTCAACGAGCTGCGTACCCGGATCGGGCTCACCACCGCCGCGCTCGCCGAGCGGCTGCCCGCCGACGAGCGGGTCACCGATGTGGTGGTGACCGCCGCCTGGTCGGTGGTCGGCCGCTGGCGGGAGAACTACGACCCGGCCGACGAGGCGCGGGCGCGGGCACTACTGAGCCAGCTCGGCGTCGGTGGCCTCGCCGAGCGCCGCTACGGCACCCTCTCCGAGGGTGAGCGCAAGCGGGTGCAGATCGCCCGTGCCCTGATGACCGACCCGGAGCTGCTGCTGCTCGACGAGCCCGCCGCCGGGCTCGACCTGGGCGGTCGGGAGGACCTGGTCGCCCGACTGGCCGAGCTGGCGTACGACCCGGATGCCCCGGCGATGGTGCTTGTCACCCACCACGTGGAGGAGATCCCACCGGGGTTCACCCACGCGTTGCTGCTGCGCGAGGGCGGGGTGGTCGCCCAGGGTCTGCTCGCCGAGACGTTGACGGGTGACAACCTCTCCAAGACGTTCGGTCTGCCGCTCGTGGTCGAGCGGTCGGGCGACCGTTACACCGCGCGGGCCGCCTGAGCGCCACGACAGGGCGGAGACGACAGTGCCGCAGACCCGGGTTGCCGTGGTGGGCAGCGCCAACATGGACCTGGTCGCGATGGCGCCCGCGCTGCCGCGGGTGGGTGAGACCACGCTCGGCACCGACTTCGTGATGGTGCCCGGCGGCAAGGGCGCCAACCAGGCCGTCGCCGCGGTCCGGGCCGGCGCCTCCTGCGCCTTCCTCGGCGCGATCGGCTCGGACGCCTTCGGTGTCACCCTGCGGGCCCGGATCACCGCCGCCGGGGTGGACACCAGCCAACTGCGCGTGGTCTACGGCACCTCGGGGGTCGCGCTGGTCATGGTCAACGCGCAGGGTGAGAACGCCATCATGGTGACTCCCGGCGCCAACGACGCGCTTGTCGGCCTCACCGAGGAGGAGTTGGCCACGGTACGCGCGGCGGACGTCCTGATCGCCCAACTGGAGATCCCGGTGCAGACCGTGACGGCCGCCGCGGTGGCCGCCCGCGCCGCCGGCACCCGGGTCATCCTGAACGCCGCCCCGGCCCGGGACCTCCCACCCGAGCTGCTCGCCGCCGTGGACGTCCTGGTCGTCAACGAGGGCGAGGCGCAGACGCTCACCGGCCGAGGCCGGGAGGACCCCCGGGCGCTGCTCGGCCTGACCCCCCGGGCCGTGCTCACTCTCGGCGGCGAGGGCGCCCGGTACGTCGACCGGGACGGCACCGACGTGCACGTGCCGGCGGTACGTGTCGACGTGGTCGACTCCACCGCCGCGGGCGACGCGTTCACCGCCGCGCTGGCCGTCGGCTGGGGCGAGGGACGCGACCTGGTCGACGCGGTGCGCTGGGCGTCGGCGGCGGGCGCGGCCTGCGTCCGCAAGCTCGGTGCCTCGGTGGCGCTACCGCAACGCGCCGAGATCGACGAGCTGTACGCGCCGGCCTGACCGCGCCGGCCTGAGCGTCTCGGCGGTTACGTCCGCTGATCCGCGCCCGTGCGGAAGGCCCGCCGGTACGCCGACGGCGAGGTCAGCATGACCCGGCCGAAGTGGTGGCGGTAGGTGACCGGCGAGTCGAAGCCCACCGCGCGGGCGACCTGTTCGACCGGGGCGTCCGTCTCCTCCAGCAGGGTCAGGCTCGCGCGGACCCGTTTGTCGATCAGCCAACGGATCGGGCTGGTCCCGGTGGCCCGGGCGAAGTGCCGCAGGTAGGTGCGGGACGACATGTGCGCCCGCCCGGCGAGCTGGGCCACGCTCAGCGGCTCGGCGAGATGGGCGAGGGCCCAGTCGATGCTGCCCGCGATGCGGTCGTCGTCCGGGTCGGCGGGTACCGGTGCCTCGACGAACTGGGCCTGCCCGCCGTCGCGGTGCGGGGGGATCACCAGCCGTCGGGCGACCGCGTTGGCGATCGTCGCGCCATGGTCGCGCCGGATCACGTGCACACAGAGGTCCAGCCCAGCCGCGCTGCCGGCACTGGTGAGCAGGTCACCGTCATCGAGGTAGAGCACGTCCGGGTCCACCTCGACCCGCGGATAACGACGTGCGAGCAGCTCCGCATACCGCCAGTGGGTGGTGGCCCGCCTACCGTCCAGCAGCCCCGCCCCGGCCAGGGCAAACGCGCCCGAGCAGATCGACATGAGCCGGGCACCGCGCCGGTGCGCCTGGCGGAGCGCGGTGATCAGTTCAGGCGACGGGTCAGCGGTCACGTCCGGTACGCCGGGCACGATCACCGTCCGCGCCGCCGCCAGCTCGGCCAACCCGTACGGGGTGTGCAGGCTGGCCCCGCCGACCACCGGCACCGGCCCCGGCTGCTCGGCGCAGAGCACCAGGTCGTACCAGTCGACGTCGAATTCGGGTCGGGGCAACCCGAACACCTCGGTGACGATGCCGGTCTCGAACACCGACATCCCCGGGTACGCGAGCACGGCGACGCGGTGCGCGGCCGCCTGTCGTCGGGGCGCTGGTAGCGGGCGCCGGCCGGTTGTCGTGGCCAGGATCGGCATGGCGGGATGTTAGCGCAGAACGTCTTTTCCGCCACTCGTCTGGCGATGGACCGACCGCCAGGATCGGTGCATGACCTTCACCTTCGCCGTTTTGCCGGCCGATCCGGCCACCGCCGCCGCCTACTTCCACAATCGGCTCAGCGTCGAGACCGACGTCAGTGATGTGCACGCCGACCTGTCGGCCCGTACCCCGGGCCTGGTGGTGGTCGACTCCCGGGGCGCGGCCGCCTGGGCGCAGGGGCACCTCCCCGGCGCGGTGCACCTGCCCACCGCCGAGATCGCGAGCCGGGCAGCGGGCCTGATCCCGCCAGGCTCGGCGGTGGTGACCTATTGCTGGGGACCGGGCTGCAACGGCGCGACCCGGGCGGCGCTGGAGTTCGCCCGGCTCGGTCATCCGGTGAAGGAGATGCTCGGCGGGTTCGAGTACTGGGTGCGGGAAGGGCTGCCGGTGGTGACGGAGACCGGGTTGACCCGACGTCCGGTCGACGACCTGACCGCGCCAACCGCGACGATCACCTGCGACTGTTGATCCTCCGCACGGGCGCGGGTGTGGGCTCAGCCGGCTGGCTCGTCGGCGAGCTTCTCGCCGCGCCGACGCAGCATGCCCAGCCCGGGAATGCCGGCCACGGCGAGCTTGAGGTCGCGGGTCACGTCGAGCAGGTCGTGCAGGTCGGGCCCGACCCGGTCCAGGGTGGCCAGGATCGGCAGGATGTCGGCCGTCAGGTGCTCCCTGAGCTTGGGCAGCTCGTCGATCAGGTGGATCGCCGCGGTGATCTCCTCGTGGCTCAGTTCCTCGACGAACTTCGCGGTCATCGGCGCGGCCCGGCGCAGCGCCGGCTCGTACGCCGCCAGCAGCTCGGCCGCCGTGGCGGCGGCCTCCGCGGCGGTGCCCACGGTGGCGGCGGCCCGGCCGGCCACCCGGTCGGCCTCGGCGACCACCGTGTCGGCCGATCGGGACACCCGGTCGGCCTCGGCGACCACCACGGCGGCGGCAGCGGCCACCTCGGTGGCGGTGTCGATGGCGGTGGTCGCGGCGGCGCTGATGACGGCCACCTCGCGGACTGCCGCCTCGGCGTCGGTGAGCACCTGATCGGTGCGGTCCAGGGTCGTCTCGATCCGGTCCACCACGCCGTTGATCCGGGCCAGCAGCGCCTCCACCCCGTCCAGCACCGCGAACGCGCGGGTGGGCACGGCGGCCATCGAGGCGGCCGAGCCGAGCGCCTGGTCGAGAGCGGAGCGGGTCAGACCGACGACGGCGGCCGGGGTGGGGAGGGGGATCGCCATGGGGTCAAGTGTGCGTCGGCCGTGCCACAACCGCCCGACGGCGCCGGTCAGCGTGAGTGCCGTTCGGCGGTGTCGGCGCGGGCCACCCGCAGCGCCCACCAGATCAGCGGCGCCTGCAACGGCACCCGGCCGTACGCGATGGCCCGCTTCGTCGGGCGTCGGCGCCGCCAGTCCACTGCCATCTTCACGTTCGCCGGCAGGACGGCGACGAAGAGCGCGGCGGCGGCCCGACCGCCGGCCCGACGGGTGGCCGGGTTCGCGACCGCCGCCGCCACCGCGAGTTCGGCCACTCCGCTGGCGTACGTCCAGAACCGGGCCGGGCCGGGCAACGCGCGCGGCACGATCGGGTCGTAGACGCCGGGGCGTACCAGGTGGGTGACGCCGGCCGCGGCGAGCAGGCCGGCCAGGGCGACGGCCTCGCCGCGGCGGGTGGTCATCGATGGTCCCCCTGCTGTTCGACGGCGCGCTGCACGGCCCGGTAGATCTGCCCGAACCGTAGCGCGTCCGGGGTGCGCACCAGCAGGTCCTCCCGGCCGTGGTGCTGCACCCACAGCTCGTGCACGTGGCTGCCCCGTTCGTAGGAGCGGTCCAGCCAGCCGAGGGGGATCTCCAGGAACGGCAGCGCCACCAGCGCCCCGACCGCGCAGGCGGCGAGGATGATCAGCGCCAGCTGCCAGTTGCCCCGGTCCTGAGCGGACCACGCCAGTGACAGCACGCAGACCACGGCGACCAACGGCGGCAGCGAGAGCAGCAGCACCAGGACACCGCGCCCCAGCACACGGCCCCGGACGGCGAGGGTCTTCTGCCCCCGCGCGTGCCAGACGAACGTCACGTCGGGCAGGGCGATCACGTGACCACCCGCCCGGATCGACTCGGAGGTCACCTGCACCGCGTCGTCCCGGTAATAGAGGGTCATCACTAAGCCTAACCACCGACAGGCAACATCCGCCTCCGGTGCGTGAGGTTCGCTCAGATCTTGGACACTCGCCGTCCGCGTCGAACCGGTTCTGAGCGGGGGCCCTATCGGCGGCTGGCGGGGCGGGCCGGTTGGCTGTGTTCGACCGCCCGCTGCACCGCCCGGTAGATCTGACCGAAGCGCAACGCGTCGCCGGTGCGCAGCAACCGCACCGGCTGGCCGCGCCAGCGGGCCCAGATCTCCAGTTGACGGCTGCCCCGGGCGTACGAGCGGTCCAGGTGCTCGAAGAGGAAGTCGGCGACCGGCCCGACGGCCAGCCCGATCAGCACCGACGCGCCGACGATCGCGATCGTCACGGTGGGTGAGCGGTGCAGCCAGACGGCCACGCCGATGCCGAGCACCGCCGCGACCAACGGACCGGCCAGGGCGGCGCCGATCGCGCCGCGCCCCACCAGGACGCGCCAGGAACGGCTGCCGCGGCGGTGCCAGATCATGGTGATGTCGGCGAGCGCGTAGCTGCGACCGTCGGCTCGGAAGGTGGTGGAGGTGACCTGCACCGACCTGTCGTCGTAATACGTCGTCATGGCTGGACTCCCGCCCGCGGGGCTGACACCACACTACTTACCCAAACGAGCCGGGTCGTAAGGTTGGCACGCGACTTCGACGAGGAAGTGAGGGCAGCGTGGGCGAGTTCGTTCGGCTGGAGACCAGGGACGGCATCGGCACGATCCGGCTGGAGCGGCCGCCGATGAACGCGCTCAACACCCAGGTGCAGGAGGAGTTGCGCGCCGCCGCCACGGCGGCCGGCG
Source organism: Micromonospora sp. DT231 (assembly GCF_049847025.1). NCBI lineage: Bacteria > Bacillati > Actinomycetota > Actinomycetes > Micromonosporales > Micromonosporaceae > Micromonospora > Micromonospora sp. DT231. Next base: position 191,003 of record NZ_JBNCNO010000012.1, on the reverse strand, counting down.
CCGACCCCGAGGTCCGCGCCGTCATCGTGTACGGCGGCGAGAGGGTCTTCGCCGCCGGCGCCGACATCAAGCAGATGGCCGAGATGTCCTACGTGGACATGGCTGATCGGGCCGCGAACCTGTCCAGCGCGCTCGGCGCGATCGCCCGGATCCCCAAGCCGGTGGTCGCCGCGATCACCGGGTACGCCCTCGGTGGCGGCTGTGAGCTGGCGTTGGCCTGCGACTGGCGGGTGGTCGCCGAGGACGCCAAGCTCGGCCAGCCGGAGATCAGGCTGGGCATCATCCCCGGCGCGGGCGGCACCCAGCGACTGGCCCGCCTGATCGGCCCGGCCCGAGCCAAGGACCTGATCATGTCGGGGCGGATGGTGGACGCGCCGGAGGCGCTGCGGATCGGCCTGGCCGACCGGGTCGTCCCGGCCGCCGACGTGTACGACACCGCCGTGGAACTGATCACTCCGTACCTGACCGGGCCGGCGCAGGCGCTGCGCGCGGCGAAGCTGGCGGTCGACGGCGGTCTGGACATGGACCTGAACTCGGGTCTGGCCTGGGAGAGTCAACTCTTCGCGGCGCTGTTCGCCACCGACGACAGGCGCGAGGGCATGACGGCGTTCGTCGAGAAGCGCAAGCCGGACTTCACCGGTCGCTGACCCGCCGGTCCACCCTCCAACTGCCCCTGACCTCGGTAGCGTCCACCGGCCGGGACCACCGTCGGACGGTCAAGTGACTGGCCGGTAACCTGTGATCCCGGCCACGGACGATGGGAGCGACATGACGGAGCGGATCGAGGGTCACGGCGGCGAGTTGGCGCTCGCGGCCCTACGCGCGCACGGCGTACGGGAGATGTTCACACTCTCCGGCGGGCACGTCTTCCCGCTCTACGATGCCGCGTACAAGACCGACTTCCCGATCTACGACGTCCGGCACGAGCAGTCCGCTGTGTTCGCCGCCGAGGCGGTGGCCAAGTTGCAGCGCCGGCCCGGTCTCGCGGTGCTCACCGCCGGCCCCGGTGTCACGAACGGCATCTCCGGCATGACGAGCGCGTTCTTCAACGCCTCCCCGGTGCTGGTGCTCGGCGGACGCGCGCCGGCGTTCCGCTGGGGCTCCGGCAGCCTCCAGGAGATGGACCACCTGCCGCTCGTCACCCCGGTCACCAAGCACGCCGAGACGGTGTTCAGCACCGACGACATCCCGCGTGCGGTGGGCGCCGCGCTCACCGCCGCGCTCACCCCGCACCGTGGTCCGGCCTTCCTCGACTTCCCGCTGGAGACGGTCTTCTCGGTCGCCGAGGTCGACCTGCCCGCCGTCTCCGGCGTCGACCCGGTCGTGCCGGACCCGGAGGAGGTCGGCCGCGCCGCGCTGCTCATCGCCGGTGCGCAGCGACCCGTCATCATCGCCGGCTCCGACGTGTACGCGGGCGACGCGGTCGCCGCGCTGCGCGAGGCGGCCGAGGCGTTGCAGGTGCCGGTCTTCACGAACGGCATGGGCCGCGGCTCCCTCCCGCCGACGCACCCGCTCGCGTTCGCCAAGGCCCGTCGGGCCGCGCTCTCCGGTGCCGACGTGGTCGTGGTGGTCGGCACCCCACTGGACTTCCGGCTCAGCTTCGGCGACTTCGGCGACGCCAAGGTGGTGCACATCGTCGACGCGCCCAGCCAGCGGGCGACGCACGTGCAGCCGGCCGTCGCCCCCGCCGGTGACCTGCGCCTGATCCTGTCGGCGCTGGCCGACCACTCCGGTGACCGGGCCGACCACACCGACTGGATCGCCGACCTGCGCGTGGCCGAGGACGCGGCGAAGGCCCGGGACGCCGCCGAGATGGCCGCCGAGACCGACCCGATCCGCCCCGCCCGGATCTACGGCGAGTTGCGTCGGGTGCTGGACCCGGACGCGATCACCATCGGCGACGGCGGCGACTTCGTGTCGTACGCCGGGCGTTACCTGGAGCCCGCCCAGCCCGGCACCTGGCTGGACCCGGGCCCGTACGGCTGCCTGGGCACCGGCATGGGCTACGCGATGGGTGCCCGGGTCAGCCACCCGGACCGGCAGATCTGCGTGCTGATGGGTGACGGTGCCGCCGGCTTCTCGCTGATGGACGTCGAGTCGCTGGTCCGACAGAAGCTGCCGGTGGTGATCGTCGTCGGCAACAACGGCATCTGGGGGCTGGAGAAGCACCCGATGCAGGCCATGTACGGCTACGACGTGGCCGCCGACCTCCAACCGGAGTTGCGCTACGACACGGTGGTCAGCGCGCTCGGTGGGGCGGGGGAGACGGTCGCCAAGGCGGCCGACCTGGGCCCGGCCCTGCAACGGGCGTTCGACGCCGGAGTGCCGTACCTGGTGAACGTTCTCACCGACCCGACCGACGCGTACCCCCGGTCGTCGAACCTGGCCTGAGTCGCACCCGCCGCCGCCGTCGCCCGTCCGCGGGCGGCGGCGCGGCGTATTCCCGCAGCTAAATCAGCGGAAAATCGGCTCCCGTCGTCGTAACGTCAGCGCGGGATCGGCGGGATGTCAGCCCTGTCGCCCACAGTGGTGTCACCACTGACGACGACAGGAGTTGCGATGGACCACGCGATCCGCGCGGAGGGACTGGTACGCCGTTTCGGCGCCACCACCGCCCTCGCCGGAGTTGATCTGGAGGTCCCGACCGGGACCGTCTTCGGTCTGCTCGGGCCCAACGGCGCCGGCAAGACCACAGCCGTGCGGGTGCTCGCCACCCTGCTGGCCGCCGACGAGGGGCACGCCACGGTGGGTGGCTTCGACGTCGTGCGCGACGCGCACCAGGTGCGCCAGTTGATCGGTCTGACCGGCCAGTACGCCTCGGTCGACGAGACCCTGACCGGCGCGGAGAACCTGCTGCTGATCGGTCGGCTGCTCGGTCTGAGCAGGGCCGACGCCCGACAGCGCGCCCGCCAACTCCTCGCCGACTTCGACCTCAGCGATGCCGCCGACCGGGCCGCCAAGACCTTCTCCGGTGGCATGCGTCGCCGGCTGGACCTCGCCGCCAGTCTGGTCGGCCGGCCACAGGTGCTCTTCCTGGACGAGCCGACCACCGGCCTGGACCCGCGCAGCCGCAACGACCTGTGGGACATCGTCCGCACCCTGGTCTCCGACGGCGTGACGGTGCTGCTCACCACCCAGTACCTGGAGGAGGCCGATCAGCTCGCGGGTGAGATCGCCGTCGTCGACCACGGCCGGGTGATCGCCCAGGGCACGCCGGAGGAGTTGAAGTCCAAGACCGGCGGTCAGACCCTCACCGTGCGGCCGGCCGACAGCACCGACCTGGGCATCGTGACCGCGATCGTCGGCGAGGTGTCCGGTGCGGTCCCCGAGGTGGCCCAGAGCGCGGTCACCGTCGCCGTGAACGATCCGGGCGTGCTGCCCGCGGTGGTCAGCCGCCTCGACGCCGCCGAGATCGCGGTCGCCGAGCTGGCGCTGCGCGGCGCCAGCCTGGACGAGGTCTTCCTCTCGCTCACCGGCCACCGGGCCGAGGACTCGCCGGCCGACACCGACCTGGAAAGGACCCCGGCATGACCGCCGCCACCCTCCCCGCCCCGCTGGCGCCGGCTCGCCGGCTCAGCCCGGCCGCGGGGCTGCGCCACACCCTCACGCTGGCGTGGCGCAGCCTGGTGCAGATCAAGCACAACCCGATGGAGCTGCTCGACCTCAGCATCCAGCCGGTGATGTTCGTGCTGCTGTTCACCTACGTGTTCGGCACCGCCATCGCCGGATCGTCAGGTGAGTACCTGACCTTCATGCTGCCCGGCATCATGGTGCAGAACGCGCTGTTCGCCACGATGACGACCGGGTTCGGGTTGAACAACGACCTCACCAAGGGCGTGTTCGACCGTCTCCGGGCGTTGCCCATCGCCCGGTGGGCGCCACTGGCCGGCCGGATCCTCGCCGACACCGTCAAGCAGGCCTGGTCGATCGCGCTGCTGCTGGGCGTCGGGTCGATCCTGGGTTTCCGGGTCGGCAACGGGCTGCTCGGGGTGGTCGGGGCGTTCGCGCTGCTGCTGGCGTTCACGCTGGCCGCGTCGTGGATCTCGGTGCTGGTCGGCGTGCTGGTGAGCGAGCCGGACAAGGTGCAGATCTTCGGCTTCATGGTGATCTTCCCGCTGACGTTCACCAGCAACATCTTCGTACCCACCGACCGGATGCCGGGTTGGTTGCAGAGCTGGGTGGAGGTCAACCCGGTGACGGTGGTGGCCGACGCGCTGCGCGGGCTCCTGGTCAGTGGCCCGGTGGCCGGTCCGGTCCTCCAGACGCTGCTCTGGGGTGCCGGCATCGCGGTGATCTTCGCGCCGTTGGCGGTGCGCGGTCTCAAGCGTCGAGTGTGACCCGCAGCAGCTCCGGCACCCCGTCCGACCGGATGCGCCGGCCGCCCGCGTACGCCTCGGCGAACTCCGACTCGCCGAGCGCCGAGCGGGCGGCCAGCGCCACCCGGATCGCGTCCAGCGCGCCGTGGTCGTCGCCGCCGCGTACCCCGTCGGCCGCGCCGAGCACGGTGGCCGCCACGCCCGCCCGCCCGCTGCGCAGGGCGAGGTCGGCGTAACCGACAAGCGTGATCGCGACCACCGGCGCGTCGCCGGAGGCGAGCGCCAGCTCCAGGGCCTCATCGAGGTGGGTACGGGCGACCGCCAGCTCCCCCTGCGCGGCGGCGACGTGCCCGAGCGAGGTGGCCAGCATGGCACTCCACTGCGGCGCGATGCTCCGCCGCCGGACCAGGTCCGCCGCCCGATCCGCCCAGCGGGCCGCCTGCTCCCAGTCGCCGCAGTCGCGCAGCAGCTCCGCCCAGACGGCGGCGACGCCGGCCCGCGGTTCGTCCGCGCCCAGCCGTTCGGCCTCCTGCTGCGCCTCGGTGAGCAGCGTGCGGGCCAGCTCGTGCTCGCCCACCTGCCAGTACAACTGCGCCAGCCGGGACCGCATCTGCGGCACATCCTCGGCGGCGCCCAACTCCTCGATGTCGCCCAGGGCGGCGCGGAGCTGGTCGATGGCGAAGTCCCGATCACCGGTTCGACCGGCCAGCTCGGCCAGCGAGAAGCGCGTGGTGGACAGACCCCACCGGTCCCCGACGCCGCTGAACAGCTCCAACGCGGCCCGGAAGTCGTCGGCCGCGCCCTCGGCCGGCGTGCCCAGATTGAGCCGGGTGTGCCCGTGCATCATGCGGGCCGCCCCGGCCACCCACGGGTCCTGGTCGGTGAAGAGCCGCCGCAACGCGGCCAGCCCCTGCACCTGCGTGGCCGGATCGAACATCAGGGTCATCGCTCCGGCCATGCGCAGCAGGGGAGAATCGGCGCCGCCGTCGACCAGCGCCACCACCCGGCGCATCCAGACCTGGGCCGTGTCGAAGTCGGCGTGGGCACTGAGGGTGTTCAACGCCCCGGCGAGGTACGCGGTCGCCAACGCGGTCGCGGTCGGTGCGCCGTCGTCCCCGCCCGGCCGCCCGACGGACCCTTCGGCCAACGCCAGCACCTCCCGGGCGAGGTCCGCGCCCTCCAGTCGGTTGCCGCGCGACCACCAGTACCACCCGAGCGCACCTGTCAACCGGACCGCCCGGGTGACCTCGTCGGCCCCGATCGCCCAGCGCAGGGCACCGTGCAGATTGTCGTGCTCCGCGCGCAGCGACCGGACCCAGCGCAACTGGTCCCGACCGCGCAGCTCCCGGTCGGCCCGCTCGGCGAGCTGGAGGAACTCGTCGGCGTGCGCCCGCCGGACCCGCTGCTCCTCACCCGCCTCGCCCAGTCGGTCGAGCCCGTACTCCCGGATCGTCTCCAGCATCTGGTAGCGCGGTTCGCCGGCATCGCTGACGATCACCAGTGACTTCTCCACCAGGGCGAAGAGCCGGTCGAGGACCTCGGGCGCGGCCAGTTCGCCGCCGCCGCAGACCCGCTCCACGGCGTCCGCCGTCGCGCCGCCGGTGAAGACGGCAAGTCGCCGCCACAGCGCCCGGTCGGCATCGTCGAGCAGGTCCCAGCTCCAGTCCACCACCGCGCGCAGCGTCTGGTGGCGGGGCAACGCCGTCCGGCTGCCGCCGGTGAGCAGCCGGAACCTGTCGTCGAGCCGGGTCGCGACCTGCTCGGCCGTCATGGCGCGCAGCCGGGCGGCGGCCAGCTCGATGGCGAGCGGCATGCCGTCCAGCGACCGGCAGATGCCCACCACCGGCCCGACCGTGCGGTCGTCCACCTGGAAGTCCTGTCGCACCGCGGCGGCCCGGTCGGCGAAAAGCCGCACCGACGCGTACGTCATCGCGGTGACCGGGTCTGCGCCCACGGGCGGCTGCTCCAGTGACTCGACGGGGTGCAGCGCCTCGCCGGTGATGCCCAGCGGCTCCCGGCTGGTGACCAGCACCCGTACGTCCGGGCAGGCGGCGAGCAGGCGGTCGGCCAACTCGGCGGCGGCGTCCAGCAGGTGTTCGCAGTTGTCCAGGACCAGCAGCGCTCGTCGGCTGGCCAACGCGTCGATGGCCCGTACGGTCGGCTCGGTGGCCTCCCCGGGTGGGATCCGGGACCGGCTGCCGGCGAAGAACGCCTGCTCCCGAAGGCCGAGCGGGCCCAGCAGCGCCTGCGGCACCTCGGCCGGATCGGTCACCGGGGCCAGCTCGACGAGCCAGACCCCGTCCGGGAACCGCGCCGCCACCTCGCGGGCGGACTCGATCGCGAGCCGGGTCTTGCCGGCGCCCCCGGGCCCGGTGAGGGTGACCAGCCGAGCCCGGTCGAGCAGGGCCCCGACCCGGTCGACGGCCGCTTCCCGGCCGACGAAGCTGGTCAACGCCGTCGGCAGGGCACCCCGGGCGCGAGCCGCCGCCGACGGCGCAGGGCGGGGCGCCGCCTCGACGTCGGACGGTGCGGGGTCGGCCCGCTCACCGCGCAGCACCGCCAGGTGCAGGGCCGCCAGTTCCGGCCCGGGGTCGGCGCCGAGCGTCTCGGCCAGGTCGGTGCGCAGCCGCTCGTACGCGGCGAGCGCCTCGGAGGAGCGGCCGGCCCGGTGCAGGGTGCGGATCAGCTGGCCGGCCAACCGCTCCCGCAGCGGGTACGCAATGACCAGTTCCCGCAGCCAGGGCACCAGGTGTGCGGGTTCCTCGAGCGCCGAACGGGCCTCGATCAGCTCCTCGGTGGCGGTGAGCCGCAGCTCGTCCAGCCGGGCCAGCGGGGCGCGGGCGAACGAGGCGTCGGCCACGTCGGCCAGCGCTGACCCGCGCCACAGCGCGAGCGCCTCGTCGAGCAGCTTGCGGGCGGCTTCCGGGGCGGCGGGCAGCAGTGCCCGGCCGGCGAGCACGGTGGCCTCGAACCGGTGGAGGTCGACGGCCTGCGGGTCGAGGGTGAGCTGGTAGCCGCCGGGACGCGCGTCGACTCCGAGCCCCGGCACGGCCCGGCGGAGCCGGGAGACAAGCGCCTGGAGCGCGTTACCCGCGGCGGCCGGCGGCTCGTCCTCCCAGAGGGCGTCGACCAGGTGCGCGACGCTGACCACCCGGCCGGGCACCAGGGCAAGCAGGATCAGCAGCCGCCGCAGCCGCGCCCCGTGGATCTCGATCGTCGTCGTCGGATCGACCTGGACCTGCAACGGGCCGAGCAGGCTGATCTGCACTCCGCCGATTGTGCCGCCCGCCGGTACCGGCGCGGCCGGGCTGGTGTTCACACCTCCGGCCGGTCACCCTCACGGGGTGGCTCACCGTCGCGGCGGCGCAGGTCGTCCTCACGCCGGCGCAGGTCCTCCTCCCAGCGGCGGAAGAGTTCCTGGTCCTGCTGGCGGGAGCGGTCCTGCACCGAGCGGAGGAACTCCGGGTCGTCGTCGGGAGCGAGCGGGCGACGCGGCTGCCGTTCCGTGGAACCACCGCCGACGGGCCGCGCCCCGCGGGCCGCGGGCTCCCGTCCGGCGACGAACCAGGCGATCGACCCGACCAGGGGGAAGAACAGGATGATCAGCACCCAGGCGATCCGGGGCAGGGCACGGATCTGACCCTCCTCGGCGGAGAGGCAACTGATCAGCGCGCAGACGGCGAGGACAATCTGCACCAGGAAGAGGAGAACGTACAGCCGGACCATGCACCCATCATGGCGCACCGCGTCGCGTCACCACAGTCCGCGAACGGTCACCAACACGCCGAGCAACGCGAGCCCGACGGTGGCCAACGCGACAAGCGGCAACGTCCGGCCGCCGGTGCGGGCCGCCCCGGTGCCGGTGCTCCGGGGCCAGCAGAGCACGAGCGCGCCGCCCCAGACCAGGACGGCCGCACCGGCGACCACTGCTCCGAACGGGCCGCCACTGGACGCCAGCCGGACGGCGAGCGCGGTCACCACGGTCAGCGTGAGCAGGGTGCGTCGCCAGGCCAGCCGGGTGCGCTCCGGTTGCAGCCCGGCGTCGTGTCCGGTGTTCACCGCCCGCCGACCGCTCGGAGCAGCACGGCGATCACCAGCAGCACCGCGCCGGCGCCCACGGCCAGGGCCAGGATGGCGGGAAACCGGGACGCGGGCAGCCCCTGACCGAGCCGGATGGCCCGCTCGGTACGCGCCCAGTGGTCCACGGCCCGGATCGCGACGGCACCGCCGAGCAGGAGCAGCGCGACGGCGATCGCCTCCCGCAGGTGGCTCATCGGCAGGGGCGGCAGGAACTGCGCGGCGGCCAACCCGCCGCCGACCAGCGCCAACCCGGTGCGCAGCCAGGCGAGGAAGGTCCGTTCGTTGGCCAGCGAGAAGCGGTAGTCGGGCTGTTCACCGACCGTGCCCAGCTCCGCCGGGTCGAACCATCGCCTGATCGCCGCCCACACGGTCGGAGATTATCCGCTTCCCATCCCGCTTAGCCTGACTCGGTGACTGATCTCGACGTAATGACGCTGCGCGCCGCGTACGACAATCAACTCCGCCCGGAGATCCCCGACCCGGTTCCGGCCGGCGTGACGGTGGAGCGGGACGGGCCGTTGGTGCGCATCGTCGGGCTCGACGCCGGCGGCTTCCTCACCTACCGCGACCTGGGTGGACTCACCGGGGACGCGCTGGACGAGCTGATCGCCCGGCAGGTGGCCCTGTTCCGCGAGCGCGGCCAGTCGGTCGAGTGGAAGCTCAACGAGCACGACGAACCGGCGGACCTGGCGGACCGGCTGCGCGCTGCCGGCTTCGTGCCGGAGGACCGGGAGACCGTCGTGGTCGGGCCGGTCGCCCCGCTGGCCGCCGCGCTGCCGGTCACCCCCGAGGGGGTACGCCTGCGTGAGGTGATCTCGCGCGCGGACCTGGAGCGGATCGCCGCCATGGAGGCGGAGGTCTGGCAGGCGGACCGCTCACATCTCGTCACGGGCCTGGCCAAGGAGATCGACGCCGACCCGAACTCGATCACCGTCGTGGTGGCCGAGACGGACGAGACGGTGGTGAGCGCCGGCTGGGTGCGGTTCCCGGCGAACACCGGCTTCGCCACCCTGTGGGGCGGCTCGACCCTGCCGCAGTGGCGGCAACGGGGCATCTACCGGGCGCTCGTCAACTACCGGGCGCGGCTGGCCGACCAGCGAGGCCGGACGCTCATGCAGGTCGACTGTTCCGAGGACAGCCGGCCGATCCTCCAGCGGCTCGGCCTCGTCGCGGTCACCACCACCACCCCGTACGTCTACACTCCGTGATCATGGAACAGCGGTTGACGGACGAGGAGCGGTTGACGCTCAAGACCGGTGCCTTCGGTGCCGTCTTCCTCGTCTCCAACGCCGACCCGGGGGTGCTGGGGGTGATCCGGGAGAGCCTCGCCGCGTCCAACGCGCTCTCCGACGCCAGCGGGACGGTCAAGGAGGCGCTCACCACCGGTCCGCTGCCGCGGCTTCCCCGGGACTCGCAGTTGGAGATCGAGTCGGTGGTGTTGCCGGCGCTGCGGCACGCGGTGCGGATCCTGCGGGACAAGTCACCGGGGGACGTGGACGCGTACCGCTCGGTGGTGTTGGGTGCGGCGGACCGGGTGGCCCGGGCGCACGCCGGGGTGGCGCCCGCCGAGGCGGCGGCCATCGACCAGATCCGGGGTGCGTTGGCCGACCCGGCCTGACCGTCTGCCCGTCGGTGAGCTGTGTCACTCGGAGTGCCCCGGGGAGCGCAAGCTACCGGCAGGTAACATTGCGTCGTGGGCAACTGCACAGCAGCCCGCGGTTGACCTGGCGTCGACCGACGCGCGACGCTGCGCCCCAGACCGGGCGAGCGAATCGCATCACCACACAGGAGGGTCGTCGAAGCGCGATGAATATCGTCGTACTCGTCAAGCAGGTGCCTGATTCGGGCGCGGACCGCAACCTGCGCAATGACGACAACACCGTCGACCGCGGTTCGGCGAACAACGTGATCAACGAGATGGACGAGTACGCCATCGAGGAGGCGCTGAAGATCAAGGAGGCGCACGGCGGCGAGGTCACCATCCTGACCATGGGTCCGGACCGGGCGACCGAGTCGATCCGCAAGGCGCTCTCCATGGGCCCGGACAAGGCCGTGCACGTGCTGGACGACGCCCTGCACGGTTCCTGTGCCGTCGCCACCTCGAAGGTGCTCGCCGCCGCGCTCGGTCAGCTCAACGCCGACCTGGTCATCTGCGGCGCGGAGTCCACCGACGGCCGGGTCCAGGTCATGCCGCACATGATCGCCGAGCGGCTGGGCGTCGCGGCGCTCACCGGCGCCCGCAAGCTCACCGTCGACGGCAGCACGCTCACCGTCGAGCGGCAGACCGAGGAGGGCTACGAGGTCGTCACCGCCGCCACCCCGGCCGTGGTCTCCGTCTGGGACACCATCAACGAGCCGCGCTACCCCTCCTTCAAGGGCATCATGGCCGCCAAGAAGAAGCCGGTGCAGACGTTCTCCCTGGCCGACCTGGGCGTCGCGCCCACCGAGGTGGGCTTCGACGGCGCCACGAGCGCCGTCGTCGAGCACAGCAAGCGCCCTCCGCGCTCCGGCGGCGCCAAGATCACTGATGAGGGCGAGGGCGGCGTCAAGCTCGTCGAGTTCCTCGCCACCGAGAAGTTCGTGTGAGAGGGGGGTCTGACATGTCTGAGGTTCTCGTCGTCGTCGAAGCCACGAAGGAATTCGGCGTCAAGAAGGTCACCCTGGAAATGCTCACCCTCGCCCGTGAGCTGGGCACGCCCAGCGCGGTGGTGCTCGGCGGGACTGGCGCCGCCGAGGCGCTGAGCGGCAAGCTGGGCGAGTACGGCGCGGAGAAGATCTACGCCGCCGAGGGTGACGAGATCGACGGCTACCTGGTGGCCCCCAAGGCCACCGTGCTGGCCGAGCTGGTCCGGCGGGTGCAGCCGGTCGCCGTCCTGCTGGCCTCCGCCCAGGAGGGCAAGGAGATCGCCGCCCGGCTCGCCGTCAAGCTGGACAACGGCATCCTGACCGACGTGGTCGGCCTGGACGCCGACGGCACCGCGACCCAGATCGCCTTCGCCGGCTCCGCCATCGTCAAGTCCAAGGTCACCAAGGGCCTGCCGTTGGTCACCGTCCGGCCCAACTCGGTCACCCCCACCCCGGCGGCGGCCACCCCGACGATCGAGCAGCTCACCGTGTCGGTCACCGACGCCGACAAGCTGGCCATGGTCGTCGAGCGGGTCGCCGAGCAGAAGGGCTCCCGGCCCGAGCTGACCGAAGCCGGCGTGGTCGTCTCCGGTGGTCGCGGCGTCGGCAACGCCGACAACTTCAAGCTGGTCGAGGAGCTGGCCGACCTGCTCGGCGGGGCCGTCGGCGCGTCCCGCGCGGCCGTCGACTCCGGCTTCTACCCGCACCAGTTCCAGGTGGGCCAGACCGGCAAGACGGTCTCCCCGCAGCTCTACGTCGCGCTCGGCATCTCCGGTGCCATCCAGCACCGGGCCGGCATGCAGACGTCGAAGACCATCGTCGCGGTCAACAAGGACGGCGAGGCGCCGATCTTTGAGCTGGCCGACTTCGGCGTGGTGGGCGACCTGTTCAAGATCGTCCCGCAGGCCGCCGAGGAGATCCGCAAGCGCAAGTGACCCTGCGACACGACAGTGGCCGCCCCCGATCGGGGCGGCCACTTCTTTTTCGTGGGGAGCTGATCGGCGGGCCGGGGAGCTGAACCGGCCCGCCGATCAGCCCGTCAGGGTGCCCCTCAACAGGCTGTCGCCGGAGTGGCGGGTGTTGTTGTCGTACCGCTCGGCGGAGACGTCGACCACCGAATAGCTGGTGAGGTCGACATTCGGGGGCAGGGGCAGCAGCGCGTCCGAACCGCCACCCAGGGTGCCCACCGAGAACATCTCCATCGTCGTCGGATTGATCAGCCAGACCTCGTAGTACCCCGGGACGCGCGGGAGATTCGCCACGTGCAGATGTAGTTGGCCGTCCCGCAGAACCCGGGCGTCGCCCTTGGCCGCCGGAGGCGTCGACCCGTACGCCGCCAGCGGCGCGCTCGCCACCACCACAGGCGTCGGAGCGGGCGCCGGGTCGTCCGGCCGCAGCACGGAGACCGTACCCAGCACACCGACCGCCGCGGCGGCTGCCGCGGTCACCGCGGTGGCCGCCCAGCGCGACCAGCCGGCGCTCCGACGGGACCGGCGCGCCGAATCCAGCCGGGTGACAGTCGGCTCGGCCACCGAACCGGTGGCCTGCCCGGGGATGTGCCGCGGACGGATCTCGGCCCGCGACGGTTCCGCCGCGCTGACCTGGGCGGCGATGCCCTGCCAGACGTGCTCCGGCGGGTCGGGCAGGTCGGCCAGACCCTGCGTCTCGGTGCCGAGGCCGGCCACCTGCCGCAGGGTCGCCACCTCCGCGCGGCAGAGCGCGCAGGTGCCGAGGTGGGTGCTCTCCCCGTTGTCCGACTCGCTCTCACCGAGCGCCAGAAAGACCAGCCGCTCGTGGTCCAGGTGCTGCACCGTCCACCTCCCATCTGCGTTTCAAGCTCGCCATGCCGCGCCGGATGTGGCTCTTCACGGTGCCCAACGGCACGCCTGTCACTGTGGCTATCTGCTGGTGTGTCAGGTCGTCGTAGAAGGCCAGCTCCAGCATCCGTCGCTGGTCGTCCGGGAGACGAGCCAACTCGTCGGCGATCACCAACCGGTCCACCACGCGGTCCGGGTCCGGGTCGGCGGGTGCCGGCTCCGGCAGTTGCCGGACCGTCTCCACCACCCGGGTCTCCCGCGCCGAGGCGCGCATCCGGTCGATCACCTTGCGCCGGCCGATGCCGAGCAGCCAGCCGATGAGCGATCCCTTGGCCGGGTCGAAGGTGTCCCGGCCCAGCCAGGCGGCGACGAACGTCGCCTGGGTGACGTCCTCGGCGTCGGCGCGGTTGGCCAGCATGGAGGTGGCCAGGTGGAACACGGCCCGACCGTACCTGTCGTACGCCTCGCGCAGCGCCGCGTCGTCACCGGCGCGGAAGCGCGGGTCGAGGTCGTCCACCGGGGGGTCCGGTTCCTCGTGCAGGGCCGTCATCGGGCGGCTCGCCTTCGATGGGGCATGCCCGACTGTAGCTGCCACAGTCTCCGCCCCACTCTCCCGGTCGATGTCATCTCAGCAGCTCTTCGTCTCGCGACCCCGGTTCGGATGCGGGTGGGGCCGAAAAAGAAAAGTGCCTCCGGCCCGCATCCGCGCGTCGGAACGGCGGCGTAACCCGTTCTGCAAGCCAGGCCTGACGAATCAGCACCAATCACCAGGAGGCAGACATGCAGTTCTCGTACCTGCGTCGGGTCGCGGCGGGCGGCGCGGTCGCCGCGCTGGCCTTCGCCGGAGTCGGCGCACTCACCGCCACCCCCGCGTACGCCGCCACGTCGAAGGTTTCCGTCGTGCACGGCATCCCGGACACCCCTGTCGACGTCTACGTCAACGGCAAGAAGACGCTTGAGAACTTCAAGCCCGGTGACGTGGCCGGCCCGCTCAACCTGGAGGAGGGCGACTACGACATCGCGCTCACCAAGCCGGGCGAGCCGATCGGCAGCGCGATTCTCAAGGTCGACGACGCGGCCGTTCCGGGCGGCGCGAACATCAGCATCGCGGCCCACCTCGACGCCGCCGGCCAGCCGAAGATCACCCCGTTCGTGAACGACGTCTCGAAGGTCGACGCCGGCAAGGCCCGGCTGATCGTCCGGCACACCGCGGCCGCACCGGCGGTGGACGTACGCGCCGGCGGCACCCCGGTCTTCAAGGGCCTCACCAACCCGAACGAGGCCAAGGGCGACGTCGACGCGGGCAGCGTCAAGGCCGACGTGGTGCTCGCCGGCACCGACACCGTGGCCATCGGCCCGGCCGACCTCAACCTGAAGGAGGGCACCGCCACGATCGTCTACGCGATCGGCTCCGCCGAGGGCAAGACCCTCGACGTGGTGGCGCAGACCATCACCGGCCTGCACTCCGCCCCGGGCGGCGTGCCGAGCGGTGACGGCGGTCAGGCCGGCACGGGCGTGGACACCTGGTGGTACGTGCTCACCGGTGCCGGCGTACTCCTGCTGCTGGGCGGCGGTGTGCGGATGGCGACCGCGCGGACCGGTCGCAAGTGACGGTGCGCAACCGCGGCGCGCTGGCGGCCCTGGCCGCCGGCGTTGCCGCGCTCACCGTCGCCGCCGTGGTGGCGTGCGGTTCCCAACCGGCGGGGAACGTGGGTGCCGAGGAGGCGACCACCCTGGCCAGCAACCCACCGGCGGACGCCAGCGCGCCGTCGGTGCCGGTCACCGTCGGTGAGCTGCCGGCCGACGCGGGGGTCGTCCCGCCGGTACGGCTGGTGATCCCGGACATCGACGTCACCGCCACCGTCAACGCGGTGGGCATCAACGAGCGGACGAACGAGTTCGAGGTGCCGCCCAGCGTCGACCAGATCGGGTGGTACCGCTACGGGCCCGGCCTGGAGGCAACCGCCGGCTCGGTGGTCATCGCCGGTCATGTGGACAGCGCCACGCAGGGCAGGGGGGCGTTCTTCCGACTCCGCCAACTCGACAGGGGCGACACCCTGACCGCGACCGGCAGCGACGGCACGGCGCGGCGGTACCGGGTCGTCGCCCGGGAGGAGTACGCGAAGACCAGGATTCCGTTGGACCGGTACTTCGCCCGGGACGGCAAACCGCGGCTGACCCTGATCACGTGTGGCGGGCCGTTCGACGCCAAGGCGCGCAAGTACCGCGACAACATCGTTGTCACAGCGGTGCCCGCCTGACCTGGGCCGCCGCCAGGGCCGGGGTGGGAAATCCCACCCCGGCCCCGGTGCCGGGTCCCTCCGCCATCCGGGCGCCGCGGTGTCGGCCGTAGGCTGAACGGCGATGGCTTACCTGGATCACGCGGCGACGACTCCGATGCTCGACGAGGCACTGGAGGCGTACGTCGCTACCGCCCGCGAGGTCGGCAACGCGTCCTCCCTGCACGCGGCGGGTCGTCGTGCCCGCCGCCGGGTCGAGGAGTCCCGCGAGAAGGTCGCCGCGGTGCTGGGCGCCCGGCCGTCCGAGGTGATCTTCACGGGTGGCGGCACGGAGAGCGACAACCTCGCGGTCAAGGGCATCTTCTGGGCCCGCCGGGGAGCCGCCCCGGACCGCCGTCGGGTGGTCTCCAGCGCCGTCGAGCACCACGCGGTGCTCGACGCTGTCGACTGGCTCGTCGAACACGAGGGGGCCGAGGTCGGCTGGCTGCCGGTGGACGCCGCCGGTCGGTTCGACCCGGAGGACCTGCGCGCCGAGCTGGCCGAGCACGCCGGCCGGGTGGCCGTGGTCACCGCGATGTGGGCAAACAACGAGGTGGGCACCATCCAGCCGGTCGCCGAGCTGGCCGCCGTCGCGGCCGAGCACGGTGTGCCGTTCCACACCGACGCCATCCAGGCGGTCGGTCAGGTGCCCGTCGACTTCGGCGCCAGCGGCGTCGCCGCGCTGACCGTCACCGGGCACAAGTTGGGCGGCCCGACCGGGGTGGGCGCGCTGCTGCTCGCCCGGGACGTGCCGGCCACGCCACTGCTGCACGGGGGCGGCCAGGAACGTGACATCCGTTCCGGCACCCTGGACACGGCCGGCATCGTGGCCTTCGCGGTCGCCGTCGAGACGGCGGTCAAGGGCCAGCAGGAGTACGCGGCCCGGGTGGCCGCGCTCCGCGACGACCTGATCGAGCGGGTTCGTCGGGCGGTGCCCGAGGTGATCTACAACGGTGACCCGACCGACCGGCTGCCCGGCAACGCGCACTTTTCCTTCCCCGGCTGCGAGGGCGACGCCCTGCTGCTGTTGCTCGACGCCCAGGGCATCGCCTGCTCGACGGGGTCGGCCTGCTCAGCGGGGGTGGCCCAGCCCTCTCACGTGCTGCTGGCGATGGGCGCCGACGACGACCGCGCCCGCTCCTCGCTGCGCTTCTCCCTCGGCCACACGAGCACCCAGGCCGACGTCGACGCCCTGATCGCGGCCCTCCCGGCAGCAGTCGACCGAGCCCGCCGAGCCGCAGCCCTCCGCACCCCCCGCTAGCCGCCCCCACCCCCGCTCTCGCCCTCGCCCCACCCCCACCCCCGTCCCGGGCTCCGCCCCTTCCTTCCGGCGATCTTGCACTTTCGGTTGGCGGTTCGCGTCTTGTGCGGCATATGTCACCGCAGAAAGTGCAAGATCGCGTGGGTGGGGTGGGTGGGTGGGCGTGGGTTCCGGGGTTTTCGGGGGTGGTGGATAGGGTTGTCGTGGGGAACTGGGGTGGGAAGGGGGTTCGCTGGTGAAGGTTCTGGCGGCTATGTCGGGCGGGGTTGACTCGGCCGTGGCGGCGGCGCGGGCGGTGGCGGCCGGGCACGACGTGACGGGCGTACACCTGGCGCTGGCCCGAAATCCACAGACCTATCGGACCGGGGCGCGCGGCTGCTGCACGCTGGAAGACTCCCGGGACGCACGGCGGGCCGCCGACGTGATCGGCATCCCGTTCTACGTGTGGGACATGGCCGACCGCTTCCACGAGGACGTGGTGGACGACTTCGTCGCCGAGTACGCCGCCGGGCGCACGCCGAACCCCTGCCTGCGATGCAACGAGAAGATCAAGTTCGCGGCGGTGCTGGACCGGGCGGTGGCCCTGGGCTTCGACGCGGTGGTCACCGGGCACCACGCCCGGCTCGGCGCGGACGGGCTGCTGCGGCGCAGTGTCGACATCGCCAAGGACCAGTCGTACGTGCTGGCCGTGCTCACCCGCGAGCAACTGGACCGGTCGATCTTCCCGTTGGGCGACTCGACGAAGGCGCAGGTGCGCGCCGAGGCCGCCGAGCGTGGCCTGGCCGTGGCCGACAAGCCGGACTCGCACGACATCTGCTTCATCGCCGACGGCGACACCCGGGGCTTCCTTGCCGGTCGGCTCGGCGAGGCGCCCGGCGACGTGGTGGACGCCAGCACCGGCGCGGTGGTCGGCAGTCACAGCGGCGCGTACGCGTACACGGTGGGGCAGCGACGCGGGCTGCACCTGGACCGGCCGGCCCCGGACGGCCGCCCGCGTTACGTGCTCTCCATCACGCCGAAGACCAACACGGTGACCGTCGGCCCCGCCGAGGCGCTGGAGGTGTCCGAGGTCCGCGCCGTTCGTCCGGTCTGGACCGGCGGCGCACGCCCGGACGCGCCTGTCGAGTGCGAGGTGCAACTGCGTGCGCACGGCGACGTGGTGCCGGCGACCGTCGCCCTCGACGGCGACCTGCTGCACGCTGAGCTGCGCCGGCCGGTACGCGGTGTCGCCGCCGGTCAGGCAGTGGTCGCGTACCGGGCGGATCCGGCCGGCGACGTGGTCCTCGGCTCCGCCACCATCACCGGCTGACCGCACGGCCTGGGTGTCCGCGGGATAGCCTTCGGCCGTGACAGATCAGGCGTGGCCCTGGCCGGCCGGCGCGGCAACCGGAATTGGTTCGCTGCCCGGCACCGACATCGGCGAGGCCCAGCGGGTGGTCCTCGGTGAGCTTCCCGAGCTGCCCCATCTGCCCGAGCTGCCGGCCCGTGGTCCCGGCGCGGACCTGATCGGCCGGTCCGCCGGGCTGCTTGTCGAGCTGCCCGTCGAGGTGTACGCCGGACGGTGGCGGGTCGCCCCGCGCCCGGGCCGCGACCTGCGTCGAGCCCGTGACCTGATGGAACGTGACCTGGACCAGCTCGCCGAGCAGGCCGAGGGGTACGCCGGGCCGATCAAGGTGCAGGCCGCCGGTCCACTGACGCTTGCCGCGTCCGTGGAGTTGCCGATCGGCGGCCGTCTGTTGCGTGACCCCGGCGCGGTCCGTGATCTGACCGGCTCCCTCGCCGAAGGGCTGCGCGCCCACGTCGCGGCGGTGACCCGGCGGCTGCCCCGGGCGTCGGTGCTGCTCCAACTCGACGAGCCGTCGCTGCCGACCGTGCTGGCCGGGCGGGTGCCGACCGAGAGCGGGCTGGGCGCGTACCGGGCTGTCGACTCGGTGGACGCGGCCGCGCTGCTGCGCACGATCGTCGACGCGGTGGGCGTACCGACGCTTGTGCACTGCTGCGCCCCGGACGTGCCGCTGGAGCTGATCCGCTCCACCGGCGCCGTCGCGGTCGCCCTCGACCTGGACCTGGTCACCAAGCTGGACCCGCTCGGCGAGGCGCTCGACGCCGGCCTCGGGTTGTTGGCCGGGGCCGCGCCGACCCGACCGCCGTCGGCCGGTGGCGCGCCGACCTCCGCGCAGATCGCCGATCGGGTACGCCAGGTCTGGGACCGTCTGGGCTTTCCCCGTCGGCAGCTCGCCGAGCAGGTGGTGGTCACCCCGGCCTGCGGGCTCGCCGGTGCCACCCCGGAGTACGCAAGGGCGGTGCTCGCCGCGTGCCGGGACGCCGGCCGGCGGCTCGCCGAGGTGTGAGGTTTCCTGTCGTACCCGGTGGGCAGGATGACGGTCATGATTGGACAGCTGCGTTCAGTGGTGATCGACTGCCCGGATCCGCGGGCGCTGGCGACGTTCTACGCCGAGTTGCTCGGGGTGCCTCTCGCCGAGGGTGAGACGGAAGACGACTGGGTGGTGCTGGGCGGTCCGCCCGGTCACCAACCTCGTCTCGCCTTCCAGCAGGCGCTCAACCTGCGCCCTCCGGTCTGGCCGGATCCGGAGCGCCCTCAGCAGTTCCACCTGGACGTGACGGTGGACGACATCGAGAGCGCGGAGAAGGCGGCACTCGCGCTCGGTGCGCGGCGGCTGCCGGGCGAGGGCGAGGGTTTCCGGGTCTACGCCGACCCGGCCGGCCATCCGTTCTGCCTCTGCTGGGACTGAGTCGGACGGGGGTTGCGGCGGCCGGGCATCATGGCCGCCGTGATGCCCATCCCCGCGCTGCGCGCCTCCGGTTCGCTCTTCGGCCTCGCCTACGGTGACGCCCTCGGCAAGCCCACCGAGTTCCTGACCGTCGCCGAGATCGAACACCGGTACGGCCCGACCGGCCCACGTGAGCTGTCCGGCGAGCCGGCGCTCGTCACCGACGACACCCAGATGGCACTCGCGGTGGGCTGGGCGCTGCACGACGCGCCCGCACTCACCCCGGAGGTGGTGGAGCCGCTGCTGCGGCGGCGCTTCCTGGCCTGGGCGGTCAGCCCGGACAACAACCGCGCCCCGGGCATGACCTGCCTGCGTGCCTGCGCGGAGTTGAGCCGTGGGCTGCGCTGGCAGGAGGCGACCGTGGCCGGGTCGAAGGGGTGCGGTGCCAACATGCGGGTCACCCCTGTTGGCCTGCTCAACGTGGACCCGGACACGATGGCCGGGTTGGCGCAGTTGCAGGCCGGGATGACCCACGGCCACCCGACCGGGCTGGCCGCCAGCGAGCTGACCGCGTACGCGGTCTTCGCGCTACGCGCCGGCGCCACGTTGCCCGAGCTACCCGCGATCCTCACCGAGCGGGCGCGGTCCCAGCGCCTGGTCTACCGGGAGCAGTGGCTGGGTGATCTTTGGCAGCGCCCGGGGGTCGGGACGCCGGAGGCGTTCATCGCCCGAGGCTGGGACGAGTGCCTGGCGGTGCTGGGCCGACTGACGGATGCTCTGCGCCTGCCGGACGACGGCGGCGACCCGTGCCGGGCCACCGGGGAGGGCTGGATTGCCGAGGAGGCGCTGGCCACCGCGCTGCTCTGCGCCGTACGGCACGCCGACGACCCGGTGGCGGCCCTGTCCCGGGGCGCGACCACCGCCGGCGACTCCGACTCGATCGCGGCCCTGGCCGGCGCTTTCGTGGGCGCGGCCGCCGGCATGGCCGCCTGGCCGACCGGGTGGATCGACCGCATCGAGTACGCCGACCAACTCGCCACCCTCGGCGCCGCCTGGGACTGATCGCCCTCCCCGCCCGGCCCGCCCGGCCCGCCCTCCCCGCCCGGCCTGGCCGGCCCTGGCCTGGGCTGGCCTGGCCTGGCCTGGGCTGGCCTGGCCTGGCCTGGCCTGGCCTGGGCTGGGCTGGCCTGGGCTGGGCTGGTCCGGCCCGCCGGCATGATCGACTCGGCTTCCTGAAAGTTGGGGTGTCCGAGGGGCTGGGATGCCGCGGTTTCCGGGGACCCGAGTGGATCAGCGCCCGGCGCGGCCCCGACGAGGGCCGGTACGGTCGGCGTCCGGTCCGACCAGGGTCAGGGGGTGGGCAGGTGACGCAGGCTGCGGACCTTGCGCCACAGGTCGGCGTCGCAGCGGCCGGCGTGGTCGGCGAAGGCGGCCGAGCTGAGTCGGATCGGCTCGGTCAGGCTGAGATAGCTGTCGTGCTCCGCGCCGGGGTCCCAGTCCAGGGTGGGGATCCGTACGTGGTCGTCCCGGTCGCTCTTGTCCTGACTGGTGATCTTCAGGACGTCCGCGCCCCGGGAGTCCGTTCGCAGCACCAGGCAGGGCCGCACCTTCGAGCCACTGCCGTCGGCGTACGGCACGTCTGCCCACCAGATCTCTCCGGGTGCCGGGGTGTCGTGCCGGTCGGTGTCGCGTGAGCGGGTCTTGGTGGCCGGCCGGTCGGTGCCGCGCGGTCGGGGCGGCGCGGGACGACGGCCACCGGTACGGGCCGTGGCGCCGCGGTCCCCTCGGGTGCCCGAGGGGCGGGTCGAGACCCGGTGCCGCCAGCTGTTCCATGCCCAACCCGCGGCAACTGCCAGCAGGATCGCCGCCGCCCAGAGCAGTGCCTCGCGCATCGCGTTACCTCCTGCCCACCGACGGACGCATCCCCGCCGCCTGCCCACCGGCGGGTACTCCCGCCTCGTGCCTGTCGGCGGAGTTTCTCCGCCACGTGCCTGTCAGCGGACGTATTCCGCCCTCACCGCGGCCCACCGGCCGCACCGTCCGGCGATCCTCGCACGTCGCCGCCCGGGCCGCCCGCCAACCACACCGCAACCGCCCCACCACCCCACCACCCCACCACCCGACCACCCCACCGCCCGACTGCCCGCCCGACTGCCCGCCCGACTGCCCGCCCGACTGCCCGCCCGACTGCCCGCCCGACTGCCCGCCCGGCTGCCCGACCGACTGCCCGACCGGCCCGCGGCACCCCTTGATCACCTGATGCTGAGTAGTTGGATCGGCCTGTCGAGAACTGCTGAGCATTAAGTGATCATGGATCGCGGCGGAGAGGAACGTCGCGGCGAGCGCGGGCGGGCGAGCGAGCGCGGGCGAGCGCGGCGGGCGGGCGGGCGGGCGACGGATTGTCCCACCGGCCCGATACCGTGCCGGAGTAGCGTGATCAGGGGAGGTCGCAGGCGTGTCCGAAGGTGGCGGTGTGTCCGAGGAGCAGATCGGTCAGCAGGTCAGCCCGGCGCAGGAGGCGGCGGCCGGGGCTGAGCCGACGCCGCAGGCCCGGGAGCGGCATGCCACGCTCAGTCAGGAGTTGACCGAGCATCAGTACCGCTACTACGTGCTGGACGCGCCGACGATTCCCGACGCCGACTTCGACCGGCAGTTGCGCGAGCTGGAGGCACTGGAGGCGGAGTTCCCGGCGTTGCGGACGCCCGATTCACCCACCCAACGTGTGGGCGGCACGTTCTCCACCGACTTCACCCCGGTCACCCACGCCGAACGGATGCTCTCGCTCGACAACGCCTTCGCCGACGAGGAGTTGGCCGCCTGGGCCGAGCGGGTCGAGCGGGACGCGGGCGGCCCGGCGCCCTACCTGTGCGAGCTGAAGGTCGACGGGTTGGCCATCAACCTGACCTACGAGAAGGGCAGGCTGGTCCGGGCCGCCACCCGGGGCGACGGCCGCACCGGTGAGGACGTCACCGCCAACGTGCGCAGCATCCGGGGCGTGCCCGGCCAGCTCACCCCGTCCGCCGAATTCCCGGACATTCCCGAGCTGGTCGAGGTTCGGGGCGAGATCTACTTCCCGGTCGCCGCGTTCGCCGATCTCAACGCCGGCCTGGTGGAGCAGGGCCGCGCGCCCTTCGCCAACCCCCGCAACGCCGCGGCGGGCAGCCTTCGGCAGAAGGATCCGCGGGTCACCGCCTCCCGGCCGCTGCGCCTGGTGGTGCATGGCATCGGCGCCCGCCGGGGGTTCCAGCCCACCGCACAGTCCGAGTCGTACGCGGCGCTCAGGTCCTGGGGGTTGCCGACCAGCGACCGCTGGCGGGTCGTTCCCGACCTGGCCGGCGTCGTGGAATACATCGGCTACTACGCCGAGCACCGGCACGACGTCGAGCACGAGATCGACGGGGTGGTGGTCAAGGTCGACCCGGTCTCCATCCAGGGCCGGCTGGGCTCGACCAGCCGTGCGCCCCGGTGGGCGATCGCCTTCAAGTACCCGCCGGAGGAGGTCACCACCAAGCTTCTCGACATCGACGTCAACGTGGGGCGGACCGGGCGGGTGACCCCGTTCGCCGTGCTGGAGCCGGTGCGGGTGGCCGGCTCCACCGTCGCGCTCGCGACCCTGCACAACGCGCGTGAGGTCGAGCGCAAGGGCGTGCTGATCGGTGACACGGTGGTGCTGCGCAAGGCCGGTGACGTGATTCCCGAGGTTCTGGGCCCGGTGGTCGACATGCGTCCCGCCGACGCCCGGCCGTTCGTCATGCCGACCACCTGCCCGGCCTGCGGCACTCCGCTCGCGCCGTCGAAGGAGGGCGACATCGACATCCGTTGCCCCAACACCCGCAGCTGCCCGGCCCAGCTACGCGAGCGGGTTTTCCACCTTGCCGGCCGCGGCGCCTTCGACATCGAGGCGCTCGGCTACAAGGGGGCGGCGGCCCTGCTGGACGCGGAGGTCATCGCGGACGAGGGCGATCTGTTCCAGCTCGATGCCGAGCAGCTGTCCCGGTCCCCGTTCTTCGTCAACAAGGACGGCAGCCTGGGCAGCAACGCCAGCAAGTTGCTGGACAATCTGGCGGTCGCCAGGGAACGGGACCTGTGGCGGGTGCTGGTGGCGCTCTCCATCCGGCACGTCGGTCCGACCGCGGCCCAGGCGCTCGCCCGGCACTTCCGCTCGATGGACGCCATCGACGCGGCCACCGAGGAGGAGCTGTCCTCGGTCGACGGGGTCGGGCCGACCATCGCGGCGAGCCTCCGGGAGTGGTTCGCGGTGGACTGGCATCGCGAGGTCGTCCGCAAGTGGGCCGACGCTGGCGTACGGATGGCGGAGGAGGCGGGCGACGAAGGGCCGCGCCCGTTGGAGGGGTTGACCGTGGTGGTGACCGGCACGCTCGCCGGTTTCTCCCGGGACCAGGCCGCCGAGGCCGTCCAGAGCCGGGGTGGCAAGGTCAGCGGGTCGGTCTCCAAGAAGACGAGCTTCGTGGTGGTGGGGGACAACCCGGGGTCCAAGGCCGACAAGGCGGCCAGTCTCAAGGTGCCGGTGCTCGACGAGGCCGGGTTCCAACTCCTGCTGGACGCCGGCCCGGACGCCGCACGGGAGGTCGCTCAACCGGGCGGCTGACCGGGTGGGCGGTGCCGCGCGACGACTGGTCACGTATACCAACTTAATTACGACTACGACCGATTCGTGACTGTCCTACCGGGAAACCGGGGCCCGAGGGCGTTTCATTGGGTCACGGCGTGCGCACCGGCACGCCGACGGTCGGTCGGGAGGTGTGGTGGAGGTCGCCGACCCACGCAACTCGCTGCCCCCGGGACGGGTGGCACCGTTCGCTGCCTTCGTCGTCGGCATCCTGGTGGTGGCCACGGCGACCGCCGCCGTTCCACTCGCGACGCTTCCCGACGAGGTGTCCCGGCTGCCGGTGGCGTTCTGGACGATGGCCGCGCTCGCCGTGATCTGCGACGCCCGCCCGTTCGTCCCGCCGGGGCGCCGGCAGACCTCGGCGGTGTTCCCCTCCACCTGCTTCACCTTCGCGATCCTGCTCGGTTGGGGCCTCGGCCCGGCGGTGCTGGTGCAGGCGGTGGGGGTGGTCGTCTCGGGTTGGCGGATGCGGCACGCGCCGTGGCGGACGGCGTTCAACGTCGGGCAGTACGCGTGTGCCCTCGCCGCCGCGTACGGCGTGATCCTGCTCGGGCCGGGCACCATCTTCTCCGGCGGGCGGTTGCACTGGACCGACGTGGCCGCCGTCGCCGGGGCGACGCTGGCGTGGTTCGTCGTCAACTACGGGCTGGTCAGCTGGGCGGTGCGACTGCGCTTCGGCGACCGGTGGTGGCCCACCCTGCGGCAGGGGCTCGGCTTCGAGTTGCTCTCCACCGGCTCGCTACTGCTGCTCGCCCCGGTGCTGGTCGCGGCGGCGCGGGTCAGCGCGGCGCTGATTCCGCTGGTGCTGGTGCCGCTGTTCGCCGTCTACCGGATGGCGCGGCTGACCGTCGAACAGCAGCACCTCGCCGCCGCCGACCCGCTCACCGGCCTGCCCAACCGCAAGGCCCTGCTGACCGAGGTGGCCGAGCAGGTACACGTGCATGCCGACCGGACGGCTCGGGGCGAACCCGACGGTCAGTTGGCGCTGCTGTTGATCGACCTGGACCGCTTCAAGAACGTGAACGACGCCCTCGGGCACGCCGTGGGCGACCGGCTGCTGGTCGAGGTGAGCGCGCGGCTCACCGACGTCCGGCCCCGACCGAAGATGATCGCCCGGCTCGGCGGCGACGAGTTCGCCATCGTGATGACCGGGCTGACCGACGTCGGTCAGGCGCGGGAGTTGGCCGACCAGGTGGTCGAGGCGCTGGCCGAGCCGGTGCCGCTCGACGGGCTTCCGTTGGACGTGGGCGGGTCGATCGGGATCGCCCTCTTCCCCGAGCATGGCGAGGACTTCGCCACTCTGATGCGCCACGCCGACGTCGCGATGTACGACGCCAAGCACCGCAACGACACGGTGGCCGTCTACGCCCCCGAGTCCGACCACAACTCCGCCGAGCGCCTCGGCCTCCTCGCCGACCTGCGTCGGGTGCTGGAATCCGGCCCGCCGGTCGACGGGTTTTTCGACGCCGAGCGGGCTGGTCACAGCCACCTCGGGGGATCGCCGGACCAGGAAGACCGGGCCACCCACGCCGACCAGGCCGACCGGGGAGACGGGCGGGGTCGGGACGGCGTGTCGGGTGAGGTGGCCGGTACGGAGCGGGTGGTCGGCGTACCCCTCGACGCGGCGGCCGAGGTGCGCGGCGGTGACGGGGCGGCGCTGCCGACCGGGGCGGCGGCCGAGGCCGCGCCACACGCGGACCCGGCGCCGGCGATCGCGACGGCGCCCCGGTCCGGTGGCCGGTGGTGGGGACGCCGTCGGCGCGACGACGCCGCGCTGCTGCACGCCGACGAGCTGATCAACCAGATCGCCACCGGTGCCGACCCGATCCGGGGCCGCAACACCCGTGCCGCGGTCACCGGAGCCCGGCCGGGTCGGGAGCGACGCGCCGGGCTCGGAAACGGCCGTCGGTCGCCGAACGGAGGGGCGGTCGCCGCGCTGGGCAACGGTGACCTCGGGCCACGGCGGGGCATCGGGTCGGACGCACCGGGGCGACCGCTCGAAGCGACGGGGTGGGCGCACGCGGACGACGGGCCGGCCGACGACGCCGGGGAAATCACCATGTATTACCAGCCGCAGATTGCCATCGCGACCGGCGAGGTGGTCGGTGTCGAGGCCCTGCTGCGGTGGCGACACCCGCGGCGGGGCATGGTCGACCCGGAGGAACTCATCCGGGTCGCCGAGCAGAGCGCCGTCATGCGGCTGCTCACCCGGCGGGTGGTCGACGACGTGGTCGGGCAACTCGCCAGGTGGTCGGCGGCCGGCATCGGCCTGCGCGCGGCGCTCAACGTCAGTGTGCGGGATCTGCACACCGGCGAGATCGCCGACCAGATCGCCGACCGGCTGGCCCGGTCCGGGGTGCCGGCCGAGCGGCTACAGGTGGAGATCACCGAGGGCGCGTTGATGGCCGACCCGCGCCGGGTGCTGGCGACCATCTCCCAGTTGCACCGGATCGGGGTGGGCATCGCGCTCGACGACTTCGGCACCGGCTACTCGTCATTGCAGCACCTGCGCAGACTGCCGCTGTCCGAGGTGAAGGTGGACCGGTCGTTCGTACTCGGCATGGCCGACGACGCCGACGACGCGGCGATCGTCCGGTCGATGATCGAGTTGGCCGGCGCTCTGGGGTTGCGGGTGGTGGCCGAGGGCGTCGAGGACGAGCGGACCTGGCGGATGCTGCACGCCGCCGGTTGCGACGCGGCGCAGGGTTGGTTCTACGCCCGACCCATGCCCGCCGCGGAGCTGGTCACCTGGCTGGCCCGGTACCGGCCGGTGCGCCCCACCGGTGGGCACCCGCAGCCGGAGAGCGCGCGCCGCCCCACCCGCTGACCCGAGGCCGCCGGAGGGGGAGTCCGGGGACGCGGCACCGGAGCGGAACAATAGACTCGCTCCGGTCACCGCGCGTCACGCTCCAGTCGTCGCGCGGCCGGCACACCGCCCGACCAGCAGGACATCAGAAGGGGGCACGGATGGCCGCCATCTCCCGCGAGGAGGTCGCGCACCTGGCGCGCCTGTCGCGGCTCGCCGTCACCGAGGAGGAGCTGGACACGTTCGCCGGTCAGCTCGACGTGATCCTCCAGGCGGTCGCCCAGGTCGGCGAGGTCGCCGCCGCGGACATTCCGCCGACCTCGCACTCGGTGCCGTTGACGAACATCTTCCGCGAGGACGTGGTCACGCCGTGCCTGACCCCGCAGGAGGCGCTGTCGGGCGCGCCCGATGCCGAGGACCAGCGGTTCCGCGTGCCGCGGATCCTGACCGAGGATGTGGCCTCATGAGCGAGCGTCAGCGAGCGAATCGGCAGTGCAGCGCCGTGGTGCCTCATGGCGTCGCGGAGCGAAGCGGAGTGACGGCATGAGCGAGCGTCAGCGAGCGAATCGGCAGTGCAGCGCCGTGGTGCCTCATGGCGTCGCGGAGCGAAGCGGAGTGACGGCATGAGCGAGCGTCAGCGAGCGAATCAGCAGTGCAGCGCCGTGGTGCCTCATGGCGTCGCGGAGCGAAGCGGAGTGACGGCATGAGCGATCTGACCAGAATGACGGCGACGGAGATCGCCACGCTTGTCGCCGGCGGTGAGACCTCCGCCGTCGAGGTGACGCAGGCGCACCTGGACCGGATCGCCGCGGTCGACGACCGGGTGCACGCCTTCCTGCACGTTGACAGTGACGGCGCGCTCGCCGCGGCCCGCGCGGTGGACGAGCGTCGAGCCGCCGGCGAGGAGTTGGGCCCTCTCGCGGGTGTGCCGGTCGCGGTGAAGGACGTGCTCGCCACCCGGGGTGTGCCGACCACCGTCGGCTCCAAGATCCTGGAGGGCTGGCGTCCGCCGTACGACGCGACGATCGTGCAGCGGCTGC
Source organism: Micromonospora sp. DT231 (assembly GCF_049847025.1). Lineage (NCBI taxonomy): Bacteria > Bacillati > Actinomycetota > Actinomycetes > Micromonosporales > Micromonosporaceae > Micromonospora > Micromonospora sp. DT231. The sequence continues at coordinate 163,417 of NZ_JBNCNO010000012.1, read as the reverse complement.
GTGCCGCCGGCACGGTGATGCTCGGCAAGACCAACATGGACGAGTTCGCGATGGGCTCCTCCACCGAATACTCGGCGTACGGGCCGACGCACAACCCGTGGGACCTGGACCGGATCCCGGGTGGTTCGGGTGGCGGCAGCGCCGCCGCGCTGGCCGCGTACGAGGCGCCGCTGGCGATCGGCTCGGACACCGGCGGCTCGATCCGCCAGCCTGGCGCGGTCACCGGCACCGTGGGCGCGAAGCCCACCTACGGCGGCACCTCCCGTTACGGGCTGGTCGCCTTCTCCTCGTCGCTGGACACCCCCGGCCCGTGTGCCCGTACGGTGCTCGACGCGGCCCTGTTGCACCAGGTGATCGGTGGGCACGACCCGCGGGACTCCACCTCGATCCCGCAGCCGGTGCCGGACGTGGTGGCGGCGGCGAAGCTCGGGGCGACAGGCGACCTGACCGGCGTGCGACTCGGCATCGTGAGCGAGTTCGTCGGCGAGGGTGCCGAGCCGGGCGTGATGGCCGCGTTCCGCGAGTCGGTGGACGCGTTGACCAAGATGGGCGCCGAGGTCGTGGAGGTCTCCTGCCCGACGTTCGCGTACGCGCTGCCGGCGTACTACCTGATCGCTCCGAGCGAGTGCTCCTCCAACCTGGCCCGGTTCGACGGCGTCCGGTTCGGCCTGCGGGTCGGCGACGACGGCAACCGGTCGCTGGAGGAGGTCATGTCGTTGACCCGGGAGGCCGGTTTCGGCCCGGAGGTCAAGCGCCGCATCATGGTCGGCACGTACGCGCTGTCGTCGGGTTACTACGACGCGTACTACGGGCAGGCGCAGAAGGTCCGGACGCTCATCACCCGCGACTTCACCGCCGCGTTCGAGCGGGTCGACGCGTTGATCTCGCCGACCACCCCGTCGGTGGCGTTCCCGATCGGCGCGCGCACCGCCGACCCGTACCAGATGTACCTGGCCGACCTGTACACGATCCCGACCAACCTGTACGGCGGGCCGGGCATCTCGGTGCCCTGTGGCCTCTCCGAAGGGCTGCCGGTCGGCCTGCAGGTGATGGCCCCGACGATGGCCGACGACCGGATGTACCGGGTCGCCGCCGCGTTGGAGTCCGCCGTCGGCACGTTCACGCCGCCGGCGCTGTAGGACGGGTGTCACCGCATCGGCGCCGGGGGACGTGTCCCTCGGCGCCGATCGCGCGTTCGGGTAGGTGGGGTGCCGATCAGGGCCGGTTCGGCGGCTCGGCGAGGTAGCGGCGGGCCTCCCGCAGACCACGCCAGCGATACCAGGCGGAACCACCCCAGAGCAGGATCAGCAGGACGGCCAGGACGCGGGTGAACGGGCGGTCCGCGCTCACCAGGGCCAGTAGTTGGGTGAGGACGCCCACCGCGAACAGCCACAGCAGCCAGCGTTGACTGATCCGGGTTCGGGCCTCCCTGCGCGCCAGCGCGTCCAGGCGGGGATCGTCGGTGGAGCCGTCGCGTAGTGCCTGCGCGATCCGCCGGCTCGTCGTCGGATCGGCACCGGCCGTCCGGGGCAGCCGGCTGAGCAGCCGGCGGCCGAAGACGAGGGCGACGACCGCGCCGACAAGCGACGGGATCAGGATCATCGCGAACGCCGCGAGCAGATTGTCGGCGTCCATCCGGCCGTCGCCGACAAGCGCGGCCGCGCCCAGCACGCTGGCGCCGACCACGACGAGCGCGGCGACCGCGTAGGTGCTGCGGCGGTCCGGCCCCTGCGTGACCGGCTCGTCCGGGGCTGTCCGTTCCTCGGTGGTCACCGCCGCCCCCGATCCGCACGCCGCCGGTTGAGCAGGTGCACCAGGGCGTACGCGATCGCCACCGCCACCACCCCGGGCATCGCCATACCGAGCACCAACGCGACCGGCGAGTCCGGGTTCCGGTCCTCTCCGGCGGCGAACCAGGTGATCAGGGTGACCACGACGGCCACCGCCCACACCGCGACCACCGCGAGGATCACCGGCCGGGCCGACGCCGGGCGTGCCGGCCTCACGACCTGTCCCGGCTGCGGCTGCGCGAGTCCGCCCACCTGCCCAGCCGCGACGCGGCGGGCCACACCAGGAACGGGATGGCGAGCATGAGCACCAGGAACAGAAGGTCTCCCGGCGTCCGCTCACCGCCGGCGGCACGCCAGAGGACGAGCGTCACCACCCACGCGGCCAGCACCGCCAGCAGGAACACCATGGTCTTGGGCCGACGCCCCGGCGCGGCCTGGTTGATGGATCGATCGTTCCCCGTATTCGTCATGGTCGACGGATACCCGGGTGTCGCCGCGGACACACCCGGCCTTTGGCGATCGCCGGTGGGTCGGTAAACCCGGGCGAACCGTGATCGGACAACCCCACTAGGCTGGACCGGTTCTGTCCGGATCGCGCCTGGAGCGTCTCATGACCACGACACTGCCCGCGTACGACGAGGTCGTCGCGCGCTTCGAACCGGTGATCGGCCTGGAGACCCACGTCGAGCTGGGCACGAACACCAAGATGTTCTGTGGTTGCCCGACCGATTTCGGTGGCGAGCCGAACACCCGGGTCTGCCCGGTGTGCCTGGGCCTGCCCGGTTCGCTGCCGGTGGCCAACAAGGCGGCCATCGAGGCGATCATCCGGATCGGCCTGGCGTTGAACTGCTCGATCGCCGAGTGGTGCCGGTTCGCCCGGAAGAACTACTTCTACCCGGACATGCCGAAGAACTTCCAGATCAGCCAGTACGACGAGCCGATCTGTGTCGACGGTTACCTGGACGTCGAGGTGGGCGGCGAGACGGTGCGGATCGAGATCGAGCGGGTGCACCTCGAGGAGGACACCGGCAAGACGCTGCACGTCGGCGGCGCCACCGGCCGCATCCACGGCGCGACGGAGTCGCTCGTCGACTACAACCGGGCCGGCATCCCGCTCGTCGAGATCGTCACCAAGCCGATCACGGGCACCGGTGCGCTCGCCCCCGACGTGGCCAAGGCGTACGTCGCCGAGCTGCGCGACGTGATCCGTACCCTCGGCGTCTCCGACGTGCGGATGGAGGAGGGTTCGCTGCGCTGCGACGTGAACACCTCGCTCAACCTGCCGGGCGCGGAGTGGGGCACCCGCACCGAGACGAAGAACGTCAACTCGCTGCGGTCGGTGGAGCGGGCGGTCCGCTCGGAGATGCTGCGCCAGGCGTCGGTGCTCGACGCGGGCGGCCGGATCACCCAGGAGACGCGCCACTTCCACGAGGACACCGGTGACACCACCCCGGGGCGCTCGAAGGAGACGGCCACCGACTACAGGTACTTCCCGGAGCCCGACCTGGTGCCGATCGCACCGGACCCGGCCTGGGTCGCCGAGCTGAAGGCCGCCCTGCCGGAGCTGCCCCGGGTGCACAGGCGTCGGCTCCAGGAGCAGTGGGGCCTCTCCGACCTGGACATGCAGTCGGTGTTGAACGCCGGCGCGGTCGAGCTGATCGAGGCCACCGTGGCGGCGGGCACCACCCCGGCGGCGGCCCGCAAGTGGTGGCTGGGTGAGCTGTCCCGCCGGGCCAACGAGAGCGGCGTGGAGCTGGCCGAGATCGGCGCCACCCCCGCCCAGGTCGCCGAGCTGCAGGGGCTTGTCGACGCCGGCAAGCTCAACGACAAGATGGCCCGTACGGTGCTGGAGGGCGTGGTCGACGGTGAGGGCTCGCCCACCGAGATCATGACCAGCCGGGGCCTGGAGGTCGTGTCGGACACCGGCGCGCTGACCGCCGCCGTGGACGAGGCGATCGCCGCCAACCCCGGCATCGCCGACAAGATCCGCAGTGGCAAGGTCGCGGCGGTCGGCGCGCTCGTCGGCGCGGTCATGAAGACCACCCGGGGTCAGGCCGACGCGAAGACCCTGCGTGAGCTGATCCTGGAGCGCCTCGGCGTCCAGGGCTGACCGGCACACCCGAAACAGGCCGCCCGGCGGCCTGCCGCCACCCCCTGTCCGCGTCTGCGGCCACCCCGCACGAGGGCGTCAACGGCGACGCCCGAATGGAGCCACCGTGACCCAGCACGACCTCGATGTCCTCGACGAGATCCAGCGGCGGGTGCTCTGGCTCGCCACCCGGATCGTGGACGCCGCCAACCACGATCGGGCCACCGGCGACGGTGTGAAGGTCGGCGGCCACCAGGCGTCCAGCGCCTCCCTGGTCACGGCGATGACCGCTCTGTGGTTCGCGCACCTGGACGCCGAGGACCGGGTCGCCGTCAAGCCGCACGCGTCCCCGGTGTTCCACGCCATCCAGTACCTGCTCGGCAACCTGGACCGCTCCTACCTGCCCCGGCTGCGGGCCCGCGGCGGCCTCCAGTCGTACCCGTCGCGCACCAAGGACCCCGACGAGGTGGACTTCTCCACCGGCTCGGTCGGCCTGGGCGCGGCGGCGCCGCTCTTCGCCGCCGCCACCCGGCGGTACGTCGACGCGCACTTCGGTGCCCGACCGCACTCTCGGTTCGTGGCGCTGATCGGCGACGCCGAGCTGGACGAGGGCAACATCTGGGAGGCGGTGGCCGACCCGGCGACCACCGGGCTGGGCAACGTCATGTGGCTCGTCGACTTCAACCGGCAGTCGCTGGACCGGGTGGTTCCCGGCATCCGGATCAACCAGTGGCGCGGCCAGTTCGAAGCGGCCGGCTGGCACGTCGTGGAGGTCAAGTACGGCCGTCGGCTCGCCGAGGCGTACGCCCGGCCGGGTGGCGAGGCGCTGCGCGACTGGATCGATGCGATGCCCAACGAGCAGTACCAGTCGCTGTTCGGGTTGACCGGCCCGGTGCTGCGCAAGCAGTTCCTGGACGGCGCCCCGGCCGGCATCGACGAGCTGATCGCCCACGTCAGCGACGAGGAGCTGAGCCCGCTCGTCACCGACCTGGGCGGTCACGACCTGTCCGCCATGCTCGACGCGTACGCCCAGTGCGACGCGGTCACCGACCGTCCCAGCGTCGTCTTCGCGTACACGGTGAAGGGTTGGGGGTTGCCCATCGCCGGCAATCCGCGCAACCATTCCGCGCTGCTCAGCTCGGAGCAGGTCGACACGCTGCGGGCCGCGCAGGGGTTGACCGCCGAGACCGAGTGGGACCGCCTGGACCCGGCGTCACCGGCCGGCATCCGGGCCGGCGCCCGCCGGGAGGCGCTGTCCCGCGCGCCCCGCGAGCGCGCGCTGGGGGTCACCGTCCCGGAAAGCACCGGAGTACGCGCAACCAAGTCGATCTCCACGCAGGAGGTCTTCGGTCGGGTGTTGGTCGACCTGGCGCGACACCGGGAGGTGGGCCGCTACCTGGTCACCACCGCCCCGGACGTGGCCACCTCCACCAACCTCGCCGGGTTCATCAACAAGACCGGGGTGTTCGCACCCACCGAGCAGCGTTCCTGGACCGAGGACCGGATGCTGCGCTGGACCGAGAGCCCCGCCGGGCAGCACATCGAGCTGGGCATCTCGGAGATGAACCTGTTCCTGCTGCTCGGTCAGCTCGGCCTGTCCTGGGACCTGTCCGGGCAGCCGCTGCTGCCGGTGGGCACCGTCTACGACCCGTTCGTGCTGCGCGGCCTGGACGCGTTCCTGTACGGCACCTACTCCGGCTCCCGGTTCGTGGTGGCCGGCACCCCGTCCGGCATCACCCTGGCCCCGGAGGGCGGCGCCCACCAGTCCACGATCACCGCGTCGGTGGGCCTGGAGCTGCCCGGGGTGACCTTCGTCGAGCCGGCGTACGCGACCAGCCTGGACTGGCTGCTCTGCGACGCGCTGGGGCAGATCGCCGGTGGGTCGACACCGGCGGCCACCGCCGCGCCCGCCGAGGACGGCGCGTACTACTTCCGGTTGAGCACGCGACCGCTGGACCAGGCGCCGTTCGAGGCGGCCCGGACCCGGCTCGGTGACGCGGTGCTGCGTCGACAGGTGGTCGCCGGGGCGTACCGGCTTGTCGACGCGCACCAGGCGTACCCGCATCTGGTCGACGCCCCGGTGGTGCAACTGGCCGCCTCCGGCGCGGTGCTGCCCGAGGTGCTGGCCGCCGCCGCGGAGCTGGCCGACGAGGGCATCGCCGCGCACGTGGTGGACGTGACCAGCCTCGACCGGCTCTACCGGGCCTGGCAGCGCACCCTGCGCCAGGGCGTACGGACGGCCACCGTGCCCAGCGTGCCGGGCGCGCTGCGGTCCGCGTTCGCCGATCGGGTGCCGGTGGTGACAGTGCACGACGCCGCGTCGCACGCGATGGCCTGGCTCGGGTCGGCCGTCGGCGCGCCGGCGGTGCCGCTCGGCGTGGACGAGTTCGGCCAGTCCGGCACCGTCGCCGAGCTGTACGACCTGCACGACCTGCTGCCCGGCAGCATCGTCAACGCCGCCCTCGCCGCCATCGCCCTGCGCTGACCCGGCCGCGCCGGCGCAGTGGTGCCATGCCGGCGGCGTGGGGCCAGGATCAGCCGGTCGGGCTCGGGGTCGGGCTTTGCAGCGGGTTGGGTGACTCCGGCGCGCCACCGGTCGGCGTCGGGGTGACCGACGCCTGCGTGCCCTGCGCCGGATCGGCCACCACGTGCCGTTCCAGGTTGACCTGGGACTGACCGGTGCCGCCCACGGTGATGTCGTCGTACGCCTGGAGCATCTTCTGCTGGTCGAAGTAGAGAACCGTCATCGTCAGCGGAGTCGGTTTCTCGCCCTCCAGGCCGCGCAGGCCGGCGCCGCCGGTGGAGCCCTCGACCATCAGCGCGGTGGGCTGCTGGCCGGGCGCCTGGGGCAACCGGGACACCTGCCGCGCGTGGGTGTGCCCGGCCAGCACCAGCGGGCAGGTGCCGGCGAGCGGCCCGGCCGACGCCGGGTCGTGCACCAGCGCGATGTTCACCGGCTGGGGCGAGCGGCGCACCGTGGTCGCGAGCTGCTCGCCCGCGTCGATCACCTGGTCGGCGACCTGGGGGGTCAGGCCGCTGCCGGCGGGTGAGGTGTTCTTGTCCGGGGTGAAGCGGGGGTCGCCGATGCCGGCGATGGTCAGCCCGCCGACCGTGGTCGTCGAGTTGTTCAACACGATCGCGTTCGGCTGACGGGCGACGGCTGCGGCGGTCTTGCCGGAGTCGTGGTTGCCCCGGATGAACACGTACGGCTTCTTGAGCAGGCCGATCGAGCCGACGAAGGAGGCCTCCGGCTCGCTGCCCCAGTCGGTGATGTCACCGGTGTCGATCACCACGTCGATGCCGAACTGCTCCACCACCGTCCGGATCAGTTGCCAGCCGGTCGGGTTGAGGTGCATGTCGGAGACGTGCAGCACCCGCGTGGTCCCCGGGGTCGGCTCCAGCAGCGGAAGCGCCGAGACGGTGGTGTAGAGCTGGCTGACGTTGCCGACCAGACGTTGCAGCTGCTCGGCGTACTTGGTGTAGTCGTTGGCGATCCGGCGCGCGTCGCCGACGATGGCCGGCGCGTTGACGAGCAGCCCCTCGTAGCGTGGCTCCTCGATCGCCTGGGGACGGACGGTGGCCGCCGCCGTGCCGAGGCTCCCGGCGGTGACAAGCAGCGCGAGGCCACCCGCCCAGGCGGTCCGCCGGACGTTGCGGAAGATCAGCCCGGCCAGGATCAGGGTGACGAGCACCGACGCGCCGAGGGCCCGCAGGCCGAGCCGCATCACACCGGAGCGGACGTCCTCCACGGCGCTCTGGCTGGCCCGGCTGATGCTGGCCGGGTCGTCGATCAGCGCCTCGGTGCGGCCCTGGTCGAGCGCGCCCAGCCGCACGGTGAGGTGGGTCGGCCCGTCGTGGCTGTCGAGCAGCAACGCGCCGAGCGGCGGGATGTCGACGGTGGTGCCGCCGTCGCGGGCGGGGGAGATGCTGAGGTTGGCCCGGAACGGCCCGATGTCGGTGTCGACCTGACCGCCGGCCAGCACCCCGAGCACCGCCCCGGCCAGGGCCACGGCGAGGACGGCGACGATCAGCCCGACGCGGCGCAGCGGGCCGCCGGGGCCGACGAGCGAACGCGTGGGGCGTGGCGGATCGCCGTCGGTCACCGGGGTGTCCCGGTCCCCGGCGTCGTCGTGCTGCTCGTCGCGCTGCCCGTCCATGCTGAAATTCTGACCTGCCCGTCGGAAGATCTTGGTAAACCTGAACGGATGGTGACGAACGTCAGCTGCGGCCGCCGTCGCCGCCCGCGAAGACCACCCGCAGGAGTCGGTCGTCGTCGCCGCCCGGGTTGCCCCGCCCGTCGTGGTTGGACGTGCTCACCCAGAGCGAACCGTCCGGCGCGGCGGCCACCGCGCGCAGTCGGCCGTACCGGTTGGTGAGCAGCTCACTGGGCTGGCCGAGCAGCGTGCCGGTGTCGGTCAGCTCCATCACCCAGAGGCGTTTGCCGCGGAGGCAGCCGGTGACCAGCAACCGGTCCGTGGCGGCCAGACCCGAGCAGGACGCGTCCTCGGTCGCCCACTGCGTGACGGGGTCGGTGAACCGCCGGTCACCGGATCGCCCCTCGACCTCCGGCCAGCCGTAGTTGCCGCCCTTGGTGATCTGGTTGATCTCGTCCCACGTGTTCTGGCCGAACTCGACGGCGTACATCCGCTTGGCGCCGTCCCAGGCGAAGCCCTGCACGTTGCGGTGACCCTGGGACCAGACCGGCGAGCCGGCGTACGGGTTGCCCGGCGCGGGCTTGCCGTCCCGCGTGATCCGGAGGATCTTGCCGCCGAGGCTCTTCACGTCCTGCGAGAGGGGGCGCTGGCCGGCGTCGCCGGTGCTGACGTAGAGCTGCCCGTCCGGGCCGAAACCCAACCCGCCACCGTTGTGCACGTTGGCCTTCGGGATGCCGGTGAGGATCGGGGTGGGCTGCCCACCGAGTTGCAGCCGCGCGACCCGGTTGTCCCGCTCGGCCGTGTAGTAGACGAAGACCGTCCGGTCGCGGGCGTAGTCGGGGGAGACGGCGATGCCGAGCAGGCCGCCCTCGCCGGCCGCGGCCACGTCGGCGATCGTCTGCACCGGGCGGATCCGCAGACCGTCCGGCCCGGACTCGGGGCCGACCTGGACGATCCGGCCGCTGTCCCGTTCGGTGACGAGCGCGGCCCCGTCGGGCAGGAAGGCGATGGCCCAGGGCACCCGCAGACCCTTCGCGAGGACCGTCGCCACCGCCTGCTGGCCGGCGCCGCCGGGGCTCGCCGAGGCGGACGGGGTCGGCAGGTTGGGCGGCTCGCCGGCCGGGTCGGGCTCCGGTTCGCCGAAGCTGCAACCCGCGCTGAGCAGCACTGCCGCGCAGGACGCCGCGAGGGCCACCCGAAGGCTACGGACGCGAGGGTACGGGGGACGGGCTCTCACCCGGCCCAGGGTAGCCCGCCGGACGGCCCGGCCGAGTCCGATGGGTGCCCGCGACCCCGGCCGGTGCACGGTTCACCGTGCCCGTACGGCCAGCAGCGCGGTGTCGTCCTCGCGGTGGCGGATCGAGGCGAGCAGCAGGTCGCACAGCTCGTCGAGGGGCAGTGTGTCGGCGCCGGTCAGCCGGACCACCAGCTCGGCAAGGCCCTCGTCGATGGATCGGTCCCGCCGCTCGATCAGCCCGTCGGTGTAGAGCAGCAGGGTGTCGCCGGTGGCCAGGCTCGTCGACTGGCTGGTCCGCGACGACGCTCGGGCCAGGCCGAGCAGCGGCTCCGGTGTCGCGTCGAGCATCTCGACAGTCCCGCCGACGCGGACCACCAGGGCCGGCGGGTGCCCGGCGTTGGACCAGGTCACCTCGTGGACACCGGCGTCCTGCGGGCAGATCCGGACCAGCGTCGCGGTGGCGGCGATGGGCAGCCGCAGCCCACGGATCGCGCCGTCCAGGTTGCTCAGCAGCTCCCCGACCGTGTCCGGCCGGCCGAAGGCGTTGCCCCGCACCAGGTTGCGTAGCTGACCCATGGTCGCGGCGGCCTCGATGTCGTGCCCGGCCACGTCCCCGATCGCCGCGATCAGATCGCCGTCGGGCTGGATGAACGCGTCGTACCAGTCACCGCCCACCTCCACCCGGTCGGCCGCCGGCTGGTAGCGGGCCGCCAGCTCCAGCTCCTGGACGACCGGCAGGTGCGGCAGCATGCTGTGTTGCAGGACCTCGGCGACGTGTCGCTGCTCGCCGTACATCGAGCTGTTGCCGACGGCCTGGCCGGCCCTGCGGCCGATCTCGACGGCGGTGAGCAGGTCGCGGTCGTCGAACTGCTGCCGTCCGGTGCCGTTGACCAGGGTGATCGCGCCCAGCACGGTGCCGCCGACGCCCCGCACCGGCACGCTCAGGTAGGACGCGATGCCCAGGCGGGCGGCGATCGGCGCCATCTCCGGGTGGGTGGTGCCCCTCGTCACGTCGGCCAGCGACGCGATGCTGCCGAGCCGGGGCTGGCCGGTCCGCAGCACCGCGCGGATCGACGAGTCCGGGCTCAGCCCGGTGCGCAGCAACTCACCGAAGCGGTCGATGTCCGCCGTCCGGGCCGGGTCGCGGTGGACCGAGACCACCTCGCGCGGCAGGCCGGTCGGGCCGATCAGGGTGAGCAGGCACCAGTCGGCGAGCAGCGGCACCATGGCGGCGGCGAGTCGGCGCAGCGCGGTGCCCACGTCCAGGGTGCCGGCGAGGGTCTCACTCACCCCGGCCAGCAGCTCCAGCCGCTCGTGTGCCTGCACGACCCGCCGCCGTGCCTCCTGCGCGCCGTCCAGCGCGATGCGCAGTCGCAGCTCGGACGAGCAGGCGGCAGCCAGGTCGGCCAGGGTCCGTAGCTGCGCGGTCGTCCACGCGCGCGGTTTGCTGTCGATGGCGCACAGCGAACCGAGCACCCGCCCGGAGAGGTCGGTCAGCGGCATCCCGGCGTACGCGACGACGCCGAGGTCGTCGATGGCCAGATTGTCCCGGACGCGGGGGTAGAGCCGGGCGTCCGGCAGCACCATCGGCACCTCGATGTCCACCACGTGCTGGCAGAACGAGTGGCTCAACGGGGTCTGCCGGCGCTCCGACCAGGGCTCCGGCAACCCGAACGCGCCGGGGAAGAACTGCCGGTCGGCGGAGACCAGGGAGACAAGCGCGACCGGCACGTCCAGCAGGTCGCTGACCAGCCGGGCGAACCTGTCGAACGCCTCGTCCGGGGCGGCGTCGAGCCCGGTGTCGGCGAGCGCGCGGAGCCGCTCCGGGTCGCCGAGCGCCGCAGGTGAGGCGGTTGGACGCCGGGCGGTGCCGGGGGAGCCGTCGGTCATCGAGCACCTGTCTGCTGGGGCGGAGGCCGACCGGACCTCCGACCCTTCGTTATACCTCGTCCAGGGCCGGGTCGAACATCGGTGTGCTGAGTCTCGCCCGCCCCAGCCCCGCGCGCCATCCCCCGCGACGCCGGTTCGCGCCCGCACCGCGCCGGCCGCGGTGGCGGGGACTATCGTCGGCTGACGTGAAGGTATGGATTCCGAACCAGGCCGGCCTGAACCTGATGGGCGAGCTGCCCCCGGACGTGACGGTGGAGGTCCTGGAGCACGCCGACCGGCTGCCCTCGGAGGTGGCCGACGTCCGCGTCTGGGTGCCGCCGTTCCTGACCGGCACCGACGCGACGGCGCTGCTGCGTGAGCTGCCCGACCTGGCGGTGGTGCAGTTGCTCTCCGCCGGGGCGGACGCCTGGGCCGGCCGGACCCCACCGGGTGTCACCCTCTGCGATGCCCGGGGCGTGCACGACCCGTCCACCGCCGAGTGGGTCGTCACCGCGATCCTCGCCCAGCTACGGGCGTTCCCGGCGTTCGTCCGTGCCCAGGCCGACAGGCGCTGGGCGTACCAGGGGAACGCCCCGACCGACGAGCTGACCGGCAAGCGGGTGCTCATCATCGGGGCCGGTTCGATCGGCTCCGCGGTGCGCGACCGGCTCGCCCCGTTCGAGGTGAGTTTCACCCTGGTCGCCAGGACGGCCCGCCCGGAGCAGGGGGTGCACGCGGTCGAGGAGTTGCCCCGACTGCTGCCCGAGGCGGACGTGGTGGTGGTGCTGGTGCCGCTCACCGACCAGACGCGTGGCCTGATCGACAAGGACTTCCTGGCCGCGATGCCGGACGGGGCGCTGCTGGTGAACGCCGCCCGAGGGCCGGTGGCACACACCGAGGCACTCGTCGCCGAGCTGGGCACCGGCCGGATCTCGGCCGCGCTGGACGTCACCGACCCGGAGCCGCTGCCCGCCGACTCGCCGCTCTGGGCGATGCCGAACGTGCTGCTCACCCCGCACGTGGCCGGGTCGGTGCGAGGCCTGCTGCCGCGGGCCTACCGACTGGTCGGTGACCAGGTTCGCCGGTTCGCCGCCGGGCAGCCACTGATCAACGCGGTCATCGACGGCTACTGACCCGGCAGCTCAGCCGGCGTGGGGGAGCGCCTGACCGGTGGCCGCGACCAGCCGGGGCAGGTCCTCGCCACGGACGGCCGGCAGGGTGACCTGCTGGCCGTCGTCGAGCCGGGCGACCGCCCGCCCGCGCCGGTCGGCGGTCAGCTCGACGACCCGGTCCCAGGTGAGGCGGCGTTGCCCGACCAACGCCCGTAGCCGTAGCTCCCGCGCGTCGGCTTCGGTGCCGGCCCGCCAGGCCCACACCCCCGCGGCGAGCGGGACGAGCAGCACCGGCAGCAGGTACGTCCGGGCGTTCGCCAGCGGCAGGGCACCGATGAAGGCGATCACCGAGGCGACCAGGATGGCTTGGTTGTGTCGGAAGCGGACCGTGTCGGGCTTACTCACCCTCCGATGATCCCACTCCCGGCCGTTGCGGCTCGCGGCGGGCGGTGCCGAGGGGGTGGTACGTCGTACAGTGACACCTGTCGTTGCCTCCTCTGGGTGACCGACACGTAACCGATGTGGCCGCCGATCGTTCACAATTGTTGGACAGCGGACCAGGAATGTTCGATGTCCCGCACCGTCGTACCGCCCCGTGCCCCCTCACGAAGGCGACCGCCGTGCTCCTCGCGTACCCGTTCCGCGTCCTCGTCCCCCGCCGAACACCGGAGACCGCCACGTCCACGGCCGTGGCGCTGCTCCTCTTCGCCGGTGCCCTCGACCTGGTGCCGACTCCGGTGGTGATCGCCCTGTCGGCCGGCGCCGGCGCCACCCTCGCCGGGGTGCGGCTCTCCCGGCTGGCCGTCTCGCGCCGCGTCGACCCGGCGCCGCGGACGGCGGGCGTGCTGCTCGACGCGGCGGTGGTGACGGCCGGTCTGACCGCCGTCGCACTGCCGCTGGGCGGCGGCTGGCGCACCGTTGCCGCGCTGGTGGGGGCACTGCTCGTGGCGGCCCTCGCCGGGGCGGGGTTGTGCCGGCTTCCCGGACGGACGCGCCCGACCGTCGGGGTCCGGCTGCGCGGGCTCGTCGAGTCGACCGGCCCGGCCGTCGGGTTGGCCCTCGCCGGCTGGCTGCTGCTGCCCCCTGTCGGCCCGCCGGTGCCGGTCCGGCTGGTGGCGGCGTTGGCGCTCGGTGGGCTGGGCATGGCCGCGCTCACCGCGTTCGCCGGGCCGCGGCGACGTTCTCCGACGGCGGTCTGCCGCGGCGGTGTCCTGCTCACCGTGGGCGGGCTGGTGCTGCTGGCCGCGCTGCCGTCCGCGCCGACCGGGCGGGTGACCCTGCTGGTCGTACCCCCGCTGGTGCTCGGTTTGCTGCTCGTCGCGGTCGGTGCGGTCGACGCGGCGGACGCGGGCGACACCGCGCCGGCGGAGCCGGTCGCGTCGGCCTGGCCCCGGTCGGTGCTCCCCGCCGCGGTGCTGCTGCTGGCGGCGGCGCCGCACCTGGGCTCCGGTCACGCGCCGGATCGGACGAGCGTGGTGCTGGCGCTGGCGGCGGTGCCGCCTTTGGTGCTGCGCGAGCTGCTGCGCGGCCGTGACGCACCCGGCTCGGCCCGACCCGCCGCGCACCGCCGACCCGCCGCCGGCCCGGTGCGGCACCGCCACGCGGTCCAGCCGCGCTGGCTCGGTGATCTTCCGTCGACGGCGCCCGTGCACGACCCGCACGACCAGCGCGATTCGGCTGGCCCGCTGACCGCGTACGGCGCCGGCTCGACCTGGCCGGCGGAGGACGACGCCGGCTGGTCGGCGCTGAGCCGGCGGCCCGTTCCGGCGGGAAATGGTCCGCCCGGTGACCGGGCAGCCCTGTTGGACGCCCTCGCCGCGATCGGTGACGTGCCGGCCCCGTCCGGCGCGCTGCTGCTCGTCGACCTGCACGTCACCGACGGGATCGGCCCGACCGCCCGGGAGGACGTGCTGGCCGAGGCGGTGCACCGGGTCCGCGCCGTCATCGCTTCCGACGACGTGGTCACCGGCTGCACGGGCGCCGGCTTCGCGGTGGTCACCGCCGCCGGCCCGGTGCTGGCGTACGCGCTGGGCACCCGGCTGCTGGCCGCGCTCGCCCCGCCCTACCAGGTTGCCGGTGCGGTGGTGCGGGCGCAGACAAGCATCGGCCTGGCCGAGGTGAGCGGTGACCGGCCCGCGGACGTGCTCCGGCAGGCCGAGCTGGCCCGGCGGCGGGCCGTGCAACTGGGCCGGGATCGGGTCGAGTGGTATGACGCGTTCCTGGAGGAGCAGTTGGTACGCCGCCTCGACCTGGAACGCGAACTGCCCGGTGCGGTGGCCCGCGGCGAGTTGGACCTCGTCTACCAGCCGGTTGTCGACCTGGCCGACGGGCAGCCGGTGGGTGCGGAGGCGCTGCTGCGGTGGCGCAGCCCGGTGCTCGGCACGGTGCTCCCGGCCGAGCTGCTGCCGGTCGCCGAGGATCTGGACCTGGTCGGCGAGTTGGAGTGGTGGGTGCTGGACCGGGCCTGCCGGCAGTTGTCCGACTGGTCGGTGGGCGTTCGGGAGTTGTGGATGGCGGTGAACGTCACGACCCGGGAGCTGACGACGCCCGACTTCGTGCAGCGGGCGGCGGCCGTGCTGGCCGCGTACGGGGTGCCACCGGAGCGGCTGGTGGTGGAGGTGAGCGAGCCGAAGGTGGCGGGTGACCTGTCGACGGTGGTGGCCCGGTTGGCCGGTCTGCGGTCGCTTGGGGTCCGCACCGCGTTGGACGACTTCCGGGCCGAGCACGCCTCGCTGGCCCAGCTCCGCCGGCTGCCGATCGACCTGCTCAAGGTGGGTCCGGAGTTGGTGGGCGCTCGGCCGGACGGGCAGCCGCCGCTTATCGACGTGGTGGTAAACGTCGGTGAGCGACTGGGCGTCGAGATCGTCGCCGAGGAGTTGGAGTCGTCGACGCAGGTGGAGGTGGCCCGCCGGGGCGGCTGCCGGTACGGGCAGGGGTTCGCGCTGGCCCGCCCGGCGACGGCCGAACGGGTCGAGGCATACTTCGAGGAGTTCCCGTCCGCATCTCGCTG
This sequence comes from Micromonospora sp. DT231, assembly GCF_049847025.1. Lineage (NCBI taxonomy): Bacteria > Bacillati > Actinomycetota > Actinomycetes > Micromonosporales > Micromonosporaceae > Micromonospora > Micromonospora sp. DT231. Next base: position 148,156 of record NZ_JBNCNO010000012.1, on the reverse strand, counting down.
AACCGGTTCATCTTCCGCGGGGAGGCGCGGTGCTGCCCCGGGGGGTCAGCTGCGGCGTCTCGTCCTGCACCCGGCTCACCGGCTCCCCACCGATCACGGCGAGCAGTTGCCGGGCGGCGTGCGCGCCGTACGCCGGGATGTCCCGGCCCAGCGCGGTCAGCGACGGGTGCACCAGCCGGCACAGCGGCGAGTCGTCCCAGGCCACGATGGACAGATCGCCGGGAACGCTGAGCCCCATCTCCTGGGCGACGGAGAGCCCGGCGATGGCCATCACGTCGTTGTCGTAGATGACCGCCGAGGGCCGCTGGGCGGAGCTGAGCAGGCGGCGGGTGGCCCGCCCGCCCTCCTCGCCGGTGTAGTCGGACCAGACGGTGACCGCGTCGACCAGGCCGAGCCGTTGACACACCGCCGCGAACGCGTCGGTGCGGATCTCGGTGTGCCGCAGGTCGGGCAGGCCGGCGACCCGGGCGATCCGCCGGTGCCCGAGCGCGACCAGGTATTCCACCGTCTCGGTCAACGCCGCCGCGTCGTCGGACCAGAGGCTGGCCAACGCGCCGGTGCCGCCGGGTCCGCCGATCACCACCGCGGGCAGTTGGAGCTGCTCCAGCGCGGCGATGCGGCGGTCGTCGGTGCGCAGGTCGCAGACGAGCACCCCGTCCACCCGACGTTCGCCCCACCAGCGCCGGTAGACCGCGATCTCGGCGTCCGGGTCGGCCACCACCTGGAGCGTCAGCGCGTACGAGCGGGCGGACAGTTCGGCCTCGACGCCACTGATCAGCGCCATGAAGAACGGCTCGACGCCGAGGATCCGGGCCGGTCGGCACAGGGCCAGGCCGACCGCCCCGGCGGTGGCGGCGGAGAGGGCGCGGGCGGCGCTGCTCGGACTGAACCCGATCTCCGTGGCGATGGCCAGGATGCGCTGCCGGGTGGCCTCGGAGACACCGGGCTGCCCGTTCAGCGCGTACGACACGGCGCCCTTGGACACCCCGGCGTGCCGGGCGACGTCGGCGATTGTCGGCCGCTTCACCGGCGTGCTCCCTTAGCTCTCTGGCCGTTGACAGTCCGAATTCCGAACCGTACGGTGCTCAGCTTATCCGGTTCAGTAGGCGTCTTTCGATGCAGAAGGTGCGGTGCGGAGTTGAGCCGACAGGCACTCTACGACGGTTGGACCCTGCGGGCGGCATCCGGAGCGCGGGTGCCCGCCGACATCGCCGGGCGGGCCGTGCCGGCGACAGTGCCCGGCTGCGTGCACACCGACCTGCTCGACGCCGGGTTGATTCCAGACCCCTACCTCGACGACAACGAACTGGCCCTGGCCTGGATCGGGCGCACCGACTGGCACTACCGCACGAGCTTCCGACACCCGACCGGCGACCACGACCGGGTGGACCTGGTCTGCGCCGGCCTGGACACCGTCGCCACGCTCACCGTCAACGGCGTCGAGGTCGGCCGCACCGCGAACATGCACCGTGGCTACCGATTCGACGTCCGTGCCCTGCTCCGCGACGGCGACAACGACCTGGCCGTGGCGTTCGAGTCCGCGTACCGCTACGCCGAGGCGCAGCGGGAACGGCTCGGCGACCGGCCCAACGCGTACCCGGAGCCGTTCCACTTCATCCGCAAGATGGCCTGCAACTTCGGGTGGGACTGGGGGCCGACCCTGGTCACCGCCGGCATCTGGCAGGAGATCAGCCTGCACGCCTGGTCCACCGCCCGGCTGGCCGGCGTCCGTCCACTCGTCACGATGGACGGACGCGACGGCCGGGTCGAGCTGCACATCGACATCGAGCGGGTCGCGGACGTCGCGCTGACCGTCCGGGCGGTCGTCGCCGGCGCGCACGCCGAGACGGTCGTCCCGGCCGGGCAGCGCACGGCCGTGCTGACCCTCACCGTCCGCGAGCCCGCGCTCTGGTGGCCCCGGGGGTACGGCGACCAGACCCGTCACCCGATCGAGGTGACCCTGCACGCGCACGGCGAGACCCTGGACACCTGGTCGCACCGCATCGGCTTCCGCTCGGTACGACTGGACACCACCCCCGACGCACACGGCACCCCCTTCGCGCTGACGGTGAACGACGCCCCGGTCTTCGTCCGCGGGGTCAACTGGATCCCCGACGACGTGTTCCCCACCCGGATCACCCGGGACCGCCTCGCCGAACGGTTCGACCAGGCCGTCGAGGCCAACGTCAACCTGCTGCGCGTCTGGGGCGGCGGCCGGTACGAGTCGGCGGACTTCTACGACCTCGCCGACGAGCGCGGGCTCCTCGTCCAGCAGGACTTCCTCTTCGCCTGCGCCGCGTACCCGGAGGAGGAGCCGTTCGCCGGCGAGGTGGCCGCCGAGGCCGCCGAGCAGGTGACCCGGCTCGCGCCGTACCCCTCGCTGGTGCTCTGGACCGGCAACAACGAGAACATCTGGGGCTGGCACGACTGGGACTGGCAGCCGGCCCTCGCCGGGCGCACCTGGGGACGTGGTTACTACCTCGACGTGCTGCCCCGGATCGTCGGCGCGCTGGACCCCACCCGCCCGTACTGGCCGGGCAGCCCCTGGTCGGGCACCGAGGCGATCCACCCGAACGACCCGGCACACGGCACCACCCACATCTGGGACGTGTGGAACACCCACGACTACACGAGATACCGGGAGTACGTGCCCCGCTTCGTCGCCGAGTTCGGCTATCAGGCCCCACCGGCGTACGCGACCCTGCGCCGGGCGATCTCCGACGAGCCGCTGGCGCATGACTCACCCGGGATGGCGCACCACCAGAAGGCCGCCGGCGGCGACGGCAAACTCCAGCGCGGCCTGGACGCGCACCTGCCCACCCCGGTGGACTTCGACGACTGGCACTACCTGACGCAGCTCAACCAGGCCCGCGCGATCCAGCTCGGCGTCGAGCACTTCCGCTCCCACCGGGGCATCTGCGCGGGCACCATCGTCTGGCAGCTCAACGACTGCTGGCCGGTGACCTCCTGGTCCGCCGTCGACGGCGACGGCCGTCGCAAACCCCTGTGGTACGCGCTGCGCCACGCGTACGCCGACCGGCTGTTGACCGTGCAGCCCCGCGACGGCGGGCTGGCCCTGGTCGCGGTCAACGACGGCGGCACCACCTGGCAGGCGTCGGCCTCGGTGACCCGGCTGACCCTCGACGGGGAGCCCCGGGCGAAGATCTCGGTCGACCTCGACGTCCCGGCGTACTCATCGGTGCTGCTGGCGCTGCCGACGTACCTGGTCCGGCCCGACGACGCCCGGCGGGAGCTGGTGATCGCCGAGGCGGGGGAGACCGCCGAGCGGGCGCTGTGGTTCTTCGCCGAGGACCGGGACGTGGAGTGGCCCTCGGCGGCCTGGGAGGCGGCGGTCGAGCCGTTCGATGGCGGGCAGCGGGTCCGGGTCACGGCCGGGACGGTGCTGCGCGACCTGACGCTGTTCCCGGATCGGCTGGACGCCTCCGCCACCGCGGACGCGGCACTTGTCACGCTGCTGCCGGGCGAGTCGGCGACCTTCACCGTGCGGGTGTCCGGGCCGCTGGACCCTGCTGCGCTGACCGCCCGCCCGGTGCTGCGCTGCGTCAACGACATCGAGCGGCGATAGTCGCTCGGCCCGCGCCGGACCAGGTGGTGCGGTGAGTGATATACCTCAGCGGCATATTTATACCTCTGCGGTATACCGCTCATCGCAGTCCAGCGGCAGGCGCGGCACGGCGGACGGCACCCCGAGGAGCACAGTGATCACCGAACATGTCCGAGACGCGGCGGCGACAGCGTTCGTCTTCGGGTTCTTCGCCTCCAGCTGGTTCGGCTGGGCTCAGGAATCGCCCCCGAAGCCGTGGCGGCCGGTGCTCATCGCCGGTTCGGTCCTCGCCCTGCTCACCGCTACCGCCGGAGGTCTTCTCGCCGGGAGCCACTGGTCGGACGGGACGGCGTTCGACGCCGACACCAGCCGTACCTTCGGCATCGTCGTCGGCATCGAGTTCGGTGTCGCCGCCCTCGGCGCCGGGTTGCTCGCCCTGCTGCGGCGTCGCGAGCTGATCGCTCCGTGGGTCGCCCTGGTCGTGGGCGTCCACCTCTTCCCGGTGGCAGAGCTGCTCGGCTACCGGCTGATCCACCTGGTCGCCGCGCTGGTCACCGTGGCGGCGGTCGTGGCGGTCCCGGTGGCTCGGGCCCGTGCGTCGGCGGTGAGTGCGGTGGTCGGGCTCAGCACCGGCGTCGCGCTGCTGCTCGGCGCGGTGTCCTCGCTGATCATCGCCCTGGTCGCGTACTGAGACGGGTCGCCGAGCGGTGGGTCTGAAGGAGTCTTCTCCAGACGCACCGCTCGGCGAGGCTGACGACGGGGTCAGGCGCGGGCGGCGGCGAGCACCTGGCCGACCAGGGCGCCGGAGGTGCCCGAACGCTCGTACTCGGGCCGGTTCAGGCTGCCACCCATCAGCGGCGCCGGGTTGCGGTGCACGGCCGGGCTGTCCGAGCTGACCAGGGCGGCGAAGTGGTACTCGTCGGCGCCGGTCGCCTCGACGATCCGGGCGATGTTGCGCGGGGTGATGCCACCGCCCGGCATGACGATGATCCGGCCGGCGGCCCGGCGCACCAGGTCGGCGATGAGCTGAGCGCCCTCCAGCACGCTGACCTCCTGACCCGAGGTGAGCACCCGCTGTACGCCCAGCTCGATCAGCTGCTCCAACGCCGCGTGCGGGTCGCGGGTCATGTCGAACGCCCGGTGGAAGGTGATGCTGGCGTCGCCCGCGGCGGCGATCAGCCGGCGGGTGGTCGGCACGTCGACGTCGCCCTCGGCGGTCAACGCGCCGATCACGATGCCGTGCGCGCCGGCCGCAACCGCGGCCCGGACGTCCCGCTCCATCGCCTCGACCTCGAACGGCGAGTAGATGAAGTCGCCGGCCCGCGGACGGACGATCACGTGTACCCGGATCCGGCTGACCGCGCGCAGGGTCGTCTCGATGGTGCCCAGGCTGGGGGTCAGCCCGCCGTCGAAGAGCGCGGAGCACAACTCCACCCGGTCGGCGCCGGCCTCCTCGGCGGCGACCGCTCCCTCGACGCTGTCGATGCAGATCTCGAATGTGTTCATGATTCTTCCTCTTCCGTGCGAGACGTGCGGGGCGATGCTGTGGTCCAGTCGATGACGGCCGTGACGGCGCCGACGGGTACGCCGCCGCCGAGCACCGGCACCTGGCGCAGTGCGGTAGCCCCACCCACCGGTACGCCCACGGCGTCGAGGGCGGCGAGGGCGATGGCGGTGGTGGCTCGGGGTGAACCGTCGATCGCCTTCACCGCCACCGCGTGGCCATCCGGTGCGGCCACCGCGAGCACGCCTTCGGCCCCGCCCTTGGCGAGGACGCCGGGCAGCGCCCGCATCAGGTCGGTGTTCGGGTGCCCGTGCCAGCCGCCGACGTACTCCGGGTGTTGGCGCATTGCCTGCGCGACAAGCGCCTCGTCGCTGCCGGCGGGCGCGGTGACCAACGCCTGGAACGTGCGGGCCAGGCCGGTCAGCGGCAGACCGAACAGCGGTGCGCCGCAGCCGTCGACCGCGTGGTGCGCGATCGGCGTGCCGGCCAGCCGGGCGACGGCGGCGGCGGTTTCCCGCTGGAGCGGGTGGTCGGGGTCGAGGTAGTCGTGGGTGCTCCAGGACCGGGCGACGCAGGCGACAAGCATCGCGGCGTGCTTGCCGGAGCAGTTCATCCGAATCCGGTCGCGCTGTCCGCCGGAGCGGATCAGCCGGTCCCGGGTCGCTTCGTCCTCCGGCCAGTCCACCGGGCAACCGAGCGCGTCCTCGGTCAGGCCGGCCCCGGTCAGCATCGCCCGGACCACCTCGACGTGCCGGTCGTCGCCGGTGTGGCTGCCGGCGGCGAGGGCCAGCGCCGGGCCGGTCAGCTCGTCACCCGCCGCGACCCGGCAGGCCAGTGCCTGCACCGGCTTGAGGGTGGAGCGAGGCAGCACCGGCTCGTCGGGTACGCCGGCGGCGAGGGCGACTTTCCCGTCCGGGGCGAGTACCACGACGCTGCCGTAGTGCCGGCTCTCGACGAAGCCGTTGCGCACGACCCGGGCCAGTTCGGCGTAGCGGAAGATGGTCACCGGGGGGTGTTCCCTTCGACAAGTGGCGGGGCAAGCTCAGCGGTCTGCCGTCCGCGCCGGCCGCCGAAGCGGCCGTTGCGGGCCTGGAGTACGCGGGCGAACTTCGACAGCGAGGCGTTGACCACCAGGTAGATCAGGGCCACCACCAGGAACGTCTGGATCAGCAGGTGGGTGTAGGAGGAGAGCACCTGCCCGCTGTAGAGCAGCTCGGTGTAGCTGACCACGAAGCCGAGGGAGGTGTCCTTGAGTAGCCCGACCAGCTGGCTGACAAGGGACGGGGCGAGTTGGAGCAGCGCCTGCGGCAGGACGACCAGCGCCATGACCTGCCCCCGGCGTAGCCCGACCGCGAGGCCGGCCTCGGTCTGCCCACGGTCCAGCGCCAGGATGCCGGACCGGAAGATCTCCGCGAACGCCGCCGAGTTCGAGACCACAAGCGGCACCACGAGCTTCCAGAACAGCGGGAAGTTCAGCCCGTACTGCGGCAGGGCGAACAGCGTCACGTAGATCAGCAGCAGGGTGGGGACGGTCCGGAAGATCTCCACGTACGCGCCGGCCAGCCAGCGCAGCGGTCGATGCGTCGACAGCCGACCGAGCGCCAGCAGCAGCCCGAGCGCGGCGCTGAGCACGGCGGTCGCGGCGGCGGCGCGCAGCGTCGCCCACAGGCCGTTGAGCAGGTACCGCCAGATCGGCCAGGTGGTGAACGGCTCCCACCGGGCGGCGGCCAGCTCACCGTGGCTGGCGAACTGGTTGACGGCCACGACCAGGGCACCGGCCAGGAGGATCGCGCCCAGCACCGTGGCGATCCGGATCCGCCGCTGGGCGCGGGGGCCGGGCTCGTCGAAGAGGATCTGTTGCGTCTTGTTCATCGGACGATCGCCAGCCTTCGTTCGAGCAGGCCGGTGACCTGACCGATGATCAGCGCCAGCAGCATGTAGGCGAGGCCCGCGCCGGTGAAGACGGCGATCGGTTGGGCCTCGACCAGGTTCACGTTGTTGGCCGCCTGGGTCAGCTCGACCACGCCGACGGCGGCGGCCAGCGAGGTGTTCATCAGCAGCGCGATGCAGATGTTGCCGATCGGCTGGATCACCGCCCGGAGTCCCTGCGGCAGGATCACGTGCCGCAGGGACTGGCCGAAGGTGAGCCCGATGGCGCGGGCTGCCTCGGCCTGGCCCACACCGACCGTGTTGATCCCGGCGCGGATCGCCTCTGCCAGGTACGCCCCCTCGTACACCGCGATGACGATGGCGGCGGACGTGAACAGCGGGAACGTGATGCCGATGGTCGGCAGCGCGAACACGAAGAGCACCAGCAACGCCAGCAGCGGCAGGTTCTGGAACACCTCGACGTACGCGGTGCCGATGGCGCGCAGTAGCGGGACGGGGGCGATCCGCAGGGTGGCCACGACGATGCCCAGCAGCATCGCGCCGACGGTGGTCACGACTGTCAGTTCGACAGTCGTGACCAGGCCGTGGCCAAGCTCGCTCAGGTGGGCGGTGAGGGCTTCCATCGGTACGGGAGGCTGCTCAGGAGCCGTCGGCGGAGCCGAGGGCGGGCGGGGTGGGCGCCCCACCCTCCACCACCGAGCCGAGGGTGCCCTCCCAGACCTTCGCCCACGTGCCGTCGGCCTGGATCTTCTTCAGCCAGTTGTTGACGAACTCCTTGAACTGCGCGTCCTCCTTGTTGAGGCCGATGCCGTACGACTCGGTGGTGAACGGCTCGCCCACCACCTTCATCCCCGGATTCGCCTTGGCGCCCGAGGCGAGCAGCGTGAAGTCCTGCACGTACGCGTCGCCGCGCTTCTGCAGCAGCGCCTGCAACGCCTGCGGGTCGGTGCCGAAGGCGATCTGCTTCGAGCCGGGCGCGGCGGAGGGCAGCGCGGTGACGGCGGGGGTGTTCGCCCCGACGATCACGGTCTTGCCGGCGAGGTCCTTGACGCTCTTGATCGAGGTGTCGTCCTTGCGGACACCGACGGCGAGGCCGGAGGTGAGGTACGGGCCGGCGAAGGCGACCTGGGTGGCCCGCTGCGGGGTGATCGTGTACGTCTGGAAGACAGCGTCGACCGACTTGGCCTGGAGCATGGCCTCCCGGGTCTGGGTGCCGATTGTCGTCGTCTTCACCTCGGGCTTGCCGATGATGTACTTCGCCAGCAACTTCGCCATGTCGGCGTCGAAGCCCTCGATGGTGCCGCTGACCGGGTTCTGCTGGGCGAGCAACGGCGCGTCCAGGGACCCGCCGATGTTCAGGTAACCGCGCTTGCGGATCGCGTCCATGGCCGAGCCCGCGGGGATGTCCGCGTCGGTGGCGACCGGTGCGGCGTCGTACACCGACTGGGCGATGACGCCGTCGCCGCCCAGGCCGGGGTTGCCGGGCAGCGTCGGAGCGCTGCCGCCGCTGTCGCCGCCGCAGCCGGCGGCGGCGAGGGCCACCGCCACCGCGGTGGCGGTGAGGGCGAGCGACCGCCGCCCGGTGAAGCTCATCTTGAGTATTGACATGACACCCTCCCGTTTGGGGGCTAGTGCTGGAGGATCTTGGATAGGAAGTCGCGGGCCCGCTCGGTCTGCGGAGCTGCGAAGAAGTCGTCGGGAGCGCCGGATTCGACGATCCGGCCGTCGTCCATGAAGACCACCCGGTCGGCGGCGCGACGGGCGAAACCCATCTCGTGGGTCACCACGATCATGGTCATCCCCTCGGCGGCCAGGGAGACCATCACGTCGAGCACCTCGTTGACCATTTCCGGGTCGAGGGCCGAGGTCGGCTCGTCGAAGAGCAGCACCTTCGGCTGCATCGCCAGGGCCCGGGCGATCGCGGCCCGCTGCTGCTGCCCGCCGGAGAGTTGGGCCGGGTGGTGGTTCGCCTTGTCGGCGATACCGACGCGCTCCAGCAGGGTCATCGCCTGCTGCCGCGCCTCTGGTCGAGGGATCCGGCGGACCCGGGTGGGGCCGAGGGTGATGTTGTCCAGCACCGTCTTGTGGCCGAAGAGGTTGAAGGACTGGAAGACCATGCCGACATCGGCGCGCAGCCGGGCCAGTGCGCGGCCCTCGGCGGGCAGCGGCTCGCCGTCGATCTCGATGCTGCCCTTCCCGGCGGTCTCCAGCCGGTTGAGGCAGCGGCACAGCGTCGACTTGCCGGAGCCGGAGGGCCCCACCACGACGACCACCTCGCCGGCGGCCACCGTGAGGTCGATGTCCTTGAGCACGTGCAGCGGACCGAACCACTTGTGCAGGCCCCGTACCGACACCATGGGTCGATCCGCACCCGTCGTCTCCGGTGCCACCAGGCGGCCTCACTTCCTTCGGCAACAAAACTAAGTCGACTTCATATCGAACCAACAGCGCCATCTAAAGGTAGCCAGCAAACTAAGTCAACCGGTTGCTTGAACAAACTCCGGGTGCTAAGAAGCTGACGTGACGATTGACGACGCGCCACGCGATGTCCTCCGGGGCGGCCCCCGGGAGCTACTGCGCTGGGTGGCCACCGGTGCCGCCGTCAGTCGGGCCGACCTGTCCCGCCTCTCCGGGCTCTCCCCGTCGACGGTTTCCCAGCGGGTCGAGGCGTTGATCAGCCAGGGGCTGCTGGAGGAAACCGGCGCGGGGCGGTCCCGGGGTGGGCGACGGCCCCGTCAGCTCGCCGTGCCCACCGGTGGTGCCGTGGTCGGCGCCATCGACCTCGGCGCGCATCACGCCCGCGTCGGCACGCTGGATCTCTCCGGTCGGGTGGTCCAGGCCCGCACCCTGCCGGTCCGCATCGAGGACGGCCCGGAGGCGGTGCTCGGCGCGCTGCTGGCCGAGGTCACCACGCTGGTGGGCAGCGATCCAGTGGCCACGTCCGGCGGCTCGGCGGCAGACGCGCTCCGCGGCGTCGGCATCGGGATTCCCGGTCCGGTGCAGCACTCCACCGGGCGGATCGTCAGCCCATCGCGGATGCCCGGCTGGAACGGCTTCGACGTCGCCGCGTTCTGCACCGGCCAGGTCGACGTGCCGGTCATCGTGGACAACGACGCCAACCTGATGGCGCTCGGCGCGCACCGGACCGCGCATTCCGAGTTGGACCACGCCGTCTACATCAAGGCCGGCACCGGGATCGGCTCCGGTGTGATCTCCAGTGGACGGTTGCACCGGGGCGCGCAGGGATCGGCCGGAGACATCAGCCACTGCCGGGTGGTGGCCGATCCCGCGCCACCGTGCACCTGCGGAAACGCCGGTTGCCTGGAGGCGGTCGCCAGCGGTGCCGCACTGGTCACCGCGCTCCGTGCTCAGGGCGTAGCGGTCTCCGACCTGACCGGTGTGATCCGCCTGATCGACGACGGTGACCGGCAGGCCACCGCCCTCGCCCGGCAGGCCGGCCGCGCCGTCGGCGAGATCCTGGCCGTGGTGGTCAACTTCTTCAACCCGCAGGTGGTGGCCATTGGTGGTCGGCTCGCCGACTGCGAGCCGCTGCTGGCCAGCATGCGGGCCACCCTCTACGAGCGGTGCCTCCCGCTGGCCACCCAGACCCTGCTCATCGAACGGGTCACCGCCGGTCAGGACGTCGGCATCACGGGTGCCGCCCACCTGGTGATCGATCACGTCGTAGCAGCCGCCTGATCTCGCTCAAACCGACTGCACTGGTCACCTAGGGTGATCCCCTTCGGTGTTTCATGCCGGATCTATACGCTTTTACGCGGCCACCGGCGCCGATCATCCTGACAATTTCCTTACAGGCAGTCACGTAGCCTTCCGGTGTTCCTTAGTGACCCGTGATCGCTACTGGAGGTTTCGACGTGCGGATCGACGGACGGCTGCTCGTGCCGATCTCGTTGGCGATGGCGCTGGCGACCGCCGCCTGTGGTCTGGCGTCCGCGCCGGCTTCCGGGGGCGCCGACACCCCGCGCTGGGGTTCGAGTGAGCCGCTGCTCAGCGATGCGCCGACCTCCAGCCCGACTCCGGAGATCCCGACCGACGCGGAGATTCCCACCAGGGCAGCCGGCACCTTCTCCACCGCCGCCGGCAACGGTCGCGTGATCGGTAAGGGCAAGAAGCGGGTGCGCTACAGCGTTTCGGTGGAGAAGGGCATCGCCTGGGGTGACATCCCGGCCTGGAAGCCGGACCGGTTCGCCGAGAGCATCGAGCAGGTGTTGGCGGCGCCGAACGGGTGGGCCGATTCGGCGCAGCACCCGGTCACCAACGAGGCGGTGAATCTGAGCCGGGCATCGTGGTCCTTCCAGCGGGTCAGCGCCGCACGTATCGACGTCGATGTCCGGCTCGCCACGCCGAGGACTGTGGACAGGCTGTGCGGTGCGAGCGGCGTTGACACCGAAGGGGTCTACTCCTGCAAGTACGGCAAGACCATCATGATCAATCTGCGGCGGTGGCTCCAGGGCTCGCCGGGCTACCCGGTCAGCATCGACGAGTACCACGCCGGCGTCATCAACCACGAGTTCGGCCACTTCCTCGGCTTCGCGCACATGAAGTGCGGCGCGCCGGGCAAGCCGGGTCCGGTCATGATGACCCAGACGATCGACCTGGGCGGGTGCCTGCCCAACGTCAGTCCGTTCACCGAAAACGGCACGTTCATCAGCGGTCCGTGGGCCGCGTCCTGAGCCGCCGCCCTCACCCTGCCCTCGGTCTTGGCCTCGCTCGGTGTGGGCGACAATGACGAGAAGATCGAACCCGGCCAAGTGAGGATCTCCGCTATGGGCAGCCAATCGGATGCAGGATCCGCGGCAGGTGTCGCCCGGCTCACCGATCAACTTCGGCGTTTCGCCGAGGAGCGCGAGTGGCAGCAGTTCCACACGCCGAAGAATCTGGCGATGGCGCTCTCCGGTGAGGTCGGCGAACTGCTGGCAGAGCTGCAGTGGCTTACGCCGGAGCAGGCTGCCCAGGTGATGGCAGACCCGCTGGCGGGCGCACGGGTGCGCGCCGAGATCGGCGACGTCATGATCTATCTCGTCCGGCTCGCCGACGTCCTCGACATCGACCTGGTGGAAGCGGCGATCGACAAACTGGCGGACTCAGCTCGACGCTACCCCGTGGAAAGTGCCAAGGGGTCCGCAGCGAAGGCGCCACGGTCGTAGCCGTTGGTTGATCTTCCCGTTAAAGTCGTGGCAGTAAGGCGGTCCGACGGGCTTCCGATGCACGGATATGCCCCCCATCCGCACGATCTCTTCGTGCTGCCCGGGGGCACCTGTCGATGTCGGCGTACCGCACGTCCGCTGCTGGTCTGTTGCGTCTCGCTAGCGATGCCACCCTGGTGGAGGTGCTGAACGAGAGGGCCCGCCACAGCGGTCATGGGGTGAGCCCCGCCGAGAAGCGGTCCTGGGCGCGTAGCCTCCCGGTGCTCGCGCAGGATCTCGCCGACGCGGGCTTGGCCGAGGTCGAGGTACTCGTCGAGTATCAACTTCCGTTGACCAGCCGACGCGTCGACGCGGTGCTGGCCGGTGTTGATCCACATACCGGAGATGACTCCTACCTCGTCGTCGAACTCAAACAGTGGTCCTATGCCACGGCCTTCGAGGATTCCGAAACGCTCGTCGCTGTTGAGCAGGTCCATGGTCCACGCCTGCATCCGGGTATTCAGGTAGAGGACTACTGTCGCTACCTCAACGACTTTCTGGGGGTGCTCGGCCGCGATCAGAAGCTGTTGAGGGGTGCCGCCTACCTGCACAACGCGGTGGATCGTGACGTTGCCGACCTGCTCGACCGAGCGTCCAGCGAGCAGAGCCGGGTCTTCACCGGGCAGCGTCGCGGGCAGTGGCTCGACTACCTGCGCAGCCAGTTCGCACCCGCTTCGGGAGCAGGCCCGGCGGACCGATTCCTGACCAGCACCGTGCGTCCCAGCCGGCATCTACTGAAGTACGCCGCCGCCGAGTTGAAGGAACGCTCGCACTTCACCCTGCTGGATGAGCAGCATGTGGCGTACGAGTTGGTCATGCGCGCCGTCGAGCGGGCTCGGACGGCGAACCACAAGCGTGCGGTGGTGGTGGCGGGCGGGCCGGGGAGCGGCAAGAGCGTCATTGCCCTCTCTGTCCTCGGAGAATTGGCCCGGCAGAACCGGTCGGTGCTGCACGCCACCGGCTCGCGGTCCTTCACCCAGACACTGCGTCGCTACGCCGGCAAAGGATCCCCCCGGCTGCAGAGCCTCTTCAAGTACTTCAACAGCTTCATGGACGCAGACCCGAACGACATCGAGGTGCTGATCTGCGACGAGGCGCACCGGGTACGGGAGACGTCGGTCAACCGCTACACACCCAAGGCCCGCCGGAACGTCGCCCGTCCGCAGTTGGAAGAGCTCATCTCGCTCGCCCGGGTGCCTGTTTTCCTGCTCGACGAGCATCAGGTGGTGAAGCCGGGTGAGCTGGGCAGTGTCGAGGTCATTTCCGCCTTCGCGGAGAAGCTAGGCGTGGAGGTCGACGTGGTCTCCCTGCACGACCAGTTCCGCTGCGGCGGCAGTGAGGCGTATGAGGAATGGGTTCTTGATCTGCTCGGCCTCGACGGCGGCGAGCCGTCCGTTTGGGCCGGCGACGGCCGGTTCGACGTGCGGGTCGCCGAGTCACCGGAGGAGATGGAGGCGTACCTAGCCGAGCGGCAGGGACCCAGCGGCACGGCCAGGATGTCGGCCGGCTACTGCTGGCCTTGGAGCGATCCGAGACCCGACGGCACTCTGGTGCCGGACGTGACAATCGGTGACTGGGCGCGACCGTGGAACGTCCGGAGCGAACGCAGTGTCGGCGAGGCGCCGGGGAGCGCGTTCTGGGCCACCGACCCGAACGGCTTCGGCCAGGTTGGCTGCGTCTACACGGCCCAGGGCTTCGAGTACGACTGGTCGGGGGTCATCATCGGCCCAGACCTGGTGGCGAGGGACGGCCGGCTGGTGACCCGCCGCGACGAGTCGAAGGACTCATCGATCCGCAGCCGTAAGTCCGTCGGCGACGCGGAAGTGGACCGTTTGATTCGTAACACCTACAAGGTGTTGCTGACCCGGGGCATGCGCGGCACGGTGCTGTACGCGACCGACCCGGAGACGCGGGATTACCTGCGCGATCTGGTGCGTGTCCGGCGGGCACCGGAGATCAGGCTCGAGGTCGACGCCGGGTAGCGGCAGCCACACGGCGTCGATACTGTGACCGTCAGTTCAGCGGATCGACGGGCTTCCGACGAAGGACACGCCCCCACCGCACGAGATCTTCGTGCCTCGGGGGCCTGTCAGTGCTGGCGTTCCAGACCACACCCAATCAAATTCTCGAGCTCGCCGAGGCGGGCAAGTTGGCAGGTCGGGTAGCCGCCCATCTGGCCGCCGCGGGCTTTCAGGTGAATGCCAGCGAGCGGACCTCCTGGGAGGAGAGTCTCCCTGCGTTGGCCGTTGAGCTATGTGCGGTGGGGCTCGGCGATCTCGACGCGCTCGTGGAGTGCCAACTCCCTCGCAGTAGCCGGCGGATCGATGTGATCCTCGCTGGCGCTGAGCGATCGTCGAACCGGCCGGTCTACGCCGTGGTGGAGCTCAAGCAGTGGAGTTGGGCGACCGTCTACGACGAGGCGGAGAACCTGGTGCGGGTCCCCGGAATGCGGGAGCCGCAGCCGCACCCCGCGCTGCAGGTGCAGACATACTGCTCCTACCTCGCCGACTTTCTGCCCGTGCTGTGGGAATGGCCGGAGTCGGTGCATGGTCTCGTGTTCCTGCACAACGCCGACCGTCAACAGATCCCTGACCTACCCACTCGCAGCCTCACCGCGCCGGCCGAACGGCGGATGGTCTTCACTAAGGACCGGACTGAGGATCTGCGCACCTACCTGCGCGAGCGGTTTGCGCCCTGGCGGTACAGGGCGGCGGCGGAACGGTTGCTGAACGCTTCCGCTCGGCCCAGTAATCAGCTTCTGGCTGTGGTGGCGGAAGAGGTGGCGAGTCGCCGTCATCTCGTGCTGTTGGACGAGCAGCGCACCGCTTACGAGCTGGTCATGCGGGGAGTCCGCTGGGCGGACCAGGGACGGCGCAAGCGGGTCGTGCTGGTCTCCGGCGGGCCGGGCAGCGGCAAGAGCGCCATCGCGCTCACGTTACTGGCCGACCTTGCTCGGGAGAAGCGTCCCGTCTCTCACGCCACCGGGTCCAAGGCGTTCAAAAAGACTGTGCAGGCATACGCCAGGAGGCAGCCCCGAGACCCGGAGCAGCGGACCGCCCCGGTGTTCAACTACTTCCTGGACTTCATGAAATCGCCGCCGGACAGTCTCGACGTGCTGATCTGCGATGAGGCGCACCGCATCCGCAACAGGTCAACCCGCCGCGGCGGGTTCAGCGGGAAGGTCCCGCAGGTTCACGAACTGATCGCGGTCGCCAAGGTTCCGGTGTTTCTGCTCGATGACAATCAGGTGGTTCGTCCGAACGAGGTGGGAAGCGTACGGATGATCCGCGAGGCGGCGGAGAGCTTGGACCTCGAGGTGGACTACATCCATCTCGGTGCGCAGTTTCGCTGCGGCGGCAGCCCCCGGTACGAGCGTTGGGTGATGCACCTGCTCGGGCTCACCGAAGGTGCCCCCTATCGCTGGCCGGCCGACGACGACTACCGCGTCGCGCTGGCCGCCTCACCGCAGCAGATGGAGGATCTGCTGCGACCACGCCACGTCGTCGGCCAATCGGCTCGGATCTCGGCCGGCTTCTGTTGGCCGTGGCACGAGCTGCCTCGCGGCGGCCAACTTGTTCCGGATGTCTCCATCAACGGGTGGCGGAGGCCGTGGAACGCGGCGGGCGACCACCCACCGAAGGGCATCCCGTCTGGCTCCTACTGGGCTACCGATCCACGGGGCTTCGACCAGATCGGCTGCATCTACACGGCGCAGGGTTTCGAATACGACTGGTCGGGTGTGATTCTGGGCGAGGATCTGGTGTTCCGTGACGGACGGTTGCGCACCGATCCGACGAAATCCGATGACAGCGCGATCATCAGGGACGGGCGAGTGTCAGCGGGAGCGGATCGGCTGATCCGCAACGCCTACAAGGTCCTTCTGACGCGGGGCATGCGCGGGACGCTGATCCATTCGGTGGACCCAGAGACGCAGGAGTTCCTCGCCGGCCTGGTGCCTCCACCCCGCACAACACGGGTGCAGACCGCGCCCGGCGTCGTGCAGGTCGCCGAGGGCAGTCCTCGGTCTCCCGTCCGAGAGGAGCAGCCCGCGCACAGGGCGCCGGGCAGCGCAGATGGCTAACTCGACGAGCCTTGAGCAACGGTGTCGGAATTCGGACTCTGCGAGGCGCGGGTGCCATGGCGTTACCGGCCAAGGACGAGCAGGTCGGCGGCCGGTGTGACCGTCAATGGGTCGAATGGGCCGCAAGGCCAGTCGATCCTGTCGCCATCTGGAGGACTGCGCACTGTCCGAAAGCGACGGTACCGTCCCCGGGACCGGAAACAGGGCATTCGTGGGGAGTGGTTGTCATGACTGCGCGGGCGCGGACGGTGGCGTATGCGTGAGGATTCGCCGCGCTGGGAGCAGATCAACTCGAGCGCGTTCCCACACGAGCAGGAAGGTCTGCGCGAGCTGGCGTCGTACCTGCCGGACGCCGAGCCGTACCACGTCTGGGCGAACGTGGAGTTTGTCGGCACCGACGGCTCGATCAACGAGGTCGACGCGCTGGTGCTCACCTCCAGCGGCCTCTATGTGTTGGAGCTGAAGCATTGGCAGGGCGTCATCGCCGGTGATGGCCAGCAGTGGCGTCGCCGGATGCCGGGCGGCAGCCGGCGGACGCTGGACAGCCCGCTCATCCTGGCCAACCGCAAGGCCAAGCGGCTGCGCAGTGTGCTACAGCAGTACGCCCCGCACGGATCCCGGGTCCCCTACGTCAACGCGGCGGTGTTCCTGCACGCGCGGAACATGCGCTCCGAGTTGGACGACATCGGCCGCCAGCACGTCTACGGGCTCGACGGCAACTCGTCCCAGCTGCCCGGTTTGAAGGAGATGCTGCTCGCCCGGCCGGTCGACTCCAGGCACCATGTCGACGCGGTGCGCGGGCGGCAGATCGTCGAGCTGGTCCGGGGCGCGCGGATCCGCCCCTCAGTTGCCGACCGCCGGGTCAACCAGTTGGTCCTGCACCAGCGGCCCTTCGCCGAGGGCCTCGGCTGGCAGGACTTTCTGGCCGACCACACCGTCGACACCTCCCTGCTGCGCCGCGTGCGGTTCTACCTGACCAGCCGGGCGACCGAGGAGGACGTGCCGGCGATCCGGCGGGCCGCCGAGCGGGAGTTCCGCCTGTTGCAGGGCATCCACCATCCGGGGATCGCCCGCGCGTTGGATCTGGTGGAGCATCCGTGGGGGCCCGCGGTCGTCTTCGATCACCGGCCGGAGTGGGTCCGCCTGGACCAGTGGTTGGGCGAACGGGACGGCAAGCTGCAACTGGCCCAACGACTCCAGCTCGCGCAGGATCTCGCCGAGATCGTCGATCACGCACACTCCCGGCGACTGTCACACCGTTCCCTGAGCCCTCGGGCGATCTATGTCTGCGACCCGGAGAGCGCCCGTCCGACCCTCTTGGTGACGGACTGGCAGACCGGCGGCCGGCTGCCGGGCACCCGACTCACCTCGCTCGGCTCCCCGACCGACCCGGCCAGCCTGGAGATCCTCTTCGACGACGCGGTTCGCCGCTACCAGGCGCCGGAGGCGGCCACCCTGGACGAGCTGCCGGGCCATCAGCTCGACATCTTCTCGCTGGGCGCGCTCGCCTACCGGATCTTCGCAGGGGCGGAACCGGCGACCTCGCCGGAGGAGCTGCTCGCGGCGGTCGCCGACGGCGGACTGCATCTCGACTCGGTCGCCGACGGCATGCCGTACGCGCTGGTGGAGGCCGTCTACGACGCCACCCGGGGCGACCCGGCGCTGCGGATGAAGCGGATCGGCGACTTCCGGGCCTGCATCGACCTGGTGTGGGAGGAGCTGACCTCCCCGGAGCCGGTGCCGGTGGTCGACCCGCTGCAGGCGCACCGCGGCGATGTGCTCGACGGCGGTCTGACGGTCCTCAGCAACCTCGGCAGCGGTGCCACAGCGATCGCCTTGCTGGTCAGCCGGGGCGGTCCGGAGGGCAGTCCCGACCTGGTGCTGAAGGTGGCGCGCGACGAGCAGTTCGCCGACCGCTTCGCCGCCGAGGCCCGTACGGTCGAGCAGTTGCGCGACTCCCGGGTGGCGGCCCTGGTCCAGGGCCCGATCAAGGTCGGTGGCCGGACGGCCCTGCTGTTGGAAAACGCCGGGCAGCGCACCCTGGCCGAGGATCTGCGCGGCGGCCGGCTGGCGCTGGACCTGCTGGAGCGCTACGGCCGCGATCTGCTGGAGATCATCGCCTTCCTGGATGGGCAGGGCGTGTGGCACCGCGACATCAAGCCGGCCAACCTGGCGTCGCGGCCCCGGCCGAAGGACAAGCAACCACACCTGTGCGTCTTCGATTTCTCGCTCGCCGCAGTGCCGGCCGATCAGCTGACCGCCGGCACCACCGCTTACCTGGACCCGTTCCTGGGGCCGCCGCGCCGGCTGCGGTTCGACGCCGCCGCCGAACGGTTCGCCGCTGCGGTGACCCTCTACGAGATGGCCACCGGCACCCTGCCGCGGTGGGGCGAGGGTGCCAACCCCGCGGCCATCTCCAGCGAGGTCACCCTCGATCCGGCCGCCTTCGACGTCTCCGTCGCGGACCGCCTGGTCGCCTTCTTCGCCAAGGCCCTGGCCCGGGACACGGCGAACCGCTTCGACACCCTCGACGAGATGACCGACGCCTGGCGGGCGGTCTTCCGGGAGATCCCGGAGCCGGCGGCGGGCACCGATGACATCGGCACCGTCGCGCCCGTGGACCGGATGTCGCCGCTGGAAGCCACCGAGCTGACCGCCCGTGCCCGGTCGGCGCTGGAACGGCTCGGCATCCTCACCGTCGGGGAGCTGTTGGACGCCGAGCCGTCGGCGTTGACCCGGGCCCGCGGGGTGCCGGATGCGACCCGCAAGGAGATCCTGGCCCGCACCCGTGAGCTGCGCGAGCTGCTCGGGTCGGACCCCGAGCCAATCCCGGCCCGGCCGCACGCCCAGGGCGTCGAGGCGCTCTGCGCCAGCCTGCTGCCGGCGGAGACCACTCGCAACGCGGGGCAGCGGGCCACGCTGCAGGTGCTGCTCGGGCAGACCGCCGTCGACGGCACCTTCCTGCGGTGGCCGTCGCAGGCCGAGGTGGCCCGGGCCACCGGCAAGCAGCAGCCGCAAATATCAAACCTGCTCAAGCGGGTGATCGGCCGGGACTGGCAACCGAACGCCGCGCTGGGCCTGGTTCGCGACGAGGTCGTCGCGCTGCTGGACGCTCGGGGCGGGGCCATGTCGGCCGAGGAGGTGGCCGAGGCGCTGATCGCGGCCCGTGGCTCGTACTCCGCCGAACCGCGGCGTACCGCCCAGGCCATCGGCCTGGTCCGCGCCGCCGTGGAGACCGAGTTGGCCCGGGGCGGCGACGCCCGGCTCGCCGAGCAGCGGCTGCGCGGCAGTCACCACGTACTCATCGGTCGGGAGCCGGACGACCCGGGCACTGTGCAGACGGCGGCGGACCTGCTCGGGTACGTGGTTCGGCTGGGTCGACGCGCGGTCGCGCTGGCCGGCGCGGACCCGCTGCCCACGCGGGCCCGGGCCGTCGAGGATTTGCGGGCGTTGGAGCCGCCGCCGACCGGTATGCCGGCACTCAGCGATGCCCGGCTGTTGCAACTCGCCGCTGCCGGCAGCGGTGGCGAGGCCGCCGTCAACGCGCAGGGCCAGCTCTACCCGGCGAAGATGCCCGCCGAGCGCGCGCTGCGACTCGCGGCGGGCGCGCTTGTCGGTCAGAGCCTCGACCCCGAGACGGTACGCGCCAGAGTCCGCACCCGATTTCCGCACGCCCTGCCCCTGCCGACCCGGCCGACGTTGGACGCGTTGCTCCGCGAGATTCCCCTGGTGTGGGATCCGGTGGCGGGCCGCTACACGCCGCCGGACCGCACCTCGTCGGTCACCGGCACCCGGGTGTTGAGCACGGTCGGGCCGCTGCTCGAACCCGACGCCGCAGCCCAGGCGACGGCCCGGCTGGCCGGGGTGATCGACCGAAGCGGTTTCGTGGTGCTTCTCGCCTCGATCCGACGGCTCGGCCGCGCCCGGCGAGCGCTGCTGGACCGGCTCGACCTGGTGGAGGTCGACGTCACCGCGATCCTGCTGCGGGAGTTGCGCACACTTGGCTTCCCGTGGGAGGCGATCGTCGCCGCCGACAACGGCTCACCGACCGACACGGACTTTCGTTCCCTGGTCGAGCTGGTGCGCCACGAGGTGGTCCCCGCGATCGAGCGGGCGCTCGCCGAAACCGACCGCCCGGTGCTGATCACCGAGGCCGCGCCGCTGGCCCGCTACCAGCAACTTCGGCTGATCCAGGAGTTGGCTGACCCGACCCGACCCCGCCCGGCCGCCCGCCTGCTGCTGGTGCCGGCCCGGCGCACCGAGCCGGTGCTGCTCGACGGGCAGCAACTGCCGCTGACCTCGCCGGCCAGCCAGTCGCTGTGGCTGCCCGAGGACTGGCCCCCCACCCCCGCCCTGGAGAGGACCACCCCCCGATGATCGCGCTGAAGGCGCTGCAAGGTCAGGTCACCGCCCTCGCCGACGACCTGCGCGACCAGGTCGCCCAGGACTCCGAGTTGGAGTCGTCGCTGCGCAAGGAGCACGCCCAGGCGACTGAGGCGCGGCGTACGGCGGGGACGTTCGAGACCTGGCTGGAGGATCTCCTCGACCAGGCGGCGGTGGCCTGGGTGCTCGGCTGCGTGTTCGTGCGCTTCTGCGAGGACAACGCGCTTGTCGAACCGCTGTGGATCGGCGGCCCGGAGCCGGCGGCGCCGGTCGATCGGGCGGTGCAGCACCGTCAGCAGTACCTGATCGACAACCCCCGGCACAACGACCGGGAGTGGCTGCGAGAGGCGTTCGGCTACCTGGCGACGCTCAAGGCCACTGGCAAGATCTTCGACGAGCACAACCCGGTGTGGCGGTTCGGCATCTCCGGTGAGGCGGCCGAGAAGCTGTCCGAGTTCTTCCGGCGCGGGCCGGGTCTGGTGTCGCTGCGGGTCGACGACCTCAACACCCGCTTCCTGGGCGACCTCTACCAGGATCTGTCGACCCACGCGAAGAAGACGTACGCGTTGCTCCAGACGCCGGACTTCGTCGAGGAGTTCATCCTCGACCGGACGTTCGAGCCGGCGGTTCGGGAGTTCGGCCTGCCGGCGACCTCGGTCATCGACCCGACGTGTGGGTCGGGGCACTTCCTGCTCGGTGCGTTCGGTCGCCTGGTGGGGAAGTGGCGGCAGCGGGAGCCTGCTACCGACATCCGGGTGCTGGTCGAGCGGGCGCTCGGGCAGGTCACCGGTGTGGACATCAACCCGTTCGCGGTGGCTATCGCCCGGTTCCGGCTGCTGATTGCCGCGATGAAGGTGTGCGGCCTGACGTCGCTGGAACGCACACCGGCTTGGCTAGTTCGGGTGGCTACGGGTGACTCTCTGCTGGACTGGGGCCGCAAGTCGCGGCACCAAGGGGATCTGTTGGCGGTGCTCGAAGGCCAGAGCGCCTTCTCCTACGCGACCGAGGACGCCGACGTACTCGCGGACTACCTGCGTAAGGGGCAGTACACGGTGGTGGTCGGCAATCCGCCCTATATCGCCGTCGGCGACTCGGCCCGCAGCGGGCTTTACCGGGAAATCTATCCAGACGTCTGCCATCGGCAGTACGGGTTGACAGTGCCGTTCGCCAAGCGCTTCTTCGAGCTGGCTAAGCGGTCGGACGAGCACGGCGACGGCGCGGGCCGCGTCGGCCAGATTACCGGTAACGGCTTCATGAAGCGGGAGTTCGGCAGGAAACTTATCGAGGACTACTTTGCGCAACGAGTTGAGTTGACCGAGATAATCGACACCTCCGGGGCATACATCCCCGGTCACGGGACCCCAACAGTCATACTGATTGGCCGCCCGAACGAACGCCGCCGAGGCGCGACGGTCCGTACCGTCCTTGGTGTTCGAGGTGAGCCGGGGCGGCCGGACAGCCCGCATTTAGGCCTGGTTTGGTCAGCTATCAAGCAGCAGATCGAGCTTCCAAATTCGGAGACGGAATGGGTCACGGTGCGTGACCAGGAGCGAAACCGACTCGCGCGGTTTCCTTGGAGCCTCTCCGGTGGCGGCGCACAAGAATTGGTAGATCGACTTGCGCGGCATGAAAGCCGTGTTCAGGGGTTAGTTTCCGCTATTGGGCGAGTGACTCATACGGGGTCTGACGACAGCTACTTCTCATCTCCTGGTACTTGGCGTAGGTTCGGGGTCGCACCCGCAGCTGTTGTGCCATTGGTCACTGGAGAAGCGATGCGCGACTGGGTAATGAATGCCGCCACGGAGTCGCTTTTCCCGTACGATATCAATCTTCGTGCAGCAATCGATGACCCGATGCTTGGGCGCATTCTTTGGCTCACTGCACGCGTGCTTGAACAGCGAAGAGAGCCAGGGGGTACTCATGCTGAAATCGGCCTCACATGGTATGAGTGGAGTCGCTGGCATCCGGAGCGCTTCGCGATCGCACTCGGAATCGGCATGGCTTTCGTGGCTACGCATAATCAATTTGTGCTGGATAGGGGTGGGAAAGTCTTTAAGCAAACCGCTCCGGTGATTAAGTTGAACAAGGGGGCGACGGAGGACGATCACCTGCGGCTGCTGGGGGTGCTGAACAGCTCGACCGCCTGCTTCTGGCTCAAGCAGGTCAGTTACCCGAAGGGCGGCGACCCGATTGGTGGCGACGGTGCCCGGGTGAGCGCAGAACAGTGGTCTGATCGCTACGAGTTCACCGGGACCAAGTTGCAGGAGTTTCCGCTGCCGGCGGCGTACCCGTTGGAGCGGGCGCGGCTGCTCGATTTGCTCGCGCAGCGGCTCGCCAGCCTGACACCGACGGCCGTCGGGGAGTCCGGCGTGCCGACGCGGAAGCGGCTGCGGGCGGCGCAGGTCGACTACGACACGACTCGGGCCCAGATGATCGCGGTGCAGGAGGAGTTGGACTGGGAGGTCTACCGGCTCTATGGGCTGCGTGACGAGGACCTGACCTGCGCCGAGCCGCCAGCACTGGCGCTGGGGGAGAGGGCGTTCGAAATCGTGCTGGCGCGGAAGATGGCCGCTGGTGAGGTGGAGACGCAGTGGTATGCGCGGCACGGATCGACGCCGATTATCGAGGTGCCGGCGCACTGGCCGAATGACTACCGGGCGTTGGTGCAGCGGCGGATCGAGGTCATCGAGTCGGATCGCAACATCGCGCTGATCGAGCGGCCGGAGTGCAAGCGGCGCTGGGCAACCGACGGCTGGGATGCCATGCAGACCAAGGCGCTGCGGGACTGGCTGCTCGACCGGTTGGAGTCGCCTGAGCTGTGGGGGGAACGGCCGATCCCGCAGTCGGTGGCGCAGCTTGCCGACCGGGTGCGCCACGACGAGGACTTCCGTTCGGTGCTCGAGCTGTGGGTCGGCCGTGACGACTACGACCTGACGAAGACGCTCGCCAAGCTGGTCGCCGACGAGCATGTGCCCTACCTGCCGGTTCACCGGTACAAGCCGTCCGGGCTGCGGAAGCGGGCGCAGTGGGAGCGCACCTGGGCGCAGCAGCGTCTGGAGGACGCGGGCGAGGACGTGCAGGTCGCGGTGCCGCCGAAGTACACGTCGGCGGACTTCGTGAAGCCGTCGTACTGGCGGGCGCGCGGCAAGCTCGACGTGCCGAAGGAGCGCTTCATCTCGTACCCGAAGGCGGGCCGCGATGGGGACGGCACGGAGCTGCTCGGCTGGGCCGGGTGGGACCACCTCGCCCAGGCCCAGGCGCTGGCGACCGTTTACCTGGACCGAAAGTTGCAGGCCGCATGGCCGGCGGACCGGCTGCTGCCGCTGCTTGCCGGCATCGTTGAGCTGGAGCCGTGGCTGCATCAGTGGTACGCCGATGAGCGCCCTGGTTTTCCCGGCTCGCCGGCCCAGTTCTTCAGCGACCTGGTCGATGCGGAGCTGTCGCAATTGGGAGTGGATCGCTCAAGTCTCGCTCGTGCGTGAGGGCCAGCCTGGACCAAGACTGTCATGTTGTCGCACCCGACGATGCTGGCAGACGAGACTCTCCAACTGGGAGTGTGGATTACGTGGAGATCGTCAGCGGCGTACCCCAACTGGTCCTGCAGCCGCGAGGTAGCACCAAGGACCGTGGGCCGCAGAACTACAAAAACTCGGTCGAACAGGGGATCCGCCTACGGGACGTTGCGGCGGAGCTTGGTCCCGACCTGGCGGCACTCAGGGCGCTCTACCCAGACGGGGTTGCTCGCCTCTGGGGTTCGACGCCGACGAACCAGGTGAACAACTACAAGGCGCGAGCGCTGCGCGACCGGCGGGTCGGCGATGACGTGCTCTTCTACGCCGACATGGCGTTCTGCGCGCGTGCCCGGATCCTGCACCTTCTTCACAACCCTGCTGCGGCCAAGCGGGTCTGGGGGGCAGACGACGACGGGCAGACCTGGGAGCACATGATGGCGCTCGGCGACGTCGAGCGCCTTGAGGAGCCCGTTCCGGCCGTTCCGATCCTGCGTCAGCTCGGGCTGGGCGTTCCGTTGCGGAGCCTCACCCTGGTCAGTGCCGCTGAGTACGCCACCATCCGGCCGCTGCTGGCCGCGGCAGGGGTCGCGCCCCGCCAACCGGCCGTCATCGCTCCTCCCAAGATGAGCCGCAAGCGGCTGTTCAAGGCGCTGGAACGAGTCGTCGATGCCTTTCATGGGCAGGACGCCGACCCGTCCGCGAGGCGCCTGCCTCTGACCGTGCTCTGGAATATCGGGCAGATCGCCTCCGCTGACGGTCACCCTGGGGCGCCACAGCACCTCAGGTCCGACCTTGAGTCAATCCTTCAGCGGTACGGCGGGACTGACGGCAGACCGGGCGAGACCGACCTATCCGGAAAGCTGCGTGACGGCGGGCTGTGGGAGATCGTCAGCGGCAGCGAACTCTGGGAAGTCGATCGTTCCGGCTTCCACGGAAGGCACGGCTCGGATCCCCGTGCCGTGGGTGCGGATGCCCCGTTAATTGGTTTCGCCTCAGCAGTGACGGCTCTGCTCGGTGATCCGGAGACTCGGGGCCGCGCGGTGGCCGTCCTGTCGTCTGCGCTGCCGATCGACATCGACAAGGCGGCGCTCCTGGCGGACGTGGGTCTTGCCGGCTACGACTCCGCATCGGGGGTGCTGGACGCAGAGGACACTGCCGGGTCCGAGGGAGATGGTCAGGGGCCGGCAAGGCGGAGGGCGGTAAGCGCAGATCGCATCATTCGCAACTCGGCCATCGTCGATAAGGTCAAGCGGCTCCATGGGCACCGTTGTCAGATCTGCGATACCCGGCTGGCGACTCGGTATGGCTACTACAGCGAGGCTGCCCACATCAGAGGGCTGGGCAGGCCTCACGAGGGCTCGGATCGCATGGACAATGTGCTCTGTCTCTGCCCGAACCACCACGTCCAGTTCGACGCCTTCGCCATCTACATCGACAGCAATCTCACGGTGCGATGGACCGTCAGTGGCGACAAGATTGGCAAGCTGCGGCTGCATTCGAAGCATCCGATCAACCCCGACAATCTTCGACATCATCGGCGGTTCTGCGGAAGGGGGGACTAGCTAGCGATGGTCGGTTTGCAAGCGGATCCATGCGAGCAACGCACGGCGGCGGGCAGGCGTTGTGCTAACAAGCATGCCCCGGCGTTTCCTGTCATCGCTGCTGCCCGCTTCTCAGGATCTTGAAGACAGGTTGACCGCCTCGGCGAGCAGGGCGTCCAGCTCGCCGTCCGACAGGTTCTCTTCGGTCAGGATCTTCTGCACCGTGGCTGCCTGGATACGACCGATCATGTCCTGATTGATTGAGTAGTCGACCGACGGATCGATGATCGACATGATGAGCGTCTCTGCGGCTTCGGCGTTGATCTCCGGCCCACCGCCGGCGAACCCCGCTCTGAGGTCGCCGACGAACGTGATGACCTCCGAACGCCCGGCGGTTTCGCCAAAGCGGCGATCGACGGCGAGGAAGAAGACTGCCGCGAGGAAGCGGGGAAGCCCGTCCCACCCCTCGGCGTCAAGCCTTGCCTCGACCGCGTCGTTGGCGGCGTGATCGCCACGCACCATGGTGCGGATGTACTCCGGCAACTCAGGCCTGATCATCATCGTCTCGCTTCCTCGATCGTCGAGCTTTGCCATGGTTCCATATGGCCTTTGCGGTCACCGCCAACGCGCCGGCCGCCATGACTACGGCGGTCACCGGGCTGTCGACCTGCGGCCGTTCGTGAGCCGGCGTGGATTGCGGGCTCGTCGTGCTGCTCGTGGCACCGTCCTGCTGTTGCTTGAAGAACTTGAAGACTTCTTTGGCGCTGGTCTCGGCGTTCTTCAGGTTGTCCTCGGTGCTGTCGGCCTTCTGGACCTGTTTCCGCCAAGCGATGTCGGCCCGTCGGCCACGCCTCTCGGCCTCAGTCACCAGACGTTCCCCGGACGGCGAAGCGGCATCATCTGGACCGGAGGATGCGGCGCCGGGGGCGATGGTGTTGATGTACCTGGTGACGTGGCGGGCGGCCTCGGCCAGGAGGCGGGCGTAGCGGCCGGCTTTGTCGCGGGCCACCTCGGCGTCCGCGACGGCTGCGCTCAACCGCTGGTCAGTGCTGCCCCGCTGGACCCCAACCAGGTGTGCCAGGGCCTGCTCGGCATCCGTTTGGGCTCGCAGCGCCGTGACGGCGGCGGCATCAAGCGTTCCGCGTACGGCGAGAAGCTGCGCGACCAGCGCAGCGATGCTGGCGCTCATCCGAGCCGGGTGAGGTAGTCGGCTGCGTGTTTGACGGTGTTGTCGAAGCGGCGGCGGCTGGGTTCCACCTCTGCACCCGCAGCGGCCAGCGCGTTACGGACTGCCGTCACGTCCTCGTTTTGACTCCCGCGCAGGACGGCGTCCGCCATTCGGGTGGCCGTCTCCGCGTCGGAAGCTGCCTGGTCGAACACCCGCCGTCCCTGGCGGGCGGCTTCGATGGCGGCGCGCAGGGACGCCTTGACCTCGCCAACGCTCATCGGGTGGGTCGGCGTTCAGCCGAGGACGCTGATGTAGCGGCGTGCCGCCTCCGAGCTGCCCTGCACCAGGGCCATGGCTTCGGCCAGGCGTTGCTTGCTTTGCTCGCCGCGAGCGATGGCTTCGGCGATCGTCGGGTGCCCGGTGCCGGCGGAGATGGCGCGCAGTCGGGTCAGCATCTGTTCGGTGTTCTCGGCGGCGGCCCGGATCTGGCTGATCGTGGCGTTGCCCTGCTCGGCGGCCTGCATCAGCGCTGCCTTGACTTCCTCGATGCTGGCCATGCCGCCCTCCGTCTGACGATCGCGCAACGAGTTCACGTTTGCGTGGTCGGACGGACACTATCGGAGATGAAGGGCGCACGCAGCCCTGCTGGTTAGAGGTACTCGGCGGCCATGCGCTCCACGTCGGCGATGAACTCTTCGAGCTGCGTCTCGGTGAAGTCGCGGTCTTGGAGCAGCTTGCCGAGGATCACGATCTGCATCTGGAGGGCGATCTCGGGGCTGAGATTGTCGATCAGCCCGACCTCACCGAGGGCCGCGCGGACGAGCCCTTCCATCTCCAGGGTGGGCAGCGACTCCAGGCCGGAAAACTGGGCGCGTGTGTCGGCGACGAAGCGGGCGACGTCGGTGGGGGAGTGGGTGATGCCGAACCGGTCGTTGATCGCGATGGCGAAAGCGGTGCCGATAACCTGGTTGCCGCCCTGCCACCCAGAGGCTTCCAACCCGCTTAGCAGTTGGTCCACCGTGCCCCAGTCACGCCGCGCCATCGCGCGGATCAGGTCGCCGAAGTCGTTCCGCACGCTCACAATCTCGTGACCCCTCTGCGCCCTTACGGGACGACTGAACGGAGCGCTGGTGGGGATGCCCGCGCCAGCGAATGCAGGCCCGCACCGGGTGGATGTCCCAGGAGACCCCGAGACACCCACCGAGTCCTCAGCGGGAAGTGCGGGCCGAGCGCACGAAGCTGGCCCAGGCGTTGGGGGTGAAGGTGAGGGCCGGGCCGAGGGGGTCCTTGCTGTCGCGGACGCCGACGATGCCGGGCAGGTTGTCGGCAACCTCGACGCACTCGCCGCCGTTGCCTGCGCTGCGGGTGCTCTTGCGCCAGGAAGCGCCCGTCAGGTCAACCATGGTGAACCTCCCCGATGATCTTGTTGATCAGTTGGAACGATTGTCCCTCATCAAGAGCGAGCGACAGCAGGCTCGACCAGACCTTCTCATAGGTCGCGAACTCATTGGGACGGTCGAGGTAGAGAGCGCCAGTGATCGCCTCGCTGTAGACCAACGGCGGCTCAGGCGTGCTTCGGTTGCCGAGCGGAAAATTAAGGAGCACGAACTCGCCAGCAACGGTCCCGTGGTGGGGCCCCGCGATCAGGGGTAACACGCGAATCGCGATGTTAGGTAGGCGGGTCAGCCGTAGCAGGTTGTGGAGTTGATCCGCCATGGTCTCGGAACCGCCTACCGGACGGAGGAGCACCGATTCGCAGAGCACCACCTGCACCTGCGGCGCTCGTGGCAGGCGGCGAGTCAGCAGGGATTGCCGCTGCAGGCGAAGCTCGACCGCCCGCTCCCGGTCGTCCTCGCTCATATCGGGCTGATCGATGCGGTAGATGCCTCGAGCGTAGTCGCGACTCTGCAGAATGCCCGGCACGAGAGTGTTCTTGTAGAACCGGAGTTTCGACGCGGCGGATTCGAGGCCGACGTACAGCTCGAACCATTCGGGGACTGCGTCGCCGTACGCGTGCCACCAGCCCTTGGCCCTGGTCTCGCCGGCCAGGGAGGTCAGCGCCCGGGTCAACTCGCCCGTCGCCCCGTACAGCTCGCACATCGCCCGGACGTCGACGCCGCGCACCGAGCCGAGCCCGCTCTCGATCCGCCACACCTTCTGCCGGCTGCACTCCAGCGCCTCGGCGACGGCGTCCAGGGTCGCCCCCGCCTCGGTGCGCAGGTCGCGTAGCGCCCTGCCGAGCTGCCGTCGGGGCACCGTCGAGCCCATGTCGTCGGTCACGCGGCTCTCCTTCCTGTTGAATTTTGCAACATCCCGACGGCCGCTCTGCAACAGGGGAATGTTGCCCACAAATAATGGAACAGTGTGAGTCCACATTCATTGCGATAGTGCCTCTGACCTTACAAGATGGGTCCGACAAAGGCGATGACCGCGCAATTCCCGTCTGCCGCCGATTGTTCAAATAACCCGTCACTGAGGAGAAGGTATGTGTGCGTTTCTTCGAGCCGAGCCGGCGGCCGTCCAATGAGCGCCCGCTGGGTGGCACACCTGCCGTTCACCGCCGCCGATCTGCCGGCCGCCCAGCACTTCGCCGGCACCCTGGCCCGCTCCCTGACCTTCCTCGCCGAAGTGGACGCGGGCGAGACCACGGTGTCCGCCGAGGACGCGCAGGGCGTACGCCATCGGGTCTTCTGCGACCTTCTGCTCGACGGCGGCCGGCGGTGCGTGCGGAGGGTGGAGCACGACGGTGACTGCGCGCCCCGGCGGTGTCGGTGACCGCCGCGCCCGTCGTCGTCTGCCCGGAGTGCGACGGAATGACCTTCACGCTGGAACCGTGCCGGTGCACCACCTACGGCGACCGGTTCCTCGCCGACGCCGACGCCGACGTGCTCGGGCCGCGCCGGGAGGCGTACCGGAGCTGTGAGCAGTGTCGCGGTGCGGGCAGCATCACGTACCCCTGTTATCGCTGCGGGCGGCGCGGCCAGCGGCGAGCGCAGCTCGTGGTCACCGTCGCCAACCTGGACACCGGCGCGGTCGCGTCCCACCAGGTCGTGCCCGGCGGCCTCGACCCCCACCGCGACCCGGCGGGTGCATGGGTGGTCGACCTCACCGATCGGGTACGCGAACTCGCCGCCACCGTCGGCGCGGTCCTGAGCGAGGCCGACGTGCCTTCGCTGTGGCTGGACCGGCAGTGGCGACCCGACCTGCCCGCAGCGCAGCGGCAGGAGTTGGAGGCCCACGCCATCCTGCGGGCCGATCACGCCCCCTGGCGGCTGGTGCTGGGCCGATCCACCGCCCCGGCGGCTGTCGAATCGGCCGCACGGCTGGCCCGGCTGTGCGCGCTGGCCGACCTGCTGCTGCTCGACCTTGTCGTCGAGGCCCGTCGGCAGGGCGCGGGGTTCTGCTGGGCCATCCGGTACGAGGTGCCCGGCTCCCCGGTGCCGCTCGGACCGCTCGGCTGGTGCCGGGACCTGTCGGAGGTGTTGGCCTGCACCGAGGTTGCCAAGGCGCTCAGTGGCCTTGCCAAGCGCGGCCTTGCCGCTCCCGCCCGGCTGCTGCGCCCCGACTCGCCGCGCCCACCCGCCGCCCCTGCCGTGGACGTCGACCAGCTCGAACGACGCGTCCTCGCCGACAGCGTCGACCCTGTCCACGGCGACGAACTGCCCGGTGCGCAGGCCCTCTGGCGCGACGGCCGCTGGTGGCACACCACGCTGCGAGCCGGTGAGCCGGCGGAGATCCTCGTGGAGCAGCCCACCGGCCAGGTGGTCCGGCATGTGCAGGTGCCGTTGAGTCGTGGCTACGAGCCACCCGAAGCGTCCTGGTTGGGCGAGCTGGTCGACTGGCGACCCTGCCCGGACTGCCGGCCCGGAAGCCGGCTACGTGCCTGCGACTGCCGGCTCGGCGGTCGCCCGGCCGACCCGGAGTGCCCGCACTGCTGGGGTGCCGGCCTGCGCCCATCGGCGCTGCACTGCTTCACCTGCGGCGACACCCACCGCCTGCACCGGGCCCTGTCGGTCACTGTCACCGACCTGCGGCACCGGGTGGTGCACCTGGCCTGGCAGGCCGGCACACCCGAGGTCGCGCCGCTGGTCGCCACCCAACCCAACGGCCGGCCCGTCGTGCAGCTCCCGGACCGCTACCGGCTCGGCTCCTGGGCCGCCGTCCTCGGCGCGCGACCGGACGACCTCCGCGACGCCGACGGCGGGCACGACCTCGACCGGGACCTGCGCGACGGGTACGTAACCCTGCCCTGGGTCGGCTCCGACCCGGTGGGTGAGCACGTGCACGCTGCCGGGCGAGGCACCACAGCCGGCCGGCTGATCGTGGTGGCGACGCCTCCCGACGCGCCGCCGCTGGTCGAGCTGCTGCGGCTCGCCCTCGGCCTCGACCTGGCCCTCGTGGTGGCAGTCTGCGACCTGCGGCACAACGCCGGCGACCCGCTGCTGGCCGACGGCCTGCGCTGGTCCGTCGAGACGAAGCCCCGCGACGCAGCCGTGAGCCCCGACGACCTGCCCTACCGGCCGAGCCTGGCCGCCGCCCTCGCCTGGTGCCGGGAGTGCCTGACCGACGCCGTCGCCAGTGCCGCCCCCACCGACCCGGCGACACCGATCCCGATGCCGTGGTCGGGGTCGCGCGATCTCGTCGCCGACCCCGAGCCGGACCTCTTGCGGCTCGCCTCCCGGCACGCGGGTCAGGCGGTCACCGTGCGCTTCACCCGCGCCGGCTGCGCAGTGCACCGCCACGACGACGACGGCGTACGACTCCTCGCCGAAGCCCCCGACCTGCGCGATCTTCGGTTGACCTGAGGGCTGAGGGAACATATGTTCGATCATGTGGGGCGATCTGAGGTGCGCCGGGCTTCTCTGCCGGCTCCGCGTGGCCGGTGGGCCGGGCGGCCGGGAGTTGCCTCTACGATCAGGGGCATGGACCGGGTGACGGTGGAGCGGGCTGCGCTGATCGCGCTGCTGCGGCAGCCAGACCTCGGCTGGTCTGATGCCGTGCACGGCATTCAAGAGGTCGGCACCGCGCTGGCAGTCCTGCGCCGGGTCGTCGGGCAGACCGACACGCTCTTTCCCGACACCCGCTCTGTCGACTCGCTGATCGAGGCTGCGGCCGGCGACCTCGCGGGCTGGCGGGCCGAGGGCATCACAGTGCGGGCCTTCTTCGACGACGACTACCCCGCCCAGCTGCGTGACATCCGCGAGATGCCGCCAGTGCTCTTCGCCAGAGGTGAGTCGCGCCCCGACGCTCGGGCCATCGCGGTTGTCGGCAGCCGTGAAGCGAGCGATCGAGGAGTCGAGATCGCCAGCTCAGTATCAGAGTCGCTGGCCCGCCGTGGTGTGACGGTGGTCAGCGGTCTGGCGAAGGGGATCGACACCGCAGCCCACCAGGCGGCACTCGCGGCAGGGGGCCGCACCGTCGCGGTCATCGGCACCGGCATTCGTCACCACTACCCGACGGTCAACCGTGCCCTCCAGGAGCACATCGCAGAGGTCGGGTTGGTGCTCAGCCAGTTCTGGCCCGATGCCGCCCCGACGAAGCAGAGCTTCCCGATGCGAAACGCGGTGATGAGCGGCTACGCCGCCGCCACCGTGGTCATCGAAGCCAGCGAACGCAGTGGAGCCCGGATCCAGGCGCGGCTCGCTCTACAACACGGCCGGCCCGTGGTGCTCACCAGTCAGGTGATGCGGCATGACTGGGCACGCGCCTTCGCTGAGCGGCCCGGCGTCCACGTAGCGCACGGCACCATGGACTTGGTGGAGGCGGTCGACGCCATTCTCGACCGTTCACCGGCTGCGGCGGAGTTGGAGGGCTTCCCTGATTTCGCCAGCCTCTGACCCGTGGGCCAGGGTCCGGGAGTACGTCGAGACCCAGCGGAACTTCCTTCGAAATCCCCTGCCAGTCCTGCCCTGGATTTGCCCGACGTGTCGCGGTGTCCGCACTCCCGGGTTCGACTACTGCTACCCCTGCCAGGAACAACAGACGGCGTCTGGTGGCCTGCTCGCCGACGTGGTCGTGCCAATCGCTTACTCGCCGCGTACCGGTCAGCATCACCACCACCTGCGCTTGTACAAGTCCAAGCCGGGGTCGGCCCAGGCTAGGTGGAATCTGCTCGCACTGCTGCTGCTGTTCCTGCAGCGACACCTCGATTGCGTCGCTAATCGCATGGGCGGTGCGCCGACCCACGTGGTGGTCGTGCCGAGCACCCGGGGCCAGGCTCATCCGCACCCCCTGCAGGATCTGATCGGGGATCGGCTTCGGCTGCCGTGGCTCGCGGCGCTGTCCAATCCCCGCCACGGATCCGAGACGCGGACGTTCCAGCGCGACTGGTTCACGGTCCAGCTTCCGGTCGAGAGCGTCAGCGTTCGGCCGCTGATCCTGGACGACACCTGGACGACCGGTTCCCGGGCGCAGTCGCTGGCGTACGCATTGAGGAGCGCTGGCGCGTCGTCGGTGGCGGTCGTGGTGCTCGGGCGGCACATCAGGCCGGAGCATGTGGCATCCCGACCGCTGCTGAAGGCGATCGAGGACCCGATGTTCGACCCGTCCACGTGCGCTGTAGAACGATGGGCGTAGATCTGTCCGGAATCTGACTCGCTTTCGCGATTTGGGCTGCCCGCTCGGGCCTGCCCCGTGGCACGGGCTTGATCTGCGGCTTCTCGGACGAACAGGCGATGGATCCACTATCCGTCCATAACCATCGGTTCTGGTGGGCAGACTGCGCCGACCACGGTGGTACCCGGACATCCATGCCTGTGGGTAGCGTGTCGGGCACCCTGGGGAGGCTGGAGGAACACCCGTGACGCTGCTGCGCGACCTGATCGACATCCCGACGTCGGTCGGTGAGGGCGACTTCGTGGTGAAGGCGGCCGAAGGGGCCGACCTGGACCGCTACGTCGTCACCGACCAACTCCGGGAAAACTTCACAAGCGCGCTGCAGAAGATCGGGCATGCCGTCACCACCGGCAGGTCGCAGGCGATGTTCCTGCACGGGTCGTTCGGTTCCGGCAAGTCGCACTTCATGGCCGTACTGCGGGAGATCTTGGCGCACAACTCGAAGGCCCGGCAGATCCGTGGGTTGGAAGGGCCCGTCGTCGCGGCCGACGCGTGGCTGCCGCAGCGGACGTTCCTCACCCTGACCCTGCACATGCTCGACGCGCGGTCCGTGGAGCAGGCGATCCTGGAGGGCTACCTGCGCCAGGTCACCGACCTGCACCCGGACGCGCCAGCCCCCGCCGTACACCGGTCGGACGCGCTGCTCACCGACGCGGCCGGCCTGCGCGCGACGATGGGTGACGACACGTTCTTCGCCGCGCTACGCGGAGGCGGTACTGCCGGGCCCGGTGCCGGCGGCGCCGGGCTTGCCGCGCTGCGGGCGCGCGCCGAAGGGTGGACCCCCCAGCGGTACGCCGAGGCCGCCGCTCAGCCGCCCGGCACGAAGGACCGCGACGCCCTGGTCAGCGCGCTCACCAAGACCTTCTTCAGTGGCGCGGTGCACAGCGCCGAGTACCTCGATCTGGACACCGGCCTCGCCGTCATCACCCGGCATGCCAAAGCCCTGGGGTACGACGCCATCGTGCTCTTCCTCGACGAGCTGATCCTCTGGCTCTCCGGGCGGATCGCCGACCACACCTTCGTCAACACCGAGGGCGCCAAGCTCAACAAGCTGGTCGAGTCGGCCGACTCCGCACGACCGCTGCCACTGATCTCCTTCGTCGCCCGCCAGCGAAACCTGGAGGAGTTCCTCGGCCCGCAGGTCGGCGGCACCGAGCGGGAGGCGCTCGCGCACGTCATGCGCAGCGTGCAGGGCCGGTTGGGGGAGATCATCCTCGCCGACACCAACCTGCCCGAGATCACCGAGAACCGGCTGCTGAAGCCGAACGACGCCGCTGCCCGGGCCGTCATCGACAACGCCTTCGCCGCCGTTCGACACAACCGCGAGGTGTGGGACATCCTGCTGCTCGGCGCCCAGTACGGTGACGCCGGCATCGGCTCCGACGCCACCGCCTTCCGGCAGCTCTACCCCTTCTCGCCGGCCCTCGTGGCGACCCTGGTCGCGCTGTCCCAGGCGCTGCAGCGAGAGCGAACCGCGTTGAAGGTGATGACCGAGCTGCTGGTCGACCGGCGGGACAGCCTGCGGGTCAACGACCTGATCGGAGTCGCCGCCCTCTTCGACCCGCTGGTGCTGCACGGGGAGTTGCCCGACCGGCCCAAGCTGCGGCAGCAGTTCGAGGCGGCCCGGTCCCTCTACCTGCGCAAGCTGCGCCCGATCCTGCTCGCCCTCAACGGCACCGACGAGGAGAAGGCCGCCTCGAGCACGCAGTTCCAGCTGGACGACAAGCTCGTCAAGACGGTGCTGCTCGGTGCGCTGGTGCCCGAGGTGCCGGCCCTGCACGGCCTGACCGCGGCGAAGCTGCACGCCCTGAACTTCGGTTCGATTGCCGCACCGATCCCCGGCTACGAGAACACCATGGTCCTCAACCGGCTGCGCAAGATCGAGCAGGACGCCGGTGAGCTGCACCTGACCGACGACCACGACCCGGTCGTCTCGCTGAAACTGCACACCGTCGACTTCGACAAGCTGCTCGAACTCGTTCCGCTCGGTGAGACCTCCGCCGGCGTACGGCAGCAACTGCTCCGCGAACTGATCAGCGGGGAAATGGGGCTCGCC
Organism: Micromonospora sp. DT231; assembly: GCF_049847025.1. Taxonomy (NCBI): domain Bacteria; kingdom Bacillati; phylum Actinomycetota; class Actinomycetes; order Micromonosporales; family Micromonosporaceae; genus Micromonospora; species Micromonospora sp. DT231. Next base: position 112,634 of record NZ_JBNCNO010000012.1, on the reverse strand, counting down.
GGCAGTGAGGGCAGCCACGGGGAGCTTCAGCAACCACGCGACTGGCGGGGCCGACGGCATATCGTCCAGGTCAAGTTCGGCAATGTTCGGGACCGGGACGCCATGCCGGTCGCCGCGCTTATCGCTCCCGGTGAGTCGTGGCGGATCGTCGTCGACTACCCGTTCGACCCGCAGGACCGCCCGCGCAGCGACGACCGCGCCCGGATCGAGGAACTGCCCAGGGGTTCCAACACCGTCTTCTGGCTGCCGTTCTATCTGACCGACGACATGATGGGCCGGGTCGCCCAGCTCGCTAAGATCAACTACCTGCTCGGGGTTGGCGGCACCGGGGAGCGGTTGAACACCCTGGCCGCCGACTGGCCCAAGGCCGACCGGCAGCAGGGGCGGGTCTACCTGCTGCAACGGCAGACCCAGCTCCGCGACGGTCTGATCACCGCACTCAAGCAGGCGTACGGGGCTGCCAACGTGCAGCCCTCCGACGTGCACGACGACACCGTCGGAGTCCTGCACACGCTGGCCGAGGGGCTGCGCATCGGCGACCCGCGCGGCGGCACGCTTACCGACGCGTTCCGCAATCTGACCGGAGAGTTGCTGGAGTGGTCGTACCCGGGCACCCCGGCACTGCCCGTCGACGAGAAGCCGCTCACCAGGGCGGACCTGGCCAAGGTGCTCGAGTACGCCCGGAAGGCCGCCGCCGACCCGACCCACGGCGTCTCCGTCGCCTCCCCGGTGGACCAGAAGACCCTCCGTCGGATCTGCAACCCGCTGCAGCTCGGTGAACTGGTCGACCACCGGTACGTGCTCGACATCAGCACCTGCTTCTGGAGTCGGCACCTGCTGCAGGAGGCAGCCAAGGAGGACTACCGCGACCACTTCCCGGTGCACATGCTGCGCAAGCTGCTCGACCTGCCCAAGGCCCGCGGCTTCGACCGCGACCTCCAGAATCTGATCATCGCAGTCTTCGCCCTGGAGCAGCAGCTCAGCTGGTACGACAACGGTGGGAAGACCAGTGTTGCCGCCGTCAACGGGGTCGAGGACCGCTTCGAGCTGCGCCACCCGCCGATGCCGGACGACGACACCTGGAAGGCCGCCGTCCGTTTCGGTCAGCCGTTCTTCGGCGAGGTGCTGCCGCTGTTCCGCAACCCGGCGAACCTCAGCACTCTCGCCAGCACCATGCGAAAGGTGGCCAGGGAGTACACCGGCGTCGGTGGGCAGCTCGTCAACGAACTCGAGCGACACAGCGATCTCCTCGGCTTGGACAAGACGGCCACCACCGGCCGGCTCGCCACCGCGCGTCGCGTCGCCCATCTGCTCAGCCAGGTTGCCCATGAGCAGGACGACGTGGTGCTCGTCGCCGTCGTGGCCGGTGGTGAGGAGCACCTCGCAGGGCTGGACGGGCAGGCCGCGAGCGGCGTCTACAAGCAGGCGCAGAATCTGATCCACGCCCTCGCCGCCACCCAGTGGCCCCTGGTCGCGGCGCTCGCCACGCGTGCCGACACCGACGACCGTGCCCGGGTCGTCGTCGAGCAACTGCGTGCCGCGGCCGGCGATGAGCACCACGGATCAGATCTGGCCAAGGCACTCCAGCAGGCAGTGGGCGCCGCCGCCGCCCTGCTGGCCGAGAACAAGCCTCAACCGCCCAAGGTCCCGCTCAACGGCGGTGACGCGCCGCCGATCGAGCCGGGGGGAAAGGCCACACCGCCGCAGGTCGTCAATCCAACGCTCATCCCCGGACCACGTACCCCCGGCGACCCCGTCGGTGCAACGCCCGTCAGCCGGACGCTGGTTACCGACGACAACGAGTTGAACCGCCTGACCGAGCAGATCCGGGCCGAGGTCAACGCCGGCCGGCGGGTCGAGGTGACCTGGCAGGTGCAGCGGCAGGAGTTGCGGCAGTGAGCGTCACCAGGGTGGCCGTCCGCCCTGCCGCCGTCCGCCGCAAGGTCGAGGCATGGCTCGCCGAACGGGACGACGCCGAGGCGATCGTGTTGCTCGCCCGACCGGAGTGGACCGACGAACCCGTCCTCACCATCGGCGACACCCGGGTACGGGTCGTGCCCTGTCCGACACCGATCGCGGCGCGGGCCGCGCTCGCCGACCGGGCGGCACACGAAAAACTCGTCCTGCTGACCAACCTGACCGACACCGAGCTGGGCGACGGGCTGCTCGCCCACGTCAGCCTGCAGACCGGCCGCAGCGTCGACCCCTGGGACCTGGTCGGGCAGGCGTTCGGTGGTCAGGTACGGCCGGACTCGACCCTGGTGCGTACCGGTCGGTGGGTCGCCGACGCGCTCACCGAACTGGCCCCCACCGACGGCTGGCCGCCCCCCGCCGGCACCATCCTCACCCGCGACCACGCGCTGCGGCACCTCGCCGGAGCGGTCCTCGCGCTGGATCCGGACGAGCTGGACGGCGCCGGGCTGCTCCAGTGGAGCACAGACGCGCCCACCCAGATGAAATTTGTCGAGCTACCCGCCGCCTGGGCCGAGGGCATCGCCGCCTTCCTGGCCGAAGTCGCCGGGCCGATCGCCGTTCCGGTGCTGGCCGCCGTGCGGGCCGGGCACGGCACCGATGCGATCCCGCTCGGTCTCCTGGCCGGCGTCCTCTGGCCGCGCAGCCCGGAAAAGGCACCGGCTGTGGAGGTCGCGGTCGCCCGTACCCGATTGGAGCCACGCTTCGGCGGCACCCGGCTCACTGAGCGTCAGGCGACCCCGTTCGTCGAGGCCGCCGAAGCATGGATCTACCGCGCACTCGACGGCGACGATGCGGTACGGCATGACGCGCACCGGATGTTGCGGCGGTCCGAGGAGATCGCCGCCGAGATCGATGTGACCGAGCGGCTGGTCGCCAGCACCCTGCTGCCAGCCGGATTCACCCAGCGGATGCGTGCCTTCGGCGCTTCGGTCCTGCTGGCTCTGCCCGCGTCCGCCGCAGTCCCACCCGCCCGCGACCTGATCGAGAAGGCGCAGGACCGGCTCGCCGAGGTTGAGGCACACCGTTCCGCGGACCGCTCGCGGGTGGAGACCGCAAGGATGGCCGTGCGGCTCCTGCGCTGGTTGGCGATCAGCGAGGGCCGTGGGCCGGCCACCATGCTCGCCGCCGTGCAGCGGCAGATCCGCGACGACGGGTGGGTGGACCGGGCCCGACTCGACGTGTTCGCGGGAGACGTCGACCAGCAGGTCGCACAGGCGTACCGTGCCTTGCACGCGGCTGTCGACGTGCGCCGCGCCCGACACGACCGGGAGTTCGCCGAGCAGTTGCAGGACATGACCGGCGCCGAGCGGGAGCCCGGAGCCCTGCTCCGGGTGGAGGACGTCCTGGACCGGGTGGTCCGGCCGATCCTCGACAACGGCCGCCGGATCCTGCTGCTGCTTCTCGATGGCATGAGCGCGGCGGCCGGCATCGAGATCGCCGACTCTCTGGGGCGCAGTGGGGCCTGGACCGAGCTGACCCCCGACGGGGGTCCTCGAACCGGGGTGCTCGCCGCCCTTCCGACCGTCACGGTCGTCAACCGGTGCAGCTTGTTCAGTGGACGCATAACCGTCGGTGATCGCGCCGCGGAATTGAATGCGTTCTCTGCGCAGTTCCCAGACAGCGTCCTCTTGCACAAGTCCGATCTGCGTACGCCGGCCGGCTTGGCGGTTGACCCCGAGGTTGCTGCCGCGATCGCTGACACGGCCGTCCCGATGGTGGCGGCCGTGATTAACACCATCGACGACGCCCTGGACCGTAGCGACCCGGGCACCATCGAGTGGAGCACTGACACCGTCAATGGTCTGCGCGACCTGCTGGCGATCGCCCAGGACCGCGTGGTGGTGCTGGTCTCCGACCATGGCCACGTCGTCGACCGTGGATCGGAGGCGGTGCTGCTGTCGTCGGATTCCAGCGAGAACCGGTGGCGCCCAGGGACAGTAGGGCCCCGCGATGGTGAACTGATCTTCACCGGCAGCCGGGTGGCGCTCAACGACGGTCGGGTGGTCCTGCCCTGGCGGGAGGAGCTGCGTTACGGCCCTCGAAAGGCCGGGTACCACGGGGGCGCCGCACCCGCCGAGGTCGTCATCCCCCTGCTGGTCTTTGCCGCTCAGGACGAGCAAGCCGTGCCGGGGTGGGCCGGCGCTCCGGTCTCCAGCCCCGAGTGGTGGCGGGAACCGATCCGGCAGCCGGCGTCGAACGACACCGCTGTCGTGGCTCCCCGACCAGGCACCAGGCCGCCCACTCGTCCCAAGAAACCAGCGCAGGACGAGGGTCTGTTCGACCTGCCCTCGTCCACACCCGCCGCTCCGCCACCACTCGCGGCGCCACCGGCCCCGGCGGAGCCAGCACTGGTGCTCGTCAACGCGCTGCTGGCCAGCTCCGTATACGCGGACCGCCGGGACCCCAGAGCGCCGATCCCTGACGAGCGGGTGGCCGCCATGCTCATCACGCTGATCATCGGCAACGGACGAGCGGGCCTGGAGACGCTGGCCACCCGGGCCGGCGTCCCGATCCACCGGATGCCCGGCACGTTCACCGCTCTACGACGACTGCTGCAGGTCGAGGGGTATCCGGTTCTCAGCCTCGACCCGGACGGACGGACCGCGAAACTGGACATCCCGCTGATGATCGAACAGTTCGGGCTGGAGCCGACGTGACGATCGAGGTAAGCGCCCGTCGGCGCCGGGACATCATCGACGCGCTTCGGCGCGGGGCAGTTCCTTCCAACGGTCTGGATGCACTCGCGGTCGGACTGGACCGTTTCACAGCCGCGCTCGCGGAGGACCTCGACCGGGCTTCTGGAGGCGGCAGCGTCTTCAAGGCAGTGCGCGGCGACTACGGCGCCGGAAAGACGTTCTTCACGCGCTGGCTGGGGGAGCAGGCAAAGCGGCGCGGATTCGCGGTCGCCGAGGTGCAGATCTCCGAGCTGGAGACCCCGCTGCATCGAATGGAAACCGTCTACCGACGACTCGTCGAGCAGTTGACGACGGAACAGTTCACCCCGAGCGCGTTCCGACCCGTGCTGGACGGCTGGATCTTCGCGCTTGAAGAGGACGTCCTGGCCGGGGGTCAGGTTTCCGAGGCGGACGCCGAGGGCCTCGACCGGGAGGTCGGCGAGCTTCTCGAACGTCGTCTGGCGGGTATCTCCCGGCGTACCCCTGGCTTCGCGGCGGCTCTGCGCGGCTATCGCACCGCCGTCGCCGTCGGTGACCAGGCCACCGCCGACGGGCTCGCCGCATGGCTCGGTGGGCAACCACACGTGGCGGCGTCCGCCCGGCGGGCGGCCGGTGTCAAGGGCGACCTCGATCACTTCGGCGCATTGAGCTTCCTCCAGGGCCTGCTCGCGGTGCTGCAGGACAGCGGGCACTCCGGTCTCCTCGTGGTGCTCGACGAGGTGGAAACCCTGCAACGGGTCCGCTCAGACGCCCGGGACAAGGCGCTCAATGCGCTCCGACAACTCGTCGATGACATCTACGCCGGCCGGTTCCCGGGCCTCTTCCTCTTGATCACCGGGACTCCGGCGTTCTTCGATGGTCAACAGGGCGTGCAGCGGCTCCCCCCGCTGGCGCAGCGACTCGCCACTGACTTCGGGGCCGAACCCCGTTGGGACAACCCACGAGCCACTCAACTGCGGCTGTCCGGCTTCACGGAGGACGCACTTGTGCAACTCGGCGTTCGGGTTCGGGAGATCTATGGCAGCAGCCGGGTCTCTGACCTCGTTGACAACACCTACCTCGGCGAACTGGCCCGCGCGGTGGCGGGTCGGCTCGGCGGCCAGGTTGGTGTGGCACCCCGCGTCTATCTCAAGAAACTTGTCGCCGACGTCTTCGACCGTGTCGACCAGTTCGACGACTGGGATCCGCGCCGCGACTACGAACTGACGGTGCGTTCCGACGAGCTGACCGAGGTCGAGCGCAACGCTGCCTCGGCCGACGACATCAACCTGTCGATGTGAACGAGGAGCGCCTACTCAACCCGGTTGTCCTGCACCACGTCGTCAACAGTCTTGGCTGGCCCGACCTTCGGCCTCTGCAACGTGAGTCGATCGGGGCCTTGGTGCAGGGTGACGACGCGCTGCTTCTCGCACCGACGGCCGGAGGGAAGACCGAGGCAGCCCTCTTCCCCTTACTGTCCCGCATGGGCGAGCAGAACTGGACCGGCACCTCGCTGCTGTACCTCTGCCCGCTGAAGGCGTTGCTCAACAACCTGCTGCCTCGGATCGAGCGGTACGCCGGGTGGCTGGGACGTACCGTGGCGCTGTGGCACGGTGACGTCTCCATGTCCGCCCGCCGTGCCGTGCTCTGGCAGCGTCCGGACATCCTGCTCAGCACGCCCGAGTCCCTGGAGTCGATGCTGGTCAGCGTCAACGTCGACCACCGGCTGTTCTTCGCCGGCCTTCGGGCAGTGGTGGTGGACGAGGTGCACGCGTTCGCCGGGGACGACCGGGGATGGCATTTGCTCGCCGTCCTCGAACGATTGACGCGGGTAACCGACCGTCCGCTGCAGCGGGTGGGACTATCCGCAACGGTCGGCAACCCCGAGCAGCTACTGGCCTGGCTACAGGGATCCGGATCAGGGTCCCGGGCGGGTCGCGTAATCGCACCAAAATTGAGGGACAAGCCAGCCGCAGGAGTCGCCGCTCTGCCAGCCGCGCAGATCGAACTCGACTACGTCGGATCCCTCACCAACGCCGCGAAAGTCATCTCTGCCCTGCACGGTGGGGAGAAGCGGTTGGTCTTCTGCGAGTCCCGGCAGACCGTCGAGGAACTCGGACAGTTGCTGCGCGAGCGTGGAATTACCACCTTCCTGTCGCACGCCTCCCTCTCTGCCGACGAGCGACGCCGGTCTGAGCAGGCATTCGCCGAGGCCCGCGACTGCGTCATCGTCTCCACCAGCACCCTAGAACTCGGTATCGACGTCGGTGACCTCGACCGGGTCATCCAGATCGACTCACCCGCGACGGTGGCGTCGTTCCTGCAACGACTGGGGCGGACGGGCCGCCGACCGGGCAGCACCCGGAACTGTCTCCTCCTCTGCCGCAGCGGGTCGGAGCTGATCAAGGCAGCAGCGTTGCTGCTGCTGTGGGGAGGTGGATGGGTGGAGCCGGTTGTCCCGCCGCCCGAGCCTCGGCACATCGTTGCCCAGCAGGTGATGGCGCTCTGTCTGCAGGAACACCGCATCGGCGACCGACTGTGGTCAGCAGCATGGAACGGGCTGGGACCCTTCGGGTCCGGCGCGGAGCCGATCGTCCGCCACCTGCTCGACCAGGGATATCTCGACAGTGACGGCGGACTGCTCTTCATCGGGCCGGAGGCGGAACGGCGCTTCGGCCGTCGCCACTTCATGGACATGACCGCGGTCTTCACCGGACCGCCCGAGTTCACCGTGCTGCACGGCCGGACCGAGTTGGGGCGGGTGGACCCCACCTTGCTCACCGAGAAGGTTCCCGGCGAACGCCGGCTCCTACTCGGCGGGCGGCCCTGGCGGGTGACGTACGTCGACTGGCGTCGTCGCCGGTGCTTCGTCGAGTCGGCAGACGGAGGCGGGCGGGCCCGCTGGACCGTGTCGGGCTGGATCGGGTCGGGACACGCACTGACTCGCGCGATGCGAGACGTCCTCCTCGGTGCGGATCCGCCGGCTCAACTGACCACGCGAGCGGAGACTCGGCTGTCAGTTGAGCGCGATGAGCAGTCGGCACTGGTACATCCGGGCGGCAGCCTGGCCGTTCGCACCACCGCGGGGGATCTGCTCTGGTGGACCTGGGCCGGGCTACGGGCGAATGCGACGTTGACGGCGACCCTCAGCGAGGTCGTCGACCCGTCGCAGCGGTTCGATGACTACACCATCCGGCTCCGTACCGACCTGTCGCCACAGGATTGGCGGTCCCTCGTTGCCGACGCCGGGCAGCGGATCTGCCTGCCGGAGGTGAACGCCCGAGCCGTCGCCGGGTTGAAGTTCAGTACCGCGCTGCCGGAGCGGTTGGCGCGGGCCACCCTCGCTGCACGTCTCGCGGACCTCCCCGGAGCGGCAGCCGTACTGGACGAACCCGTCCGGTTCGTCGTTATCGCGGCCTGACCCGTCTGCCAAACTCCGGCCTTCTCCCGCAGGGAGCCCACGTCGTGCCCTGCAGCGATCCGCGGGGCACTGCCCGCCTGGCGCCTGGTGGGTGTGCATTCAGCGGCTTCGGCAGGAGGCCGGATCACACGTCGAGACGGCGCCGCCCGGCCGGTGAGTCTCCTCGCCGACCGGGCAGCAATCCGGTGTTTGTCAGGTGCCGGTGGTGGTCAGGCCCTTCAGCATCTCGGCCAGGTCGGCGGTCTCCGCCGCCGGCGGGGCCTCGATGGTCACCGCCTTGCCGTAGTCGGTGTAGTCGATGAGCATGTCGCCCATCTTGCCCATGCCCAGGCCGGCCCGACGCGGCCGGTACTGCTCGTCGACCCACAGGTCGATCTTGAGCTCCTTGACGCCCTGCGCGGCGAGCGCCTGCTCGGTCTCGGTTCGCCGCTTGGAGTCGATCTGCGCGAGGTAGGTGTCCACCGGCGTGGTGACGGTGTAGTGGACGGTCTGCGCCCCGTTCACCGTCTCCTGCCCCACCACGGTCGTGCCCTCGATGGCGAGCAGCGTCTTGACCTGCTTGACCGGGTCCATGTCGTCGAACTGCTTGCCCAGTTCCGCACCCGCCTTGTTGCCGGCCACCGCGCTCAGATCCATCTTCACCCAGCGCTTTCCGCCCGTACTCGCACGGTCCTCTTCGGCAACCTCGACGAAGAACACCACGCCGATCATCCGGACGCTGACCGTGGTGCCCTCCGGGTCGGTCATCTTCATCTCGGCCTTGGGCGTGTCACCCAGGTCCAGGACACCCTGCACCGAGATCTTCTGACCGCCCATGGTGCCGACCATCTTCACGGTCACCGAGTCGGTCTTGGTGGTGGTATCCACCGTCTTCTGCAGCGACCCCTTGAGATCACTGGCCAGCAACTCCAGGACGCCGGACTGCTTCTCGGGCGCCTCGGTCGACCCGGGCTGCGGGCCGCAGGCGGTGCCGGCGAGCGCGGTGAGCCCCGCGACCGCCACCACGGCGGTCTTCTTCCACAGTGCCACGTGCACAGCTATTCCCCCCGTAGGAACCTGGGTCCTCCCAGATAGACGGACGCCACGCTAGCCCATGCGGTCCACCCAGGGGCACCGGCTTTTCGCCGGCCGACGCGGGCGTACGGGGGAGGTTTCGCGATCGATCGACACGAGATCGCGGATATCGGGGTATCCGGCCCGGCCGGATACCCCGATATCGCTGATCTCGTGTCGATCAGATAGACGCGCGTCCTACTCCGGGACGCGGCGGTAGGCGCCGTCGCTGGCCGAGGTGGCCATCGAGGCGTACGCGCGCAGCGCCGCCGACACCGGCCGCTGCCGGTCGGTCGGGGTGTACGGCTTGTCGCGCTTCTCCTCGGCCACCCGTCGTGCCTCCAACTCGTCGGCCGGCACGTTCAGCTCGATGGAGCGGCCCGGGATGTCGATGACGATCTCGTCGCCCTCGCGGACCAGGGCGATCAACCCGCCGGAGGCGGCCTCGGGGGAGGCGTGGCCGATGGAGAGCCCGGAGGTGCCGCCGGAGAAGCGGCCGTCGGTGAGTAGCGCGCAGGACCGGCCCAGCCCACGACCCTTGAGGAACGAGGTGGGGTAGAGCATTTCCTGCATGCCCGGCCCGCCCCGGGGGCCCTCGTACCGGATCACCACGACGTCGCCCGCGACGATCTCCTTGGCGAGGATCGCGGTCACCGCGTCGTCCTGCGACTCGTAGACCTTCGCCGGCCCACGGAAGGTCAGGCAGTCGTCCGGCACACCCGCGGTCTTCACCACGCAGCCGTCCGGGGCCAGGTTGCCGTGCAGGATGGCCAGGCCACCGTCGGCGGAGTAGGCGTGCTCGCGGTCCCGGATGCAGCCACCGGCCGCGTCGGTGTCCAGCGACGACCACCTGTTGGTGGTGGAGAACGGCTCGACGGTACGCACGCCGCCGGGCGCCGCGTGGAACAGCTCGACGGCCGTCGGGGTCGGGGAGCCGCCGCGCACGTCCCAGTCGGTCAGCCACTGGGCCAGCGAGGGGGAGTGCACGGCGTGCACGTCCCGGTTGAGCTGCCCGGCCCGGTCCAACTCGCCGAGGATCGCGGGGATGCCACCGGCCCGGTGCACGTCCTCCATGTGGTAGTTCGGCGAGTTCGGCGCGACCTTCGCCAGGCAGGGCACCCGCCGGGAGATGGCGTCGATGTCGGCGACGCCGAAGTCCAGCTCCGCCTCCCGGGCGGCGGCGAGCAGGTGCAGCACCGTGTTCGTGGAGCCGCCCATCGCCACGTCCAGGGCGACCGCGTTCTCGAAGGCGGCCTTGGAGGCGACCGTGCGCGGCAGCACCGAGTCGTCGTCGCCGTCGTACCACCGCTTGGAGATCTCCACGACGGTGCGGCCGGCCTCGACGAAGAGGGACCGGCGCGCGGCGTGGGTGGCGAGCGTCGAGCCGTTGCCGGGCAGTGCCAGCCCGATCGCCTCGGTGAGGCAGTTCATCGAGTTGGCGGTGAACATGCCGGAGCACGAGCCGCAGGTCGGGCAGGCGGAGCGCTCGATCTCGCCGAGCTGCTCGTCGGTGACCGACTCGTTCGAGGAGGCGATCATCGCATCGATCAGGTCGATCTTGCTGTGCACGACGCCCTCGATCGCCATCGTCTTGCCGGCCTCCATGGGCCCACCGGAGACGAAGACGGTCGGGATGTTGAGCCGCAGCGCGGCGAGCAGCATCCCGGGAGTGATCTTGTCGCAGTTGGAGATGCAGACCAGGGCGTCCGCGCAGTGCGCGTTGACCATGTACTCCACCGCGTCGGCGATCAACTCCCGGCTGGGCAGCGAGTAGAGCATGCCGCCGTGGCCCATGGCGATGCCGTCGTCGACAGCGATGGTGTTGAACTCCCGGCCCACCCCGCCGGCCTCGGCGACCGCGTCGGCGACCAGGCCGCCCATGTCCTTGAGGTGTACGTGACCAGGCACGAACTGGGTGAAACTGTTGGCGATGGCGACGATCGGCTTTCCGAAATCGTCGTCGGTCATCCCGGTGGCCCGCCAGAGGGCCCGGGCGCCGGCCATCGTCCGACCGTGTGTGGAGGTCCTCGACCGCAGCTCAGGCATACGTACCAGCATGACACCGTCGCCACGCCGACCGTCCCGCGTATGCGCCGTGTCCCAACAGATGCACACCCAGCCCCCCACGGGGAGCGTCGATCCGGCACTCTTTAAGGCGTGCAACTCCCCCCGGGCATGGTCGCTGTCGCGGGGCTCAGCGGGCTTGTCGCCGCTGTGGCCGCCGTGCTGCTGACCCAGGTCGCCCGGCGGCGCACCGGGCCGCGCCGGCAGGCACACGTGCTGCTCGCGGCGGCGGCCGGGGTGGCCCTGCTCAGCCTGCTGGCCGGGGTGGTCTCCGTGCTCAGCGCGAACCACCACTGGGCCCACGAGCAGGGGCAGCGCACCGGCTGGGCGATCGCGGTGGCGATCGGCACCGCGGTGAGTGGGCTGGCCTTCGCCGGCGGTCTGCTCCGGCTGCCGGGGGTGGCCGCGACCGCGGCGGGCACGGCCCGGCTCGCCCTGGACGGGCTGGTGATGGCGGCGGCGCTGTGGTTCGTCGGCTGGGTGCTCCTCTCCGAGCCCACCCGGTTGCTCGGCGCCGCCACCCCGACGGCCTGCCCGGCGATCCTGGTGGTCACGGTGAGTGCCGCGCTCGGTGCCGGGCTCGCGGTGATCGTCATCTTCCGGGCTGCCACCCCACGTCGACGGCTCGCCGCGCTGGGCGTCGGCATCGGTGCGGTCAGCTGCGGCGGGATGGGTCTCAGTGCCGGGCTCTGCCAGACCGGGCCGACAATGGCGTTGACCGGTGCGGCGGTGCTCGCCGCCGGTCTGTTGACAGTCGCGCTCGCCGTGCACGGGGCCGACCGGCCGGGGCAGATCGAGGTGGATCTGATCGGTCGCGACGGCGAGTACGCGATCGCCCCGATGGTCGCGATGGCCGCCTCGGCGATGTACCACCTCGCCCAGGACGGCCGCTTCACGGTGGCGGGCGTCGTGGCCAGCAGCGCGGAGGGCTTCGCCCTGGTGGCGCGGCAACACCTCACCCTGCGCGACGTCCGGGACTACGCGGGCCGCCTGGCCGAGCGCGAGGCGCACTTCCGCGAGCTGGCGCACACCGACCCGCTGACGTCGCTGGCCAACCGGCGCGGGCTGCTGCGCGCACTGCGGGACAGGGCCGAGGCGGGCACCCCCTGCGTGCTGCTCGGTCTCGATCTCGACGGCTTCAAGAACGTCAACGACATCCGTGGCCACGACGTGGGTGACGCCGTGTTGGCCGAGGTCGGCCGGCGGCTGCGGAGCAACCTGCGCCCCGGCGACGCGGCCGCGCGGCTGGGCGGCGACGAGTTCGCCGTCCTGATGCAGGGCCGCACTGCCGAGGCGGACCGCGTCGCCGAGCGGTTGCTGGGGGTGCTGAACCGGCCGTACGACGAGCCGGAGGGGCCGGTCTTCCTCTCGGTCAGCATCGGGGTGGCGGGGTGGGCCGGCCAGCCGAACGTGGAGCTGCTGCTGCGCCACGCCGACCTGGCGCTGCGCTACGCCAAGCAGCGCGGCAAGAACCGGATCGAACGCTACGACGCCGCGTACGACAAGCTGCTGCGCCGGCGGACGACTGTGGAGCACGAGCTGCGTGGCGCCATCGATCGCGACGAGCTGCGGTTGGCTTTCCAGCCGGTGGCGTCGCTGCCGTCGGTGCGGCCGGTCGGCGCCGAGGCGCTGCTGCGCTGGCACCACCCCGAGCTGGGCAACATCGGCCCGGACGAGTTCATCCCGCTCGCCGAGGAGTGCGGGATGATCGCCCCGCTGGGGGCCTGGGTGCTGCACCAGGCCTGCTACCAGCTCTCCCGTTGGCTGGCCGACGGCCACGACGTGTGGGTGTCGGTGAACGTCTCCCCGCGTGAGTTGCACGCCCCGGAGTACGTGGTCCAGGTCGCCGAGGCGCTGCGCGCCCACCACGTGCCGCCGCAGCGGCTGGTGCTGGAGGTCACCGAGCACGCGGTCGCCACCGACCTGGACGAGCTGATCCGGCGGCTGACCGCGCTGCGGTTGACCGGGGTCCGGATCGCGCTCGACGACTTCGGGGCCGGCTACTCGTCGCTGGGGCAGTTGCGCCGGCTGCCGATCGACATTCTGAAGATCGACCACAGTCTGGTGGCCGAGCACGAGCCGGTCCGGCCGGTCGGCCAGGACGGTCCGGCGTTCGCCCCGATGGTCGACATCGTCATGCGCCTGGGCCACCAGTTGGGGCTGGAGGTGATCGCCGAGGGGGTGACCACACCTACCGAGTTGGCCGCGGTGGTGGCCGCCGGCTGCCGTTTCGGCCAGGGCGCGCTCTTCGGCTGGGGGGTGCCGGCCGAGCACCTGGAGGCGATGCTGGAGGCGGCCACCTCACCTGGCGCGCGGTCCGCGCCGCCGCCCGCGCCACGCCGTGTTCCGGGCGGGTACAAGCAGGTCAACCCGTCTGCCGATGGCGAGTCGCCGGGCGACTCGCCGACGTCCGTTGACCAACATGTGGGAGCAGTTGACTCATCGCGTGAGATGCGTCAGGCTTAGCCGCATGTCGTCGTACCGGTCGCTGCGAGTACTTACCTGAGCGCACTCTCCCTCATCGAGAGTGCGCTGGCCCCGTGCATCTGCACGAGGGCCGTTTTTATTGCCATCGGAACCTGGCGAGGCGGGCCCCGCCCGTGTCGCATCGCTTGACTAGCCACCAGCCACTCCAGCCGAAGGCCAGAACCGTCATGACGAGACCCACGCCCGAGACCCTCGCCCACTCCGCCCGCAGGGCCCGTGCGGCCGCCGACCCGACCGTCGAGGTCGACCCGGCCGTCGCACGCCCCGCGGCCACCCCGGCCACCCCGGCCGTCCCGGCGGTACGGCCATCCGCACCGGCCCAGGTCACCGGGGCCGGCTCGCTCGTGCGGTCCCTTGAGGCGCTCGACGTCGACGTCGTCTTCGGCATTCCGGGCGGCGCGATCCTGCCGGCGTACGACCCGCTCTACGACTCCACCGTCCGGCACATCCTGGTGCGGCACGAGCAGGGCGCGGGGCACGCGGCGACCGGGTACGCGCAGGCCACCGGCAAGGTCGGCGTGTGCATCGCCACCTCCGGCCCGGGTGCGACGAACCTGGTCACCCCGATCGCGGACGCGTACATGGACTCGGTGGCGATGGTGGCGATCACCGGGCAGGTGGCCCGCCCGTCGATCGGCACCGACGCCTTCCAGGAGGCGGACATCCAGGGCATCACCCTGCCGATCACCAAGCACAACTTCCTCGTGCAGAACGCCGAGGAGATCCCGCAGGTGCTGGCCGAGGCGTTCCACCTGGCCAGCAGCGGCCGGCCCGGCCCGGTGCTCGTCGACATCCCCAAGGACGTGCTCCAGGCGCAGACCACCTTCGCCTGGCCGCCCACCCTCGACCTGCCCGGCTACCGGCCGACCCTGCACCCGCACGGCAAGCAGATCCGGGAGGCGGCGCGGCTGATGGCCGCCGCCCGCCGGCCGGTGCTCTACGTCGGCGGCGGTGTCCTCAAGGCCGGCGCCACGGACGGGCTGCGCCGGCTGGCCGAGCTGACCGGCATCCCGGTCGTCACCACGCTGATGGCGCTCGGCGCGTTCCCCGACTCGCACCAGCAGCACCTGGGCATGCCCGGCATGCACGGCACGGTCGCCGCGGTCTACGGCCTGCAGAAGGCGGATCTGATCGTCGCGCTCGGCGCGCGGTTCGACGACCGGGTCACCGGCAAGCTGGACTCGTTCGCCCCGGACGCGACGGTGGTGCACGCGGATATCGACCCCGCGGAGATCGGCAAGAACCGGCACGTGGACGTGCCGATCGTCGGGGACGCCAAGCACGTCATCGACGAGCTGATCGCCGCGGTGACCGTCGAGCGGTCGGCGGGGCGGAGCACTGATCTGGGCGACTGGTGGACCCAGTTGGACGACCTGCGCAACCGCTACCCCCTGGGCTACGACGAGCCGGCGGACGGCACGCTCTCCCCGCAGTACGTGATCAAGCGGCTGGGCGAGATCGTCGGCCCGGACGCGATCTTCGTGGCCGGGGTGGGCCAGCACCAGATGTGGGCGTCCCAGTTCATCTCCTACGAGAAGCCGAACACCTGGTTGAATTCCGGCGGTCTCGGCACGATGGGTTACGCGGTGCCGGCGGCGATGGGCGCCAAGGTCGGCAAGCCGGACACGGTGGTCTGGGCGGTGGACGGTGACGGCTGCTTCCAGATGACAAACCAGGAGTTGGCCACCTGCGCGTTGGAGGGCATCCCGGTCAAGATCGCCGTGATCAACAACGGCAATCTCGGCATGGTCCGGCAGTGGCAGACGCTGTTCTACAACGAGCGCTACTCCAACACCGAGCTCGGCACCCACAAGCACCGCATCCCCGACTTCGTCAAGCTCGCCGAGGCACTGGGCTGCATCGGGCTGCGCTGCGAGAACGCCGCCGACGTGGACAAGACGATCGCCGCCGCCATGGAGATCAACGACGCTCCGGTCGTGGTCGACTTCGTGGTCGGCAAGGACGCGATGGTCTGGCCGATGGTCGCCGCCGGCACCAGCAACGACGAGATCATGTTCGCCCGCGGCGTCCGCCCGACCTTCGACGAGGATGACATCTGACATGAGTGAGCACAGCGAACGAATCAGCAGGCTCAGCCCTGCCAACGGTCGTGGCACGACCGAGCGAAGCGAGGCCGTGGCATGACCATGCATACATTGTCCGTGCTCGTGGAGAACAAGCCCGGCGTGCTCGCCCGGGTCTCCGGCCTGTTCTCCCGGCGCGGGTTCAACATCGACAGCCTCGCCGTGGGTGAGACCGAGAACCCGGACGTCTCCCGGATCACCATCGTGGTCAACGCCGAGTCCTCTCCGTTGGAGCAGGTCACCAAGCAGCTCAACAAGCTGGTCAACGTGCTCAAGATCGTTGAGCTGGATCCGCAGGTCTCGGTCGCCCGGGAGTTGCTGCTGGTGAAGGTCCGCGCCGACCGGAACGCCCGGTCCCAGGTGCTGGAGACCGTCAACCTGTTCCGCGCCCGGGTGGTCGACGTCGCACCGGACACGCTGACCATCGAGGCCACCGGCACCCCGGACAAGCTCGACGCGCTCCTGCGTGACCTCGAGTCCTTCGGCATCAAGGAGATGGTCCAGTCCGGGCTTGTGGCGATCGGGCGCGGCTCGCGTTCGATCACCGCCGGGCCCGCGCTCCGGGCTGCCTGACCGCCACCGGTCGGCCCGGCCGGGCCGTACCCGAAATAATCCGCACAGACCACGACGGGCCGCCCCGGCCGTCGTACGAAAGGGAAGTTCTCATGAGCGTTGAGGTGTACTACGACGACGATGCCGACCTCGGCCTGATCCAGGCCAAGAAGGTCGCGGTCATCGGCTACGGCAGTCAGGGCCACGCCCACGCGCTGTCGCTGCGTGACTCCGGCGTCGACGTGGTGATCGGTCTGCCGGAGGGTTCGAAGAGCCGCCCCAAGGCCGAGGAGCAGGGGTTCCGGGTTCTCACGCCGGCGCAGGCCTCCGCCGAGGCCGACGTGATCATGGTGCTCGCACCGGACACCGCCCAGCGTTCCATCTACGCGGAGTCGATCGCCCCGAACCTCGCCCCGGGTAAGGCGATCTTCTTCGGCCACGGCTTCAACATCCGGTACGACCTGATCAAGCCGCCGGCCGAGGTGGACGTGGCGATGGTCGCGCCGAAGGGCCCCGGCCACCTGGTCCGCCGCCAGTACGCCGACGGCAAGGGCGTCCCCTGTCTCGTCGCCGTCGAGCAGGACGCCACCGGCAACGCTTTCGCCCTCGCCCTCGCGTACGCCAAGGGGATCGGCGGCACCCGCGCCGGCGCGATCAAGACCACCTTCACCGAGGAGACCGAGACCGACCTCTTCGGCGAGCAGGCGGTGCTCTGCGGCGGCGCCTCGGCGCTGGTGCAGACCGGTTTCGAGGTGCTCACCGAGGCGGGCTACGCCCCCGAGGTCGCCTACTTCGAGTGCCTGCACGAGCTGAAGCTGATCGTCGACCTCATGTACGAGGGCGGCATCGCGAAGATGCGCTACAGCATCTCCGACACCGCCGAGTACGGCGACCTCTCCCGCGGCTCGCGGATCATCGACTCCCGGGTCAAGGACGAGATGCGCAAGATCCTGGGTGAGATCCAGTCCGGTGAGTTCGCCCGCGAGTGGGTCGCCGAGGACGAGGCTGGCCGGCCCAACTTCACCAAGTGGCAGGCCGAGGGCGCGGCGCACCCGATCGAGGAGACCGGCAAGAAGCTGCGCGGCATGATGAGCTGGGTCGACCGCCCGATCACCGAGACCGCCTGACCCGTACGACCCACAACGGTCCACCAGCGGCCGGCGATCCCGCGCTCTCCCCGGCGCGGGTCGCCGGCCGCTGGCCGTGGCGCTCCGCGTCAGCGGTCTTCGATCGCCTGGTCCGCGGCGGTGGTGCGTCGGGACACGACGCCGCGCCGGATGTTCACCTGTTGGGACCGGGTGACCAACGCCTCGGCCAGCCTCGGACCGAACCGCGCGGGATCGACGCGGGTCAGCCGTCGGAGCAGCGTGACGCGCACGGCGAGCGACGAGGGCGGCTCCTCCCGGAGGGCTGTGCACCCGGTGGTAGCGGGCGCGAGCAACCGTGTCGGTGCGGTGAACGGCCGATGTCCGTCGCTCGACCGGGCGTGTGAGGGCCCTCACCCCGCAGACCGGAACACGCCGCCCAGCCGGGCCCCTACGATCGCGGGTAGGTGCAGCAGCCGGCACCTGACGGCCACGGCACGGATCAGCGCAGGGCGCAGTGCGGCGCCCGGCCGCCCGCGCCGATCGCAAACACGACCTCTACGAGGACCGATGACTCCTGTCGTACTGATCGCCGAAGAACTCGCCCCCGCCGCCATCGAGGTGCTCGCCCACGACTTCGACGTCCGGCACGTCGACGGCACCGACCGTCCGGCCCTGCTCTCGGCGCTCTCCGAGGCCGATGCCGTCATCGTGCGCAGCGCGACCCAGATCGACGCGGAGGCGGTCGCCGCCGCGCCGCGACTCAAGGTGGTCGCCCGGGCGGGCGTCGGGCTGGACAACGTCGAGGTGGCCGCCGCCACCGCGCGCGGCGTGATGGTCGTCAACGCGCCCACCTCCAACATCGTCTCCGCCGCCGAGCAGGCCGTCGCGCTGTTGCTCGCCGTCGCCCGCAACACCGCCAGCGCCAGTGCCGCGCTCAAGGCGGGGGAGTGGAAGCGGTCCAAGTACACGGGCGTCGAGGTGCAGGGCAAGACCGTCGGCGTGGTCGGGCTCGGTCGCATCGGGGTGCTCTTCGCGCAGCGCATCGCCGCGTTCGGCACCCGGCTGATCGCGTACGACCCGTACATCCAGCCGGCCCGTGCGGCGCAGCTCGGCGTACGCCTGGTCGGGTTGGAGGAGCTGCTGCGGGAGAGCGACTTCATCTCCATCCACCTGCCGAAGACGCCGGAGACGGTGGGCCTGATCGGTGAGAAGGAGCTGGCGATCGTCAAGCCCGGCGTCCGCATCGTCAACGCCGCCCGTGGTGGCCTCGTCGACGAGCAGGCGCTCGCGAACGCCATCGCCGAGGGCCGGGTCGCCGGTGCCGGTGTCGACGTGTACAGCAAGGAGCCGTGCACCTCCTCGCCGCTGTTCGCCTTCGACAACGTGGTGGCCACCCCGCACCTGGGCGCCTCCACGAACGAGGCGCAGGACAAGGCCGGTCTCGCCGTGGCGAAGAGCGTCAAGCTCGCGTTGCAGGGCGAGTTCGTGCCGGACGCGGTGAACGTGCAGGCCGGCGGCGTGGTCGCCGAGGACGTGCGGCCGCTGCTGCCGCTGGCCGAGAAGCTCGGCCGGGCGTTCACCGCTGTCGCCGGCGGCATCGCCGCGAGCGTCACCGTCGAGGTTCGCGGCGAGATCGTCGCGCACGACGTGTCGGTGCTCAAGCTCGCCGCGACGAAGGGCCTGTTCAGCTCGGTTGTCGAGGAGCAGGTCACCTACGTCAACGCGCCGCACCTGGCCGCGGAGCGGGGCGTCGAGGTCACCCTGGCGACCCTGGCCGAGACGGCCGAGCAGCCCACGCTCGTCACCGTACGCGGCGCGCTGCCGGACGGCCGGACGGTGAGTGTCTCCGGCACTGTCACCCACTCGGGTGCTCGTGACGTGCTCAAACTGACCGAGGTGGACGGCTTCGACGTGGAGATCGGCGCGGAGGGCATCCTGCTCTTCCTGCGCTACGCCGACCGGCCCGGTGTCGTCGGCACGGTCGGCACCCTGCTCGGCGAGTCGGGCATCAACATCGCCGCCATGCAGGTGGCTCGGCGTGAGGCGGGCGGCGAGACGCTGATGACGCTCACCGTCGACCAGGCGCTCGGCGCCGACCTGCTCACCTCGGCCGCCGAGTCGATCGGTGCCACCGCGGCCAGCGCCGCCGACCTGCGCGACGAGTAGCAGCCGACAAACACCGTGGGGGGCCTGGCGATTCGCCGGGCCCCTCGTCATTTCCGTGCGTGCCGCCGGTGGGTCAGCCGGGCAGGCGGGCCGGGGGCGGGTAGACCGAGCCGTCCTGCGGGTCGAAGAGCATCAGCCCGTGCTCGCCGGCCAGCCGCTCGATGTCCAGCAGCACCTGGTCCGCGCAGGTCGGGTGCAGGTTCAGCTCGACATGGTCGTGGGCGGCGTGCAGCGGTGCCACCGCCCACGGGCTGTTCGCGCCGGGGTGACGGTCCGGATAGGAGGCGGTGATCGCCCGGTAGAAGCTGACCACCCGCGGGTCCGGGTAACGGTCCACGTGTCGCCCCTGCCGGCAACCGTTTACCGCTGTCCGCACGTCCTCGGGCGTCGCCCCGTCCTCCAGGGCCCACACGCTCAGATCGAAACTCACGGCGGATAGCGTGCCATCCGCCGTTCACCATGTCGAAACTGCCTCGCCGCCGGTCAACAAGTGGGCCCGGAGTCTCCCGTCACGACGGTCCGGTGTAGAGACTCTTGCGGCGAGTTGCGTCGATTCGCTAGCGTACGTACTGCGGTCACTGGCCGAGTTCGAGGCGCCGGCCCGTCTTCGGGTGGCGCGGTCGGCATCCGGCGCGACCGGTCCGCACCCCTCGGTTGTGCGAGCCACGCGCACTCGTCGCTGATCGGCCCCCACGGTCGTTGCCGAGAGCGTGGGGGCCGATCGCAACAGTCAGCGCCGGTGGGCGAAGAGCGCCCGATACTGGGAGTTGCCGCGAAACCACGCCAGGCCGGTGGGGCCGGCGGCGTACAACGCGGTGGCGTAGGCGTCGGCGATCGTCAGGTCGGGGCCCACGACCGTGGCGGCGACGAGCTGATCCGCGGGCTCACCGGTGTGCGGGTCCACCACGTGCCCCTGCCGCCCGGTCACCCCGGAGGTGCCGACCGCGCCGGTGGTCATCTCCAGCACCA
The DNA here is from genome assembly GCF_049847025.1 of Micromonospora sp. DT231. Taxonomy (NCBI): domain Bacteria; kingdom Bacillati; phylum Actinomycetota; class Actinomycetes; order Micromonosporales; family Micromonosporaceae; genus Micromonospora; species Micromonospora sp. DT231. The sequence continues at coordinate 92,122 of NZ_JBNCNO010000012.1, read as the reverse complement.
GCGGTGCGCGCTCGGGTGCGGTGGGGTGGTGCACCGCGACCCGCCAGGGCCCACCGTGCGGCGCGCGGCCGCGGACGACGAGGTCGGCTCCGGCGAGTACGGCGTAGTCGTGGATGCCGGCGGCGCGTAGCCGCTCGGCGGCCCGTTCCACCGCCCAGCCGTTGAGCAGGCCCCCGGGATCGAAGCCGCCGGGCACCGCCCAGGCGTCGAACCATCCGTCGGTGGCCGCGCGCATGGCCGCGCAGCGGTCCACCAGGTCGGCGAGCGGCGCGTACGAGTCGGGGCTGATCTCACCCCGACGCAGCCGGGAGACCAGGCTCTCCGGCCGGTTGGGGCCGTAGGTGAGGTCGACGGCGCGCAGCTCGGCGACGCTGTCCCGCAACGCCTCGCCCACGCCCCGGCGGCCGAGCCACTCGGGCGCGTTGAGGAGAAGTGTGTATTCGGCGGTCGCGGTACGCACGGTGTGCTGCACCGCGATCCGGCCCTCGGTGGCGCCGGCCGGGTCGATCCGGTTGCGGCGGCTGCCGAGTCGGAGGTCCGGACGACGGTTGCGGAACGCCGACGGATCCGGCCAGCGGGTCCGCGGCTGCTCGTCGATGCGCATCGCATCTGCCCCCTCGCACTCGGCGCCGCGTCGTCGCGACCCACCTGTCAGCAGGCCCCCGTGACCCACTGACCACACCGTAGGCAGCGGACATGACCGGCTCATGAGTCCCAGCTGAGAGGCTGCTGTGCATCCTGCTTTCTCACATTTTGGACGTCGCGTACCGGGAGGCGGGACAGCGACGTACCGTTGCCGAGACGGAACCGTTGAGCAGAGGAGTGCGGTCGTGGCGCGGATCGCGGTGGTGGCCGGAGACGGCATCGGGCCCGAGGTGGTCGCGCAGGCCCGCAAGGTCCTCGACGCGGTGCTGCCGGACGTGCAGGCCACCGAGTACGACCTCGGCGCGGCCCGCTGGCACCGTACCGGAGAGGTGCTGCCCGACTCGGTGCTCACCGAGTTGGCCGGGCACGACGCGATCCTGCTCGGCGCGGTCGGCGACCCGACGGTTCCGCCGGGTGTACTGGAGCGGGGGCTGCTGCTCAAGCTCCGGTTCGCGTTCGACCAGTACGTCAACCTGCGCCCGTCCCGGCTCTGGCCCGGGGTCGCCGGCCCGCTGGGCAACGTCAAGCCGGGCGAGGTCGACCTCGTGGTCGTCCGCGAGGGCACCGAGGGCCTCTACGCCGGGGCCGGTGGCTCGCTGCACCGGGACACCCCCGCCGAGGTCGCCACGGAGGAGAGCCTGAACACCCGGCACGGCGTGGAACGGGTGATCCGGGACGCGTTCGCCCGCGCCGCGCGCCGGGAGCGGCGCAAGGTCACCCTGGTGCACAAGACGAACGTGCTCACCCACGCCGGGTCGCTCTGGTCCCGCACCTTCGACGTGGTCGCCGCCGAGCACCCGGACATCGCCACCGAATACCAGCACGTCGACGCCGCCGCGATGTTCCTGGTCACCCAGCCGCAGCGCTACGACGTGGTGGTCACCGACAACCTCTTCGGCGACATCCTCACCGACATCGCCGCCGCCGTCACCGGTGGGATCGGGCTGGCAGCCAGCGGCTGCATCAACCCCGAGGGGGCGTACCCCTCGATGTTCGAGCCGGTACACGGCTCCGCGCCGGACATCGCCGGGCGGGGCATCGCCGACCCGGTCGCCGCCGTGCTCTCCGCCGCACTGCTGCTCGAGCAACTCGGGCACACCGAGTCCGCGGCCCGGGTCAACGCGGCGGTCGCCGCCGAGCTGGCCAGCCGCACTCCGGGCGTGACGCTACGTACCGAAGAGGTCGGCGATCGTCTCGCCGCCCACGCGGTAGCCTGACCGCCCCGACCCCACCAGCGACCGGCCCGGCCTCGGCTCGGCCGGGTCGCACGGTCTCGCCCGAGCGGCGCTACCCGCTGAACGGCCGTTCGGGTAAGTTTCAGGCACAGCCAATTCGGTGTGCGGTCCCGCATGCCGTTGTCCCGCAGGGAGGTCAGCGCGATGAGCGGTGGTGACATGCTCGACTTCGAGATCCGTCCGAATCCCACGCCGGTATCCGCCGCCGACCGGGGCGCGCTGCTGGCCAACCCTGGGTTCGGTCGCGTCTTCACCGACCACATGGTCACCATCCGGTACGCCGAGGGCAAGGGTTGGTACGACGCCCGGGTGGAGGCGCGGGGCCCGATCCCGATGGACCCGGCCAGCGCGGTGCTGCACTACGCGCAGGAGATCTTCGAGGGGCTCAAGGCCTACCGGACGGCCGACGGTGGCGTGACGATGTTCCGGCCGGACGCCAACGCCGCCCGGTTCGTCGCGTCGGCGCAGCGGATGGCGATGCCGGAGCTGCCGCCGGAGGTGTTCGTCGACTCGCTGCACAAGCTCATCGAGATCGACCAGGAGTGGATCCCCACCGACGAGCACGGCAGCCTCTACCTGCGGCCGTTCATGTTCGCCAGCGAGGTCTTCCTCGGCGTCCGCCCGGCCAACGAATACCTCTACATGGTGATCGCCTCACCCGTCGGCGCGTACTTCACCGGCGGGGTCAAGCCGGTCACCGTCTGGGTCTCGCCGGACTACACCCGGGCCGCGCCCGGCGGCACCGGCGCGGCCAAGTGCGGCGGCAACTACGCGACGTCGCTGGCGGCCCAGGCGGAGGGGATCGAGGCGGGCTGCGACCAGGTCGTCTTCCTGGACGCGGTGGAGCGCCGGTTCGTGGACGAGTTGGGCGGCATGAACGTCTTCTTCGTCTACGACGACGACTCGATCGTCACCCCGCCGCTGACCGGCACGATCCTGCCGGGCATCACCCGTGACGCGATCCTCACGCTGGCCGGGGCGGCCGGGCACCGGATCGAGGAGCGGCCGGTCAGCTTCGCCGACTGGCAGGCCGACTCGGCGAGCGGTCGCCTCCGGGAGGTGTTCGCCTGCGGCACCGCCGCGGTGATCACCCCGATCGGTGGGGTCCGCTTCCCGGACGGCGAGTTCCTGACCGGTGGCGGCGAGCCCGGCCGGGTCACCATGAGCCTGCGCGAGCAGTTGGTGGACATCCAGCGCGGCAACGCGGCCGACGAGTACGGCTGGGTGCAGCGGGTCCTCTGAGCGTCGTGGCCGCGCCGGCCCGTCCCCCCGGGGCGGGCGGGGGCGGCCCGGCCCCCCGGGGGGGGGCCCCCCCCCCCCCCCCCCCCCCGGGCCCCCCC